>JANQLM010000017.1 GCA_028280635.1 Halieaceae bacterium | reverse complement strand
ACCTGGGACCCGGCGCGGCGAGGCACACTGGCTCGAGCGCTATAGTAACGGCAGCGCCGCGGATCCAGCGCAATAGGATACTGACTGGAACCGCAGCATCGAGCTGGTGGCCGGCAGCCGCGAACGGCTGCAGGCGGTGGTGTAGAGGCTTACTTGCCCGAGTAGTGGCTGTCCAGGAAATTGCGCAGCCGGTCAGCCCAGACGCGGAACATGCGGCGCGCGTCCGAGGTATTGGTGACGCTGTTGCTCCACTGCATCATGCCACCGGGGCGCGATGCCGTTCGGCGGTCAATGGCGCGGCCAATGATCTTGCCGGTGGCGCCGTCAAACAACTCGACGTAGAGCGTTGCGGCGCCCGCCGTCGTGGAGAACGAATTGCTGCGTCCGGCACCGCGGTTGTCCGGCGCAGTCACATCCAGGTCGATGATTGCCGGGCGCAAAACCAGCACATGCTCACCGGGTTCATTCACGACGGTATAGCCATCACCGGCTTCCAGCGCTTCGACAAATACATCGGTCAGCAGATCACCCACCGCGGCGCGGATACGGTCCATATCGCTGGCGCTCACCCGGATGCCGGGGTTGTTGCTGGTCTGGTCGCGCTGCCAGTTGGCGCGGAAGGCCACGTAGGGCTCAAGTATCTTAACGTGGGTATAGACGGTGAAGTCCGCATCTGGGTCGATATAGGCTGCCGCCGACGGGGCACCTTCCACCCGCACGAGGTTATCGAAGGTGGAGTCGTGTTCCTGGGCGGAGAGTCCGCCACTCAGCAGGGGCAGCAGCGACAGCAGCAGCACTCGAACCAGGGTCCTGGCGTTAGGGATAAAGGTCATGCGAGCGTCCTCTTATTGTTTGAAAGGGAGTTGCGGCTGACGCAGGCGCCAGCCGCTGGACGTTTCAGTCGTTGCAGAAGGCTTCCATGATCTGGCGAGCCACTTCGACCTCCTCGGGAGTCCTGGCTTCAAACAGGCGCTCCTTGGCCTGCACGCAGCGAGCGGCATCATCTACCAGTTCAGGGGTTACCGCTTCGACCACCTCCGGCGAAGCCGGAATACAGAGGTCATTGTCAACCCGGCGGATGTTGGCCACGTCCCCGGTTTCCTCCACGGATACGCAGTCACCAATACGCACCTCGGTCTGGTCAGTCACCACGGTGATCATGCTGCCGGCACCGGTACGCACCGTGTACTGCATGCCAGACCCGCCATGGCGGGCATTTTGGGATGCCGCGCCGAGACCCGCACCGGCAGCCGCCGCGGCGGCCTGGGTGCTGCTGGATTGGTTGCGCGCCAGTGCCCAGCCGACGGCACCGCCCAGCAGGGCGCCCTTGCCGGCGCCGGAATCGAATTCGACCCGCTGCGCGGCCTCGACCACACCAATGGTCACTCGTGCATTGTTGCCTTTACGTTGGGCCTGAACATCTGTGCTGCCTGCGATGACGACACAGGAAAGAAGCAGTGCGGCAGAAGCTTTAAGGTACATGATGTCTCCTTGTCTTTCTCAAGTTAGCGCCTGAAGTATGCGGCTGCGTAAATATGTGGCTGTGTAAAAAGGTATCCAGGGGGCACAGATTAAAACAAGTGTAACCGAAGCTGGCGTTGCTGCCCGCTGCGACTGCCAGTTTGCCGCTACCAGCTTATGTAGACTTCAAATGGCGGGGTGTTGCCAGTCATACGCGCATCCTTCGCGCCGGCGGAGGGGTCGACAAACACCGGGGCACCAGCGTCGGGCTGTGCGGAAAACAGTAGCGGTGCGAAGGCCGTAACAAAGAGGGCAGCGTTGCGGCACATTGTGCTTGGACTCCGTTCCGGGTTGCGCTTCAGGCTGCGCTCAGGCCTTGCTGGCTGTCTTCCTGCTCTTCGAGGGCTTCGGCTTGCCACCCGAGGACTTGCCGGCGCCGGGCTTGCGCGGCGTTTTTCGCTTTGGTTTGCCATCGCCGCGCTTCTCAAGCTGGCGCTGCTCGCGTTTCTTTTGAGTGGGCGTGGCATCCTCGATGGGCTTGGGGGGAAGCTTGGCCAGTTCGTAGAGCCCCTTGACCTCTTTCCTGTCGAGCTCTACATACATGCCCTGCTTGACCCGTGAAGGGATGAACACATTGCCGTAACGGGTGCGCTTGAGTCGGCTCACCACACAGTCCTGTGACTCCCAGAGCCGGCGCACTTCACGAGTGCGCCCTTCCATGATGACCACGTAATACCAGTGATTCTTGCCTTCACCCCCGCCGTCGACGATATCGGTGAAGCGGGCCATGCCGTCCTCCAGCATCACTCCCTCATGCAGGCGTTTTAGGGTGTCTTCGTCAACCTCGCCCTTTACCCGCACCATGTACTCGCGCTCGATATTCGAGGAGGGGTGCATCAGGGCATTGGCCAACTCGCCGTCGGTGGTGAACAACAGCAGGCCGCTGGTGTTGAAATCCAGCCGACCCACGGAAATCCAGCGGCCGTTCTTGAGCCGCGGCAGCTTGTCGAAAACAGTCTTGCGCCCTTCCGGGTCCTTGCGGGAGGACACCTCGCCGCGGGGTTTGTGGTAGAGCAGCACCCGGGTCTTGTTGACCTCCCCCGGGGAGATGGCCCTGCCGTCCACTGAAATCGACGCTTCGCCGTCTACCCGGTCACCCAGGGTGGCCTGGCGGCCATCGATCTGTACACGGCCGGCCTCGATCCAGCGCTCCATTTCCCGGCGCGAACCCAGACCGGCGCGGGCCAGCACCTTCTGAAGCTTTTCGCCTGCCTCAGCCATGACCCTGGTCGCGCGCGTCCTCGTCAGCTTCGGGGCCGGGTTCTTCGGCAGCCTCGCCGGCAGACTCAGCCGCCGCCCGCAGTGCGTCCACACTCAGGGTTTCTTCGCCTTCGACTTCCTCAGATTCCCCAGGCTCGGCTACAGCTTCGCCCTCCCCGGCCGCTTCGCCCGCAAGCTCATCGGCCAGCTCCGCCGTTTCGCCATCGGCAGGCTGCTCGGAAAGCTCTGGAATCGGCTCAAAACCGAGCTCGGCGGTCAGGGTATCGAAGTCGCGTATTTCCGCCAGCGCCGGTAGCTGGTCCAGGTTCTTGAGATTGAAATAGTCCAGGAAGGTGCGGGTGGTGGCGTACATGGCGGGCCGGCCGGGGACGTCACGGTGCCCGACCACGCGAATCCAGTCGCGCTCGTGCAGGGTCTTGATGATGTTGCTGCTCACCGCCACGCCGCGAATC
>JANQLM010000121.1 GCA_028280635.1 Halieaceae bacterium | reverse complement strand
GGAGTGAAGCCATGAGCTCGGATGCAACCGCCGCAAGCGGCATGGTGCAGATGCACGTGGACAAGGGCACCCTGGCCCACCCGGTCTACAACTACAAGGTCGTGCGCCAGTTCGCCGTGATGACGGTGGTGTGGGGCATCGTCGGTATGCTGGTGGGCGTACTGATCGCCGCACAGCTCGCCTGGCCGGTACTGAACACCGAACTCCCCTACCTGCATTTCGGCCGCCTCCGCCCACTGCACACCAACGCGGTGATCTTCGCCTTCGGCGGCTGCGCCCTGTTTGCCTCCTCCCTGTTCGTGGTACAGCGCACCTGCCAGGTGAGATTGATTTCGGACACCCTCGCGGCGGCCGTGTTCTGGGGCTGGCAACTGGTGATTCTCGCAGCGGCGATCTCCCTGCCTCTGGGACTGACCAGCGGCAAGGAATACGCTGAACTGGAGTGGCCTATCGACCTGCTGATTACCGTGGTCTGGGTGCTCTACGCCATCCTGTTCTTCGGCACCATCATGAAGCGCAAGGTGGAGCACATCTACGTGGCAAACTGGTTCTTCGGCGCATTCATTATTACCGTCGCGGTACTGCACATCGTCAACAGCCTGGCGATCCCGGCAGGCGCCTTCAAGTCCTACTCGATTTACGCCGGCACCGTCGACGCCATGGTGCAGTGGTGGTACGGCCACAATGCGGTGGGCTTTTTCCTGACCGCCGGCTTCCTGGGCATTATGTACTACTTCGTGCCCAAGCAGGCCGAGCGCCCGGTCTACTCCTACCGGCTGTCCATTGTGCACTTCTGGGCGCTGATTGCCGTGTACATCTGGGCCGGCCCGCACCACCTGCACTACACCGCTCTGCCCGACTGGGCCCAGAGCCTCGGCATGATCATGTCCCTGATCCTGCTGGCGCCCTCATGGGGAGGCATGATCAACGGCATGATGACCCTGTCGGGCGCCTGGCATAAGCTGCGCACCGACCCGATCCTGCGCTTCCTGGTGGTGTCCCTGTCCTTCTACGGCATGTCGACCTTCGAAGGGCCGATGATGTCCATCAAGACTGTGAACGCCCTGTCCCACTACACCGACTGGACCATCGGCCACGTGCACTCCGGCGCACTCGGCTGGGTGGCCATGGTGTCGATCGGCGCCATGTACCACCTGCTGCCGATCCTGTTCGGGCGCGAGCGCATGTACAGCATCGACCTGATCAACGTGCATTTCTGGATGTCCACTATTGGCACCGTGCTCTACATCGCCTCCATGTGGGTGAACGGCATCCTGCAGGGCCTAATGTGGCGCGCCTACAACCAGGACGGCACGCTGACCTATACCTTCGTCGAGTCGCTGCAGGCCAGCTATCCGGGCTATTACGTGCGCCTGATCGGCGGCGGCATCTTCTTCCTGGGCATGCTGGTAATGGCCTACAACCTGTACATGACAGTTACCACGGACGAAACCGCCGAGGAGCAAGCGCCCTCCGGCAGTCAACCCGTCGCCGGCACCGCGTGAGGAGCAGTCAATGAAACACGAGGTAGTTGAAAAGAACATTGGCCTGATGATGGTGCTCATCATCGTCGCCATCAGCTTTGGCGCCCTGGTCGAACTGGTGCCGCTGATCTTCGGCAAGGAAGTGCGCGAACCCATCGAGGGGCTCAAGCCGCTCAGTGCCCTGGAGCTGGAGGGCCGCGACATCTACGTGCGTGAAGGCTGCAATGTCTGCCATTCGCAGATGATTCGGCCGCTGCGCGCCGAGACCGAGCGCTACGGTCACTTCTCGGTGGCCGGTGAGTTCGTCTACGACCACCCCTTCCTGTGGGGCTCCAAGCGCACCGGCCCGGACCTCGCGCGGGTCGGCGGCCGCTACAGTGACGACTGGCATCGCGCCCACCTGTACAACCCGCGCGACCTGGTACCGCAGTCCAACATGCCGGCCTTCCCCTGGCTGTTTGACCGCGACATCAACGGCGACAGGACCGGCGGCAAGATGGCGGCACTGCGCGCCGTGGGCGTGCCCTACACCGATGCCGACATTGAAGGCGCCGCCGCGGCCGTCGCCGGCAAGAAAGAGATCGACGCCGTGGTCGCCTACCTGCAACAACTGGGCACGCTCATCCAGAGGAGACGCTGAGCGTGGATATCAACACCATTCGCGGCCTGACCACGCTGCTGCTCCTGATCGCTTTTATCGGCCTGACCATCAGGGTATACAGCCGCCGGCAGAAGCCGCGCTTTGACGAGGCGGCGCAACTGCCCTTCGCCGACGAGGAAGCCCATCGCCAGACAATGGCGCAGACCATCGCAGAACAGGGGCGTAAGACCGGCGCGGACAGCGCCCATAAGGAGAAGCAAGCATGAGCAGTTTCTGGAGTGCCTGGGTCATCATCCTGACCGTCGTCACCTTTATCGGGACGTTCTGGATACTGTTTGCCAACCGCACCCGCCAGCCCGCGGACCCGGAGCAGACCACCGGTCACGTGGCGGACGGCATTGAGGAATACGACAACCCGCTGCCCTACTGGTGGTTCCTGATGTTCATGATCACCCTGGTGTTTGGCGTCGGCTACCTGGTGGTCTATCCAGGGCTTGGAAACTTCCAGGGGGTTCTCGGTTGGAGTCAGGTTCAACAATGGGAGAACGAAGTCGCCGTCGCCGAGGAGCGCTTCAGCGCCGTTCGCAACCGCTACCTGGCGATGCCGGTGGAAGAAGTCATCGAGCACTCGGAGGCCCTGCGCATGGGCCAGCGCCTGTATGGCGTGAACTGCTCCGTGTGCCACGGTGCCGACGCCAAAGGCGCCTACGGATTCCCGAACCTGGCTGACGGCGACTGGATCTGGGGCGGCACCCCGGACGCCATCAAACACACCCTGGTCTACGGCCGCCAGGCGGCCATGCCCTCCTGGGAAGCCGCACTCGGCGACGAGGGTGTCCGCAACGTCACTGCCTACATCCTGAAGCTGAATGGCCGGACCATGGATGAAGCGATGGCAGCCGCTGGCAAGACCCAGTACGACATGCTGTGCGTCGCCTGCCACGGCCCTGAGGGCCTGGGTAACCCGGCGCTGGGGGCGCCCAATCTCACCAACGGTATCTGGCTGTACGGCGGTTCCGAGAGCGAGATCCAGCATACGTTGCGCGTGGGTCGCAATGGGGTGATGCCCGCCTTCGGCGAGCAGCTCAGCGAAGACAAGATTCACCTGATTACTGCCTATATCTACAGCCTGAACCAGTAACAGCAGACAGGCGGTAACAGGCAGGCGGTACACCATGAACAAACCGGACCTCATCGAGGTCGAGGACCTGGCGCCGGCGGAAGTTGCCGAGCTGGATCTCTACCAGAAGCGGGAAAAGATCTACACCCGCAAAATTGAAGGCTTTTTCCAGCGCGTCCGGCTGTTTACCGGCTGGCCGCTGCTGGCGGGCTATTTCCTCTTGCCCTGGCTGCAGTGGGGTGACCGCCCGGCGGTGCTGTTCGATCTACCGGAGCGCAAGTTCCACATCTTTTTCATGACCTTCTGGCCCCAGGATTTCCCCCTGCTGGCCTGGCTGCTGATCATCTCGGCCTTTGCACTGTTTACGGTCACGGTGTTCCTGGGCAGGGTCTGGTGCGGCTACACCTGCCCGCAGACCGTGTGGACCAGCATCTTCATGTGGGTGGAGCAGCGGGTGGAGGGCAGCCGCAACCAGCGTATGCGGCTGGACAAGGCTCCCTGGTCGCTGGCCAAGGCCGGCAAGAAGTTCAGCAAGCACTTCCTGTGGCTCGCGGTCGCTTTCTTTACCGGCATGACCTTCGTCGGCTACTTCTATCCCGTCCGCGAGCTCACCCTGGACATACTCACCCTGCAGGTCGGCGCCTGGGGTGCGGCATGGACAGTGTTCTTCACCCTCGCCACTTACATCAACGCCGGCTGGATGCGCGAGCAGGTCTGTGTGTTCATGTGTCCCTACGCCCGCTTTCAGTCGGTCATGTTCGACAGCGACACCCTGACAGTCGCCTATGACAAGGTGCGCGGGGAACCCCGCGGCGCCCGCCGCCGCGATGCCGACAAGAGCGCGGAAGGCCTCGGCGACTGCATCAGCTGCCAACTCTGCGTGCAGGTCTGCCCAACCGGGATCGACATTCGCGACGGCCTGCAGTACCAGTGCATCGGCTGTGCGCTGTGTGTCGACGCCTGTGATTCGGTGATGGACAAGATGGGCTATGAGCCCGGACTGATTCGCTACGCCAGCGAGCGAGAACTGGGCGGCGAAAAAACCCACTGGCTGCGGCCGCGACTGATCGGCTACATCGTTGCCCTGCTGGTGATGGTGACGGCTTTCTCCTGGCGCATCTACAATCGCGTGCCGCTGGAATTCACCGTCATCCGCGATCGCAGCCAGCTCTACACCGAAGTGGCCGGCGGCGCCATCGAGAACGTCTATACCCTGCAGATCCTCAATATGGATGAGGAAATGCACAGCTACACCCTGCGCCTTGACGGCCTGGACGGCGCCGCCATCATCGGCGAAACCGAGCTGCTGCTGAACGCCGGAGAAATCCGCAGCCTGCCCCTGCGAGTGCGCGCGCCGCGCGAGGCCTTTGACCGCCCCAGCAGCGCCTTCGAATTTGTCATCGAGTCCGACGATGACAGCCGGCTCAGCGACCGCGCGGAAAGCCGGTTCCTGGTGCCGCTGGAGTCACCGTGACGCCAGACATACCGCCCCCGTGGTATCGCCAGTTCTGGCCCTGGTTTCTGTTCGGCCTGCCCGGCATTGTCGTCGTGGCCGGCCTGACCACCTGGTGGATTGCCGCCAACAACGCCGATACCCTGGTGGCCGAGGACTATTACAAGGAAGGCCTGGCCATCAACCGGGAGCTCAGCAAGCAGCGGCTCGCTGAGCGGCTCGGTGTGGATGCCACGCTGTCCTACCGTAACGGCCACCTCGATGTGAGCCTGTCGGCGACGATACTGCCCGCGGCGCTGGCCCTGGAGCTTTCACACCCCCTGGATGCCAACCGCGACCAGGCGCTGCAGCTGGCGCAGATTACGCCGGGGCTCTACAGCGCCCCGGCGGACCTCGGCGACGACCAGCGCTGGCTGTGGCAGCTTGAACCCATCGATGTGGATGAGGACGGGCGCTGGCAGCTTCTCGGGGAGTTCACACTCCACGATGTTGACGCGTACTGATACCGAGCACTGCTACCACTGCGGTGAAGTGGTGCCACCCGGCACGTCATTCAGCGCCGTGATCGGCGGCGAATCGCGCCCCATGTGCTGCCCTGGCTGCCAGGCCGTAGCACGGCTGATTGCCGGCAGCGGCCTGGAGTCCTTTTACCGTCTGCGCACGGAGCTCAATGAAACCGCCCCGCCGCTGCCCGGCGAAAACCTCTTCCTGGCCTACGACAAGCCGGAAAACTGCAGCGACTTTGTTACCGGGATTGAAGGCTCCCGAGTGCGCGCCCAGCTGTTGCTGGGTGGCATCAGCTGTGCGGCATGTACCTGGCTGATTGAAAAAGCGCTGGGCGCGCACCCCGGCGTCAGCCACGCCAACGTCAACCTGTCCCAGCAGGCGCTGACCGTCGAGTTCGACCGCGCTCAGTTACCGGTCAGCGAGCTGTTCCAGCGGCTGCTGGCGCTGGGCTACGATCCTCACCCCTGGCAGCTCAGTGAAGGCGCCCGACTGATTGGCCAGGAGCAACGCGCGGCACTCCGCGAGCTGGCGGTCGCCGGTCTGGCAATGATGCAGGTTGGCATGTTCGGCATAGCGCTGCACGCGGGTGACATCCAGGGCATTGCCCTGGAGTACCGTGGCCTGATGCGCTGGGTGAGCCTGCTGATCGCCAGCGTGGTGGTGGCGTACAGCGCGCGGGGCTTTTTCCGCAATGCCTGGAACAACCTGCGACACGGACGACTGGTCATGGATCTGCCGGTGGCACTCGCCATCGGCCTGGCCTACCTGGCCAGCGCCTGGGCAACGGTGCTGAATACTGGCGAGGTCTACTTCGACTCCATCGCCATGTTCACCTTCTTCCTGCTGCTGGGGCGCTACATGGAACGCCAGGTGCGGCACCGGGAGTTCCTGCGGCAGACAGACCTGCAAAGCCTGTTACCGGTGGCCTCCCTGCGCAAGGATGGCGACGGCTGGCAGACTGTGCCCACCCGCTCTATCAGCGCCGGCGATGTTGTGTTGCTGCGCGCCGGTGACACAATCCCCGCCGATGGCGTGCTGCTGGATGGCGGAGGCGCCGTGGACGAAGCCGCCTTCACTGGCGAACACCTGCCGCGCAGCGTCGCCCCGGGTGAGCAGCTCTCGGCCGGCACCGTACTGCGCGACGGCGGCGGCAGTTTGCGCGTGGACTGCGATGCGGCCAGCAGCCGGCTCGCCGCCATGCTGTCGATGCTGTCGCGCGGAGGCGACAAACCTGCCCTGGCGCGACTGGCGGACCGGGTAGCTGCGCGTTTTGTCGGCGCCGTGCTGGTGATCGCGGCGGGAGTGGCCGCCTACTGGTGGCACGCAGATTCCTCCCGCGCCCTATGGATAACCCTGTCGGTCCTGGTGGTGAGCTGCCCGTGCGCCCTGGCGCTGGCCACCCCCGCCGCACTCACCGCCGCCACCGCTCAGCTGCGCCGCCGCGGACTGCTACTGGTCGGCGAAGACAGCCTGGAAGCCCTGCTGCGCTGCCGGCGCGTGGTGTTTGACAAAACCGGCACCCTGACCCGCGGCGAGCTGCGGCGACGGGAAACCCGCACCGGTGGCAACACGGACGAGGCGACCGCCCTGGCGCTGGCCGCCGCCCTCGAACTCCGCGGGCGACACCCTATCGCGCAGGCGTTTTCCGATATCACGCCGGTGACCGGCCTGGAGGACGTGGAGGTAGTGCCGGGACGCGGCATTCGCGCACGCTTGAACGCACAGGCGGTTGCCATTGGCAGCCCGGCCTTCGTGGCGGAAACCTGCCCGGCGTTGCCGCCGGCACCGACCGATCCCGGCCACTGGGTGGCGCTGGCCTCTGACCGGGAACTGCTGGCCTGGTTCGCCCTGGATGACACCCTGCGCACCGATGCCGGCGACACGGTGACCGCCCTCAAGGCGCGCGGCCTGGGCGTGGAACTGCTCACTGGCGATCCCTCCGACGCGGGACCCAGGCTGGTTCGGGAGCTGGGGCTGGACGCGGCGCGTATCGGCGCCAGCCCGGAGCAGAAACTCGATCACATTCACCAGTTGCAGGCCGCCGGCACGCCGGTGGCGATGGTCGGAGACGGACTCAACGACGCGCCGGTACTGGCGGCGGCAGACTGCGCCTTTGCGGTGAACCAGGCCACCGATCTCGCCAAGTCACAGGCCGACGCCATACTGTTGGGCCACTCCCTGGCGCCCCTGGACGAGGCCTTTGCCATGGCCGGTCGCTGTCGGCGGATCATTCGCCAGAATATGGCCTGGGCGCTCAGCTACAATGCCCTCGCGGTACCGCTGGCCGCCGCCGGCTGGATACCACCCTGGGCCGCCGCGGTAGGCATGAGCGCCAGCTCCCTGCTGGTGGTGCTCAACAGCCTGCGCCTGCGGCATCGGTAAGAGACTCCCCTCGCTATCAGCGGTAAAATGGCCACGTGGACAGTCTCTACATTCTCATTCCCATCGCCGTCGTGTTTTGCGCAGTGGCTATCAAGCTCCTGCTGTGGGCCATCGACAGCGGCCAGTACGACGACCTCGACAAGGAAGCCTGGCGCATCCTGATGGATGACGACGAGGCACAGCCGAGAGAAGGAAGCGACCGGGATTGAACGGCACTGAAACCACGCTTTTCGCAGCGCTGACCCTGGGCCTGCTGGGCAGCAGTCACTGCCTGGTGATGTGTGGCGGCATCAGCGCCGCCCTCGGCATGGGCACCTCCGGCGAGCGGCGCTACTGGCTGCTGCTGTTGTTCCAGTTGGGACGTGTCGGCACTTACATGTTGCTGGGCGCGGGGCTGGGCGCCGCCGTGGGCAGCATCGCGGGGCTCAGCGAGCATCTCATGCCGGTACTGCGCATCGTGTCCGGCGCCCTGCTGGTGGCCATGGGCCTGTACGTGGCGCGCGCCTGGGCCGGCCTGACCTGGCTTGAAAAAGGCGGCCAACTGCTGTGGCGCAAACTTGAACCCCATGCCCGAAAACGACTGCCGGTGACTCGCGCCCGCGATGCCCTGCTGGTGGGCCTGTACTGGGGCTTCCTGCCCTGTGGCTTGATCTACACCGCGTTGGCGTGGACGGCAACGGCCGCTGACTGGCAGCAGTCTGCCGCGCTGATGGGGGCCTTTGGGCTGGGCACTCTACCGGCCATGCTGGCCACGGGAGTCGCCGCGCAGAAGATCATGAACGTTTTGGGGCGACGCGGCCTGCGTCGAGGTGCGGGGGTACTGCTGATTGTTGCGGGACTGTGGACGGCCTGGATTGGCCTCCAGCATGCGGGACATGGAAACCATGGCGGGGCCGACACTGAGGATGGTGCGGCCCCGCATTCACATCATATGCACTCTAGCCGGGGCTAGAACTTGTAGGCAACGCCGACCATGTACACCCACGGGTCGATTTCGACGTCGAACTTCACATCGGCAAGCTCAGTTTCAATCGTGGCCTCGGTGTCGATATCAATCCACCAGACACCGGCGTTAACCGCCCACTTGTCATTGATCCAATAGTCGAAACCTGCGCGGGCAGAGAAGCCCCAGGAATCATCCAGGTCCAGGTCAGCGGGCACCGGGTCAGTACTGCCAGTCACCGGTTCGGTAATGACACCCAACGCCGCTTCCAGCTCACCGTCTACTTCTTCGTCCCAGAAGTAGGTGTAGTTAATCCCGGCGCCAATGTAGGGCTGGAACTTTGAGTCCTTGGCACCAAAGGGGTACCACAGAACGGTCAGGGTCGGTGGCAGGTGTTTGGTGGATCCAGCATCAATGCCCACACCGTTTACGGAGATATCGTGCTCGAACGGGGTAGCAGCCAGCAGTTCAAGCGCAAAGATATCGGTGAGCATATAGGTCACGGTCAGGCCGAGCTGCGTATCGTCGTCGACATCGACACCGTCGAGCGTTACCAGGCCGGCAACATCAATTGCATCGCTGTCGGTATCCGGGTCGACGTTGGCGGCGCCAGCGCGGAAAATCCAGTCGCCCTGCTCGGCATGAACCGGCAGTGCAGACAGGGAAGCGGCCGCTACTGCGGCGGCCAGGATCAGCTTGCGGGAAATCATCGTTTCACTCCTGTTGTGTCTGTTGATTCCTGCGAGGAACAGTACAACAGGGCGAAATAGAGGGGCTTGACTGAGGTCAAGCCCCCATAGTTTTAAGGGAGATTGGGGAATATTCCCGAATCAGGCAGCTTTGCGAACCCGGTCAGCGGTGTACTGGCGCTGTGCTTCCAGGGCACCCGGAACGCGTTCGCCAATACGGTCGAAGTAATCCCGCTGCTCTTCACATTCGCTTAGCACCTGGTCGGGATCGATCGCCATCAGTGCATCGAACTGCTCACGGGTGAAGTCCAGTCCGGTCCACTCGAGATCATCGTAGGTGGGTGAAACACCGAGCAGGTTCTCGTGTGCTTCGGCCTCGCCGCGAGCGCGGCGGGCAATCCACTGCAGCACACGCATGTTCTGGCCGAAGCCCGGCCACATAAACTTGCCCTCGGCATTCTTGCGGAACCAGTTGACCCGGTAGATCAGCGGCGGCTGGGTGAGCCTGTCCTTCATGCTCAGCCAATGGCCCCAGTAGTCGGCCACGTTGTAGCCGCAGAACGGCAGCATGGCCATCGGATCGCGACGGATCGCCGCCTGGTTTTCCGCGGCAGCCGTGGCCTCTGACCCCATGGTCGCCGCCAGATAGACGCCGTGATCCCAGTCATGGCTCTCGTAGGCCAGCGGGAAAGTGGTGCTCATGCGGCCGCCGAACAGGAAGGCGCTGATCGGTACACCGGCCGGGTCTTCCCAGGCCGGGTCCATGCTCGGGCACTGGGAGGCCGGCGTGGTGAAGCGCGCATTGGGATGCGCGGCGGGCCTGCCACAGTCAGGGGTCCAGTCCTGGCCGGTCCAGTCGATCAGGTGCGCCGGGGGCTCATCGGTCATGCCCTCCCACCATACGTCGCCGTCGTCGGTAAGGGCGACATTGGTAAAAATTGTATTGCTGGCAATGGTGCGCATCGCGGCGGGATTGGAAGCCTCCGAAGTGCCGGGCGCTACGCCAAAGAAACCGGCTTCGGGATTGATGGCATAGAGCCGGCCATCTTCACCGGGCTTCAGCCAGGCGATATCGTCACCAACGGTGGAGACCTTCCAGCCCTCGTAGCCCTGCGGCGGAATCAACATGGCGAGATTGGTCTTGCCACAGGCGCTGGGGAAGGCACCGGCGATATAGGTTTTCTCGCCACTCGGCGACTCGAGGCCCAGAATCATCATGTGCTCGGCCATCCAGCCCTCGTCGCGAGCCATGGCGGAAGCAATGCGCAGCGCCACGCACTTTTTACCAAGCAGCGCGTTGCCGCCGTAACCGCTGCCGTAGCTCCAAACCTGACGCTCCTCAGGGAAGTGCACGATGTAGCGGTTGTCAGGGTCACAGGGCCAGGACACATCTTCCACACCCGGCGTCAGGGGTGCACCCACGGAATGCAGGCACTTGATAAAGAAGCCGTCACCCAGGGCATCCAGCACCGGGCGACCGATACGCGCCATGATGTACATGCTCACCACCACGTAGGGCGAGTCGGTCACCTGCACGCCAATCTGGGAGATGTCGCCGCCGGGGCCCATCATGAACGGAATCACATACATGGTGCGGCCTTCCATGCTGCCGTCAAACAGCGGTGCGAGGGTTTGCAGCATGTCCTGCGGGTCGCGCCAGTTGTTGGTGGGGCCGGCATCGGCTTCGTTCTGACTGCAGATAAAGGTGCGGTCTTCTACCCGCGCCACGTCGCGGGCGTCGGATCGGCACAGGAAACTGCCCGGGCGCTTTTCTTCACTGAGGGGGATGAACACCCCGGCATCGACAAGCTCGGCACAAAGGCCCTGGTACTCCTGCTCGGAACCGTCCACCCAGTAGATATCTTTGGGTTGACACAGCCTGGCCATATCGGCCACCCAGCTGTCCAATTGTGGGCCAACAGATTCCGGTTTGTTTGTTTCCATGAAGAGTGGTACCGAGCGCTAGTGAATGGGAAGTGCAATCGTATGCAGGCCGCGAATTCTACCAAGGCTCCCCACGGTTTTGAACCGCGCTACAGGGGTTCCAGTGCCTCCCCACAGCCCCGGTATTCGCGACCGTTCAGGGTGACACTGACGCGGTTGGAATAAGCTTCTCCGGACATACTGTCAAAGCAGTGATGGAGTTCGATTTCCACCAACAGGCTGTTGCGTTCATCGCTGGCGTCATAGCGCTCGCGACCGTCCAGCAACTCCACTTCCGGGGTCGGCAGCAGCACCCGGCGACTGCCGTAGTCCGCCACCATCAGCATGTTGCGCTCCGGTTGTATCTCCAGCACCCAGCCCGGCTCCTGGCCCACCGCCCGGAAGCTCACGCCACGCCGGCGGGCATCTTCCCAGGGGCCGCGGGCGCGGTCCAACTGGCAGCCGCGGTAGTGCTTGCGGCCGATATCCAGCATCGCTTCATCGCCCTTGCTCCAGAACATGGCGTCGCCACTCTCGTAGCGCGCCCCGGAGGCACTGCGCACCTGCTCCAGCACCCGGTAGTCATCGGGGAGATACAGTGCCACCTCCCCCGGCCCGGTACGTGCCACGAACTCGAAGTCGCCACAGGCATACACCAGGGTCCGACCGGATTCCCCGGGCAACATGCCGGCGGGCTCTCGTGAATTGCCGGAACAGGCCATCAGCAGGGCCAGTCCCAGACCTGTACATGTTATTCGCAGGGGTTTCACTCGGCAGCCTCCCGGACCGCCTCCACAACCACCAGTTCAGGAATCCAGTTGGCCGCTCGTCGCGCCAGACGCTGTTCCAGGGTCTCCTGGTCGAAGTCACACTCGCCGGCACTGAGCTGGACCTGCTCCCGCAGGGACTGCTGCACCACCAGGCCCAGCAGGCGGCCATCGTGCTCACAACTCACGTACACCAGATCATTGCAGCGCCCACAGTGCATGAAGTCGGCGGTGTAGGTGCCGAAGACGTGGGCATATACAAAACGACTGTCATGCAGTTGCACCTCCAGACGGCTGTCCGTGGCGCTGAGATAGCGGGCACCGCGCGGCTGGCAGAACTCGCATTGGCAGGCGCGCGGCGATAACTCGGCCAGGCTCTGGTTGCAGTGCCACAGGTACTGGACGGCGCCACAACGGCAGCCACCCCGGTGCTGGTAGCGATAGTTACTCACCGCGCAAGACTCTCACGTTTCTATAGCGCCGCAAAGTATCGGCGATAATCACACAAAGCCCCAGCCACACCAGCACAAAGCTGCCAAGCTGCACCGGGTTGAGCGGCTCGCCGAGGATAAATATCGCCACCAGCAGTTGGCAGGTCGGGCCGATATAGAAGGTCAGGCCCATCGCCGTCAGCGCCAGCCGGTGGGAAGCCGCCACATAAAGCACCAGCGGCACCGTCGTGATCACACCGGCGCCCGCCAGGAACAGGTCTGCCCGGGTGCCGAACTCGCCGAAACTGGCACCGCCGGATAGCCACAGCCAGGCCGCGGCCGCCGGCGCCAGGAAAGCCACTTCCATCGCCAGGCCCTCGATGGCGCCGATGTGCACCAGCTTGCGGACCAGGGTGTAGATGCCGAAGGAGATGGACACGCTGATAGCCACCAGCGGCAGACCGCCCATGTCCGCCACCAGTATGCACATGCCCAGCACCGCCAGCACAATCGCTATGGTCTGGGCCCGGTCGATGCGTTCTCGCAGTACCAGCACGCCCACCGCCACATTCACCAACGGTAGCAGGAAATACCCGAGGCTGGCCTCTGCGGCTCGATCGTGGGTCACCGCCCATACGAACACACCCCAATTGCAGGCCTGGGCTGTCGCCGAGGCGGTGATAACGAGGAACGTACGCAGGGTAAGAAACTGAGCGAGAGTGGTGCGCAACCGTCCAAGTACAGCCAGCAGTATCACCAGCAGGAGTAGCGACCAGAGCACCCGGTGGGCGACGATATCCACCGCCGGCACCTGACCGACCTGTATCCAGTACAGGCCGGCGACGCCCCAGATCAGGTGTGCGGCGACCGCCGCAGCCAGTCCGGGGCTCATGGCCACAGGACCAGCGCGATCATACGCAGCGCCAGCAACGATACCAGCAGGCGGAACCACAGCAGAAAATTGAGCTCGGGGATGAACTGGCGCAGCCGGGTGCCCAGCCAGGAGCCAACGATGACCCCGGCCACCATGCCCAGCAACAACAGACCGTACTGGCTGAAAGCAAATCCCATGGCAGCAAAGGCCAGCACCCGCAACAGGTGGTTGGCAGACATGTATACGGCGGTGTTGACCACCAGCCAGTCCCGGCGCGGATTGCGTCGGGCCAGCACCGCGCCTCCCAGCGGGCCGCTGGCACCCACCAGCATTCCGATACCGGTCTGGTAGACACCGAGCAGCACCAGGGGCAGCTGCCCCGCCCCCCTGATGCCGGGCAACGGCAGCCAGGTCACTACCAGGATGAACACGCCGATCAGTGCCGGCAACCAGTCGAGGCTGAGCTGCGAAAAAACCAGGGCGCCTGCCACTGCACCCAGGACACCGCCCAGCAGGAACGGAAGTAGCAGGCCGGTATCGATATAGCGCCAACCGAACAGCGCCCGCGACCCGTTACTGGCCAGTTGGGTCGCCGCGTGCAAAGGCAGGATGGCCGCCGCGGGCACCAGACCCGGCATCAGGGTGATCAGCGGCACACCGCCGCCCATACCGAAGACACCGGCGAGGGTTGAGGTCAGCAGTGCGATGGGAATGAGCCAGTATTCGCTCAAGCGCCCGCCTCGTCCGCCTCGACGATTTCGGGTTCCGCGCGGCCCGCGTCCATCCAGGCCTGGATATCCGGGTCCGCAAACACAGTCGCCCGGTAGCCCAGTGCCGCTTCCGGCAGCTCCACCTGGTAGTTGCTGAAGCGAATGGCCACCGGTGCATACATCACATCCGCCAGTGAAAACCCGCCGAACAGCCAGGGCCCACCATACTGCGCGAGGCAGCTCGCCCACAGGCTGCAGACGCGGTCGATATCAGCCTGTAGCGCTGCATCGATCAGGATCCTCCGCTGCTCGGCCCGGCAGTTCATCGGCATGCGCGCCCGCAGCTCGAGAAAACCGGCGTGCATTTCCGCCATGACCGCGCGGGCATGGGCTCGGGCCGGCGCATCGGCGGGCAGCAGGCTGCCGCCCGCCCAGCGTTCATTGGCGTACTCCGCAATCGCCAGGGAGTCCCAGATCCGCAGTTCGCCGTCATGCAGCACCGGCACACGACCAGTGGGTGACAGCTCACCGATGCGCTGGGCGAACTCCTCGGTATCCAACGGCAGGCGCAGTTCTTCAAAGTCAGCGCCAGACTTGCGCAGGGCGAGCCAACCGCGCAGCGACCAGGAGGAGTAATTCTTGTTGCCGATCACCAGCAGGGGTTTACTCACGGGGATGTCCTTTCACTGCCTCGGGGTGCGCATCGGGACGGCTGCCCCGCGCGGGGCGCATAGCATACACCCGAAAGCCGGGCCTGTGCGGGGCAGGAAAAAGGAAACTGGGGAGCGGCCGCAGCGCTCAGCCGTGCTGCAGAAAGTCCAGGCAGAGCCGGTTGAACATGGCTTCATGCTCCACCATGACCCAGTGGCCGCATTCGGACACCAACACCAGGCGCAGCTGTTTGCAGTTGTCCATGAAGTGGCTGATGCCGCTGTCAGGCATCATGCGTTCGTTGAGACCCCAGAATCCCAGCACCGGGCACTGCAGCTCACCCAGCCGCTGGCTGAGTTCGGGGATCTGCATGGAGGACATAACCTGGCCGTTCATCAACTGCATGACCTGCATGCGCTCGGCGACCAGTTCATCCGTGGCGTACTTCGGGTCGTGCATCAGGCCGAAAGCGAACAGGTCTTTCATCACCTCATGGGTCACCGGTTCACCTGATCCGTACACCTGGAACACCTTCTGCATGCCGGGCATCTGGCCGTACTCCGCCATGGTGCTGAGCCCGCCCGGGGCCATCAGAATGAGCTTTTCCACCAGTGCCGGCCGGGCCAGGGCCATACCGATGGCTATTGCGCCCCCCAGCGAGTTACCGACCACCACACAGCGCTCTATGCCAATAGCATCCAGCGCCTGGGTGGCACATTCCACGAAGAAGTCCAGGGTGTAGGTTTCGTCTTCGGGCTTGTCGGAAAAACCGAAGCCGACAATGTCGAGAACGATAGACCTGAAGCCGCTGGCCGCTATGGGCGCGTAGTTTCCCTTAAAATTGCTGTGCCCGCTGGCGCCGGGACCGGAACCGTGCAGCCACACCACCACCGGCCCTTCACCACAGTCGATGTAGTGCATGCGATAGCCGTTGGCGCACTCAGCGTAGCGGTGCTCGGGAAGCACCCCGTTCAGCTCCGGAGCGTCCCCCACCCAGGGGGCCGCCTCTGTTACCAGGCTCAGAGCCCCAGGTCCTTGTTTTCGTCGCCCAGCAGCACGCCACCCATATTCACCGCAAAAGGCGTTGAATGGTTGGCGACATGGGCCTGGCTGGCAAGGATATCCAGATGGTTTGACAGGACCTCACTGCCGTTGCGAATGCCGGTCGAGCCCACCGCCTTGAGCATGCGTCCCGACAGGTCCACGCAGCGATCCGCGACAATCGCAGAATCATAGCGATAGCGCACCCGGTCCTCGATAGGAATGGCCTCGCCTTCACGGGAGCAGGCCATCATCTCGTCAAAGTTGCGGTACATCACCAGCTTCATCTGTTCCAGCTCGGAGCGGACTTCAGCGGCGAGCCGCCGGGCAAAGGGGTCGTCGCGCATGGGCACCGGGCCGGCGACCCGGGTTTTTGCGACTTCCTGGTAGGCATCGAGCTGCCCCTCCAGCGCACCCAGCGAGGCGGTGCATACCGCCCGCACAAACACCTGCATAAACGGCATACGATAGAGCGGCGCGGTGTTCACCGTATTGCCCGGGTTGTCACAGTTGAAGCCGTCAACCACCTTGTGGGTGCGGTAGTCGGGTACAAACACGTCCTCCATCACCACGTCGTGGCTGCCGGTGCCCTGCAGGCCCACCACGTCCCAGTTGTCGACGATCTCATAATCCTCGATCGGCACCAGGAAGGTGCGATAGTTTTTCATGTCGAAAGGGGCTTCCTCGGTCGGCACCACGGCGCCGACAAACACCCACTTGCAGTGCTCACAGCCACTGGAGAAGCTCCAACGGCCGCTGAGCTGGAATCCGCCTTCAACCGGTTTCACCTTGCCCACCGGGGCGTAGGACGAGGAGATCAACACTTCCGGGTCTGCACCCCACACGTCTTGCGCCGCCCGCTCATCGAACAGGGCAATCTGCCAGTTGTGCACGCCCACCACGCCCAACACCCAGGCGCTGGACATGCAGACCTTGGAGATTTCCAGGCCCACCGCATAAAACACCTGCGGGTCCATGGCGTAGCCGCCGTACTGTTCGGGCTGAAGAATCTTGAAAAAGCCGGCGTCGTGGAAGTCTCGAATGGTCTCATCGGGCACACGCCGCTCCTCCCTACAGCGTTCTTTGCGCTCGCGCAGCGCCGGCGCCAGTTCGCGGGCCGCCTGCAACAGCGCCTCGGCACGCGGTGAACCCATGCTGTAGGGGCTCACAGCCCCAATTTTTGCTTGTGCCGTCATGGCGCAACTCCCAGGTTTTCGTATGAACTGCTCAATTACACCCCTGTGCCAGGTGCATCGCATCACTCGTTTGGGTTAATTTTATATTATTCATATATTTCAATAGCTTATAAATACTACTTAATGTTTTAAAAGAAATTATGTGGTTCATTCCACCACCGCCTCGCCATAGGTGGTGGGCTCGCCAAAGAACGATCGGTGGGAAGCCGGCCGTCGGCCGTCCGCCTCCGTGACCCCGTAGTGCTCCGCCAGTTCAGCCCCGACCAGTACCTGGCCTGACTTTTCCATCAGTGCCGGGTCCCTGGCGAGAGCGTCGATGACGCGCCCGGTAAACTCAGGGGTCTCGGCGGTCTCCCGCAGTTCGCTGTACAACTCCGGCTGGGCGTCAAACACCGCCCGGGTGCGTTCGGTGAGCAAAAGCCCCATCCACAGGGCCACCACTGCCACCCCATGGGGCCGGAAATCGTGGGCCATATCGTGGGCCATCTTGTCGACCGCGGCCTTGCCTGCACCGTAGGCCGGCCCGTGCATGTAAACTCGCCCGCCGAATGAGGATGTGTTAACCACCAGTCCGGCGCCGGCGGCCAGTAACAGCGGCGCCGCGTACCAGCTCGCCACGTAGTGGGAGCGCAGGCCGACGTCGAACAGGCAGGTCTGGTCCAGGGGCTTTTCCCAGAACGGCCCGGTTTGGGTTATCGAGGCCGGCAACGCCGTGGCATTGTTGACCAGGATATCGACACGTCCCCGTTCCGCTGCCACGCGCTCAAACAGGGCGGCCACCTGGGTATCCTGACCGTGATCACAGCCCACCGGGATACCCAGGCCACCGGCGGCGGTAACCGCTTCCGCTGTGGTCTCGATGCCACCGGGTAGCGCGGCATCGCCATCGCGCTGTGTCCGACCGGTCACATAAACCGTGGCACCGGTGGCTCCCAGCGCGCAGGCGATACCCTTACCGGCACCGCGGCTGGCTCCGGTGACAACGACAACCCTGTCCTGGGCCAATCCCATGGCATTACCCTCACGCTGCGATTTATCCTAGTATCCGCACTCGCCGCCGCCGGTGAAAGCCCACACCGGCAGCGGCCCTTCAATGGTTTGGATATCTGCATGCATAAGGTCCTTGTCCTGTCCCAGCACGCCACTCGCTATCGCGAACTGCTCGAAGCTGAGGTACTGCCCGGCGCCGACATCAGCTACGCCGCTGACCTTGAGACCGCACTGCCGCTGGCCGCTGAGACAGAGATTCTGTTTGGTGCGCCCGATCTGTTGGCGCAGATTCTGCCCTACTGCCCGCCGCTGCGCTGGGCGCAATCGAGTTGGGCGGGCATTACGCCGCTGCTGCAGACCTCGCGGCGCGATTACCAGTTGACGGGAGTAAAGGAGATCTTCGGCCCAGCGATGACTGAGTTCGTGCTGGGCTGGCTACTGGCGCTGGAGCGTAATATTCCAGGCCGCCATGCGGCGAGTCGCTGGGACGACAGCCGCGACGGCCATATTGCCGGCAAGCGCATCGGCGTTATGGGCACCGGCTCTATCGGCGCACACCTGGCCAGCGCCTGCAGGAACCTGGGCCTGGCCACCTGCGGCCTCAATTCCGATGGCCGTGACGTGGAGGGTTTCGATCGCTGCTGGAGTACAGCCGACAGGCTCACCTTTGCCGAAGGGCTCGACTACCTGGTGGCCCTGCTGCCGAATACCCCTGCCACCAACGGACTGGTGGACGCCGCGCTGCTGGGCCAGCTAAAACCTGGCGCGATACTGATCAACGGCGGTCGCGGTAACTCAGTAGAAACCCAGGCGGTGGTCTCCGCGCTGGCGGACCGACAGCTAAGACACGCAGTACTGGACGTGTTACCCAGGGAACCGCTGGACGACACGGACCCGCTGTGGCGGGTCGCAGGCCTGAGCATTACCAGTCACACGGCTGCGCCGACGCCGGGACGCGCCATCGTCGCCGTGTTTATAGAGAACTTCCACCGCTACACCGCCGGCAAACCGCTCCTGCACCTCATCGACTTCGAGCGCGGATACTAGAGCGGGTGCTACAGGCCGGGCTCCTCGGCCTGCTCACCCGCTGCATAAGTGGTGTAAATGTAAACCGGTATACCCAGGTCCCCCAGGCGTTGCTCCACCAGCGGTTTGACATCGGGCCAGTCCAGGCCGCCGACACCGGTCGCCAGCCGTGGCAGCGCCAGAGAAGTGAAGCCCTCCCTGGCCACCATCTTTGCCAACGCCCGCAGGGAATCGTTGACCGCCTTGGTCGTCGCCTTGCCGGGCCGACTGCCGTGCCCGTGGCCGCCTTCCTGGGTGAGCAGGTTGACGATGCGGACGTTGCCGGCCCCACCCCACATCCACGCCTCTCCGGGCTTGGGGTGATTGAGATGGCACCAGTGGTGAAAATCCTTGTGCATGGAGGGGTAGCGCTCGTGCAGCGACAGCGCCAGGCCCTGGTTCATGGGGTCGTTCGCCGCCACCCCGTGGGCCACGGCATGGGCCTTGCTCAGCAGGATATCGCCCTTGACTTCATACAGCATGTCTTTCACACCTTAAACAGTGATTGATAGCTGTATGGTAGGCAATTCACGTCGGCGCTGACTTGATCCAGAACAGTCGCAGCGCAGTGTGCGGCTTGCGCCGCTCAGGGCCACAGTTTGAAGATCACGGTGCCTATAAGGGTACCAAGCGCGTACCCCAGCACACCTACCAGCACACCCGGCGTGACCAGGCTGTTCCAGCCGCGGGTGGCCGCCAGCGCCGGCGCAGTAGTGGCGCCGAGGATGGCTGCGTTGGATGCGGTAATCAGTTCCGGCAGGCTCAACCGCAACAGGCTGCCCAGCCCGAAGGTGACCAGCGCATGTATGCTGAGCAGCACCAGGACCAGCAGCGTCAGCAGAGGCGCCACTTCCACCATGGCAATCACGTCGGCACCCGCTGCGATTGCCGCGAAGAAAACAAACGAGAGTCCAATCCCCAGTTCGAAGCTGCCAGCCAGCCGGTCCGCCAGACCAGGCACCGCAGTGGCCAGCACCAGGGTGGCCGCGGTGATGGCCACGTAGCGCCAGTCAGGGGCATCCAGCCAAACCACGACGGCGTCACATCCGGCAACGATCAGGGTGGCCGCAGCCAGGCCCAGGGTCAGGGACATGGCGGTAGGTGGGGCGCTCCGCGTGTCACCATCGGAGAGGCTGTGGTCCTGCTCGGGAAAGCGATTGACCAGCCAGCGCCAGCCCGGCAGCAGTGCCAGCAGGCCCAGGTAAACGGCACTGAACAGATTGTCAGCGGCAGTCGCCGCGGAAAAGAAGGAGGCGTCCTTCGACAGGCCCGTGATCTCGCCCAGGGCGGCGTAGTTGACCGAACCCCCTATGTAAGTGGAAGCAAACAACCCGGCAATGGCGGCCTCACGGCTGTCTTCGGCGATGCCTGCGCCGCTGGCCAGACCACCCAGGTCAAGGAACAGCGCAGCCACCACCACCCCCGCCACCGTACCGGTAGTGGCCAACAGGAAAGCGAGGGTGGTGCGCCCGGTCTCAAATATCAGCCGCTTGAGGTCTGCCTGGAACAGGAATAGCGGTATCAGTACCGGAACGATATAGCTGAATACAAAACCATAGGCCGCCGCACTGTGCGGAATAATCTTGAGGTTGGAGGCAAGGATGGCGCCGAGAATCGCAATTACGGCGCCGGTCAGGTGGGCGCCAATGCGGGTGCGCTCCGCCAGAAAGCCGATGCCGGCGATGGCGAACAGCGCCGCCATCACGGCCATATGGTTGTCTGCGGGAATCAGCGACATGCGGGGCTCCGGCAAAAAGGCGCCACTGTACTGCATTTGGCGGCAGGCTCCCAATCCGGTAGCTGGGCTATAATTGCTATAACTTACATCCTCACGTGAAGTGAGAGTCAGCCTGGCGGTCGGATCGATGGCACTGCCCGGCATGGACGCCTCTCCCAGTACCGCGCCCGCAACCGGGCAGTACAGCGATACAAGTCGCCGGGAGGTAGCTCATGTCCGCGCACACTCATACCCACCACCCCCAACATCAGGACGGCCCATTCCTGGTGCACCGCATACCGCCCTCGCGCCCACTGGTGTGGCTCGTCCTGGCCTGGCGCGATTTCCTCGATCACCCCCTGCCAAGCCTCGCCTACGGCGCTCTGGTCACCTTGATGGGAGCCGTGGTCCTGCTGTTCAACAACCATCCCTACATGATCGCCGGCAGCCTGACCGCGTTTCTGCTGATCGGTCCAATCATGACCGTCGGCCTGTGCGAGCTGTCGCGGCAGCGGGATCAGGGGCGGCCGGTGGGCTTTGAGGAATCCCTGAAGGCACTGCGCCACAATCGGGCCGCGCTGTTGGGGTTTGCCAACCGCCTGGTCGCTATCGGTGTGATCTGGATGCTGCTGTCTGCCGTGCTGCTGCAGACGGCCCTGGGCAGCGCAGGACCCGCCATGGGCGCCACGGTCTGGGGTGGCGCCTGGGAGGCACTGGCTTCCGGTCAACTGTGGCTTTACCTGGCGATGTGGGCGCTGCTGTCAGCGGTGGTGTTCAGTATCTCCGTGGTATCGGTGCCGATGATGCTCGATCTGAATTCCAGTGCCGGGGAAGCCATCGGAACCAGCCTGCGCGTTACCGCCCGGGAGCTGCCTGCCATGATCATATGGGCCGGTCTGATCTTGGTATTGGTGGCCGTAGGCTTTCTCACCGCACTGCTGGGCATGATGGTAGTGTTCCCGGTGCTGGGGCATGCCACCTGGCGAGCCTACCGCGAGTTGGTGCACTAGCGAAAGCTCGGGAGGCCGGGCACAGACCGGTCGCGCAGTGATAGCCTAGGCGACCAGCAGCTGCTCTGCCTTGACGTGATCGAGGGTGGCGTCCAGCGCACGACCGAGTTTGTCCACCAACTCGTCCACCTGCTCACGCGACAGGATCAACGGCGGACACAGTGCAATGGCGTTACCTGACATGGCTCGCACCAGCAGGCCGTTGTCTTGGCAACGCTGCTGGCAGAAGCCGCCCACCGCATTGCCGTCGAAGGGCTGGCGGGTATCGCGGTTGGCCACCAGTTCCAGCGCGGCAATCATGCCCATGCCGCGCACCTCGCCGACCAGAGGGTGGTCCTGGAAAACCGCCAGCTTTTCCTGCAGGTAGCTGCCGATGCTGGCCGCATGCTCAAACAGTCGGTCCCGCTGGTAGATATCGATGACCTTGGAGGCCACCGCACAGGCTACCGGGTGGCCACTGTAGGTATAGCCGTGGCCGAACACGCCCACCTGGGCGCTGGGTTCAACCAGGGCCTCATAGAATTCCCCGCTGACCACCGCGGCACTGACCGGCATATAGGCGGAGGACAGCGCCTTGGCCAGGGTCATCAGCTGTGGCTGGATATTGAGGCTGTCTGCGCCAAACGCCGCGCCCGTGCGCCCGAAACCGCAGATCACCTCGTCGTCCCACATCAGGATGTCGTACTTTGCCAGCACTGCCTGGACTTTCTCGAAGTAGCCCTGCGGAGGTACCACCACACCGCCGGCGCCATTGATGGGCTCGGCGATAAAGGCAGCAATGGTCTCGGGCCCCTCGGCGAGTATCAGCCCTTCCAGTTCCTGTGCCCGGCGGCTGGCAAACTCCTCTTCCGACTCCCCCGGCAACCCATCGCGGTAGAAGTGCGGCGCCCCGGTGCGCAGGACGCCCAGCGCTTCGAAGGGCAGGCTGAAATGCGTGTGGTTGGCCGGTAGGCCGGTCAGTGAAGCAGCCGCTACGGTTACGCCGTGGTAGCCCCGCTCCCGCGCGATAATCTTATAGCGCTCCGGACGACCGATGGCGTTGTTGTAATAGCGCAGCAGCTTGATGAGGCTGTCATTGGCATCAGAGCCCGAGTTTCCGAAAAACACCTGGGCGTTTTCGATCGGCACCATGGCGGAAAGCTTGTCTGCCAGTTCTATCGCCGCCGGATGGGTCTTGCCGCCGAACATGTGGCTGTAGGCCAGGGTGCGCATCTGGCGAGCCGCGGTCTCCACCACCTCTTCATTGCCATACCCCAGTGCCGTACACCACAGTCCCGCCATCCCCTCCAGGTACTGGTTGCCGGCATTGTCGTAAACGTAGACCCCTTCCCCGCGTTCGATAAGCAGTTGCTCGGTCGCCTTGAGGTTGGTGGTGGGATAGATCACATGGCTCATAGTCTTCGTCCCCGCTCGGGTGTTTCTTGAAGTAAAGGTCCGCTGTTTCCCGCCCTGTCAGTCGGCGCCAACCAGGGTGTCGGCAGCGCCCTGCAGCGCATCCAGCAGCCTGTCCAGCGCGGCGCGCTCCTTGTCACTCAGCGCCGCCAGTAGTTGGGACTCGGCATTTCTCGCCATGGGCACGATGCGCGCGTACACCGCCCTGCCCTCATCACTCAACACCAGCAAAGACCTGCGCCGGTCGTCACTGCGGGTACTGCGATTGATCACCCCGCGTTCCACCAGCCTGGCAACACTGCGGCTAACCGCCACCTTGTCCATACGGGTGCGCGCCACCAGGTCCTGGGCCGAGCTGCCGGGGAAACGGGCGAGGACTGCCATCACCCGCCAATCCGGGATACTCAGCCCGAAGCTGTCCCGATACAGCTCAGCAATGGCGTTGCTGACGGTGTTGGTTAACCGCGACAAACGGTAGGGCAGGAACTGCTCGAGTTCGATAGCATCACTGACCACCGGGTGCTTCGAGCCCGCTTCCGTCTGGGTCGTCAAGGATCACACCCCCTGGCTGTTCAAGGCTGTAGTTTCATTTGCAACCAACGCAAATGCAAGCCGGGCCAGGGACTGTCACGTGTATACTGCCGTCCGACTGAGTTGCCGGAGCCGGCCATTGCGCCATCTCATTACCGCCTTTTTTTACAGCTTCACAATCTCTGCGCTGTGCCACCCCGCGGCGCTGTACACGGCCAGTGCCGAGCGTGAGGTGTTCGATGCCAACTCCCCGCAGGTGCTGCGCGCGGTAGGCAAGTTGAGCGTACCGGGCTACGACCACGTGGATGGCCGACGGCGCTTCCGCGAAGAGAACTGCAGCGCCAGCCTGGTGGCACCCAGCACCATCCTCACCGCCTGGCACTGTCTTGAACACTACACCGATCTCAGCCGCGACCCCCAGTTCAGCCTGCTGCACGGCAGCGGCACGGTGACGGTGGCCGCCACGCGGCTGGCGGACGGCGGTAGCATGGAGGCGGACTGGGCCCTGCTGCGCCTGGCGCGGCCGATTCGCTCGGTGGGTCCACTGCCGGTGGGCAGCGCCGCCATGCCGGACGGCGCCCGGGTGCTGCTGGCGGGTTATGCCCGCGACCGGGGCCTCGGCGAGGGCGGCGAGCGCCTGACCTGGCAGGCCGGCTGCCGACTGACCGATCACAAGCCCGGCCGGGTGGGCACGGATTGTGTCACCTACAAAGGCGCGTCCGGGGGCCCGGTACTGCTGGACGGCCGTGTGGTGGGTGTGATTTCAGCCGGTGATAGCCAACAGCGCACCTACTTCGCCCCCAGTACGCGGTTCGTCAGCCCTTTTCGCCTCCACGCTCGCTAGTCATCTCGCGACGAGCGCTGAGCGCCTCTTCCACCTCGGAGACTGCCTGGTCAACGGTGTAGTGCCCCAACTCCCCGTACTCGTCAAACAGGTTGATCAGACGGTCCGAACGCTGGCCGAGCCGCATCAGCTTCAGGTAGAGGCTGTTCTCCAGTGTGGGCCGGCGCAGCGCGTCCAGCACAAACACGGCAATGCTCAGGGGGCTGAGCGCCAGGTCGCGCAAGGCATCCAAAGCCAGTTTTAGTTGAAACACCAGCAGGTGACGCAGGGCGCGCCCGGTGGAAATCGGCCTGGGCGCCTTGTCTCGTCTAAACATGCACTTGTCTCCCCGGTGCTGACATTTTTCTCCCCGCCGTTATAATTGCCGGCGATAAAAATGGGGGGCGCAGCCAAAAGGCTCTGTAACATATCGTCCGATACGTGCAGCTATCTTGCAGCTACGCCCGTCGGCGGGAAGACCTCAAAAACCATGCTGTTAAAAATTACCACTTATTGCAGCAGGAAATTGGCTATTCTCGACGCCGGATACATCTAATAAAAACAGTGGTAACAATAACTTAAACACCCTTGTCACTCACGGTAGGACCTAGACATGTCAAAACAACGTAACAAGAATGCGATGCGCCCGCTTGCCATCGCAGTAGCCCTGGCCAGCGGTGCCCTCATGAGCACACCGACGCTGGCACAGGAAACCCGCCGCGGCGGTTCCGCTGCCCTGCTGGAAGAAGTTGTCGTTACCGCGCGTAAGCGTGAGGAAGGTGCCCAGGAGGTGCCCCTGTCAGTAACGGCGTTCAATGAAGACCAGATCAACGCGCTCAAAGTACGCGACCTTAACGACCTGACGGTCGGCATGCCCAACGTGTCGCTGGAAGATATCGGTACCTCTCGTGGTACGGCGAACTTCTCTATTCGCGGCATCGGTATCAACAGCTCCATTCCGTCGATTGACCCAACGGTTGGGGTATTCGTCAACAACATCTTTATGGGCACCAACCAGGGCATCATCTTCGACATGTTCGACGTCGAAAGCCTGGAAGTCCTGCGCGGCCCGCAGGGCACACTGTTCGGTCGCAACGTGACTGGCGGTGCGGTACTCGTCAATACCAAGAAGCCGGGTGACGAGTTGGAAGCCAGCTTCCGGACCGCGGTAGAGACCGGTGATATCGGTGGCGTGAACACCTATGTTATGGGTGCGATCGGCGGCCCCATCACTGATACCTTTGGTGCTCGCCTGACCCTGTTCTACAACGATGACGAAGGCCAGTTGGAAAACGACTTTACCGGCAACGACGTGCTGGGTATCGAGCAGCAGATGGCACGTGCCACTCTGACCTGGCAACCCACGGACGACACCGATATCACCTTCCGCTACGAGTACCAGGACATGGACGGTGATGGCCCGGCAGCGCAGTCGCACACCAACGGCTCCGGTGTTCCCGGCACCCCCGTGAACAATGATCGCGACGAATTCGACCTGTCTATTGACGAAGAGGGCTTCCAGGAGACCGAGACCAACCTGATCTCTCTGCAAATTGACCAGGGCGTTGCCTTCGGTGACGGCACGGTCACCGCCATCTTCGGTTACCGCGATTTGGAACAGGTAGGCACCGGTGACATCGACGCCCAGCCGATCTGGGCCTTCCACGCACCGGCCTGGCTGGAAACCGAGCAGACCACCTTCGAACTGCGCTATAACGGCTTGTTTGCTGACAAGTGGAATGTTACTGCCGGTGCGTTCTACTACGAGAACGACATGAAGTACCATGAACGCCGCGACCTGCTCGGCGTGCTGACTGGCAACGTCGCCCCGGCTCTGCGCCAGGACGGCGGCGGCTTCCACGATACTGAAGCCTTCACGCTGTTTACCCAGGTTGACTACGACCTGAACGATCAGTGGACCCTGACCGCGGGTGTCAACTACAGCTCGGAAGAAAAAGACGTACAGATCGCCTCTCTGGACGCCAACGTTTCTACCTTCCCCAACCTCACGGAGTGTAACTTCGTTGAAGGCCCAGCCTGCCCGATCGATTTTGACGACGACGAGAGCTGGGATAACTGGGCACCGAAGCTGGGCGCGACGTACAACATCGACGACCGACGCCGCATCTACGGTTCCTGGCAGTTGGGCTACCGCTCTGGCGGTTACAACCTGCGCAATACGGACCCGAACGAGTCTCCCGGACCGTTCGACGAAGAAGAAGTGCAGAACTTTGAGATCGGCTACAAGTCTACGAACGACTGGGGCCGCCTCAACGTTGCCGTGTTCTACACTGAAATCGAAGATCAGCAGCGTGAAATCAACCTGCCGAGCGCAACCTCCGGTGTGGTACAGCTGATCCGCAACACTGCAGACACCACAATCTTCGGTGCGGAGTTTGATGCGACCATCAGCCTGACCGAAAACCTGCTGCTGCTGGCCTCCATGGGCTACATCGACGCCGAGTACGACGAAGTGCGCTTCGATATCAACAACGACGGCGTCGTTGACGGTGCAGACGAAGACCTGGACATCCCTCGTGCTCCGGAGTTGACCTGGAGTCTGGGACTGACCCACGACCTGGAACTGGGCAACTGGGGTTACATGACCTCGCGGGTGAGCTGGTCCTACCGGGATGACTTTGCCTACACCGACGACAACCGTGGTTTCGTTGAAGAAGTGGACATCGTTGATGCGGGTATCGACTTCTACTCCAACGACGGCCACTGGGTGTTTTCACTCTACGGCCGCAACCTGCTGGACGAAGTCTTCTTCGGCAACGATACACAGCTGCCGGATGACCTTGGCGGCTTCCCGCTGGGTGGCACCTTCGCTCCGGTCATGCCTGGCGTTCGCTACGGCGCGGAAGTCACCTACAACTTCTTCTAAGCCGAAGAAGCTATCAACACAAAAAGGCCCCGCATCAGCGGGGCCTTTTTTTGTCTTGGCAATGGCGGAGAACTTGGCTCCGTAGATCGGGCGTAAACTGCCCTGGGGACTTTACGCCCTCCTCCGCTGCGTTACTTGCGAAGAGGCACAAAAAATCCGATGAGAAAATGATAGCGTCAGAGAGCCTGGACAGGCGGTCCGCGTACTATCGACTAATACCAGTTACCCGCCGGCTGGGTCAGGAAGTCTTCCTGCCGCAGTTCGATTACCGTGGGCCGATCCTGCCGGACAGCCTGCTGCAGGCAATCGGCCAGCCGGTCGAGGTCCGTGGGTCTTGCGGTATGGCAGCCCAGCGCCGCCGCCGCGGCTACCAGGTCCGGGGTGAAGATATCTACGCCGACCGGTTCGACCTCGGCGGCCACCATGCCCTGACGAATCTCCTGGTAACCGCGATTGTTCCAGACCAGCACTGCCACCGGCAGGCCCGCCTCGACGCCGGCCGCCAGTTCGGTCAGGGTGAACTGGGTGGAGCCGTCGCCGATCAGCACCGCGACGGGCAGGTCCGGGCGTGCCAGTTTCGCGCCGAGGCCGGCGGGGATGGCGAAGCCCAGAGTGCCGCCGCCGGTAGCGGAGTGAAAATAGCGTCGCGGTGATTCACATTCGTATTGCCACACCGCGTAATAGGTCGGCAGGGTTGAATCCCCTACCAGCAGCAAATCCGGCAACGCGGTCTGCAAGCAGGTAAACAGCGCCTGCATCTCACTGTGATAGTGCGCCTCCTGGCGGACCGCGTCGCGAATGGCAGCGGTCCGCAGGGCACCGCCCCGCTCTACGGGTTCAAGCCGGTCTGCCAAGGCCGCCATAAACAGCGCCGCGTCGCTGGCGACCGCCAGGGCCGGGCGCTGGTTGCGAGCCAGCTGTTGCGGGTCGATATCCACCCTGATCAACCTGCCCTGGCGCCGGACATCCCCCAGGAACAGCATGTCGTAATCGGTCTCGGCCCACTCGGTGCCCACGGCCAGCACCACGTCCGCCGCGGCCAGCGCTTCGCGCACCGGCGCCAGGGAGGGGCTGGAGCCCACGGCGAGTGAATGTGATGCTGGCATAACGCCCTTGGCATTGACGGTATTGCATACCGGCGCGTCCAGCACCTCAGCCAGCGCCTTCGCTTCTGCGCCGGCATCAACGGCGCCGCCGCCCAGCATGACGACGGGCTGGCGCGCCTCGTTCAGCAGGGCGGCTGCGTCAGCGACCGCATGCGGTGCGGGTCCGGGCCGTGCAGGCACGGGCCAGGGCCTGGTGTCCATGTCACCGGCATCGGCAGTGATCACATCCAGTGGTAACTCGATATGCACGGGACCGGGTCGTTCACCGGCAAAAACAGCAAAAGCCCGTGCCAGCACCCGCGGCAGGTCCGCAGAGTCCATCAGGGTGTGGCTGAATCGGCTGCACTGGGCAGCCAGTGCGCCCTGGTCGGGAAGTTCGTGCAGGCGCCCTTCGCCCATGCCCAGGTCGCGGCGAGCGGCGACGGCGGTAATCACCAGCATGGGAATAGAATCCGCCAGCGCTTGCATCATGCCGGTGGCGGCGTTGGTGAGGCCAGGTCCAGAAATCAGGAAGCAGACGCCGACACGGCCCGAGGCGCGGGCATAGCCGTCGGCCATGAAGGCCGCGCCCTGTTCGTGCCGGGGACTGACATGGCGAATCGCTGAGTTGGCAAGTCCACGGTAGAGCTGCACCGTGTGGTTGCCGGGAATACCGAAGACTGTATCTACCCCGTAGCCTTCAAGCAGTTTGACCAGTGTTTCCCCGCAGCTTGGCACTCAATAACCCTCGGCTGCGTCGGGGTGTGGGTTCTGCATCGCTTTCGCCAACTGGCGCTCGGGCGGGGGGCCGCCAATGTGTTGCTCATTGCGCGCAGCCGCCAGTTCCACCTGCTTCTGACGTTCGGCAAAGCGCGCCTTCTGATCATCGCTGAGGCGGTCATGGCAGCCGGGGCAGCAAACACCCTTCATGTACAGGGGCGACAGCTTGTCCGCTTCGGTAATCGGATGCCGGCAACCGTGGCACTGGTCATAATGCCCCTTCTGCAGGTGATGATCGACCGATACGCGATTGTCGAATACAAAGCACTCGCCTTCCCAGGTGCTCTCCTCGGGCGGCACTTCTTCCAGATACTTGAGGATGCCACCCTCCAGGTGGTAAACCTCCTCGAAGCCTTCACCCAGCATGAAGGCCGAAGCCTTCTCGCAGCGAATGCCACCGGTGCAGAACATGGCCACCTTGCGATGTTTCTCCGGGTCGAAGTGGCTGCGTACGTAGGCGGGAAACTCTCGAAAGGTGGTGGTGTGCGGATCGACGGCGCCGCGGAAGCTGCCGATTGCCACCTCATAGTCGTTGCGGGTGTCGATCAGCAGCACCTCGGGATCTTCCACCAGCGCGTTCCAGTCCGCCGGTCCCACATAGGTACCTACCTGGCGGTTGGGGTCCACCCCCTCCACGCCCATGGTGACAATCTCTTTCTTGAGCTTCACCTTCATACGGTAAAACGGCAGGTGATCGTCGTAGGACTCCTTGTGTTCAAGGTCTGCCAGCCGGGGGTCGCTTTTCAGGTAGGCCAACACCCGGTCGATACCTTCCCGGCTGCCCGCTATCGTGCCGTTGATGCCTTCCGCCGCCAGCAACAGGGTACCGCGAGTGCCAGCGGCCAGGCACTCGTCCAGCAGCGGCTCGCGCAGTTCTCGATAGTTTTCCAGGGTGACGAATTTGTACAGCGCCGCGACGACGGTGTCAGTCACGCGGGGTCTCCCTCGCTCTGGCCGGCTTCGGCTTTGCTGCCGCCCAGGCAGGGCGGTGACAAGGGCGCCTCGCCGAAGCGCTCCTCCCACTCGTCACGGGTGTAAGTGTGTAGCGCCAGGGCGTGTACCGGCCCCGCCAGTTCCTCGCCCAACAGCGCGTAAACCGACTGATGGCGCGCCACCTTGCGTTGACTCGCGAAGCTATCGGCGACCACCACTACCTTGAAGTGCGTTTCGGAATTGGGCGGCACATTGTGCTGGTGGCTCTCATTGAGAACCTCGAGGTGCGCTGGCGCCAGGGCGTCCGCGAGCTTCTGTTCTATCTGCTGCTGTACTGTCATGGCGGCGGATTATACTGCCCCTCCGGTGTGATGGAACCCTCCAGCAGACCGGCGCGAAAGGCGCCCGGCGTCATGCCGGTCCATTTCTTGAAGGATCGGTGGAAGGCGCTGGGATCGGTAAAGCCCAGGTGATCCGCCACCGTGTTGATCGACAGGTCGGCCTGCCCCAGGTAGCGACAGGCCGCTTCCCGGCGGCATTCATCCTTGAGCTGCTGGAAGGTCGTGCCCTCTTTCTTCAGTCGACGCCGCAGTGTCGGCGCCGACATATTCAGCGCCCGGCTAATGGTGTCGAAGCCTGGGAAGCCGTCGGAAAAATCATGGCCGATCATAGCCCGCACCCGTGCCACCAGGCTCTGGCCGTGCCGATCCCGTGTCATGGTCAACAACTGGTACGGCGCGGTTCGCAGGAATTCGTCCACCGACTGCTCGGTGTGCACCACGGGCAGCCGCAGGCTCGCGCTGTCGAAATAGAGCAAATTGGCAGGCTGGCCGAAATACACGGGGCAGGCAAACAGCTCACGGTACTTGGCCGCTGAAGCGGGTTTACGACCGACGAAGTCCACCCGCCGCAGTTCCAGGGCACGGCCGGTCAGCCAACCGAAAAACCGGTGCCAGGCGGATAAGGCATAAACGTCAAGAAGATCCACCGGCGCATCAGCATCCACAGCCCCGGCGGCTGACAGCGCCTCCCGGTAACCGACCCGGGCGGTTTGCTCTGAGAAATTGGTGTACAGCGGTAGCTGCTCCGGAAACAGGGTGCGGTAGAAATCCGATGCGCGGCGGATGGCGCGGCCCAGGTTCTCGCATGACATCACAGCGTAACACATCATCCTGAACGCCCCGGGAGAGACCGCTGACCCGGGCTTGAGCCCGAAGCTCTCGTCCTCGATTCTGGCAAGCACCTGCTGGTAGACGCGACTGTACTGCATGGCACTGACATCGGTGCGCCAGTCCGGGGCCTTTGCGTCCAGCGGGTCAAACTCAAGCCCCGCGGAATCCAGTATCTCGCGCTGCACCGGTGAGTCCGCGGGAACAAGGCGCAGCAAGGACACTACATAGCGTGTTGGCACCCTGTGATCCTGCACTGCTACCGTCATCTGGGTCTGACTCTCGCCCTCAAGGAACCTTTAATCTTATCAAATCAAAGCTTTTGTTGCGGCCCAGGGCCGGGCATATACTTGGCCCATGAGCGAGCTTTATGACATTTTCTTCGCGGGAAAAATCGTCGATGGTCATGACGAGGCGACGGTGCGGGAGAACATCGCCAAACTGTTCAAGGCCAACCCCGCGACGGTAGACAAGCTGTTTTCCGGCAAACCACAGCTCATCAAGCGCGGCGTGGAAAAGCAGGCCGCCATCAAGTACAAGGCCGCGATGCAGAAAGCCGGTGCAATACCCCTGATCCGCGCGCACGGCGCTGACAAACCGGCGGCAAAGCCTTCCGAGGCAGCCGCACCAGAAACGCCCGCCCCAAAGAAACAGAGCATGGCCGAACGTCTGGCGGCACTCACCGGCGAACCGGCACCCGGCGACGATGCCCCGGCTGCAGGCACGGCTGGCGCGGCCGCAGAGCCATCGGCACCACCCGCCACCAGCCCCGCGGCGGCGGCAGCTTCCGACACTGGTGACAGCTTCAGCCTGGCCCCCGCGGGCAGTGACGTGCTGCGAGAAGACGAGCGAGCGGGCTTCGAAGAACTGGATATCGATACCAGCGCTATTCACCTCGCACCCGAGTTCAGTGCGCCGGAGGCTATCGAGCGAGAGGAAACTCCCGCGCCGGATACCAGCCACATGAGCATGGGCGAGGTAGGCGAAGACATTCCCACGCTGGAAGACGCCGTGGTGGAATTGGACCCGGACACCAGTCACCTCAGCATGGGTGAGGTGGGCGAAGACATTCCCCACCTCGACGACGACCGGGAACCGGTGTCTGTCGACACCAGCGCGATTGACCTCGCTCCGGAAGGCAGCGATGTACTGGAAGAGGCCTACCGCAAGAAGGACGAGGCGGAAGCCCCGGATACCAGCCATATCAAGCTGGCAAGCACTTTCGACACGCCGGGCTGAGCTAGCCCAGGGACACTTCCACCCGCAAGCCCGGGCTGTTATCCAGCAGCTGAATTGTTCCCCGGTGCAGGGCCACCACCGCTCTTACTAGGCTCAGGCCCAGCCCGCTACCGGGTTGTTTACGGCTGGATTCCAGCCGAAAAAATCGCTGGAACACGTTTTCGCGGTCAGTCTCGGGGATGCCAGGCCCGCTGTCGGCCACGCTGATTCTCGGCTGGCCCGAGGCGTCCGCGACCAGCCGCACCTCTACCTGGCCACCGGGAGGCGTGTACTTCACGGCATTGTCCAGCAGGTTGGCCAGCATCTGGAAGATCAGGTCGCGATCGCCGTCCCAGCTTACGCTTTCCCCGCCCGAGCAGGCCACGGTCACTGATTTCTCCTGGGCCAGGGGCTCATAAAGCTCCACCACGTCCCGCACCAGTTCCTCCAGGTCCACCCGCGAGAAAGTGGAGATACGGTTACCCGCTTCCAGTTGCGCAATACGCAGCAGGGCGTTAAAGGTCGAGAGAATATCGTCACATTCGTCAATGATGGCCTGCACATCCTCGCCGCTGTTCTCCGGCAGTGTTTGCTTGAGCCGCGTCAGGTTGTTGCGGATATGAGTGAGCGGCGTGCGCAGGTCGTGGGCGATGTTGTCCGACACGGTGCGCACACCGTGCATCAGCGATTCGGTCTGGTCCAGCATGCTGTTGAAGTTCTCTATCAGGCGGCGCACGTTGCCCACCGAATCACCCAGTGGAATGCGCTGGGACAGGTCGCCGTGCACGATGTCGTCAATGCCCTCATTGACGCTATCAATACGCCGCAGGGTATTGGCCGCCGCAAAGAAGCCGCCAATCACTCCCAGCAACACCGTGGCAATCATGGTCCGCAGCAGCGTGATGAACACCAGCCGGGCCGACTCGATCACCTGGTTGTAGCGCAGCGCTGCCAGCAGGTAGCCGCCCTGGGGCAGGTTCAGCGGCCGACCCAGCAGCTCCTCGCGGCCGCCCCCGTCAAAGCCGGTCAAGGTCAGGCCAAAGGCCATCCAGCCCTCCCCCAGCTCACGATACTCCGGCCACGTTTCCAGCGTGCCAGCCACCTTCCGGTAGTCGTCATCCACCAGCAGGTACTGGAACTGCCGAGCCTCCGCGTCCCGGTCGCGATCGGCGATGTACTGCTCGACACCCGGCAGCCCCTGCCCGCTGTAGATCAGGCTGACGGTATCCAGTTCGTCCACCACCGCATCCTGCAGCTCCTGGAAGTAGCTGTAGGTGAAGATGCCGTAGATCAGCGCCATCACCAGGAACACCGCCAGGCTGAGCACCACCACGTAGCGCAGCATGAATCGGAAGGTAAGGCTGGTGAGAATGGCGCGCAGGTTCACGGGGCGCCCTCATCGGGCAAAGGCGGCCCGAGGCGGTAGCCGGCGCCGCGCACCGTTTCCAGCAGCGCGCTGGGAAAGCCCCGGTCAATCTTCTGCCGCAGGCGGCTGATATGCACGTCGATAACGTTGGTTTGCGGATCGAAGTGGTAACCCCAGACATGTTCCAGCAGCATGGCCCGTGTCACCACCCGGCCCGCATTGCGCAGCAGGTACTCCAGCAGCTTGTATTCACGGGGTTGCAGCTTGATGGCACTGTCGCCGCGCGCCACCTGTTGGTTGAGCAGGTCCATGGACAGGTCTTCGACGGTCAGGACTGTCGGGCTGGTCTCTTCAGCGCGGCGCCGCGCCAGCACTTCCAGGCGTGCCTGCAGTTCGGCGAAGGCGAACGGCTTGCCCAGGTAATCGTCGGCGCCGGCCTGCAGCCCCTTGACCCGGTCATCCACCTCACCCAGTGCGCTGAGGATAAGAATTGGAGTTGCAATGCCGTCATCGCGCAGCGCCTGTACCAGGCTGAGCCCGTCCAGCCCAGGCAGCATGCGGTCGAACACCATCACATCGTAGCGGCCCTCGCGGGCCAGTTGCAGGCCGCTGGTGCCGTCCTCGGCGCGCCGCACGCTAATACCTGCACTACCCAGGCCCTCACAGATATAATCTGCCACCCGGTTGTCGTCTTCGACCAGCAATACGTTCATGCGGCGACTTTAGCATGGCAGCGTCTGAGCGAAACCGCGGTCCCGGCAACTCCCAGGAGTACTATCCAGGCAATGCAACAGTTTGAACGCCCCGGCCTGCTGAGACGGCTGGCCGCCATGCTCTACGACACCTTCCTGGTATTGCCCATGGTCATGGCCGTAGTCGCGGTGGCTACCGGTATCGGTGTCGCCATCAGCGGCGACCCGGGCAACGGCGACTACAGTGCCACCCTTCCCCCCTGGCTGGTACAGCTGCTTACCGCGGGCTGCATCGTCGGTTTCTACAGCTATTTCTGGCTGCTAAAGGGCCAAACCCTGGGCATGCAGGCCTGGCGACTGAGGCTGCGCAGCTTCGATGGCGATGCGATCAGTCCCGGGCAGGCACTGCTGCGCTGCCTGGGTGCGGCACTTTCACTATTACCCGCGGGTGCCGGCTACCTGTGGAGCCTGGTAGATCGCAACAAGCGCTGCTGGCACGACTATGTGTCGCGGACGGAGCTAGAACTGTTGCCCAAGCCTGACAAGGCAGCTACAGGTAAAGACGCAGCACCCTCGGCACACGCTTAACAGGGCGCTCTGGCGGCCTGCCCATGTAAGGCTGGCGCAGACCCTGGGGAGCACTGGCGCCTGCAAGCACTCTGCCGGCGGCAGTACAGTAACCCTCTGCCACCGGGAGGGTCCTGGGGCTCGGCAGGCCAGCAAAGTATGAAGACACATCGGACCTGCCGAGAATCACCTGCAGAACAAGCTCCGCCCTGGCAGACACTGCCGGGTCGCCGATGCGCCCCAACTGACCCCAGCCAACCCGGTAGTCGTCACAACTGGCGAAGCTCTCAAAGGCCGGGCGTGTCACGAACGCGGCCAGGTAATCTATGCCAAAGTGATGACGGGACATAAGCTGGTCCACCAGGGTCGCCGTATCCTCAAACCCGGTATAGTGACCGTAAAAGTCCACCGCGGAATCGCCCGCAAAGGCGGTTCCCACCTCGTATGCGGTTATCCGCTTCTGGTTTGCGGTGGGCTCAACGCCGCCAAAACTGATGGCTGCCATTTCCCGGACCAGTTCTGCACGCAGCGGGCTGACCGCTTCCAGGACCGCCGTGGCGGAGAATGCTTCGTTAGCGGTATAAGCTTCGATCATGCTGTGAGAAGGCGACAGCGTGCCCATGCGCGATGGGGGTGCAAAGTCATTGGCGTGTGCCAACTCGTGATACATCACAATGCCGAACAGCCGCTCTGCCTCACCTACCGTGCGCTCCCGGTCGCCATCCAGGGAGAAAAACTCGAAGGCGGCAAAAGCCCCCTCCAGGTATTCGGCGAAATAGCGAAAGTCCAGCTCATCCCCAAAGTTCGCTCGGAAATCCGGGGCCTTTGACACCGTTGCTTTCTCCTCGTTTAACAGCCAGACCAGCGCAGGATCTATATGAATCGCTCCGGTGAGCGGGTAGTAGAACGATGGCCGAACGTTTGCGGAGATAACCACGGCGGTGACACCGCGGAACATCTGCAGCATGTCGTCAGGCATGCGCTGCAGGAACTGCTGGAAACGCACACCCATCCAGTCGTGGGACACCACCAGGCGCGCCATGACGTCTTCGAGGTCAGGATTGCTGTTTTCCATACCCAGCAGTGGCAGCTCACTGAATTCACAGGCGGAGAACGGCGTGATGACCTTTGCGCAGTCAGCCAATACATCGGCGTAGGGCGAGTTGGGCCGGAAGGCTTTCAGCGACGCCGCATCGGCAGTCAGCGGTGTCTCGGTTTCCAGGCCCACGGTAGCCAACGTGCCCTCACTGTCTACCGCGGATACCATCAGCCAGAGATCGTTATAGCTGAGGCCGGGTTCCGCCAGATTAAACTCGAAACCGTCGCCAATTCGCTCACCTGCCAGCAGGAAGTCCAGTTCCCGGGTGGCAAGATAGAGCTGCAACGAGGCATCACCGTCACCCACCCCTTCGATATCCAGCTCACCCAGTGGAATCGTCAGCCGCCCGTTGTCAGGGCCATCAGCGTCGTAGAAGAGGCCCCCGGTATGGCGCAGCGGGCCGTCATAGCCTGGCAGGAACCGCGGCTCCAGCGCGCCGTCCACATCAAAGCTGACCAGTGATTCCGGTATCTCTACAGGACACGCCACGGGCTGGTTGCGGCACAGTGCACCCCAACCGGCGAAGCTGTGGCCGGGGTGGGGTACCGGCCGGAAGCTGTCGCTGAAGGCGCCGGCAACCTCGATGACGGCGTCGTGCCGGTAGATCGCCTGGCTGGATGCAGAAACCACGAAGCCGTCTCCCTGCACCACGAACAACAGGCGACAGGACGACAATAGAAAAGCAAGGCTTAGCCCCAGCAGCAGCGGCTGCAGATGGCCGGCGGGAGCATCCCTGTTTCCCATGATTCGCATGCTTCCTCCCACACCTCGACCGAAATGCCGAACACAGTGTTGACGCGAAGGCTCGCCGGGGTCGCCAGCGCTCGCAGCGCATTGGCGTTTCGTCATAGAATCCCGAGCTTCATCAGTTTGGAACACGTTGCAGGAATTCGCCATGGATATTTCCGCCAGAACTCTCAAGGACGCAGGCGCCGCCAGGACCGCCTGTGCCATCGCACCCGTTTATCCGCGCAAGCAGCTCAGCGGCGCGGCAAAACAACTCGACAAGCGTTACAGGGGTATTGTCAGCGCCGCCATCGCCGCTGGCGATATCGGCGGCAATGCCGGCGACACCCTGTTGCTGCACACTGGGGACAGTAAAGGTGTGCAGCGCATCCTGCTGGTCGGTGCGGGCACACGCAGCAAACTGGATACAGCGGCGATTCGCAAGGTGATCGCCGCAGTAGTGAAGGGACTCAGGTCCTGCAAGGCCAAAGACGCCATCCTCCATGCCGAGGAACTGGCCTGCGACGCAGTTCCCATGGGGGCACTGCTGGAGCAACTGGCTCGTACAGCGGAGGCTGCCAGCTATCAATACACGGAAACTCTCAGCAAGCCGCGTCCCGGGCTGGCAACTGCCCGCCTGCTGGTGAACTGCGGCGAGGCCACTAAAACCGCCGCCGCCAATCGGGCCCTGAAGCTCGGCAAGCAGATAGGCGAAGGCATCAACGTGGCCCGGGAACTGGGCAATCTGCCGGGCAACATCTGTACACCCAGCTACCTTGCCAACGAGGCCAGGAAACTGGCCAAAGCCAACAGCAAGCTGACCACCCGCATCCTGGAAGAGAAGCAGATGCGCGAACTGGGTATGGGCTCTTTCCTGTCAGTAAGCGCCGGCAGTGAGCAGCCCGCCAAACTTATCGTCATGCAGTACAAGGGGGCCGCAGCCTCCAAGAAGCCTTACGTACTGGTCGGCAAAGGTATTACCTTCGACAGCGGCGGCATCAGCCTCAAGCCCGGCGCCAAGATGGACGAAATGAAGTTCGACATGTGCGGCGCCGCCAGCGTGTTCGGCACCATGAACGCCGTCCTCGCCATGAACCTGCCTATCAATGTGGTCGCCCTGGTCGCCGCTTCCGAAAACCTGCCCAGCGGCAAGGCCACCAAGCCCGGCGACGTGGTCACCAGCATGTCTGGCCAGACCATTGAGATTCTCAATACCGACGCTGAGGGCCGCCTGGTGCTGTGCGACACCCTCACCTACGCGGAACGCTTCAAGCCACAGGCAGTGATCGATATCGCCACCCTGACCGGTGCCTGCGTGGTGGCACTGGGTTCCCACGCCCACGGCATGTATGCCAACGACGACAAGCTCGCGGAACAGCTCACCGCGGCCGGAGACAGCAGCCACGATCGCCCCTGGCGCATGCCCCTGTGGGACGACTACCAGAAGCAGATCGACTCCCCTTTCGCCGATATACAGAATATCGGCGGCCCCGGGGGCGGCAGTATTACCGCTGCCTGTTTCCTGGCACGCTTCACCAAGAAGTACAAGTGGGCCCACCTGGATATCGCCGGCACCGCCTGGGACAGCGCGCCCAAGGGCGCCACCGGCCGCCCCGTGGGCATGCTGAGTCACTACCTGCTCGACCGTGCCGGCGTGAAGCTCGGTTAGCACCACCCGGCAGCAGGCACTTCAATGACCCGCGTCGACTTCTACGTGCTCCCCCAGGAAGACCCGGGGGAGCGCCAGCGCTTTGCCTGCCGGCTGGCAGAGAAGGCGTTTCGCGAAGGTCATCGGATTTACCTGCACACCAGCGACGAGAGCGCGGCACGTGCCATGGACGAACTGCTGTGGGGCTTCCGGCGCCAGAGCTTCCTGCCCCACGGCCTACTGGGCAGTGAGGACGCCGAGCACCTTGCCATCGGCTGGGGGGCTGACCCCGGCGAACACCACGATGTCATGATCAACCTCGACCTGGCGGTGCCGGACTTTGTCGGCCGCTTTGAACGGGTGCTGGAAATCGTAGTGCAGGACCCGGCAATCCGTGAGCCCCTGCGCGATTCCTGGAAGCGTTACAAACACTTTGGCTACCCCATCGAGAAGCGCGATCTCTGATATAATCGCGCGCTTTTTAGAGCAGCCGCAAACCTTCATGGACAAGACTTTCCAGCCCGCGAACATCGAATCCCGCTGGTACGAACACTGGGAGAACTCCGGCTATTTCGCCCCCAGCGGCGAGGGAGCTCCCTACTCCATCATGATTCCGCCGCCCAATGTGACCGGCAGCCTGCACATGGGCCACGGTTTCCAGGAAGCCATCATGGACGCGCTGATCCGCTATCACCGGATGCGCGGCTGCAACACCCTGTGGCAGGTGGGTACCGACCACGCGGGCATCGCCACCCAGATGGTGGTGGAGCGCCAATTGGAGGCGGCAGGCACCGACCGCCACGAGTTGGGCCGCGACAAGTTCGTGGAAAAGGTCTGGGACTGGAAAGAACACTCCGGCGGCACCATTACCCGCCAGCTCCGCCGCCTCGGCAGTTCCATGGACTGGTCCCGGGAACGCTTCACGATGGACCCGGGTCTGTCCTCCGCAGTACAGGAAGTCTTTATTCGCCTGCATCGGGAAGGCCTGATCTACCGCGGCCAGCGCCTGGTCAACTGGGACCCGGCGCTGCACACGGCGATCTCCGACCTGGAGGTTATATCCGAGGAAGAACAGGGCTCCCTGTGGCACCTGCGCTATCCCCTGAGCGACGGCTCCGGGCACCTGGTGGTTGCCACCACCCGCCCGGAGACCATGCTCGGCGACAGCGCGGTAGCAGTGCATCCGGAGGATGAGCGCTACAGCCACCTGGTGGGCAGCACCATCGACCTGCCGCTGACCGGGCGTCAGATCCCGGTCATTGCCGATGACTACGTGGACCGCGAGTTCGGCACCGGCTGCGTAAAGATCACCCCCGCCCACGACTTCAATGACTGGGACATGGGCCAGCGCCACCAACTCGACGTTATCAATATCCTCACCGTCGACGCTGCCATCAATGACGAGGCGCCCGAGGCCTACCGCGGCCTGGACCGCTTTGAGGCCCGCGCACGCATCATCGAGAACCTGCAGGCCCAGGGCCTGCTGGAGAAAACCGAGGACCACACGCTCAAGGTGCCGCGTGGCGACCGCTCCGGCGTGGTTATCGAGCCCTACCTGACCTGGCAGTGGTACGTGGACGCCAGGACGCTCGCCAAACCAGCGATTGCCGCGGTGGAAAACGGCGACATCGAGTTTGTACCCAAGCAGTGGGAAAACACTTACTTCGCCTGGATGCGCGACATCCAGGACTGGTGCGTCTCGCGCCAGCTCTGGTGGGGCCACCGCATCCCCGCCTGGTACGACGAGGCCGGCAACGTCTACGTGGGCGAGAGCGAGCAGGCTGTGCGCGAGGCCAACGGCATCGCAGCGGAGGTGGGCCTGCGCCAGGACGAGGATGTGCTGGACACCTGGTTCTCCTCCGCCCTGTGGACCTTTTCTACCCTCGGTTGGCCCGAAGAGACCGAGGACCTCGCCACTTTCCACCCCAGCAGTGTGCTGGTGACCGGCTTCGACATCATCTTCTTCTGGGTGGCCCGGATGATCATGATGACGCTGCACTTCCGCGAGGAGGTGCCGTTCCACAAGGTGTATGTGCACGGGCTGGTGCGCGACAGCCACGGCCAGAAAATGTCGAAATCCAAGGGCAACGTGCTGGACCCCATCGACCTGATCGACGGCATTGAGCTGGAGCCGCTGATCGAGAAGCGCACCTCCGGCATGATGCAGCCAAAGCTGGCCGCCAAAATCGAGAAAATGACCCGCAAGGAGTTTCCGGAAGGCATCGCCGCCTACGGCACCGACGCCCTGCGCTTTACCTACTACTCGCTGGCTTCCACCGGGCGCGACATCAAGTTCGACGTGGGCCGCATCGAAGGTTTCCGCAACTTCTGCAACAAGATCTGGAACGCCGCCCGCTATGTATTGATGAACTGCGAGGACGCCGCCTGCGGCGCCAGGGACGAGGCCTTCGAGCTGGGCCTGGCGGACCGCTGGATCATCTCGCGCCTGCAGGAAACCGAGGCCGAGGTGGAACGCGCCATCGGCAACTACCGCTTTGACCTCGCGTCCCAGGCGATCTATGAATTCATCTGGAACGAGTACTGTGACTGGTACCTGGAACTCTCGAAACCAACCCTGTGGGATGACAACGCCAGCGAAGCGCTGAAGACCGGCACTCGTCGCACGCTGATACGCGTGCTGGAAGCTGCGCTGCGGTTGGCGCACCCGCTGATGCCGTTTATCACCGAGGAAATCTGGCAACGGGTAGCGCCGCTGGCGGGCCGCGAAGGCCCTACCATCATGCTGCAGCCGTACCCGCTGGCGGAAGACAAAAAAATAGACACTTCCGCGACCGCGGATATAGAATGGCTTAAAGCTGCGATTGTCGGCATACGGAATATTCGCGGGGAAATGGCTATCCCGCCAGGTAAGGAAATCTCCGTACTGCTGCGCAACGGTAACAATAAAGATAAAACCAGGCTGGAAGACAACGCTCAGTACTTAACCAAGCTCGCAAAGCTGTCCGACATCCGCTTCCTGCAGGACGGGGAAGAGGCACCGGCGGCATCCGCGGCACTGGTAGACGACCTCGAGATCCTCGTCCCCATGGCAGGCCTGATTGATCGCGAAGCTGAACTCGCGCGGCTGGCCAAAGAAATCGACAAGCTGGACAAGGATGCGCAGAGGGTCAGGCAGAAGCTTTCCAATGCCGCATTTGTCGACAAGGCTCCGGCCGAAGTTGTTGCGAAGGAGCGGCAGAAACTGGACAGCCAGCAGCAGGCACTGGAGAAGCTGCAGGTACAGGTAGAACAAATACAGCGCATGTAGCGCTAAAGACAAGGCGCAAAGAAAGCGCCGGTGGCCTTCGGGCCATACCCTCGATGCAAGGAATACAAGTTCCAGGCGCGGATAACGACTAAAAAACTAGCAGTACCGCGGCTGGATATAACAACGAAGAAAGGGCTACAAGTCGAGGATGAGTGGTATGAGTGAGCGGGTAACTGGCACCGTAAAGTGGTTTAACAATGCCAAGGGGTTCGGGTTCATCACCCGGGATGAGAACAGCAATGAAGATGTCTTTGTACACTTCCGTTCCATCCAGGGCGATGGCTACCGCACCCTGAATGAAGGACAGGAAGTCGAATTTACGATTGTTGAGGGCCCCAAGGGGCTGCAGGCGGAAGACGTAGCAAAAGTCTGACCGCCGCGCGGGGCACAGGCTGCTCGCAGCAGGCGCCCCGCCCTCCTTTCGCAGCCGGGCTCAGTTGGCGCCTGGCCGATGTTTACCGCTGCTGTGTTCACTGCAGTACGGCCCCCCTTTCCCCCAAAACTTTCCCTTGGGGCATAGTTGTTTCGGCCTGGCATTACCCGCTTAGCCCCCTCGCCGCCCTGGCGCCCCGGGATGCGCAGCGTGTTCACGAATTCGGTATAGTGGCGCGCACACGCCAAGCGAACAGCCCTCATGAGACTACCGTACCAACTGCTGCTTGCCATCACCGCCGCGCTGGTCGCGACCGCGCTGGTGACCTATTTCAAGCTGGCGCAACACCCTGTGTTGCTGGCACTGGTCCTGGTCGCCGCCTGTTGCGCGGCATCGCTGCTGGCGGTCGGGCCTTCAGGCCCCCACCGGGGCGACGAAAACGCCACCGATGGACGCGAGGAAGGCGAGATAAAATGGTTCAATGTCAGCAAGGGCTTTGGCTTTATCCGCCGCCAGAATGGTGAGGAGATCTTCGTACACTTCCGCTCTATCCGCGGGCCGAACCGCGATCGGCGTCAGCTACGCGACGGGCAGCGCGTCTCCTTTGTGGTGGTCGACAGTGACAAGGGCCCCCAGGCAGAGGACGTGGAAGCCCTGGGCTGACACGCCATGACCTACTTGCCGGGCGTCAGTAATGAGGCGGTTTTTCATCCGCCGGTGTCGTTGCCGGCAGTTGCTCACGCAGGCTCGCATACTGCTGTTTCACGGCAGCCCACTCTCGCTGGATAGCCGCCAGGTCGCGCTGCTGGCTGGCCAGGGCCTCGCTGAGGTCAGTCATCGCCTGCTCCTGGAAAGCCACCTGCGTTTGTAGCTCCACTACCTGCTGCCGCAACCGCTGCAACTGGTCTTCCTGGCCCATCGCCCGGATCTCCTGCTGAATGCCAATGTCGACGCCGGCTGCTCTGGTTTGCAGCAGCGCGGCGGCGCTATTATACCGACGCTGCCACTACCACAGGAAAACCGCCATGGGCAGGTCGAAAGGCCGTGACAGTCGCCCCGTGTACTCGACGGAGCTCGGTCGCCTTTGTCCCCAGTGTCAGCGGGCGGTAGCCCAGTGCGTTTGCGGCAAGGCACGGCCCGCCAGCACCGGGGACGGCGTGGTGCGCATCCGCCGGGAGACCAAGGGCCGCGGTGGCAAGGCCGTGACAGTTATCGACGGCCTGCCCTTGCCTCCCGATCAACTGAAAGTGCTGGCCAAGGAACTGAAAAAGCGCTGCGGCGTGGGTGGCAGCACCCGCGAGGGCAGCATAGAAATCCAGGGCGATGCCCGCGACACCCTGAAACAGGAACTCGAAAAACGCGGCTATCGAGTGAAACTGGCGGGTGGCTAGGGCAGCCGCTTGCCGCCTATCTTTGTATAGCCACGCCCGGGAAGCTGTGTTTAAATAAAAACCACAATAAAAACAATCGGCTAACAGCCGTGCCGGCAGGCCTGAACACCCTGCCTGACCATTGCCACGTACGAGTAGCGGGAGCAGTGAAATGCCTGCGAAACGTGCGGTGCGAACGAAACATGACGGACTGTGGACGCGGGGCAACCCTAATCCACCCTGACTGGATCCGTGCCTGCATTGCCAGTATCCCCTTTACTCGGCGGTCGCGGTGCACGCTGTGAGGTGGCTACATGGTGCTTGTATGTACGTAACGGTGGAACACCTGAAGGACCAGGTAATCCAGCCCACCCTGCAATACTTGGGGGTGTGGAATCCCGACACCGAAGCTTTCCTGCTCTCTGCCGCAACCAACGCACCCGATCTCGGGTTATTCTCAGCTCGTAATGACGGCCTCGGCATTTTCCACATCACGCCGATGCAGCACCGTGATATCTGGGACAAGCACCTGGCGTTCAATCCGGACCTGGCTTCCAGGGTTCGCGGACTGGCCAGCCAGCGCGCTTTTCTCAGCGATCCGGACAAGGAACTGCAGACCAACCTGAGTTACTGCACGGCGATTGCGTTTTTGCTCTACGAGCGGTCGAGCCCGGTGACGACGCCGGTACCGGAGGAGGCCTCGGCCAGCGCCTGAGCGCGAGTGGGCTTCACCAGACCAGGTCTTCCGGCAGGTACCGGAGGTCCTCGGGTCGATCGATGTCCGGCACGGGGTCCAGCACTACCGCGCGACGGCCGGCCCCCGCCAGGGCCTCCAGGCTCAAGGCCAGCACTCTGTCAGTGCCCCAGGGTATGCCAGTGAATAGCTCGGGACAGTGCCCCGCCAGTCCCAGCATCACATAGCCGCCATCCAGCGCCGGCACAAACGCGGCATCGGCCGACTCCAGCGCCGCCGCCACCGCGGCAACGTGGCTGGCTTTCAGTCCCGGGGCATCACTGCCCACCAGCAACACCCGGCCTGCGGTCTCAAGCCCGGTTTTGACGATGTGGGACATACGTGCGCCCAGATCGTCACCGTGCTGGGGATGCAGGCTGCGGGCACCCTGGGTAAGGCAGTCGGCAAACAACGGGTCCGACATATCACCCTGTACCCATACCTGCAGATGCCCCGCGGGGGACAGTTGCCGACAGATATACAACACCATCGCCGCATGCAGCTCAGCGGCCCGGGCAGGCTCCAGGGCGGCAAACAGGCGTGTCTTCACCTTGCCAGCGTCCGGCGCCCGCGCCAGTTGCGCAATCAGCAGCTCAGGCACGGTAGCGCCGCGCCAGGTCAGCGGGAGCGGCGCCCAGCCAGTACCGCAGCCGCAGTTCCCACATCAGCAATACCGTGCGCACTACACCGCGCCGTTCCCAACGCCGGCTTGAGGTGACAGCCGGCGGCGCCATGATGACGGGGTTGGCGACCCGCCGCAGGCGCTTGCTGAGCTCCACGTCTTCCATCAGCGGCAGGTCGGCAAAGCCGCCGAGTTGTTCAAACAGCTCGCGCCTGACAAACAGGGCCTGGTCACCGGTCGCCACCCGGGTCAGCCGTGAGCGCCAGCACATGAAGCGTTCAATGATACGGAAGCGCCAGTCGCGGCCCGCCAGCCGCACCGAAAAAAAGCCCCAGGCCGGCGCTTTCCCCAGCGCTTCGAGGAGCGCAGTGGGCTCTATGGTCAGTCGGGTATCACTGTGGAGGAACAAAAGATAGTCGCCAGCGGCCGCGCCGGCACCGGTGTTCTGCTGGCGAGCTCTACCGGGGGGAGATTCCAGCACCCGGTCAACCCGGGAAGCGGCAATGCCCAGGCTAGCGTCCTCGCTGCCACCATCCACCAGGATCAGCTCGGCGCTGGCGCGCCATGGCTGAAGGGCGTCGAGGCGGAGCGCCAGCTCCGGCGCTTCGTTCAAGACGGGCATCACCAGGCTGAGCGTGGGTTTGTTCAACTCTCCAGGGCGCCGCCACAGCTACTGCCTTGGCCGGCGGTGCAGCCATAGCAGTGTTCGCCCGTGGTAATGCGCGTATTCGCCAGCGTCGGGTCGGCCAGCAGGTCACGTATATGGCGGCGCCGGTCGCTGGCCACCAGCGGAATCTCCAGCATCTGGTTGAAGTCGCAGTCGTAAAGGTTACCCTGCCAGTCCACGCTCACCAGGCTGCGGCACATGACCGTATCGAGATTGGCGGCGCTGAAACTGTCGCGCAGCAGGTGCATATAGTCGTAGTACTGGTCCTGGGACAGCAGTACCGCGCCGAAGCGACTGATAGGCATATTGGTGATCGTGAACAGCTGGTTAAACACAATGCCATAGCGATTCGCCAGCTCGCGCTTGTAATCAGCCTGCAGACCCTCCTGGGGTGGCGGCAGCACCGGTCCCACCGGGTTGTACACCAGGTTCAACTCCAGCGCGTCGCCATAGCCCAGCTCATTGAGATAACGGATGGCGCGAATGCTCTCATCGTACACACCCTTGCCGCGCTGCTGTTCGACGTTTTCCTCCAGGTAGCAGGGCAGGGAGGCCGTGATCACTACACCCTCGCCGGCCAGGAACTGACCCAGGTCTTCCTGGCCCGGCTCGAACAGGATGGTCAGGTTGCAGCGGTCGATCACCTCGATGCCGCGCTCGCGGGCCGCACGCACCAACCGGCGGAAATGGGGGTTGAGCTCCGGGGCACCGCCGGTGAGGTCCAGGGTGGCCGGCACCAACCGGTCCAACAGCATGATCAGCTGGTCGACGGTCTCGGCGTCCATTTCCTCGGTGCGGGTGGGCCCGGCATTGACGTGGCAGTGCACGCAGCTGAGGTTACAGCGGTAGCCCAGGTTCACCTGCAGGGTACTGATCTGCTGCCGATGGATTACCGGGAAGTCCGATTCGAGGAGCAGTGGTCGTGTATCAAGCATACGTCTATGATAGCGAGGCTTCCGTTGAACGACGACACAAAACAAAGGGCCGCCTGTGGATGCAAGGAATGTAATTGACAGCGAAAGTGCCGCTTCGTTCGTTCGCGAGGCCGGCATCGAGAACATCAAGCTCGCTGTGACGGATCTCGACGGCGTAATGCGCGGTAAATACGTCAGCCGCAAGAAGTTTCTCTCCGCACTGGAAAAAGGCTTTGGCTTCTGTGACGTCATCTTCGGCTGGGATTCCGCCGACGAGCTTTACGCCGAGGATTCCTATACCGGCTGGGCGCGCGCCTTCCCCGATGCCTGGGCACATATCGATCCGTCGAGTTGTCGCCCCCTGCCCCTGGAAGACCACCAGAGCACCCTGTTTCTCGCCGACTTCGATGGGCATGAGGCGGCCGCCGTCTGTCCCCGCGCCCTGCTCAAGCGAGTCCTGGCCCGCGGTGAATCCCTGGGTTTCAGCGCTACGGCGGCCGCGGAATTCGAGTTTTTCCTGTTCGACGAAACGCCGGACAGCCTGCAGGACAAGGGCTATCGCAATCCGCAACCGATGACGCCGGGGAACTTCGGTTACTCGGTGCTGCGCAACTCGACCCACGCGGACTTCTACCACCAGTTGCTGGCCATGACCGCAGGCATGGGGATGACCCTGGAAGGACTGCACACCGAAACCGGGCCCGGGGTGCTGGAGGCGGCCCTGGAACACACCCCTGCCCTGCGCGCCGCCGACAACGCCACCCTGTTCAAGACCTTCACCAAGGTGCTGGCCCAACAGCAGGGCCTGATGGCCACTTTCATGGCACGCTGGTCCGGTGACTACCCCGGCCAGTCAGGCCACCTGCACCTGTCCCTGCAGGATGGTGACGACCAGCCTGTGTTCCACGACGAGAGCAAACCCAACAACATCTCCGACACCATGCGCTGGTTTATCGGCGGCCAGCAGAAGCTGCTGCCGGAACTGCTGTGCCTGGTGGCGGGCACCTGCAATAGCTACACCCGCCTGGTACCGGGTTTCTGGGCGCCCACGGCGGCGACCTGGGGCATCGACAACCGCACCTGCGCGCTGCGGGCGATCCCGGGTACGCCACCGGCGCAGCGGGTTGAGTACCGGATCGCCGCGGCAGACATCAACCCCTACCTGGCACTGGCTGCCGCCTTTGGCTCCGGCTTCTGGGGCATCGAACATCGGGTGGAACCGGGCGAGCCCTTCGCGGGCGATGCCTACAGCGGCCGCTTCCCGCGGGCGCTGCAACTGCCCACCACCTTGAGTGAAGCCGCCGCCCGACTGCGCAAATCCAGCGCCGCGCGGGAGCTGTTCGGTGAAGCCTTTGTAGACCACTACGCCTATACCCGGGAGTGGGAGGACACCGAACAGCGCAAGGCGGTCACCGACTGGCAGCTCAAGCGCTACTTCGAAATCATTTAAATGAGCCTGCCCAGCGCCAACTGGCACTACCCCACACGTATGTGGTTTGGAAACGGTCGACTGGAGGACCTGCCGAAGGCCTGCCGTTCCCTGGGTTTGTCGCGCCCGCTGCTGGTGACCGACCGCGGGCTGGCGAATCTGGGTTTTGTCGCCCGCGCCCGGGAGTTGCTCGAGGATGCCGGTCTCACGGCCGCGTTTCACAGCGATGTCGACGGCAACCCTGCCGGACGGCACGTGGAGAGCGGCGTGAAAGCCTTTCTGGACGGCGACTGCGACGGTGTGGTCGGGCTGGGTGGCGGCTCAGCCCTGGACGCGGCCAAGTCCATCGCACTGGTGGCGCGACAATCCCATTCACTCTGGGTGTTCGAAGACATCGGTGACAACTGGACGCGCGCCGACTCCGACGCAATTGCGCCGGTCATCGCGATACCCACCACGGCCGGCACGGGCTCGGAAGTGGGTCGCGCCGCGGTGATCCTGGACGAGGAAGCACGCACCAAAAAGATTATCTTTCACCCGGCCATGATGCCGGCGCTGGTGATTTCGGACCCCACCCTCACCGTGGGGCTGCCGCCCAGTATCACCGCCTGGACCGGGGTGGATGCCTTTGTGCACGCCCTGGAGGCATGGTGCGCGCCGGGCTATCACCCGATGGCGGAGGGTATTGCCATCGAAGCCATGCGCATGGTGCGGCAGTGGCTGCCGCGTGCGGTGACCGACGGCAATGACCTGGAGGCTCGCGGCCATATGCTGGTCGCAGCCTCCATGGGCGCCACCGCGTTCCAGAAGGGCCTGGGCTCGATCCACTCGGTGTCCCACGTTATCGGCGCTCGCCACAACGTGCACCACGGCCTGGCCAATGCAGTGATCCTGCCCTTTGGCGTGGCGCGCAACGCGCGCTACCTGGAACCCCGCATGCCAGCGCTCTGCCAAGCACTGGGTATCGCCGGATCAACCACCGCCGACCTGGTCGAGGAATTGCTGGCCCTGCGATCCGCCCTGGAGATTCCCCACGCCCTGTCGGCCCTGGAACTGGACACCAGTGAGGCGGCCGAAATCGGCGCCGCCGCTTTTGCGGATCCTTCGACCCCCAGCAACGCCGGCCCCATAACTGCAGTAGAATTAGACGCCTTGTTTCGTGACGCGGTGCACGGTGAGCTCCACTTCACATGACTAGAACCATCATCACCTGACCAGGACATTTGATGAGACGACTGCTGATACTGCTGTTCCTGTTGCTGGCCATCGCCGCGGTGCCCGCCTACTTCAAACGTGCGGACATCTCTCGCAGCGTAATGGAGCGAGGCGCCCTCAGTGCCATGCTGGCCACACCCCTGCAGGACCTCGGGCCGGGATTGCATGTCGTGTTGTGTGGTGCCGGCGGCCCGATGCCCGATCGCCTGCGCTCGGGCCCCTGTGTCGCCGTGATTGCCGGCGAGCGCATGTTCATTTTCGACGCCGGCACCAACGGCGCTCGCAACCTGGGCCTGCTGCGCTACCCGCTGGGCAACATCGAGGCGGTCTTCCTGACCCACTTCCACTCTGACCACATTGACGGCCTGGGGGAGATCGCGACCCTGCGCTGGGTACAGGGCACTCACAGCTTCCCGCTGCCAGTCTACGGGCCGCCAGGCGTCAGTGACATCATCGGCGGCTTCAACAAGGCCTACGAGCGGGATGCGGTCTATCGCAACACCCACCACGGTGACGAGGTCGCACCGCTGTCCGGCGCCGGCATGGTGCCACAGGCCTTCCCTGCGCCCCCCGATGGCGATGCGGCAAAGGTCTATGCCAAGGACGGTGTCAGCGTGGAAGCGTTCCGCGTCGATCACACCCCCGTATCACCGGCGGTGGGCTACCGCGTCAGCTATGCGGGCCGCAAGGTCGTGATCTCTGGCGATACTGCCAAGTCCTACAACCTGGAGCAGATGGCGGCCCGCGCCGACCTGCTGGTGCATGAAGCGCTGTCGCCGGAGCTGGTAGGCGTCGTCAATCGCGCGGCGACCATCACCAATAACCAGAGCGTCGCCAAAATCACCGCCGATATTCTCGACTACCACACCAGCCCGCTGGAGGCCGCGGAAACCGCCAGGGATGCCGGCGTCAAGCACCTGCTGTTCTACCACATCGTACCGGCCCTACCCCTACCGGGGCTGGACGCGGCCTGGCTGGACGGGGTGGAGGTGATCTTCCCAAGCTACACACTGGGGCAGGACGGCACCATCATTTCACTGCCCGCAAACAGCGGGGAAGTCATTCTGGTCAGCAAAGGGCTGGCCAGGCTGCCGTTCTAGGGCTGTGCGCTAAAGCGAAACCATCAACCCGCGGGTGGGGGCCACCCGGTTCTCGACCAGGTCGCGCCAGGCAGACGCCGCTGCCGCCACCTCGTCAATCTTTTCGATAACCACCGTGGTGCTGACAGCCTTCACCAGTTCTGCGGTGGCCTCTCCGGCGCGACGCAGCACCTCGCCCCTGCCCCACTCCGCGTCACGCTTCTCGATCTGGGAGGGTGCAAAGAACATTTCCGGCTTGGGTCCTGGCAGTGCCGAGACGTCACCGCCAAAGGACTGCCAATGGGTGGCACCGACGGCGGTGCTGACCTTCAACTGGTCACCGAAGACATTATGTACCGCCGCCGTGAGCGAGGCATTGCCGGACATATCTACGTAGGCCGCCGGCACGGAGGCATCGAGCTGGTCTTCGTTGCCGTAACACACCACGCTGTCATAACAGCCCAGGGACTGCACGAACTCGACGTTGCCGGCGGAGGTCAAACCCACCAGACGCGCATTTAGCGATGAGTCGCCGTGCAGCAGCTTGGCCATACCATAGGCCGTCTTGGAAGAGGCACTACCTACCAACACCTGGCTGGCGCCGAACAGCTCATTGTCCAGCAGAAAGTCGTACAACAGGTAGGAGGTGGCAAACAGCGGGAAGAAGATGCAGCGCTGCGCTTCCATCTGCTGCAGGAACTCGGGGTCGGCGGCCGTGCGGCGATAGGCGTTGTAGGTGCCCGGCAGTGCCTGCCGATGGGGCGTGCTCTCCATCAGCGTATCGGAGCCCGCGCCATCGAAGCTGAGCACCACCTCACTGGCCATCGGGTAGAAGCCATACAGCCGCTCGCCAACCGCAATACCGGGATGAGCGCTTTCCACCACTTCACCGATTCCCCATACAGGCACAACACCCCAGCCGTCCTCACGGGGGTAGAAGTTCCAGTAGCCGATCATGTCGCCGGCCACGGCATAGGTGACGTTGTTGGCGGTCAGCGCGAACTTGTCGATGGCCAGGCGTACCTGCCCCTCCACCAGCGCCGCCCGCGGCAGCTCCAGTTCCCGGGTGTCGAGAATGTTCTCGCGCTTCACCTGGATTTCACGGTAGTTAGTCATGCCATGGGTCCTCAATAAATCTATGCAGTTAGCATTTTACGCGGCTGTCACCAGCTCCAATTGGCCGGGCTTGCGTTTGACGCGGTGGAGCAGCGGTGCCTGGAAAGTCTCCAGGGCACCGATGCGATCAAGCAGGGCGGCGGCGGCCGCGCGGGCATCGCCGTCGAGCGCCTGGTAGTGATCAAAGGCACGCTGGAACAGCCACTGGGAGTAACTATGCACTATCCGCTCGCTCTCTGCGCTGCCGGTGCGAAACGGCTGCATGCCGAGATAGCGCGGGATATCCTCGCCGGGCCTGGCCTCCATGAAACCGGCATTTTTTTCGATCACGCCGCGTACATCCGGCAGGAAATCACGGCTCAGCGTTTCCAGCACCGGCAACAGCGTGTCGGGGATCTCATCGTCCGCCAGGAATTCTCCCGGGGCATCATCTGGAGCGTTCATGCGGCATACCCAGTCGTACAGGCGCGGCGCCTTTTCTTCCATCAGCGCACGGGGTACCGGGTCGCGACCGAGGTGTGCATACAGCGGCCCCATTAAACCGAAGTCGCCGATACTGGGGCGCGTACCCAGCAGGAAGGGGTGCTGGGAAAAATGCGCGTCGAGCTGCGCCATCAGCCGATGCCACTCGCTCTCGATAGCGGGAATGGTGACTTCGTTGACACCCAGCATGGGGATACTGCCCCGGAAAGGTGCCGAGGTTTTTTTGCCAATGGCGATCTGCTCCTCGCGGCTGGCTTCCGGCGCACTGAGGGCGCCGAACTCGCCCATGATGAAGTCATGCTGTTGTTCAAGGTAGGACCAGCGGTAGTGCATGGCCGGTATGACCAGCCATTCATCGCCGTAGTGCTCCAGCATCAGCGCCACCAGCTTCTGGCGGGCGCCGCCGGGATAGACCGAGGGTTCGGGATGCCGTGCTTCCAGGAAGTCGATGATCTCGGTGGTGTCCTGCACCAGTTCGCCACCGGGAGCCGCCAGCACTGGGATAATCGGCGCGCCGGCGGCGGGCACAATGATGGTCTTGTAGACCTCACGGGTCGCCGTACGCTCCTCAAAAGGCACCCCCTTGAAACGCAGGTAGGCGCGGGCCTTGCCCGTGTAATAGGACAGCTCGCCGCCATAGAGAATGTAGGGTTCCGGAACACCCGGCGCGGCATCGGCGGCCGCGTCCGCCTGGCGCCGCTCCAGGCGCTGGTCCAGCCAGTCCTGCAGGTCGGCAAACACCTGGGCTCGCTCGGGCTCGTTGAAAATCTCGTGGTAGAGGCCGGGATACAGCTTGAGCGTCTTGTCTTCGGAGCTGATGCGCTCGTACAGGTATCGGGAACCTGCGGGCGACGTCAGGCTGTCGGCTTCGCCGTGCATCAACAGCATGGGCAGGTGAATATCCGCCGCCTGTTCCTGTATCCATTGCATGGCGGCAAACAGTTGTGCCACCTTGCGAGCAGTCAGTTTGCCACCGTAGACCAGCGGGTCGTCGAGGTACTGCCGCACTTCCAGTGGGTCACGGCTTACGCCGCTGGCATCCAGTTGCAGCACCCCCAGGCGCGGCGCCACCGCGGCGAAAAACTGGATCAACAGCCGCTGCCAGAGGGGTGGTTCCAGATCGGTCTTGATGGCCGGCCCCGACAGCACGCAGCCGACAAAGTCATCCTGGTTTTGCAGCAGGTAGCAACTGGCGATCAGGCCACCCATGCTATGGCCCAGCAGCACCCGCGGAATGTCCGGGAATTCCTGCTTCAGCAGCCGCAGGAAACGATCCAGGGTCTCGACGTACCCACCAAAGTTGCCCACGTAGCCGCGCTGGCCCTCGGAGCGGCCATGGCCAATATGGTCCAGCGCCGCCGTGGCATAGCCCGAATGTACGAAGTGTTCGGCGAAGCGGCGATAGCGGCCACTGTGCTCCGCCGCCCCGTGCACCAGCACGATCAGGGCCCGCGGCTTGTGCTCCGGTGACCACTGCTGGTAATGAATCTCTGCCTCGCCGGCGCCCTTGAAGCTTGCTTCCCGGTGCTGCATCAGCCTGGCTCCGACTCGGCGCCGGGCGTGACCCGTAACAGACCACGGAAGGCCTGGCGTGCATTGGATTCACCGGTGACGACCCGGAACACGTCGCTGGCAATCGGCATATCGATCTCGTGGGACTCTGCCAGGGCCATCACCGCCGGTGCGCTTTTCACACCCTCAGCCACCATCACCATCTCCTCGATAATCTCCTCAATATGTCGCCCCTTGCCCAGTTCCACTCCCACATGGCGGTTGCGGCTCTGGGGACTGGTGCAGGTGGCAATCATATCGCCCATCCCCGCCAGGCCCGCGAAGGTCTCGGCGCGCCCGCCCATGGCCACACCCAGACGGGTCACTTCGGCGAGCCCACGGGTAATCAAAGCCGAACGGGTGTTGTCGCCCGCGCCCTGGCCATCGCCCATCCCCACGGCAATGGCAATAATGTTCTTGAGCACGCCGCCCAGTTCGCAGCCGATGACGTCGTCGTTGGTGTAGACCCGAAACAGGCCCGACCGAAACAGGTTCTGCAGCTCCTGTACGATGATTTCGTCATCCATGGCAATCACGCTGGCCGCCGCCTGCCCGGACATAATTTCGCGGGCGAGGTTGGGGCCGGTGAGCACGCCGACCGGGTGGCCCGGCAGCACTTCCTGAATGATTTCCGTCATGCGCTTGCGAGTGTCGAGTTCCAGACCCTTGGTCAGGCTGATCACAGGCACCCAGGCCCGAAGATGTGGCTTGACCAGTTCCAGCACCGAGCGAAACCCCTGGGATGGGATACCCATGATCAGCACATCCACACCGGCTACCGCTTCGGCGAGATCGGTAGTGGCAGTGAGGTTCTCCGGCAGGGTTGCTCCCGGCAGGTATTTTTCATTGCGGTGCTCGCTGTTGATTTGCGCGACGGTGTCCGCATCCCGCGCCCACAGCGTTACTCGCGTATTGCGCGCCACCAGCGACGCCACGGTTGTACCCCAGGAGCCGCCCCCGAGTAGGCCCACGCTCAGCTGCATGTCAGTTCTCCCTATGTGTTGTTATTCGGTGTTCGACGCGCTCTTCGGCTTGACCTTGCGCCGCGGGCGAGCCTTGGCTTTCGCTTTCGGCCCCGCCTTGGCCTTCCTGGCGGTTTTTGCACTCGCGCCGGGTTTCGCTCCGGTCTTGGACTTGACCTTTGATTTCTTCCTGGCCCTGGACGCCGGTTTCGCCGCAGTCTTTTCAAGCCCGGCTGCGGCTGCCAGCAGCGCCTCAAAGGAGCGCACCAGGCACTCGGTGAAGTAGCGAATATCCGGTAACAGTTCGCGGCTGGAAATAACGTTGAAGCTCATGCGCCCGTTGTAGCTGGGTGTACCGATAAACAGGCCCATGCCATTGGCCAGTGGCGCCAGACCGTAGCTGCCCACTTGCTGGGCGCCATTCATGTATACCGGGAACTGCGGTCCCGGTACATTGGAGATAAACAGGTTGCAGACCCGCACCGACTGGCTGAGCTGCAGGATCAGCCGGCTGGCCAGCACCTGGGTTGCCGCCGGCACATGCTGGGTAATATCGGTCAGCAGCCGCGCCGAGACCCCCGACTTGGCTTCCTTGCTGCGTTGGGTAGAGGCGTGTACAGCCTGGAGCCGCTTTACCGGGTCCGCCTGGTCGGTGTGCAGGGAGGTGGTCATGGCGGCAATATTGTTGCCGGGCTCGCTCTGGTCGCTGGCGCCGCCGGGTCGGGCGTTGATGGGCACCCAGGCTACCAGAGGGTCATCAGGCAACTCATTGTGGTGGCTCAGGTACTCACGCAGGCCCCCCGCGCAGATTGCCAGCACCACATCGTTAATTGTCGATCCCGGCGCCAACTGGCGAATGCGCTTCAGGTCCGCCAGGGCGACGTCACAGGCATCGAACATCTTGTGCGGCGACACCCGGGTATTGAAACGCGTCCAGGGCACCGTCTGCTTGTCACCCTTGCGGCGCGTCAGGCTGTCACGCGCGGTCTCCACCAGCAGCGGGGAGTTGCGCAGGATCGCATCGGCTATCCGCACCGGCGAACGCAGGTTGTTGGCCGCCGCCCGCCGGGCCATGTCCCGCAGGCTTGGCCGGGGGCTGTCTTCCGCGTCGGCCAGCTCCAACGGGGCCACCGGAGTGCCCTGGTTGTCGATATCCACCAGCGACATCAGGAAGCGGATCAGTGAAGCGCCGTCCACCGCCGCGTGGTGCACCTTGATGGCCACCGCATAACAGCCCGGCGGCAGGCCCTCGATATCGTCCAGGCCCTCCGATACGTAAAGCTCCCACAGGGGCTTGTTCATATCCAGTGGCCGCGAATGGTAGCGGGCCATGTGGATACAGAACTGGCGCCAGTCACCGGGCCGCGGCAGGCGGCCGTGGCGAATGTGGTATTCCAGGTCGAAAAACTCGTCGTCCGCCCAGTAGGGGTAATCCAGTTCCAGGGGCACTCTCACCAGTTTGCGGCGCAACATCGGGTTGGCCGCCAGCCGCTGTTCGACGTGGGCGATGATCTCCTTGAAGCGCACCACCTTGCCGCCGGGCACGGTGGAGGGATCGAAGATATTTATGCTGGTGACATGGGTGAGGTTGTCCTCGGATTCCATGTACAGGAACTGGGCATCCTGCGGACTGAGCTGCTGCATGGCTTACCTCGGCAGGGCCAGTGTGCGAACAATATCGATGCGGTGGGACAGTTCCCTCAAGTCCTGGGACACTTCGCGGCGCTTCTCGCCAACAGCGGCGCCGCCTCCCCGGGCCAGGCCCCGGTTGTCCATCAGCTTCCAGGCATTCTGGAATAGCAGCTTGCCGATGGAGGCCTGGGAACTGATGCGCCGTTGCAAATAGGCCTGGCGGCCGTAGGCCAGCGCCTGGCTCACGCACTCCTTTTCATCCAGGCCGGCATCATCGGCTTGCAGGGCCAGCACATCGGCCACCACCCGGTAGCCGTCCACAAAGTGCAGCAGGGTGGAATGGGAGACCATGGGGTAGTACTCCGCCATCACCCGCTGGGCAAAGCCGGCTTCGTTGTCGAGGCGCTGCTCCCAGTCGGTGTCATAGCGGGCCAAATCGGCGCGCAGGTCGTCACGGAACTCCGCGGTCGGCGCGTAGAAAAACTCAAACTTGAACAGGTCACGCAGGCGCTCGGCCTCCTCCCAGAAGCCCTCCAGGCTGGAGGCGTTGAACTGGGCCAGCTTCATCATCGACAGCTCGATGATGGCCTTGTTCACAAAGTGGTGGATAGTGGTATTGCGATAGTAGCTGGCGACGCCGTCCTGCTCCGGGGTGATGGCGTACACCCTTTCCGGCCCGCCGTCGTAGCGGGTAATCAGGCCGTTGGCGACCAGGGTGTCCGCCAGGGAATTGAGCGCTTCGCGGTTTTCAGGCTCGAAATCGCTGGTCATGCGGATGCCGCGCTGTCGCGCCCAGTCAACCAGTGCTTCCATCTCTCGGGTGAGTTCCGCCGCGGTCAGGGCCCGTGGCGCGGCCCCCAGCAGAATCATGGTCGCCAGTGATGGCAGGGTGATGGGTGTCACACGGTTGACCTCAACGCCCACCTGGAAGGCGACTTTCTGCAGCGCCAGGGTGTCGCTGGGGTCCGGTGCTTTCTCCAGCACCACCGGCGCACCGAAGTCCATGTAAATCCGCCCCATGGGCTGGCGCAGGCCGCGCAGGTAGCCGATGAACCAGCGCAGGCTCTCGGGCTGCTTGGTGGCGCCGGCCTGCTCGGTGGCATAATCCTTGACGTCGCCGATCAGGTCGTAGTTGATGGCAATGGGGACGATGTGCAGGTTGTCGGCGTCACTCGCATGGGCGGCTTCGATAACATATTTCAGCAGGCCGTAGCGTGGTGGCATCAGCTTGCCGACCCGGGAGCGGGTACCTTCGAATGCCCAGGTCAGCGGGAAGCGTTTCTCCAGCAGGTAGCCGATGTAGCCCCGCAAAATGTACTTATAGAGCTGGTTGTCCTGGAAACTGCGACGGATGAATATCGCACCCGCCCGGCGCGCCAGAAAACCCAGGCCGCCGAAAGCCATGTTCACACCGCCGAGAATATGGGGCGCGGGAAAATCGTTCTTGAAGAAGGTCCAGTGCATGGCAAAGCCATCCACATGGGTCTTGTGGGTCCACAACAGCGCCGTGGGATGCTGCCGCGTGGCCTGGCGAATGCGCTCCAGGCCCGCCTGGTCCACCACGATATCGGTCTCATAGCCCAGAGAGATGATCTTGCGGTTGAGCATGCCCATCACATCCAGCCAGAAGGTGCGCGGGATGGAAATCAGCTCCTTCATGATCTCCGCTGTTTCGCGCTGGATGTCGGCCATCGGACGGCCCTCTTCCGCACTGAGCTGCTGCAGACCGACACGGAAGGCCGGTGTCGCCTGCAGGTTCTTGGCGACCTGCCGCGGCACCTTGTAGCGACCACCGCGCAACCTGCGCACCGCGATGTCCAGGGCCAGGCCCGCCTGGCCGGCGACGAAATCGGCCAGCTGGCTGGAATTGGCGGTTTCACCACGACTGCGGGCATAACGCTGGCGCAGTTCATCCAGGGTGGCACCGTCGGCTGCCACGCACTGGGCTCGCTCCGGTTGGCGACGCAGAATACGCCGCGCCCTGGCCTGGCCAGGTTTACGCGGGTTGCCCCACAGCAGGTCGCGCAGGCGCGGGGTGACCGACTTCTGGTCCACCGAGTTCATCCAGCCCACGCGCACCGGCACAATCAAGGTATTCGCAGGCACATCCAGCGCGCCGCTCAGTGCCCGGGTAGGAATGTTCTCAGGACTGCGGGCGATCGGCACCACGACGAAACGGGCCTCGCCGGCAAAACTCACTGCCTGTTGCTGCTCCTCGATCCAGGTGCGCAGCAGGTCTTCCTCCACCCGGTGGGCGGCATCGAGGATGTAGAGCACATCCTGCTGTCCGGCCGCCTGCCAGGGCATCGGTGTCATGAGGTCTTACCGGTGGCTTTAGGCTTTACGCTGCCCTTGGGCTTGGCCTTGAGGCGTGGCGCCTTACCAGCCCCGGCCTTTGCGGGACGCTTGCTGGCGGCCTTCTTCGTGCCGGCGGGCTTTTTGGCGGCCTTTGCCTTGGGAGCCGCCTTGGCGGGGGTTGTCTTCTTCGCTGCAGTCCTCGCCTTGGCCTTGGACTTGCTCGCTGTTTTTGCTTTGGCCGCGGATTTGGCCTTGGCCGGAGCCTTCGTTTTCACTGCGGCCCTCGTTTTCGCTGCGGCCTTCGTCTTCGCCACAGCGCCGGCCGGCTTCCTGGCCGGAGGCTTTTTCTTCGCAGGAGCTTTGGCATTTGCCGGAGCTTTAGCTTTCGCCCTGGACTCGGCTTTCGTCTTCGTCTTTGCTTTTGCCTGGGTTTTCGATTTGGCCCTGGCTTTTGTCTTGGCTTTCTTCCTGGCCACCGGCTTGCTGTCATCGCTCTGACCCAGCGCCGCCAGGAACATGGCGCGTACCTCAGCCACGTGCTCGCTGACGGTCTCGGGGGACCAGTTGCTGGTATCCACCGGCGGCAGCACCTCGACCTCGACAGTGGCGGGTCGGAAGATGAAGTCACCCTTGGGGGCCACGTCGAGGGCGTTGTGAATGACGATAGGCACAATAGGCACCCCGGCCTGCATGGCCAGGTGAAAGGCGCCTTTTTTGAATGGCGCGAGCCTGGGCGATACCGTGCGGGTGCCCTCCGGGGCCATTACCACTGACTTGCCTTCCTCACGCATCACATCCACCAGCGGCTGCATCGCCTCAATGGCACTGGTGGCGTTGTCGCGGTCAATCAGCACGGTGCCGCCCAACTCCATCACCTGGCCTATGACCGGCATCTTCTTGATTTCTTTCTTGCCGACACCGGCGATGTCCTTGCGCACCAGGCTGGCGGCAATCACCACATCAGCCTTGCTCTGGTGATTGAAGATGAACACTGCCGGGCGCTGCTTCCAGAGGTTCTCCTCGCCGCGCAGGTCCATATCCAGCCCGATCAGCGCACTGGCGGTATCGGCGAACAGGGAGAAAGAGAAATTCTGGGCATCGCGCCGCGAGCCGGTGATGGCCCAGATGGGCAGTCCCGCGGCAAACGAGGTGATCAGGCTGCCGGTGGCTGCCAGCGAGCGGGCCCAGTCCGTGAGCCCCGGGCGACCGCGGCTCTTGAAGCGCTGCACCGGCCAGCCCTCGCGCTCGGCGATCTCCGTAAGCTTCTTGTTGGGGTTGAGCGGTCGGGGATTGCCGACCGCCTCCAGCAGCTCGATGTCGTCGTCGCTATCGGAGTAAAAATACGTCTGTGCCAGGTCCACCCCGTGCTCAGCCGCGAGGGTCTCGGCGGCTCGCACCTTGCCGAGGCCAAAGCAGGTCGGCCGAATCACTGCGCCGGTGAACTCGCCGTCCTCCACCTCAAGTTGGGTGGTCATCACATGCTCGACACCCAGGTCTCTGGCAGCGGGCTCCACCTGGTACGGGGTGGCGGAACTGATGATGGCCACGGTATGGCCCTTGGCCAGGTGGGCGTCAATCAACGCCCGTGATTCGGGATAGACGAGACGGGCAATGTGCTTACGGTACAGGGCCTCACCAAACTCCATGTAGCTCTGCTCGGTGGCGCCGCGCATGAACTGTGAAGTCACCACCATCATGGCGGAGAAGCCCATATTGCCGAGGCCAAAGCTGGTCATGGCACCGGCCAGTTCCATGAACTCACGGGGCTTGAGTTGCCCCTGTCTTACCTGCTCGCGAATGAAGGCGATGGCGGAGTAACCGTAGATTACGGTGCCATCAAAGTCGAAAAAGGCCCCTACCTGGGGGCCCTCGGGTGAGGCTTCCACCTCCGCGAGTAATTCCTGGTGTCTCGGCATGTCGGGCGCTGGCTGCTGTGGATCGCTTTTTCTTCTAGTGTAGCCCAGAGAGTACTGTCTGCCGGGCAGGCGCTCAAGCGTGTCAGGCGGCGTGGCGCTCCAGCAGACGGTCCAGCATCCGCCCGAAGGCCTCAGCGTCCTGGGCGCCCTGCACCATGTACTGCTCGTTGATCACAAAAGTGGGCACCGCCTGGATACCCTGCTCGACCCACTGCCGCTGGTCCTCGCGCACCGCCTGCCCGTAGCGGGCGTCCGCCAGCACCGCCAGGGCCTGATCCCGGTCCAGGCCCACCCCGGCGCAGACGTCCGCCAGGGTCTCGACATCACCCACATCCAGGCCGTCAGTGAAGAACGCCTTGAACAGGGCCTCCTTCAGCGCCGTCTGGCAGCCCTGCTCTTCCGCCCAGTGCAGCAGCTGATGTGCCTTGAAGGTGTTCACCATCTTCATGCTGTCCGTGTAATTGAAGGCGAAGCCCAGTTCTTCACCGATCGCCGTCAGCCGCTGGCGCGCCTTCTGGCTCTGCTCTGCGGTGGTGCCGTATTTCTCAGCCAGGTGCTCGCGCAGGTTTTGGCCCTCGGCGGGCATCTGCGGGTTCAGTTCAAAGGCGTGCCAGTGCAGTTCCAGGTCGATATCCGCCGCCCGGCTTTCCAGTGCCTTCTGGAACTGGCGATAGCCAATGATGCACCAGGGGCACACCACGTCTGAGACCAGGTCGATACGCAGGTGCATGGGTTTGCTCATGGCCAGTTCCTCACTGTGTGCTCTGGTTGCGACTTGGCTGGGGCTAGATGCCCAGCTCCGCCTTGACCGCCCCGAAGGCGGCGATCGCCTTGTCGAGGTCATCCCGGCTCAGCGCCGCACTCATCTGGGTGCGAATGCGGGCCTTGCCCTTCGGCACCACCGGGTAGGAGAAGGCTACCACGTACACGCCGTGCTTGAGCATGGCATCGGCGAACTGGGCCGCCAGCGCCGCATCGTGCAGCATGACTGGCACGATCGGGTGCTCGCCAGGCAGCAGCTCGAAGCCCAGGCGCTCGAGACCCTCCCGGAAATAGGCGGTGTTTTCGGCGAGCTGGTCGCGCAGGGCGCTGGAGGAGGTCACCAGCTCAATGGCCTTGATGGCCCCCGCCACCACCGGCGGCGCCACGGTATTGGAGAACAGATAGGGCCGCGAGCGCTGGCGCAGCAGCTCGACGATTTCCTTACGGGCACTGGTGTAGCCGCCGCTGGCGCCGCCCAGGGCCTTGCCCAGAGTGCCGGTGATGATGTCCACACGGTCGATGCAGCCGCGTAGCTCGTGGGTGCCCTTGCCGCCGGCGCCGACAAAGCCGGTGGCATGGCAGTCATCGAAGTGCACCAGAGCGTGGTACTGGTCTGCCAGGTCACAGATCTTGTCAAGCTGGGCGATATAACCGTCCATGGAAAACACGCCATCGGTGGTAATCAGCTTGAAACGCGCACCGGCGGCATCAGCCGCCTTGAGCTGGGTTTCCAGGTCGTCCATGTCGTTGTTTTTGTAGCGGTAGCGCTGGGCCTTGCACAGGCGCACACCGTCGATGATGCTGGCGTGGTTCAACTCGTCAGAGATCACCGCATCTTCCGGACCCAGTAGGGTCTCGAACAGGCCGCCATTGGCATCAAAGCAGGATGGGTAGAGGATGGTGTCCTCGGCACCGAGAAAGCCACTGAGGGTGTGTTCGAGTCGTTTGTGCAGTGTCTGGGTGCCGCAGATAAAACGCACCGAGGCCATGCCGTAGCCCCACTCCGCCAGGCCCGTCGCCGCGGCGGCGTTCACCTCGGGATGCTGGGCCAGACCCAGATAATTATTGGCGCACAGGTTCAGCAGCTCCAGCCCGTTATCCTCGCTCTGCACACCTACATGGGCGTCCTGCGGCGTGGTAATCAGGCGCTCGCGTTTGTATAGCCCTGCTTCTTCTATGGCCGCCAGTTCTGCGCCCAGGTGGTCCTTCAGTTGTCCGTACACGTTGGCTCCTGTCGTATTTGGCCCTGCTGTCGAAAGCTCCGGGTCAGGCAGCATCTTCCCAGTTCAGCACCACCTTGCTGGCGGTGCCGGACTTCATGGCATCGAAGCCCTGCTGAAAGTCCGAGAAGGGCAGCCGATGGGTGATCACCGGCTCTATATCGAGGCCGTTCTCGATCATCACCGACATTTTGTACCAGGTCTCGTACATTTCCCGGCCGTAAATACCCTTGATAGTCAGCATATTGAAAATCACCACGTTCCAGTCGATGCCCACATCCCCCTCGGGAATACCCAGCATGCTGACCTTGCCGCCGTGACACATGTTGGCCAGCAGATCGCGCAGGGCCTGCGGGTTACCGGACATTTCCAGACCCACGTCAAAGCCCTCGGCCATGCCCAGCGCCGTCTTGGCGTCTTCAATCTTCTCCTTGCTGACGTCCACCGTATGGGTAGCACCCAGGGTCCGCGCCAGCTCCAATCGCTCGGGGTTGACGTCGGTGATCACCACGTGGCGCGCACCGGCATGGCGGCAGACCGCGGCAGCCATGGCTCCGATGGGGCCAGCGCCGGTGATCAGTACATCTTCCCCCAACAGGTCCCACTGCAACGCCGTGTGCACCGCATTGCCCAGGGGATCGAACAGGCTGGCGACGTCCAGGTCGATACCGGGACGATGCTCCCAGACATTGGACATGGGCAGGGCGATGTATTCGGCAAAGGCGCCGGGGCTGTCGACCCCGATGCCGCTGGTGTCATTGCACAGGTGGCGGCGGCCGGCCATGCAGTTGCGGCAGCGGCCGCAGACCAGGTGGCCTTCCCCGGAGACGATTTGCCCGGAGTGCCAGTCATTGACGTTGGAGCCGACGTCGACAATCTCGCCCACGAACTCATGCCCTACCACCATCGGCACCGGGATGGTCTTCTGGGCCCAGGCGTCCCAGTTATAGATGTGCATGTCGGTGCCGCAGATCGCCGTGCGCTTTACCTTGACCAGCACGTCGTTAATGCCCAGCACGGGTTCAGCCACATCTTCCATCCAGATGCCGGGCTCCGCATGTCTTTTTACCAATGCTTTCATGGACTTACCTTTGCTTTCTCGACAGCAGCTCACTGCCGTGAAATTCACTATGGTAGAAACTAGTCCGGCATACTAGAATCACGTCATTCCGAATGCAAGAATCTTTTCCACTATAGTGGATTTTTATTGTCTGCCAGGAGAGACCATGACCAGGGAAGCGCCCACTACCCGGGCCGATGAAGACGCCGCCAGCCAGGCCCTGTGCCTGCGCGTGACGGAATTGCGCAGGAAGCACAAGCTGACGCTGGAGCAGCTGGCGGCGACTTCGGGGGTAAGCCGCTCCATGCTCAGCCAGATCGAGCGCGGCAAGGCCAATCCCACCCTCGCGGTTACGTTCAGGATAGCCCAGGCCTTCGGCATTACCATCGGCGAACTGGTGGATCAGCCCTGGGCGGCTCCCACCATTGAAGTGGTGCACGGCGATGACCCGAATATGCTGTTTCGCAACGACGACGAGTGTCACATCCGCACGCTCTCGCCCTTGCACATGGAGCGCAACATCGAGTTCTATGAAATTCGGCTGGCGCCCGGTGCCGAATTGCTCAGCGCCGCCCACTACGAGGGTACGCGGGAATTGCTCACCGTGAGCCGGGGCCGCGCCAGGGTAGACGCCGGCGACAGCAGCCGTGAAGTGGCCGCCGGGGATTCCGCCCACTACCGGGCTGACCTGCCCCATTGCATCGCCAATACCGGCGAAGGAGAACTCCAGGCCTACCTGGTCGTCAGCAGCCAGTGAAACACATAACCCTTCATCTCCGCCGACTCGCCCTACTCACCCTTCTGTCGGTCCTTGGGCTGGGAGGCTGCGGCGATTCCCCGCGCTACGAACCCCTGCCGCCCGGCAGCCTGGTGCTGGCATTTGGCGACAGCGTGACCTATGGAACCGGCGCGGTGCAGGGTGAGGACTATCCCACCCATCTGTGGAAGCTGACAGACTGGGGCGTGGTCAATGCCGGCATACCCGGGGACCGCGCCAGTACGGCGCGCCAGCGGCTTCCCGCCCTGCTGGAACTGCACCAGCCGAAGCTGGTGATTATCGAGCTGGGTGGCAACGATTTCCTGCGCAAGCGCCCCGAGCTACAGGTGAAGGACGACCTCGAAGTGATGATTCGCGCGAGCCAGGACAGCGGCGCGATCACGGCGTTGGTGGCTGTCCCCCGCCTGTCGCTGCTGCGGGCCACCACGGGCACGCTGAAAGATTCCGCCATTTACGCCGCGCTGGCCGAAGAAACTGGCGCCATCCTGATTCCAGATGTCTTCTCTGCCATTCTTTCAGACGACACACTGAAGGCGGACGAAATTCACCCCAATGGCGCCGGTTACCAGGTGTTGGCCAGCGGCATCGCCGAACGGCTGCAAGCCGCCGGCGTGTTAAACCCCTAGTCGAGTCTTCACAGAGTCCCGGCCCGTCGCGGTTCGACCGCCCTGCTCGGTCACCGGCGCAGTCCCGGTCGGCTTCTCCACTCATCCACTTGCCGAACCTCGCCGTAACAAGCCAAAGTAGTTAATGCATTAACTACTTATGAAAAGGCTGCCGGAATGTGAAAGAGCTACCGATACCCCCTCATAGAAACCCTCGCAGGCAACTGGAAACGGCCGCCTGGTTTTCCGTGGTGCGCGCCTATCTGGAGTGCAGTAAGCGCTACACACAGATGCTCCAGCATTTCGACCTGACTGTTGCCCAGTACGACGTGCTGCGTGCGATCGTGAGTCTCGGCGACGATGCCGTTCCCAAGGCTATCGCCCACCGGCTAATAGTGACCCGGGCCAATATCACAGGCCTGATTCAGCGCCTGGAGCAACGCGGCCTGCTGCAGCTAAGCGCCCACCGGGAAGACGGCCGCTCCGTGGTCTGCTCCCTCACAACGCGCGGCCGGAAGCTGCATGACCAGGCCCATGAGGCAGCGGACCGCTTTGTGCACGCTCAACTGAAACCGTTCAGCAGCGCCACCCTGCAAGACATGGAAAGGTCGATGCGTGAAATGCACGCACACCTGCAGTCGCTCGACCCCAAGGCCCTGGCCTGCCCTGGCGACGCCTGCGCAAAGCACTAAACAGAGGAATGACCATGACACCTGCCACCGGAACACCCGCACCGCCGAAGCGCAGCCTGCTGCTTCTCGAAACCCGCGCCGCCCTGGATGCGGCGCGTATGCTCGCCCCGCTGCTGACGTCCAGCATCCGCAGCGCCCCGGAGCCCGCCGACACTCTGGTTATCGTCGCGCCCGGCTTCGGTTCCGGTGACCGTTACACCCTGCCGCTGCGCCGCTTCCTGAAGCGCCAGGGCTTTCGCACCGAAGGCTGGGGGCTTGGCACCAATCTCGCCGGCACCAATCTGGAACATACCCAGGATGACCTGTCAGAGCGCTGGGAATTCTCACGCCGGGAAGACTACCGCGGCGAGGCCGGCGTGCCGTTCCAGATAGACCGCTTTTATGATCGCGTGCTGCAGCGCCATGCCGAAACCGGCCTGAAGATCTCCCTGATCGGCTGGAGCCTCGGAGGCTACATGGCTCGCGAAGTAGCCAGAGATCTGCCAGACGTGGTTGAACGCGTAGTGACCATGGGCTCTCCCACCGTGGGCGGCCCGAAGTACACCGCCGCGGCTGCCTTCTTCAACAGGAGCGGTATGGACTTAGACTGGATCGAGGCGGAGATCGCCGGCCGCGAGTCGCGATCCATCTCGCAGCCGATTACCGCCATCGTCAGCAAGACCGACGCCATCGTCGACTGGAACGCGGCGATCGACCGCTACAGTCCCAACGTTAACCACGTCGAAGTCGATGCGGCCCACCTGGGCATGGGCTTCAACCCCGACATCTGGGCGCAGGTGCTGGCGGCGCTGCAGTCAGATTCAAAAGACTAGTTCAATCAGCCGTGGCCTGAATCGGGGCTAGCCAGAGCTGGTAGCGACCGACTTTGCCACAGGCCCAATCAGCATGGTGCGTCGATGTGCGCGATCTATTTGTCGGCGGGAATCGGGCAGTCCACGCAAACACGGTCATCACAGAGCCGGCAGAGCGTGCGACGTTCCATGTCAGTTGTGTCCATGGACGACAGCATCTTGTGCAGTAGTGCAGTGAACGTTTCCTGTTCAGCACCGCTTAAGTTCTCCAGGAGCGGACGAATGGCATCGAGCCGCCCTTTGAGGATTTCCTCGCGAACAGCTCTGCCTCGTTTACTGACGTAAAGCGCAACCGCGCGCTTGTCGCTGCCCTCGCGACGCTCAACCAGCCCGTCTGCCACCAGCCGGTCAATCAGGCGCACGGTTCCCGAGTGGGACAAGCCAAGAATGCGACGCAGTTGATCGTTTGACGGGCCCAGGTCATATCCGATCACGACCAGCGCGGCAGGTGTCTCGCCAACATGGCTTAGTATGTCGCGTGCGCTCTCCTTTATGCGGTCGGCAACGGCTAGCCCTACAACCCCCAGCAGATTGGCAGTGTGGTTAATCATGCATCGCACGGTAATGGCGCCGCGGGTACATTTCAACTTGACAATATGTGCGCAGCACACATATTATGCCCCCACGCCACTGGAGACGCTCATGACACCGGGAGAAATGTACGCCCTCGCTGCCGGACTCGGGGAAGCAAAGAGCCGACAGAACGTAGAAGAGGCGCTCAAATACCTGCATCCGGACATCGTGCTCCACTCACCCGCCTGGGGCGCGGTGGCTCGCGGTCTTGAAGAAAACCGGCAGATGCTGGCGCACTTCTTCGACTCCTACCCGGACTACAGCGTGTCCTTCGATGGATATGTCGCAGATGCGAAGACCCTGTTTGGCTGGGGTGTTGTTCGCATGACGATGGCGCCGCATGCCAGCGATGCGAGTGGCATGACCCCAAACGGACGACGCATGACGTTACCCGTCACCATCCGCATGACTTTCAAGGACGGACTGATCGCAACAGAGCATTTCAGCTGTGATCTGGCCCAGATTGCCGCCCAGTCAGGTATTTCTATCGATGGCATGTGGCGCAACGTGTTCGGAAGCTCTCCGGCAGCAACGGTATAAAGGAGGCACTTCAGTATGTTAGAGACACTGAGAAGCAATGCGACGGACTGGGATGCGAATACGCCGCCCGACCTGGAATTTCTGTTCGAAGCGCGCGTGAAGCTTCACCTTCCCGCCATGGACGTAGGCGCCCTGTCCGATGGGCAGCGCGCGATTTTTCTTGTCAAAGGCGGCAACTTTGAAGGTCCCCACCTGCGCGGGCGCGTGGTGCCCGATGCGGGCGCGGACTGGATACGCATTCGCCCAGATGGCACCGCGCTTCTCGACGTTCGGTTCTGCCTGGAAACGCACGACAACGCTCTACTCTATTTACACTGGCAAGGTCGCTTCTGGTCAGAACCGGAACATGCCGAATACGCGCTCGATCTTGAAAAGCCGGACGACCCCGCCGGGGCCTGGCGCTACTACTTTCGAGCGGCACCTCAGTTTGAAACGGGGGATTTCCGCTATTCCTGGCTCAATAAGATTATCGCGGTTTCCACAACCCGGACGGGTGACGGCGGCCCCATACATCGCGTTTTTGCCGTCAGGTAATGCCAGGGGAATGTACAAAACATGGCGCACTTTTCGCTCTTCCCAACTTCGCTGGGCGACTGTGGGATAGCCTGGCGGGGTAGCACCGTTGTTGCGACTCAGCTACCAGAGCTTAACCCGGCCACCACCGCAGCACGCCTGGCGGCGCGAGCCGGCGCATCGCAGGCAATGCCGCCCGCTGAAATCCGGCGCGCCATAGCGTCGATCACCACACTGCTGGAAGGAGCGAGGACAGATTTAAGTTGCATTGATTGCGACTACCTCGACGCCGATCCATTTGCCGTCAGGGTCTACACCCTCGCACGCCTGATCCCGCCCGGTGAAACACAAACCTATGGCGCCATCGCTATGCAACTTAGCAACAAACGCCTTGCCCAGAACGTGGGCAGAGCTATGGGAAGCAATCCCTTGCCGATCATCGTCCCCTGTCATCGCGTTATTGGCGCGAACGGCAAACTCACGGGGTTTTCGGCCTATGGCGGGATTGAGACCAAGCTAAGGATGCTGGAGATTGAAGGTGCGCGCATAGGTGATGCGCCGGGACTGTTCGACGACATCCCGCATGTAATAAAACCGACTGAGTAAGACCTACCCGACGCCGCCATCTCCGCCGCTTGCCGCGAAGGCTCCAAGCGGGGCGAACACACGCCGGGGCAGGTCAGGCCTAAAAATCAGCGCGCAGATCTTCGAACAGTTCGGGTTACCACCCACTTGTGTTTGCCAATCTTGCGCGAGCGCTTGAAGCCAAGGCGTTCGAAAGTGGAAAGCGCTCCGTTAAAAAGGAATGCCGGCGAAGCTTTTCGACCTTCGATGTCTTCCGGATAGCCCTCAATGCGTCCTCCGCCCAGTGTCCTAATCTGCTCTATCGCGCCTTGCAGGGCGGCAGACGCCACACCGTTGCCGCGATGCCCCTTGCCGGAAAAGAAACAGGTGATGCGCCAGTCTGGCAGCTCAGGATCACTGGCAAGATAGGCCCGCTGGTTGTGGATACGTGGAAGCTCTTCCGGCGACCCGAACTGACACCAGCCGACACATTCCGCACCCTCGAACACAAGAGATGCATGGGCCTGACCTTCCCGAACCAGGCATTCCTTGGCCTTGCGCTTGGCAGCCGGAGAGTCATCAGCACCTTCCTGCTTGCCGTGATACCACATGCACCAGCAACCGCCCCACACGCCGTTGTTCGCATCAACAAGGCGAGCAAAGTCCGGCCAGGTATCCACATCAAGAGGCCTGGTTTCGTACCTAGACATGCTTCGTTCTCCGTACTGCCTGATATCCGGTGACATTTTACTCAAGTAGCGGCGCGTCCGGGTCAGACCTCAACACTCTGAAAGCAGCGTGTCACGGGATGGCGAGATTCTTGCCGGTTGCAGTCTTTCAATGATTGCCTCGCGCAACGGGCAGGTATGCTTTGTTAGGCGATGCGGTTTTATTCGCCCGTCCTGCCACCGAAAGCACCAGGTCTACATTGTCCCTCCGCAGATGCCGGCGCTAACCTGCTGTATAGACCCGCTCGTCACAGTGGGATTTCGAGTACAACGCAAGGAACAAGCCATGGCGTTTCATGGGAAAGTAGCTGTCGTCACTGGAGGCGGCAGCGGAATGGGCCGCGAGGCGGCTCTGCAACTGGCGCGCGCGGGTGCGACGGTGGCAGTTGTCGATATGGATGAGCAGGGCATGGAAGAGACCTGTGCCCAGCACGCCAACATCACAGCCTACCGCTGCGATGTTAGCGACCTCCACGCCGTGCGGGCACTGGTGGCCGAGATAGAGACGGCACTGGGGCCCATTGACCGCCTGACCCACTGCGCCGCCATTATGCCGGCGCGGCGCCTGGCCGAATCCGACGCTGGCGACATCAACAAGATGATGGCCATCAACTATGGCGGCACCGTGAACATGGTGCAGAGCGTGATGCCGGGCATGACACAGCGTGGCCGCGGCGACATCATCATGTTTGGCTCCATGGCCGGGGATATTCCCGCCCTTACCCTGGGTGCCTACTGCGCCACCAAGGCCGCCACCAACAGCTTCGCGGAAATCCTGTACCACGAAAACCGCGAGGGCCCGCTGCGCTTCCTGCTGGTGTGTCCGCCCATGGTCAATACGCCCCTGATCGACCAGGCCGCGGAACACGGGCCGGCCAGCCTGTTGCAGCAACGGGACGCCGGCAAAATGGCCACCCCCGAGTTCATTATCAATGCCGTGGAAACCGCGATCGAGAAAGGTCAGTGGGTGGTGCGACCCGGCCAGGCGGCGTTTCTCACGCGCTGGCGGCGCTGGTTCCCGGGCTTACTGTGGAAAGCCATACACGCAGCCCCATAAATCTGCAGATATGGCGCGCTATGGCGCCGCCGGCCCACCCGGGTAGCTGGTCATCGGTCCTACAACGGCATGACTCACCAGGGTGTCTGCTCACTGATCGTTAACGCCATCCGGCGAAACTCATACGCACCCTCACCTGCCCATCCGAGACCATCGGGGAAGCGAACTTCAAGGCCTGCGAGGTCACCCGGATCAAACAGCCTCATATTGACGCCTACCTGGTCGATAGCACCGTGCTCGCGCTGATACGACTCTGTAACAGTGAAACAAACCACCGAGCCGCAGTTAACGCAGCGATGGATTTCGGCTGCCGGGGTGTTCTTGTCGCAGCGAACAAAGCTGGAGGTCGCTCCCTGGCTGGAAACCTCAGCGCCAGAGAAATAGCCCCAGGCAGCGCCCAGCTTGCGACACAAGTTGCAGTTGCAGTCGTTGATAAAGTCCGGGGCTCTCTTGACTTCCACACTGACCGAGCCACATGCGCATGTTCCAGTCATCTTTTCCTCCTGTTTCAGGCTTCGAGCGCCCGGTAAACAATGAACTCGAGGAGGTTCTGGTCGGGGTCGCGAGTGTACACGCTCATGCCCAGAGCCCCCTGCTGGCGCCCGCCGGTTCTTTCCACCGGACCTTCTTCAATCTCGGCGCCAAGGCCAGCGAGAAGTTGATTGAGGTCTCTCTCCGACCCATCCCAAACGAAGCAGAAGTCGCCCGAGCCGGGTAGAGCCTTCCGCCCACGCAGGGCCATGTTTTCGTCCTGCCAGAGCTGCGGCACGTGGAAATTCAGTTTGTTGTCGCCGAAATACACTGAATAAAGCAGCCCCAAGTACTCTTCTTTAATCGTACAACCAAGACCCTGATAGAACGCCAGCATCTCATCGACGGCTTCGATGGGCACGGCGGCGTGGTCCAATCCGGTAATCATGGATTCATCGACCTCCCGGCCTGAAACAAGAAACATCCGGCATCAAACTGCCGCACGGCGACCACTCTATAGGATCAGGCCGTTCTGGCAAACAATTGATCGAGGCCTCGGGCAACGCGCTGGCTTACGTCTCATCACCCTCCAGGCGTCGGTGAGCAATCAATAGCATGCAGGCAATGAGAGGGAGGGAAATATCGTAAAACAGTACAGCACCCGCATTTCCCGGGCTGAAGTTGTCGTGCAGCAGGGCGTCCTGGATATGAACGAAGGCGGCTCCGAGGAGAAAGGTGGATTGGGCGACCACCGGGGCTATCCAGAAAGTACCGCGCAGCCAGAAACACAAAACGCCAAGCAACGAGATGCCCAGTGAGGCAAACCCCAGTTCTACCTGGAATGGACTGCCGGCAGCCCAGCCGATGAAGTCCGCGATCCTGTCTGGCATCAGAATATGCGGCAGCGCAACCAGGATACCGCCCAGGCCCCACTGGATAGTCAGCAGGCACAGGAGGCACACGGCAACCACCCGCGGGGGAGCAAAGCCCTGCGCACGGGTTGCAATCAGGGTTGCCAGAATGCAAATGATGGTGGCGGCAAGTATGAAATGAAAAATCATCGGTTGTTCACTACCGGGCTGCCCGGGCAGATACTACGGCAGCCGACCAGAGCGGCATAGGTGAACGCGGTAGGCCGACAGCACAATGCGGCGACTGACATCGGAGCCGCCGGCGGCTGTCCACCAGGTGTCCACAGGCCACACCAAAGCGCCCACGGTCAAGCCGACGGCCCGTGATCAATCGCTCTGGCTGCAGGTTCCCGCCAGCCTCACTTTGAAAAAGCGATGGCGTGCTCAATCACTTCCCTGACCGCAGCTTGCCGGATGGGATCACGATCCCTGAAGCCAAGGCAAGCCTCCCCTAGTGGAGCGTCCCCATATGCTTGGCGATGATGCTGAGCATGGTTTCATCCGAACCGCCGCCGATGCCGCTCACCCGGTTGTCGCGCAAGGCCCGGGCACAATAGTTATCCCACATAAAGCCCATGCCGCCCCAGTACTGCAGGCAGCTGTTGGCCACTTCCACCCCCAGGCGGCCGGCCTTGAGCTTTACCATGGAGGCCTTCATGGTCATGTCTTCTCCGGCCACATGCTGCTCAACTGCGGCGTAACAAAGTGCGCGGACCGCTTCCACCTCAGTCTGCAGCTCTGCCAGACGGAACTGGATGACCTGATTGTCCAGCAGCGCCCTGCCGAAGGCATCGCGCTCACGGGTATACTCGATGGTCTTCTGGATACAGTTGTCCATGTTCTTGAGCAGCACCAGTGCGCAGTACATACGCTCCTCCTGGAACTGTTTCATCTGGTAGATGAAACCCATGCCTTCCTCACCGATGCGGTGGCGCTGGGGCACGCGTACATCCTCGAAAAACACCTGCGCGGTATCGGAAGCTCGGAGGCCCAATTTGTCGAGCTTCGGCGCCACGGTCACTCCCGGAGTATCACTGGGTACGATAATCAGTGACTTGTTCCTGTGCACAGTGTCGTCACTGGTATTGGCCAGCAGGCAGAAGAAATCCGCCTGGGTGGAATTGGTAATCCACATCTTGGTGCCGTTGATCACGTAGTCGTCACCGTCCTGCTTCGCCGTGGTCTTGATCGCAGAGACATCGGAGCCGGCATGGGGCTCGCTCACGGCAATACTGGAGACCGTGTCGCCGGCAATGGCGGGCACCAGGAACTCCTCGCGCAACTCGTCACTGCCATAGCGGGCCAGTGCCGGAGTCGACATCATGGTGTGCACGCCGAGCAGCAACGGAGAGCTGCCGTGGTCCGCACCACCCAGCTCTTCCGAGAACACCGCCTGGTAGGAAAAGTCCAGGCCCAGGCCGCCGTAGGCCTCCGGCTTGTCGATGCCCAGCAGGCCGAGGTCGCCCGCCTTTTTCACGATGGCGTGGCTCGGCAGCTGGCCCGCTGCCTCCCAGTCTTCGACATGGGGGTTCAGCTCCTCTTCCACAAAGCGGGAAACCGTGCGGCGCAGGGCGTTGTGTTGTTCAGTGAACTGCATGGGATCGTCCTCGTAATCAGTCTTCCAGCACTTTCGGGCGGCTGGCGCGGTGGAAGCCGTCGTAGGCTTCCGTGGCATTGATGGCGGCATCGGGTAGGGGCCAGTACGTGGGGGAGGAGCCAAACTGGCCACCGCCGTCTACGCGGATAGTGTCACCGTTGATATAGCCCGCGGCGGGGCTCAGCAGAAAGCACACCGCGGCAGACAGCTCTGCCTCGCTAGCCATGCGCTTCAGCGGTACCTTGCCGGCGGCACCGCGAAACATCTCGGTCATGGAGTCGTCGTAGGTATCGAGTCCAGCGGATTCGATCCAGCCGGGTGCAACGGCATTCATGCGCACCCCGTAGGGGCCCCACTCCCAGGCCGCGGTCTTGCAGAGATTCTCTGTGCCGGCGCGGGCGGCACCGGTGTGGCCCATGCCGGGGAAGCCGTTCACGCAATCGGCCGTGACGTTCACGATCGCCCCGCCGTGCTTTTTCATGCTGTGATTGAACACCTCGCGGGCCATCAGGAAAGAGCCCACCAGGTTGTTGCGCACCACCGCTTCGAAACCCTTCTTGTTGATGGCTTCCAGGGGGGAGGGGAACTGCCCACCGGCGTTGTTTACCAGGCCATGAATACGGCCGCGCGTGGTCACCAGCTCTTGAATCAACGCGGCGACAGCCTCTTCATCGCGGCTATCGCAGCTATGGCCTTCAGCGCTGCCACCGTCCTCGGCAATCTCGGCCACCACGCGATGGAGTTTTTCCGGGGTGCGCCCGGTAATCACCACGTGGGCACCCAGCGATGCCAGTTCGTGGGCGATGCAGCGGCCAATACCGCTGCCACCACCAGTTACCAGGATGGTCTGATCAGCGAACAGGCCCGGCGCGAAGATAGAGCGATAGCTCATGAGGCCTCCGCTATCTCCAACAGTACCGCTCCGGCGGCGACCTGCTCGCCGGTGCTGGCGTGGATAGCCACCACTTCGCCGGCCACTTCCGCCACCAGCCGGTGCTCCATCTTCATGGCTTCCATCACCAGTAGGCCGTCGCCTTCACTGACGCTGTCGCCCACCTTGACCATCACATCCAGCAGGTTGCCGTGCATGGGCGCCGTCACCGTGCCGCTGCCGGCAGCCGCCCTGTCGGCCGCGGTGAAGGCCAGTTGATTGGTGAACTGGGCGGCATGCCCGCCAAGTTGCAGGGCCACCTCGCCGCGCGCCGGGAAGCAGAACGCCAGGTTGTGCTGCACCCCATTCACGGCAATGCGTGCGGCGCCGGTGCCGAACTCATCGAGCCAGGCGACTTCGTGTTCCGCGCCGCCCAGTTCCACCCGGTAGCGATCGGTGCCAAGCTGGCCGACGTGGATATCCACAACGTGTTCATCCACCTCATAACGAACATGGCTGGCCAGTCCGCGCGCACCGCTCCAGCCGCTGAGGGGCAGTGAGGGCGCCACCATGCCCTGCTCTGAGCCTTCCAGCCCTTCCAGGTAGTGCAGGCAGGCCGCCACCAGTAGCAGGGATTCATCCGGCGCCGGGTTGCCGTAACCCTCGGGAAACTGCTCGGCGATAAACGCCGTGGTAGCGCCGCCCTCGGCGAAACAGTCATTGGCCAGCACATCCATCAGGAATGCGCGGTTGGTTTCAAAACCAAACAACGCAGTGTTCTCCAGGGCCCGCTGCAGCCGCCGGCGCGCCACCTCACGATCCGGGCCCCAGGTGATTATCTTGGCCACCATGGGGTCGTAGAACGGCGACACCTCCTGGCCCTGCAACAGGCCGTGATCAACCCGCACACCCTCCCCGACCGGCGCCCGCCACAGCAGCGCCGGACCGGAGGCCGGCAGGAAGTCGTTCTGGGAATCCTCAGCGTACAGGCGCACCTCGATGGAATGGCCGGTCAGTGCCACATCGCCCTGTGTGAGCGGCAGGGGCAGACCCTGGGCGACATCGAGCTGCAGTGCCACCAGGTCCAGATCGGTCACCATTTCGGTCACCGGGTGCTCCACCTGCAGGCGGGTATTCATTTCCAGGAAGTAGAAGTTGCCGTCGGCATCAAGCAGGAATTCCACCGTACCCGCACCGACATAGTCGATGCTCCTGGCGGCATTGACCGCGGCTTCACCCATGGCGGCGCGCAGCTCCTCTGTCATCACCGGACAGGGGGACTCCTCTACCACTTTCTGGTGGCGACGCTGTACCGAACAGTCACGCTCCCCGAGATGGATGACATTGCCCTGCTGGTCGCCGAACACCTGCACTTCCACGTGGCGCGGTTGCAGCACCGCTTTTTCCAGGATCAGTTCGCCCGAGCCGAAAGCGCTTTCCGCTTCGGAACGGGCCGAGGCCAGGGCGTCCGGCAACTCGCTGTCGCTGTGTACCAGGCGCATGCCACGGCCGCCACCGCCGGCGGCGGCCTTCACCATGATCGGGAAGCCAATATCCGCCGCCGCGCCAATCAAGGTTGCATCGGACTGGTCGGCATCCTGATAGCCCGGAATACAGGGCACATCCGCATCCAACATGCGGCGCTTGGATTCCGCCTTGTTGCCCATGGCGTCGATGGCCTCTGGAGAAGGGCCGATAAATACCAGCCCCGCTTCGCTGCAGGCCCGGGAGAAATCGGCGTTCTCTGAGAGGAACCCGTAGCCAGGGTGGATGGCCTGCGCGCCGGTGCGCGCCGCCGCTTCGAGTATGCGCTGGGGATCCAGGTAACTCTCCTTCACCGGGGCCGGGCCGATCAGTACTGCCTGGTCGGCCATCTGCACATGGGGTGCGCCGGCGTCTGCCTCGGAGTACACCGCGATAGTGCGGTAGCCCTGTGCACGGGCGGTGCGAATGACCCGGCAGGCAATCTCACCGCGGTTCGCTACCAGCACGCTGTCGAAAGCACTCATGCGGATTCCTCCCCGCTGGCCGCCCAACTGGGCAGGCGTTTCTCGGAAAAGGCCGCCATCCCCTCGCGGCCCTCGTTGCCCAGCATGGCGTCGGCGAAACGCTCGGCGGCAAACTGCACGATGTCATCGCCGTGCAGGGTCTCGGCGGCACCGATGATCTGCTTGGTCAACGCGATGGCGCCCGGTGCCCCGCGCCGCGCCGCGGCAATCAATTCCGCGGCCTGGGCATCCAGGCCCATGGCATCGTCGACCAGGAAGTGAGCAAAACCCAGACGATGAGCCTCAACGCCATCAAAGCGCTGGGCCGTCAGCAGCAGGCGTCGGGCTTCCGAGGCACCGATGCGCTTGATCACCACCGGGGTGATCTGTGCCGGCGGAATCCCCAACGTGACCTCAGTGAGGGCGTACTTTGCATCGGCGGTGGTGACTACGACGTCCGCCAGGCAGGAAACACCCAGTCCCCCCGCCATGGCATAACCCTCAATCAACACGATGAACAACTGGGGTAGCTCATTGATGGCATGGCACATGCGGCCAAAGCCGGCGTTGAAGCCGACGATGTCTTCACGGCTGGCGCCGTCCTGGAAAACCGTCTTGAACATCTTCAGGTCGCCGCCGGAGCAAAAGGCGCCGCCGCGGCCACGCAGGATGACGAAACGAATATCGTGCTCCCGGGGCAGGGCCTCCAGCACCGCCGCCAGCTCCCCCGCCATTTCATCAGACAGGGCGTTTTTCACTTCGGGCCGGTTGAACCAGATGGTCAGGGTATCGCCGGCCTGCTCGAGATCGAGAAACTCTACGTCAGGTAACATGCTGTCCTCGCTGTTTCCGGCCTACATGCGGCCGACGCCGAAGCTGTTGGGATAGGTGGTGCGATGCTGGGCCTCCCAGCAGGTTTGCAGGGCCATGCCCAGCACCCGGCGGGAATCCCGCGGATCGATGATGCCGTCGTCCAGCATGCGGCCAGAGGTATAGAAGGCGTCTGACTGGCGATCGTAGTGCGCCACTACCCTTGCCTCCTGTTCGGCCAGCATGTCTTCGTCCACGTCCTGGCCCTTGCGGGCCGCGCTGTCCCGGAACACCTGGGACATGGTCTTGGCGGCCTGCTCGCCGCCCATCACACCGATCTGGATATTGGGCCAACTGAACACGAAGTCCGGGTCGTAACCCTGGCCGCACATGCCGTAGTTGCCGGCGCCAAAGCTGGCACCAGTCATCAGCGTCAGGCGCGGTACCCGGGCATTGGTGACGGCCTGGATCATCTTCGCGCCATGCTTGATCATGCCGGCCTGCTCGTACTCGGTGCCCACCATGTAGCCAGTGATGTTCTGCAGGAATACCAGCGGCGTGCCCGCCTGGTCGCAGAGCTGGATGAACTGGGCGGCTTTGGCAGCACCGTTGGGATCGATCGGGCCATTGTTGCAGAGAATGCCTACCGGCATACCGTAAATGCTCGCCTGCAGACAGACCATGGACACGCCGTAACCGGGTTTGAAGTCGGTAAAGTTGGAGCCGTCCACCAGCCTCGCTACTACCTCGCGGGCGTCGTAGGGCTGGCGGTAATCTACCGGTACCACGCCCAGCAGTTCTTCGGTGGCGTAAACCGGCGCTTCAAATTCCCGCGGCAGGGCCGCCGCGCAGTGACGGTTCCAGTCCAGCCGCCCCACCACGTCGCGGCACATGGCCAGGGCGTGGGCGTCGTCCTCCGCCAGGTATTCCACCAGGCCCGACGTGGTCGCGTGCATTTCAGAACCACCCAGGGTGGCCTGCTCTGCCACCTCACCGGTGGCGGCTTTCAGCAGCGCCGGGCCGGCCAGCGCCGCCATGCCGTTGTCCTTCACACCGATGACGTAGTCCGACATGCCCGGCATATAGGCACCGCCCGCCACCGACAGGCCGTGCAGTACGGTGATTACCGGCAGGCCGGCGGCCGACAGCCGTGCCAGCCGCGCGAACACACCGCCTGCCGACATCCACATCTCCACCTGGTACTTGAACAGGTCGGCACCCGCGCTTTCCACCAGGTGAACGAAAGGCAGCTTCTTGTCCAGCGCGATTTCCATGCAGCGGATGATCTTCTTGCTGGAAAAGGTGGTCATGGCACCGGCGTTGATGCCTGAGTCATCCACCACCACCATGCAGCGGGTGCCGGCAATAAAACCGATGCCATTGATGCCGGTGGCGCCCGGGATAGACGTCTCCCGGTCCTCGTCCTCCACCAGGAAGCCCGCCATATTGTTGATTTCCAGGAACGGCGAACCCGGGTCCAGCAGGCGCCCGAGGCGCTCCCGGGGCAATAGCTGGCCACGTTTCTGGAAACGCGGCAGGGCCTTGTCGGACAGGGCCGTAGCGCGGCCCAACACCTCGTTGAGCTGGTCAACCAGTGCCTGCATGTCCTGTCGGTTCTTCGCAAACTCCTCGGAGCCGGGATTCACCCGACTGTGAAACGGGGGCGGCGGTATGCTCATGGCAATCCTCTCGATGGAACGCGGTTCAGATCAGGAGAAACTTCTGGGCGAGGCTGTGGGGAATAGGCACCTGCTCCGCCAGCAATAGCTGGGCGTAGCCCTTGCCCTGGGGGTCCACTCGCAAACTGGCCACCCCACCACCGCCCAGTACATCCTTGAGCAGGAAGTTGAAAGCGTGGCTGCCGGGCAGGTAGAAGCGTTTCACGCTGCCTTCCGGCGAGGCCAGGAAGTGGGCGAAATACCCGGCCACCCGGTCTTCCGTGAGCGAGGCGGCGATATAAGGTACGAATTCCGGGCGGCGCGAGATAATGCCGATGTTGGCAAAGTTGCCCTTGTCGCCACTGCGGCCAAAAGCCAGCGCCTCCAGGGATACGTTGACCTGGGGGCCATCCTCGGTGCGGGGTATCGGGTGTGGCTCCGGTACCCCGATATCACCGCCGTACTCTTCGTCGCAGACCTCACGATGCCCGTCGACTTCCACGGTAATCGACAGCTCGCTTTTCGGCACCAGCATGGAGAACAGCCGCACCACCGGCGAAGGCTTGGCACGGGCACCGGCAAAGCCGGTCAAGCCAGGCGGCGCGGTCAGCGCCATGCCGGTCATCTCCTTGAGGAAAATGCCGATACCCGCGGCACTGGGGTGCTTGACGGCGATCTTTACGTCAACCTCACGCACACCTCGCGCCTGTCGGGCCGCACCAAAGTGGGTTTCGGCGCCGATCACCTCCACACTGGTTTCCGTGAACGGCGGCAGGCCGGCCGCATGCAGGGCCGCGCCGGCGCGCTGGAACACCGAGCGGGCAAAGTGTTCTGACTTGGTCTCGGCATCGCGGCCATACATGGTCCACACGTGGCCGGCCCGGTAGCCGTCGGCCCAGGTGGCACTCACCTTGTAACTGGCGGGTGCACCGCGGCCGCGAGCACCTGCCACCCGTACCCGGTTCTCACCACTCTGCTCAATGGTGACTTCGGAAAAGTCGCAGATCACATCGGGCAGGGCGTAGGCCTGGGGGTCGCCAATCTCGTAGAGCATCTGCTCGGCTACCGTGCCCACCGACACCAGACCGCCTGTGCCCGCCGGCTTGGTGACCGTAAAGGTGCCGCTGGCCTCTACCTCGGCGATGGGGTAGCCGGCCTGTTGCAGATCCTGGGCCACACTCTCCCAGTCGGTGAAATTGCCGCCGGTGGCCTGGGTGCCGCATTCCAGGATGTGCCCGGCAAGGCTGCCCTGGGCCAGCTTGTCGAAATCATTGCGCGACCAGCCAAAGGCGTGAATGCAGGCTCCCAGGGTGACGGCGCTGTCCACGCAGCGCCCGGTAATGACGATATCGGCCCCCAGTTCCAGGGCACGGGCAATCGGAAATGCACCCAGGTAGGCGTTGATGCTGGCTATCGTTTCCGGGTCGGGGAAGGGTTCGCCGGTGAACATCTCGGTGGCCTCGGCAAAGTCGGCTGCCGACCCCCGCAAATCGTCACCGCTGACCACCGCCACTTTCAGGTCCAGACCCTGGCCAGAGATGATAAAACGCAGCGCCTCCGCGCAGGCCTCCGGATTCACGCCGCCGGCGTTGGAGATGACCTTTACGCCCTTCTCGGCAATGGTCTCCAGATTGGGCGCCATGGCGGCGTTGGCAAAATCCGTGGCGTAGCCCTTGGTATCGTCAGCCGCGCGGGCGCGCGCCATGATCGACATGGTGATCTCGGCCAGGTAGTCGTACACCAGGTAGTCCAGCCGCGACATCGAAATAAGCTGCTGGGTGGCCGACGGGGCGTCGCCCCAGAAGCCCGATGCGCCGCCGATACGAATCTTGTCTGCGCTCACGGTAACCTCCTGTTTGCGTGACTGAGCAATACTAGTATAGGATTGAGCAGTACTCAACTTTCCTGAAAGCGGTGCGACTCACCCCCGGTATGAGCCCGCGCCCTGGGACAAGACCATGACTGAAGCCGCGGCACAGCGCCCACTCTCCCGCAGCGCCCAGCGCGAGGCGGATATTCTCCAGGCCGCTACCCACCTGTTTGGCGAGCAGGGTTTCCACAGCGTGACCACCCGCAAGATTGCCGCCGACGCCGGCATCTCCGAGGGCACCCTGTTCAACTATTTCAGCTCCAAGAACGAGTTAATGCGTGCCATCCTGGAACGCATCTACGAAGAATTGCGCGACAATGCCTCTGCCATCCTGCGGGAAGAGCTGGATTCGCGTGCCCGCCTGCAGCTACTGGCCGAAAACCATATCCAGGTCATGTCCCGTGACAACGCCCTGTTCATGCGCATGATCCAGGCTTACATGAACGTGGACCTGGGCGGCTACACGCGGATTCGCGGCTCGGTGCTGCACAAGCTCAACCTGAGCTATGCCTGGGTGTTCGACACGGCAGTGCAGGAAGCCCAACAGCGGGGGGAGGTACGCGATGACCTGAACCTCTCCGCCCTGCGCGACTTGTTCTTTGGCGGACTGGAATACCTGAGCCGCACCCTGTTCCTGCACAACGCTTTCGACCAGATGAGTGAGCGTGTCAGCTCGGTGGTGGAACCGCTGTGGCAGAGCATGCAGGCGCCCTCTCCCGCCCTGCCCGACCGCCTGGAGCAGGCCTGCGAGCGGGTGGAAGCCGCGGCCCGCCAGCTTGAGAAACAGGCGGGCAAGGCATGAGCACAGAATCACTGCTGGAATTCTGGTGTCAGCAACTGGCCGGGGCGGGCAAGGACTGGGCCGAACGCTTCCGCCACTGGCAGTGTGCTCCCGGTGATCAGGCCTGGGAGTCGGTAGAACGCGCCACGGCCCAGGCTCGGGCCTGGGCAAGTGACACCGGCTTTGCCGCAAGGCCTGCCCCTCAGCAGGCCTCCATCATCGTCTGCCTCTCGCAATCGGAACAGCTCACCGACCAGGAGCTGGCCGTGGGTCTGTCGTTTTCACTGGAAGACAGCGAACTCACCCGGCATCTGCAGGAACGTCATGAGGTGATTCGCCAGTACCGGCGCTTCCCCGCCAGAAACCGCAGCCTGGGCCGCGGCAGCACGCCGGCGGAGGCCTACTTTCTTACCACCACAGGGCAGCGATACCGCTAAGATCTTCAGGCGAACTGAAGCTCAAAGCCCTCAACGGGAAAATGCACGTGCACGCGGCCGCGCTCGGTATCGCGAGCGATGGTCCAACGCCCGGCATCGGCGCCCACAAGAATCCCTTCAGTCGCTTCCAGGGCGTAATCATTGGGACCGATGGACACCGGCTCGCCCACCCGTCCATGGGCAGTTCGCCCGGCGGGCACCGGTCGCGGCTCACTGGCATCAAGCAAGGCCAAGGCCTGCTGGCCGGAGATTTCCGTATGTTCACCATGGCCGATCTCCCCCATGCGGGCATACCAGGCGAGGACGGCGGGCACACCCTCGGGCTGTGGGCGCTCACCCACCACGGTCTGGAACCACAGGGTGTGGTAGGCGGCGAAGTCGAGATAGTTGGGCGACCCGCCACCGAGAAAATCATCGCCGGCTGACAGGTAACGTTCGAGACCTTCCAGGTGGCGCCGGAAGATCAGCCTGGCTTCTTTCGGCGCCATGGGTTTGACGGTTGCCTTGCGCGCCACACCTGCCCGATCCTTGATGAAACGGTAGGCACCAACGATGGAGATATTGCGCACCAGTTGCTTGATTATCTGGCTGCCGGGAATCGAGGTGACGCAGGCCCAGAACACTTCCTTTTCAAGCCCGTCCTGCAGGCCCAGGGCGGACTCGTCACAGTTGCCCGGGTCCAGGGCGAGCTGACCGCTGCGCTCCGCCAGTTCCGCGCTGATCAGCCGCGAGTCACAAAAGAAGTCGGCGCCGTCCTGCGCCACCGGGATGCGCCGATACCCGGCCAGCACCGGGTCGAGATTCGGGCGCGGCGGCATTTCCGGGGAAATGACGCCCTGCCAGGCGGTGCCGGTGTAGCCGAACATCAGCCGTATCTTTTCCGAGTACGGCGACATCGGGTAGTGGTGCAACAGCATCAGGCGGGCCGCTGGCTCAGGCGTATTTTGCCGGCCGTTTTTCGAACTCCGACATCACTGCCTCGACCTGGTTGGGCTTGCCTATCACACCGTCCTGCTCGCGGGACTCCGCCACCAGCAGCTCTTCCGTGCTACTGTCGCACAGGCTGTTCAGCAGCCGCTTGTCGGCGCGGATTGCATCCGGATTGCGCCCGGCGATATCGCTAGCGGTCTCCATGGCCAGGGCCAGCGGGTCGTCGCTCACGCGGGTGACGATACCCAGAGACTGGGCTTCATCCGCCTCGAAAATACGGCCGGTGTACACCAGTTCCCGCAACTGGTCACCGCGCACCAGTTCACGCAGCAGCGGCATGCCGGACATATCCGGTACCAGGCCCCACTTGATTTCCATCACCGAGAAGCGTGTGCCCGGCGCGGCGTAGCGCAGGTCAGCGCCCAGCGCTACCTGCAGGCCGCCACCAAAGGCCACGCCGTGTACCGCGGCAATCACCGGCACCGGCAGGTCGCGCCATACCCAGGCCGCGTGCTGGGGACGATTGGCGATACCGTGAGTGCGCATTTCCAGTGGTTCGTGGACCACGCCGCCGGACTCTCCGCCCGCCATCGCCATAAAATTGCTGGTATCCAGGCCGGCGCAAAAAGCTTTCCCCTCAGCACTCAGCACCACCACGCGCACACCCGGGTCAGCCTTGATCTGCCTGCCCACTTCCTCGAAAGCATCAAACATCTGGCTGTCCAGGGCGTTCATCTTGTCGGCGCGAATCAGGCGGGCGTGGGCAATGCCGTCTTCGATGTCCAGGGCGATACGGTTTTCCATAGTCATAGCGGCGGGAACTCTCATTCAGGGCAGATACAAAGACAGCCGGCATTGAATGCCGTCGAAGCGCGCGCGTCAAGTCGCTGTTGGCGACTAGTCCAGACGCAACAGCCTGCGCCACCAGGGCGTGGCCGGCGCCGGTTTGGGGGATGACTTGTGGGACTCGGGGACGCCGTGGGCGGCGTAGTATTCCTGCCACTCCCAGGGCGTCAACGTGGTGGGTATCTTGTTGCCGGTGGCGCGCTCCAGCGCCTGCTTCTGCAGGGAATGGTCTGCCTCGGCCTCGCGCTCACCCAGCAACTCGTCGATCAGCTTTTGTTGGCGATGTGCCATGTCGATCTCTTTCGTCGCGGTGTTTGCCTATAGATACGACGCTGGCGCCAACTGGATGTACCCTAGCCGACCGAAAACCGTGCCCGTGCGGCGTCGGTAATCTTCAGCGCAAAGGGCTGGCTGAGCCGGCGCTCCGGCGAGATCAGGTAAAACATTTCACGCAGGCCGGTGACACGCCCTACCGGCGTGGCGCCGTACATGTGCGCCACCTCTTCCTGAATCGCTACCGGCGCCGGGAATATGGCCGTGCCCGATTCACCGAAGGCTTTCATCAGGGCGCTGTCGTCAAACTCCGCCACCACCTTGGGCACCACGCCGGCGTCGGCCAGCCAGTCATCGAGGCCGCGCCGAATCGCCGTGCTGCTGACCGGCATCAGCATATTGGCGCCATGAATCGACTCCGGGAAGCCTTCCCGGAAGCGCTGGGCCAGTTCATCAAGGGCGAACAGGGCAATCTCGCTTTCGCCGAGCTTGTGACTGTAGGCCCGCACATTGAGACCGGTGGGAATCGGTCTATCCGACAGCACCATGTCCAGGCGGTGCACGGACAGGTCCGCCAGCAGCTTGTCGAGGTCGCCTTCGTAGCACATCAGCCGTGGCGCCTCCTCATCCAATAGCACCGGCTCCAGCGTGCGGTAGGCAATCAGCTTGGGCAGCGAGTTCACCACGCCGATATTCAGCGTCGACGGCAGGCCACGGTCGTCACCCTGCACCCGGCGCGCCAGTTCAGTGCCCAGGGAAAATATCTCGTCGGCATAGGGCATGACGGCGCGCCCGGCTTCGGTCAGCACCAGGCCGCGGCCGGAGCGCTCGAACAGGCGTGCGTCGATGGCCCGCTCCAGCTGCTTGATCTGGCCGCTGATGGTCTGCGGCGTGAGATTCAGCACCGACGCGGCCGCTGCGACACTGCCTTCCTGGGCCACCGTCCAGAAGTACAGCAGGTGGTTGTAATTCAGGTGTCGCAGCAAGCGATGGGAGGCCGGTTCTGACTTGCCCATGAATATCCTTAATTCGTATTGGCCGAGTGTTTGGGAAAGTATATTCGAATTGTGCGAAGTGTCTATTTCTTTAGACTGCCGCTTTAGTCAACAGTGGTGACCGCCTTGAACACGACCCGCTGCCTCGGCACTCCGGGGACAAAGGCTTCACGTCCCTCTCCACAAGCACTACACTCCGGCCTCTCGAAAGGAAACCTGCAATGAACCTGCGCCTCGGCATCGTCGGCGGCGGGCAGCTGGGCATGTACCTCTCCCAGGCCGCCGCACGACTCGGAATCGACACCTGTGTACTTACCGAAGAAGCAGACGCGCCCGCGGCCAGCTTCGCGACACAGCTAATCGTCGGCGAACCCGGTGATGCCGACGTGCTGGAGCGCTTCATCGAGGCCAGCGACGTGGTGACCTTCGACAAGGAAGATATCCCCAATGAAGCGCTGATGCAGCTGCGCCAGGCGGCCTGCAGTCGCCGGGTAGAGATTCGTCCGGAGGCAGAAACCCTGTTTCTGCTCAAGGACAAGGGCCAGCAAAAAACCTGGCTCAGCGAGTGCAGGTTTCCCACCCTGCCGTTCAAGCTGCTGCAGGGGAAACTCTCCAGTGAAGAGCGCGACGCGCTGGCCGGGGAATTCGGCCTTCCGCTGGTGCAGAAGGCTCGCTGCGGTGGCTATGACGGCCGCGGCGTACAGATTGTCGATGACCTCGGCGCATTGTGGGACACACCCTCGCTGATCGAGCCCTTCCTGGCGGGCACCCGCGAGATCGCCGTGCTGCTGGCCCGCGACGTGGAAGGCAACAGTGCGGCCTGGCCGGCACTGGGCATGGATTTCGATCCCAAGCTCAATTCCGTCACCACCGTGTACACCCCGGCCTCGATTCCCACCAGCCTGGCTGAAGAGGCGGTGGCGCTGGGTATTCGCATTATCGACAGGCTGGGTGGTGTCGGCGTGTTTGCCATCGAGATGTTTATCGATGACGAGGGCGCGCTGCAGGTCAATGAGATTTCCCCGCGCGTGCACAACTCAGGCCACCTGACCATGGAGGCCTCGCCCGTCAGCCAATTTGAGCAGCACGTGCGCGCCGTATGCGGCCTGGCGCTGGGCGACGTGAGCGACACACAGCCGGCGGCGATGAGCAACATCCTCTACCGGGAAGCCTTCCGCAAGGCCTGTCCTCCCAGGCCCGAGGCGCAGACCGGCGAGGAAGAAAACATTACTCTACACTGGTATGGCAAAGCCCCGGGGCGCCCGGGGAGAAAAATGGGGCATATCACTGCGTTGGCTGCCGACCCACAGGAAGCCAGCCGACTGGCGCAGGAAGCCCTGGAAAACCTGGCTGATTCGGAGACACAGGCGGCATGAAGCCACTGGTAGGCGTGATCATGGGCAGCGACTCGGACCTGACGGTCATGAGCGCCGCCCCCACCACCCTGGATAAACTGGAAATCCCCTGGGAACTGGACATCGTCAGCGCCCACCGCACTCCCGACCGCACCGAGGCCTACGCCCGCGAGGCGGAGGAACGGGGCCTGCGAGTGATTATTGCCGGCGCCGGCGGCGCCGCCCACCTGCCCGGCATGATCGCCGCCTCGACACCGCTGCCGGTCATCGGCGTACCTGTGAGTGCCACCAAAATGCGTGGCGAAGACGCGCTTTACTCGATTGTTCAAATGCCTGCCGGCGTGCCGGTGGCCACGGTGGCCATCGACAATGCGACCAACGCCGCCATCCTCGCCGCGCAGATTCTCGGCACCGGCGACGACGCCATCCGCGAGCGCATCGCCCAGTACAAGCGCGACATGCACGCGGTGGTCGTGGCCAAATCGGAGAACCTGCGCGCCACCAGCATTGGCTGAGCGGGGAATTTCCTGCCCCTGACGCTGTCTCAAGGCTCGCTGCACCCCTCGACTCACCGCAGGAGCCCACGTGACTCTATCGAAGATCCTCGCAATGCCGCTGATGCTGACGGCATTGCTCACCGCCTGTACCCAGGAAACCCATGACACACGGGCGGCCGGCACCACGCTGACCAACCCCGGCGGTATCGCCATCGGCGGCTACGACCCGGTCGCCTACTTTACCGACTCGGCGGCCACACCCGGTAAACCCGAATTCAGCACCCGCCATGGCGAAGCCACCTGGTGGTTTGCCAGCGCCGAACACCGCGATCTGTTCCTGCAGGATCCCCAGCGCTTCCTGCCCGCCTACGGTGGCTGGTGTGCCTACGGCATGGCCGAGGGCTACGCCGCGGAAACCGACCCGGTCAACGGCTGGACCATTCATGAGGGCAGGCTCTACCTGAACTGGGATGCCAGCATCTCGGCCCAGTGGAACGCCAATCGCGCGGCCCTGCTGGAGCGCTCCGAGTCGAACTGGCCCACCGTGAACTCGCAGTTGGAGGACGGCAACGCCACGGTCTACTGGCACGAGTAACCCTCCCTCCTCGGAGGGCCCGGCTCTCTGCTAAGCTGAGCCAGCAGGAGGAACCACCATGACATCACATCCCGCCCTGGCCGAGGGCAATACGGCCGTTATCACCGGCGGCGCCGACGGCATTGGACTGGCCGCTGCCCAACATTTCCTGAAGCTGGGCATGCGCGTGTGTATCGCCGACATCGACAAGGCCAAGCTCAGCGAAGCGAAGGACGCCCTGGGCGATGTGCTGGCCATCCGCGCCGACGTCTCGCAGCTCGCCGATCTGGAAGCCATCCGCGATGACGTGCTGGACGCCTATGGACGCATCGATGTGCTGATGAACAATGCCGGTACCGGACGTCCCAATAGCTGTTGGGAGCACTATGACGCCTGGCAAACCACGCTCGGCGTCAACCTTTGGGGCGTGATCAACGGCGTGCATGCCTTCACCCCCACCATGGTCAACCAGGGGACTCCCGGCGCCATCATCAACACCGGCTCCAAGCAGGGTATCACCTCGCCGCCCGGCAACCCCGCCTACAACGTCAGCAAGGCGGGTGTAAGAGCTGTCACTGAGGCCCTGGCCCACCAGCTGCGCAATACCAAGGGCTGCCGGGTCACCGCCCATCTACTGGTGCCGGGCTTTACCTACACTGGCATGATTCGCAGCTTCCTGGCGGAAAAACCTCCCGGCGCCTGGACGCCGCAACAGGTGGTCGAATTCCTGGTGGAGAGTCTCAACCGCGGCGATTTCTATGTACTGTGCCCCGACAACGACGTAGACCGCGAGACCGACAACAAGCGGATGGCATGGGCCATGGGCGACCTGATCGAGAACCGCCCCGCCCTGTCGCGCTGGCACCCGGACTTTGAGGCCGCCTTCAACGATTTCATGACGCAAGACTGAACGCCACCGTGAGTGCCACCGACCAGGAACAGATTCAGAGCCTGCTGGCGAAGTACTGCTTCGTCACCGACCGCGGCACGGCGGAAGAAATGGCCGCCCTGTTCTGGGACGACGCCGTGGTGAAGTTTGGCGACAATCGCAACGAGGGCATCGAGGCCGTGACGGACGGCTTCGCCGCCTGGATTAGAAAAATGCGCGACCCGGTCGAGGGGCTGCGCCACGTGTTGCACACACCGTGCATTGAAATCAGCGGCGACTGCGCCACCGCCGAGGCTTACTACGATGCCGACGGCCACAGCCGTAATAAGGGCAGGCGCATCAGCCTGCGCGGCCTGTACCGGGACCGGCTGGAAAAGCGCAATGGCGAGTGGCGTTTCGCGGCGAAGGAAATACAGATCTGGCGCTCGATGCTGGAATCCGGCTGAACCGGCAAGTGCCGCGGGGGGCACTCTGCCATTGGCCTGTTTCGCTGCCGGCGCCAGCGACGGTGACGTCTTCGTGGCCCGACCGCAACAGCGGCGCGACCTGATGGGCTACCGGACCCAGGGTTCACAGGGCACCTGGCAGCATCCGGGCGGCAGCCAGGTCGAAGGCTGACACCCGGCGTCATAAAGACTGGCTTCATAGTCTTTTCCGGAAACCGGCCATCTCTTGATGCAGGCCAATGTCCTACACCCCGTGCTGTTGTGTCATAGACCGCGACTACCCTGTTGTACCCACACTCAGACTCTGTTGATTCTCAGCGCGTTGGCGCAAGGAGATGGTTTATGTCGTCCACGGTCGATCTGTCCCGCTATGGCATCACTGGTGTTCAGGAAATCGTTCACAACCCCTCCTACGAACAGTTATTCGAAGAGGAAACCCGGGACGATCTTGAAGGCTATGAGAAAGGCGTTGTCACCGATACAGGCGCCGTCGCGGTGCGCACCGGGATATTTACCGGGCGCTCCCCCAAGGACAAGTTCATTGTCCATGACGAGGTCAGCAAGGAAAACCTGTGGTGGACTTCGACCAACTCACCCAACGACAACAAGCCGATCACGCCGGAAGTCTGGGACAAGCTCAAGGCCCTGGTGACCAACGAACTGTCGAACAAGCGCCTGTTCGTTGTCGACACCTTCTGCGGCGCCAACCCCAAGGTGCGTATGAAGGTACGCTTTGTCGTTGAGGTGGCCTGGCAGGCCCACTTTGTCACCAATATGTTTATCCGCCCCACCGCCGAAGAACTGGCGAGCTACGGTGAGCCGGACTTCGTGGTGCTCAACGGCTCCAAGACCTCAAACCCGGAATGGCAAGAGCACGGCATGAATTCGGAGGTGTTCACGGTTTTCAACATGACCGAAAAGATGCAGGTGATTGGCGGCACCTGGTACGGCGGCGAGATGAAGAAAGGCATGTTCGCCATGATGAATTACTACCTGCCGCTGGACCACATGCCCTCAATGCACTGCAGTGCCAACATGGGCGAAGACGATGACGTCGCGATCTTCTTCGGGCTGTCGGGCACAGGCAAGACCACGCTTTCGGCCGACCCCAAACGTCGACTGATCGGCGACGACGAACACGGCTGGGACGATGAGGGCATCTTCAACTTCGAGGGTGGCTGCTACGCCAAGACTATAGATCTCGACCCGGAAAGCGAGCCCGACATCTACCGTGCCATCAAGCGTGATGCCCTGTTGGAAAACGTGGTCGTAGATGACCAGGGCAAGGTCGATTACTTCGACCACTCCATTACCGAGAACGGACGCGTCTCCTACCCAATCCATCATATCGACAACATCGTGAAACCGGTATCCCGGGGTGGTCATGCGAAGAAAGTGATTTTCCTCACTGCCGACGCCTTCGGCGTGCTGCCGCCGGTATCCAAGCTCAGCCACCACCAGACCAAGTACCACTTCCTGTCAGGTTTCACCGCCAAGCTGGCGGGAACCGAGCGCGGTATCACGGAACCCGTACCCACCTTCTCCGCCTGCTTCGGCAAGGCCTTCCTGACTCTGCACCCGGTGAAGTACGCCGAGGAACTGGTGGCGAAGATGGAATCCGTGGGTGCCGAAGCCTACCTGGTAAACACCGGTTGGAACGGCAGCGGCAAACGCATCTCCATCAAGGATACGCGGGGTATTATCGACGTGATTCTCGATGGCTCCATCGAGGACGCCCCGACCACGCAGCTTCCCATCTTCAACCTCACAGTACCCACCGCGCTGCCCGGCGTAGACGGTGACATCCTCGACCCTCGCGATACCTACGAGGACCCCGCGGTCTGGGAGGAAAAAGCCCGCGACCTGGCGGAGCGCTTTATCGCCAACTTCGACCAGTACACGGACATTGCCGGGGGCGCGGCCCTGGTGGCATCCGGCCCCCAACTCTAGTCATGCCTCACCGATAGGACAGCCGCCTGGCTCCCCGCTGCCAAGCAGGGACGAACGGCAGAAACCTGTCGGGGAAAGCCAGGGTTTTTTTGCTTTTCCCGCGGTCTCTACTAGACTTCTCCACGCCAGCGTTACATTGCCTTTTATAAAAAGCTGGCCCACTTGTCCTTTGAACGCAGCTTTTTTGCATAGAATCTAACACGGCTGCGGCAGCACAGGGCGCGACATGGAGGTGGAGCTGTGCGCTGTACATGGATCGATTCGCAGCAAGTACGCTCAGTCATGCATCAATGGCGAGCACTGTTTGTTCTCTTGGTTTGCCTGCTAACCGGCTGTGCTTCCAGCGGCCCAATGAACGTTGTCGAAACGTCCTACCTGGCCGTACCGAGCGGCGACAATACCAACTTCTACCGAATTACCGTCGAGGCTGATACCTACTACGGGATATCCAACTACGATTCAGGCTGGTTTCCTGCCCACACGGTTGATCGCCTCTACGGCTCCACGGATCGCGCAGACGCGGGCGCGGCGATTAAGGCTGAAGAGGATATCCGGGGTCATATTGATAACGCCATCATCGCAACAACCAAAAGCTACCTGGATGCGGCGCAAAACCCGGATACCTCCGAAGAGCGGATTCTCGCTCTTCTGAACGCCCAGCGGCGCGTACGCGCCATGGCCGGGGACGGCATACCCCTGCCAGAAGGCGCCGTCGAGGTGGAGTACGATCCCTCCCGCAACCTGGCGCTGAGACGGGCGGGGCAAAAACGGGTGTTCGTGTTGGGGTCCAACCCGAATGAGGTTATCGACAAGATAAAGGCGTTTTCGGAAAGCGAAAGAACCAGTGCAACTGTCCTCCGCCTTGCTGACGTGATTCGCCAACAGCGAATCAGTGACAAGGACGAGGCTGTAGCCGGTATGGAAGTGGACAGGCAGAGCAACACGCTGATCGTGTCACAGATCAATGAAGCGCTTCACGCGCTGGAGGCCGGCGAGCTTGCGAACAAGTCTGACCTGCTGACCGAGATCGAGGCACTGTTGTTTCTTGTCGAGAGTGCCCGATGATGGGCCGGCGGATTGCGACGTCGCTGTTATGTATCGCCAGCCTGTGGCTAACCGGATGTGCGAGCACCCAGCTGCAGATCACCGTGGATATCTATGACGAAGATCCCCGCGTTGAGCTTCCTATGACACCCCGCAAGGCCCAGCAGCTCATCGCAAATCTCCAGACACTTCAGGCTGAGGCAAAGCGCGATCAGGGCGTCCGCACCCGGCTGGCGACTCAGGCCGTCGATATCTATAGCGGCGCCTGGCGGATTGTTGGGCGTGATGATCGACAGGTGGAGAAATTGCACCGCCGGCTGGCGGCCTACACTGAACAGCTGGCCACCAATCAGGCGCAGTATGACGACATCGTCAACGGCGCTGTTAGTTCGCTGCGCGCCTATGTCAGCAGGTACCAGGATGAGTATGCCGTCATTCAGAATCTGACGGGGCCCGACGCCTGCAACCAGCCGGAGCAAAAAAGCTGGTGGCGGCTGGCCCTGGGTAGCGGCAACGCTTCCGCCGACCGTGGTGACGAGTGTATCCAGCTCAGGATCAGGAACAACTTGCGCAATGCCGAGACCCGGGCGCTGGACAGAACCGTGGATGCCATCAGTTCGTTCCAGACACTTGGCAGCACCGACGTACCATTTTCCGTTGACTGGACGGGACTGGAGTACAACCTGAATGTGGCCTACCTGGAATCGAGGGCAACAGGTAACACTGGCCGCCAACAGCTACTGCAAGATCTCGCAGAGAGTATCGCCCAGAGTATTGTCTCACTCTCGGCGCAGCTCTCGGAGTCAGGCAGGTCCGTGCCTGTCAACGCAACGCGCTCCCCCTATACACCGTCTACGCTGGCAGGTTCGAGCCTGGTGATCGCCAATGAGCTCGAGACTCTGCGAAATGATCTTCCTTCATCCGCGACATCACGCACCGCCCTCGCCAGCCTGGTGCAGGGATCTTCCCGCTTCATTGAGCTGATCGACCGCTTGCAGGACCCTGGCGACCCGATCTGGCGCGTTGTCACCAACCCGGACAATGAACTGCACTGGAACGAAGAAAGCAGCGAAACTTACTTCTATGCGGAGGGAGACGCGGGCGTCGTCATCGTGCGCGACGATCCCTTGAACTATCGTGTTCACAGTGCGCGCAACAACCCATCCGCCCTGATTCAGGGACAACTTGAGATTTCACGGTCGCTGGCCAACGCCGCGATCAGTATTGCCGGCGCCGCCGGCGGCCTACCCACTGGCGCGCTGGCCTCCTCCCAGGGCGGCCAGAGCAATACCGCCGTCGAAACAACCCCGGAGAGCTTTGTTGCGGACAGAGCCGAGGTGGACGCCTTCAATGAGCAGCGCAAGGTCACCCTGCTGAACTTACAGCGTTCGCTCCGCGAGCTTTCGACCCGGGTCGCGGAAATAGATGAAGATGACGAGGAGAAGCTGAAGAAACTGGTGGCCTCGCAGGCGCGACGGTTCGAGGCGGTGCTGCGCGGCCACCGTCCCTTGCTCGACGAGCCAGAGGGGAACTAGTTGTGGCCGCTGACGCAGACAGCAACAACGCCAAGACCCCCGATGATGCTGATGGAGCCGGGCAGAAAAAGACGCAATCCAAGGCTACATTTCGGTCGATCCGGCACACGCTTCAATGCTCGCTGTGCAGTGCACTGAAGCATCTGAACAAGTTCGCATCTACCTACCTGTTCTTCGCTGCAGCCGCGAGCGTGCTGATTCTCTTCTCGTGGTGGCGTGATTCATACTGGGTGCTCTTGTGGAGCATCCCGCTTCTCATCGCAATCACCCTCGTCACGCGAGAGGTTAAGTCGCCCGCAGACGGCGCGGCCGTACTACGCCTGGGCTATGGCTATGCGCTCTTGCTCACCGTCGCTGCCGTCTACGCGATGGTGGGTGACTATCGGCCACACTTCAGGGCAGGCCCTACCGTCGTCCTGTCAGGCCAAGAGTATCAACACAACCTGATCGGCGTTCTCCCGGGCTGCGACTTCGCACGGCCAGGCTCGTTTAGGGAGGAAGAGCGTGACCGTGAGCCCGCGGCGGCCATGCCCGAAGGTGCCAGATACTGTGGTGATATCCCGCCACAGTGGGTCCTCAACATCGGCGGGCTGGTGCTCAGTTGCCATGTCGACGGCACCTGTCATGATCACCATGCGGAAAAACGCAAAACGAAAAAGCGGTTCTGCAGGCCGGACAGCCTGGACCCGGCCTGCCCGGGGTCTGCTTCACGCCTGCGTAGTCAGATTGACGAGCTTCGACACCGTGAATCTGTGCAAGAGAACGCTTTCGAGCAAGCGTCAACTGCACTGACCATCGCAGAGCTCAGGCAAGGTACCGGCCGCTCCAGGCAGGGGGACCTTGCAGACATCGCCAGTGCCAGAGAAGCACTGCATCGGGCCGAAGAGGCGTTAAAACGCACCCAGCGCGAGCTATCACTGGCGGCAGACAGCTTGCAGCGCGCCAAGGTGAACGAAACCCGTACGAAAGCAGCGAAACAGATTGACGAGAACATCGTGCCTGCGGCACCCATTGTTGGCGGGGTGACCGTTCCAGTATTTTTCATCGCGCTTGCGGTACTCGGTGCGTTGGTCACGATGTACAGGAAGCTACCTGAGTTTCAGTACCGCAACGATGAGAGCTACAAAAACGAATTCGAAGACAATGTGCTGGGCGGGCTGAAACCGAGGGACCCAATCCCGTGGTCACAATTGCCCGACCTTGTTGTCTTCCAGATGCTGCAGGTGCTGACCGCAGTCCCCGTCGCCATTCTGGCGTATTCCTTCGCGCGGCCCGAGGAAACTGCCAGTGCCGTCGTGCTCGCCTTCGTGGCCGGCCTCACGCCGGAGGTAATCCTGATGGCGGCGAGAAATCTCACGGATCACCTGATCAGTCAGGGCCCCCGTGGGCCAAGGCTTAGCAATCTTCAGGACAAAATCGAGACAGGGGTTCAGGAGGCGATCGGCCTGGGCAGAGCGTCAGCGGTGCTGGGGCGCAAGCTAGTGCGGGTCGGCGACACCGTCGAGCTCAGCCAGGAGATTGGTAGCAGTCCCGCAGGCAGCAAAGCGGCAGTGGTTGCGCTTGGCAGACAGGACATCACTGTCGCCATCGAAGGCGGTGAGACGGTGACAAGGCCGGATGGCTTCTTCCGGGCACCCGTGGACGAGGCAGTTTCGCTATTGAAGATTACACCCGACGAAGAGCCGGTGGGTTGATTTCATGATCTGCTGGAGAGTGCTGGAGGTTCCGGGACATGCCTGACAGGGTACGTACCAACGCCAGACGCGGCCTACGCCTGCGCGAATCACCGCACGACGGAGATACCCTGGCGGTGTTACCCAGCGGCACCGAGCTCACGGTGCTGGGCGAGGACACCTGGCTGCGGGTGCAGGACGCTGACGGTCGCATCGGCTTTGTGTCCGCGGACTATGTTGAGCCTACTGCCAACCACCGCAGCACGCAGTTGGATGAACCGAAAGCGGATGCAAAAACAGGTATCCTGACCTACACGGGAACAGCCTACCGTTCTGAGAAGCCGATCCGAATTCATGAGGACTTCCGGTCGGTCCTGGTTGAGTTGGGGAGCGTGGCCGAGGAGCACGACCTGGAGATCTTCGTCACCAGCTCGCTGCGAAGACCGGGAGAACGCGTTGAGAACGCCATCGTTACACCGGGCAAGTTTTCAAATCATCACGTCGGTCACGCCATCGACATGAACCTGATTCACGCCGACACCTGGTACAACTCCCATCGCCTGGCCGACTTCGACACGCTGCCGTCTCCAGTGCGCGGGTTTCTTGAAGCGGTGAGAGAAAACTATCGCTGGGGAGGCGATTTCACACCGGCACCAGACCCGGTACACATTGATGATGGGCTTAATCGCGAAAAGCCAGACGCGTTCATGCGCAAGCTCCGCTGTATCTGGAGCGATCTGGCATAGAAAGGGGGGTAAGCCAAATGATTGAGCGCGCAAGCAAGATAGCCACTGTTACAGCAATTCTGGTCGCATTGAGCGCAGGCGTATCGGCTGGCGATGCCGGAGCCAAACCCACTCCACCTCAGTGCCCAGACGCGTGCTACGTAGAGTCGAAGTGCCAATCCAAGTGCATGAAAGACACAGAACTGCTTGTATTCGATGCCGGGGCCGGTGTTGCCACCCTGACGAGATTCGGAGACGGGTCAACCATGATCTTCGACACCGGTATCGATGACAACGAGCTTTTCAAGAGCATGAAGGATGAGTTACGCGGCGACGAGATCGACCTTCTCGTTATCTCGACTCCTTCCAAGGGTCATGCAGGGCTGTCCGCACGCCTGTTACACACCCACAGGGTCCATCGCGTGGTTCGCCCATGCGGCGGCGAATCCAACACCACCTTTATCGATTTTGGCGTCAGCGGCAAAATCCACGATATTGAGCTCTGCGAGGTGCAGCTACCCCAAGGCCTGACATACCGGTTCGGGCGCGACCAGGTCAGGCTGTTTCACACCGAGGACATCCGCTTTCGCCAGAAGATCACCGCCATGGTGATCGCAAGCGGAGAAAGCAAGGTACAACGCGCGCTATTGACGCCTGACTTGATTGGCCGCGACCAGGACAGTGAAGATTTGCATGCGATCCAGGAGGAAAAGGCACTTATCGAAGCATTCGATGCTCACTTCACCAGAGACGAGGATAAAACCGTCAGCGTTATGCTTGCCCCGAGCTACGGAAGAAATGTCGCCAGCAGTGACGCCCTGATCGCGATGCTCAAGCCGGCTTACGCGGTGTTTCCCTCCAGCGGCAAAAACGGTGGTGACAGAACGGTTGAAAGACGATACGCCGGCCGAGGCGTGTGCACACTCGGCCCACCTACGGGTGATAAGCCCCTGAAGTTCACATTCGCTGGCACCAGTCTGGATATCAGCCATGGGACCGAGAAGCTGACGTTCGGGAAACAATGTGAGTACCAGTCAAATCCTCCGCTGCAAATCAAAACGATACGCAAGTCGGGCAATGACGAGTGCTATCCGAAGGGACATGCGTATTATAAAGATATGCCGAAAAATCAGTCTTACGAGAACATGGCAGCCTGCCTGAAAGCCGGCGGCAACAACAGCGCCGAGTTATAACGAGCATGCGGCCCGTCCTGCCTATAGCGCTCGCTCTAATCGTGGTAATGCTCCCCACAGCGGCTCCGGCTGAAGACGAGGCTCTCGCGCTGGAAAGCGTGGTGCACTTCGAGGATTTCCAGAACCGCGAGCCCATGGTGCTGGAACTGGGTAGTGGGGATCTACTGGTGACCGGCTTCCCGCGCTACCCGCACGAACCGGCGCGGGCGCCCAGCCTGTGGCGCAGCAGAGATCGTGGCGAGACCTGGTCCCAAGTCGATGTCGGCTCACCGGCCGATGGCGCCATCGGCAACTCCGATGTAGACCTGGCGCTGGCGCCGGATGGCACGATCTACTTTGCCACCATGGGATTCAACCGCAGCACCAGCAAGGGCACCCATATCTCCATCGGCGTCAGTCGCAACGACGGCGAGACCTGGACCTGGACGCTGCTAACGGACCGGGAACTGGCTGACCGGCCCTGGGTGGAAGTCGCACCCGATGGCACCGCCCATGTAATCTGGAACGATGACCGGGGCGTCCATCACGTGCTCAGCAAGGATTCCGGGGCAAGCTGGCAGACCATGCCCCAGGTGTACACATCGGGTGGCTCCAGCCACATGGCACTCGGACCCAAAGGTGAACTGGCCGTGCGAGTGACGCCGATCTTTGCCTCGGGCAATCGCTTCGACGGTGAGGCCGAGTTTATCGCTGTCAGCATCGACGGCGGCAGTACATGGAGTAACCACACTCCCCCAGGCAACCGACAGTGGCAGCCTTTTGGCACTGGCGGCCTGCCGCGCTGGGTGGAGCCAGTCGCCTGGGACCAAAGCGGTGCTCTGTACTACCTGTGGAGTGAAGGCAACAGCATCCACCTGGGGAAATCCGATGACCGCGGCGCCAACTGGAAAACTTGGCAAGTCGCCACCGAATCCGACATCGCTTTCTTCCCCTACCTGGTCGCCACCGGCAGCGGTGAACTGGCAGCCACCTGGTTCTCCGCAGCCGATGGCATGAGTGTCCGCGTGGCGCAGATTCGCATGGAGTCGGGAGAACCTCGAGTGCTGCTATCTGCCGCCCTGCCCTTTGAGTCCTGGGCAGAAACAGAAGGGACATGGCAGCGCGACACGGCCGGCGAGTATGCCGCGGTAGCGAGACTTGCCGCTGGAGATATCGCCGTAGTCACCCCGCTGCAGGACCCGCGCGCCGATCGCATGGGTTTCTCATTCTGGCGGCTGGGCCCACCTGCGGAGTAAGCTGCAAGCTGTCTCGTTCACGGGTCGCTTGTTATACTCCCCGCGCATCAACGCCCCCGTAGCTCAGTTGAATAGAGCATCCGCCTCCTAAGCGGAGGGTCGCAGGTTTGAGTCCTGCCGGGGGCACCAATCCACAAGTTTCGTTATCAGCTAAATCTTCGCGAGCATCATCCGTGTGCCCGCATGGCTACGCCCTTTAGTTTTCAACTACAACTAAGAAGTCTGGCATTAGTTATAAAGCACGGTGACTATGATCTACATGCATATCTATGAAGACGTGCAAGCTGAGGCAATGGAAAGGCTTGTTGCTGATCATAAGTCTGGCGCACGAATAACATGAGCGGGCAGCATTAATCTGAGCAAATGACTGGAGAATTCCATTAGAGCCAGCAGTACTACTTTCACATCTGCGTGCATTGATCGAACGCCAGCCTGACTTCTCGGAGTATGAGAACCAGCAACGGGAATGCCAGGAGTGGCTAGCGAAGGCTCATGCTCTCGTAAAAGTCTGGGACAGGTTGGAGGCTGTTCAAGTTCAGTCCGCTGCCAACTTTATGTCTAATAAATTTACTCGAAAACAAAATGTTGATTCCGTCGTTGGGGCAGTTTTGAGAGCCATTTCTGCCATGGAATTGATTGTGCCTGCCGAGGACCAAGTTGTTTTCGGCGCTGGCGCCCCTTACGAATACTTCGTACAACTCAATAAGACTGTTGCATCGGCTGAAAGTACTATTTTCATCGTCGATCCTTATCTTGATCCTTCGGTTTTCGACCATTACGTCAACTCTCGTGGGGACGGCGTATTTATCCGTTTGCTTGTAGGCAATAGACAGTCGCGAGAGCTGGCTCCAGCCGTAGATTTATACGTTGAGCAGTATGGTGAAGTGTTGGAAGCAAGAAAAAGCAACGGTGCGCACGACCGCATCATATTCATAGATGACTCAGCGTGTTTTACATCGGGGCAGTCACTGAAGGATGCAGCTAAAGCGAAGCCAACCTATATCTCCCCTCTTGCTCCAGATGTGGTATCCATCAAGCTTAGGCACTACGAAGATATTTGGGCCGCTGCGAGCCCGCTCATAACTGACTGATTACCTAGGTAAGGAAGCGGTCACAACTTCTCACCCCATAATGCCAGTGAATTATGCGCCGCAGCCTTGTGGCGATATCGGCGGCTAGTTGGCGGCTCGCACAGACGATTTACCAGCCTTTATCACTCTTGCGTGTTTTTCTGTTTCCTCTCCGAGTCAGCCTGCTGCTCACCAATGAA
>JANQLM010000118.1 GCA_028280635.1 Halieaceae bacterium | reverse complement strand
GGTGACCATGGCATCCAGCAGCCACGCCGAGGCCCCGGCCCTGCTGCGGCGGGACTACCCGGACCTGGCCTGGCAGGGAATCGAGGACGTGGGGCCCCTGGACCTGATGGACATGGTAACCACCGGGGCCGCCACCTACGCGGTCATCGATTCCAACGAGTTTGTGGCGAACCGCAGTTTTCATCCCAAGCTCCGGGTCGGTTTCAACCTGAGCGAACAGCAATCCCTGGCCTGGCTGTTTTCCCAGCGTCCGGAGGACGACAGCCTGGTGCAGGCCGCCAACGAGTTTCTCGCCCGCATCGACGCTGACGGCTCGCTGGCGCGCCTAAAGGAGCGCCAGTTCGGCCACGCCTGGGGCGTCGACCAGGTAGATTCCCAGACCTTCAACCGCCGCATGCGCCAGCGCCTGCCCAAGTACAAACAGATGCTGCGGCAGGTGGCGGCAGAGTACCAGCTCGACTGGCAGTTGCTGGCGGCCATCGCCTACCAGGAATCCCACTGGAATCCCCGGGCCCGCTCGCCCACCGGGGTGCGTGGCATGATGATGCTGACCCAGTCAACGGCCAGGGAAATGGACGTGCGCAACCGGCTCGACGCCCTGCAGAGCCTGCGCGGCGGCGCCCGCTATTTCAAGAAGGTGAAACGGCTGCTGCCTGAAGACATCCACGAGCCGGATCGCACCTGGTTTGCACTGGCCGCCTACAACATCGGCCGCGGACACCTGGAGGATGCCCGGGTACTGACGGAGCGCCAGGGCGGGGACCCGCACCTGTGGTCCGACGTCAAGGAAAGGCTGCCGCTGCTGCAACGCAGCAAGTACTACAAGACCCTGAAGCATGGCTATGCACGCGGTAACGAGCCGGTCACCTATGTAAAGAACATTCGTCACTACTACAACATCCTGGCCTGGCAGGATATTGCCGCCAACCGACCGCCGCCGCCGGTGGACGCTGACGAGTACCTGCCCGATGTGCTGGAGGCAGTGGACCTGACAGCCCTGTGAGCGCACCGGATTTACAGCCCACCCTGGTCGGTCCGACGATTACCCTGCGGCCCTTGCACCCGGAAGACTTCGAAGCCCTGTTTGCCGCGGCCTCGGACCCAAAAATCTGGGAGCAACATCCCGACTCCGGCCGCTACCAGCGAGAGGCATTCGAAACGCGGTTTTTCCACGGTGCGATCGCTTCGGGCGGCGCACTGGCCGTCATCGACAACCGCAACGGCATCACCATTGGCTCCTCCCGATTCTATGAATGGGACCCGGCGGTGCCGTCTGTCTGCATCGGTTATACCTTCCTGGCCACGGCTTACTGGGGCGACGGCACCAACACTGAAATGAAGGCGCTGATGCTGAACCACGCCTACGGTTTTGCCGACAGCGTCTGGTTTCACATCGGCGACAGCAATATGCGCTCGCGCAAAGCCGTGGAGAAACTCGGTGCCGGCCTCGTGAAGTCGGAACCCGCCGAGGTAGAAGGCAAACCATTCACCAAGCTGTATTACCGCCTCGACCGGCACGCCTATCTTGGCTGAGTTTTACGACCAGATCGGTATCGGTTATCGGGACTACCGCGCCCCCGACCCGCGGATACAGGCATTGATCAACGAAGCTTTGGGAGACGCCCGCTCCGTGCTGAACGTAGGGGCCGGTGCCGGCTCCTATGAACCCATTGACAGACCGGCCCTGGCGGTCGAGCCCTCAGCGGTGATGATCGCCCAGCGCAAGCCGGCACTGAACCCGGTGGTGCGCGCCCATGCCGGCGCCCTGCCCTTCCCGGACGACAGTTTCGACGCCGCGCTGGCGCTGCTCACCGTGCACCACTGGCCCGATCGCAGCGCCGGTCTGGAGGAAATGCGCCGGGTGGCGCGGCGCTCCGTGATTGTCTTCACCCATGACGGCTTCCACGACAACTTCTGGCTGATGGACTATTTTCCGGAAATCCTCGAGGTAGATGATCGCATCATGCCCACGGTGGAGGAGTTCGAATCCATGTATGCCAGCGTACGCGAAGTGCGCGTGCCGGTGCCGGGGGATTGCTGCGACGGCTTCCTGGCCGCCTACTGGCGACGGCCCGAAGCCTATCTTGACCCGGGAGTGCGCAGTGCCATTTCCGCGTTTGCGATGATTGATAACGTTGAGACCGGCCTGACGAAACTCAGAGACGACCTGGCCTCCGGCGCCTGGCTGTCTCGCCACCGTGAATTGATGGAATGTGATCGCCTGGATCTCGGTTACAAGCTGGCCATTGCCAGCCCGGACTAGTTAAGGAACCTCTGCACCACTCGGTAATACTCCAGCGTGGCCTTGCCGGTGCGATCGCACACAAATTTACAAATGATCATCTCTCTTCGGACTCCGCCCTAAACAGTCGACAGGACCGAGTGCAGTCCTTCGTTTAGCGCCGCGATCTCCTCCGGGGTGCTGTGGATTCCCGCTGTCACGCGTATACCGAACGGCCAGTCCCATCCAATCGGGTAGCCGACAATGACATTGAAGCGGTCCTGCAACTGCAACTTGATATCCGTCAAATCGCGTCCCCGAACCACAAAAGAGCCCAGAGCAGAGGAGCGATCCCTGTCGAAATTGCTTGTGAACTCCACGCGCGAATCGGCCGAGAGCGGCTGCACCCACATGTCGCGCAGATAACGAAGGCGAGCCGCTACCAGGTCTTTGCCCAGCGCCTGCTGCAACTCCAGCGCAGGCGGCAAAGCGATGTGAGGCAAAGGGCGCGTGCCCATTTTTTCAAACTTCCGCGCCCTACCGGGGTCGCCAAACATTGGATGTACAGGGAACAGTGGGTATATCTGTTCAACGAGGTCCGGCCTGACATAGAGAAACCCACTACCCAGTGGCCCACCGGTCCACTTGTGTAAGCTTGCTGCGTAAATGTCGCAGCCGAGATCAGACAGTTCGAAGTCCAGGTTCCCTGGCGCATGTGCCCCGTCCACCATGGTGATCACGCCTTTGGAACGCGCCATGGCGCAGACTTCTTTAACGGGCGGCACGTATCCCGTATCCGCGTAAACATGGCAGAGCAGCAGGATCTTTGTCTTTTTTGTTATCGCCTGTTCGCAAAGGTCGAGGAAAGTCTGCGCGTCCGGTCCGGGCGTTGGGAAGTCGAACATCTTGAAGGTAACCCCTTCGCGCTGGCTTCGCTGTTGGAACGCGGCGATCATCTCCAGGTAGTCTTGCTTCGTCGTGAGGATTTCGTCTCCTGCGGTCAGAGCCACACCGAATTGAGCAGCCATTAGCCCGGTTGTCGTGTTTGGAGTCAGGGCGAGGCCCTCCGGCTCGCATCCAAGCCATCCGGCGAGTTGCGTCCGAACCCCCTCTAGCGCTTTTCGGTGTGCTACCAACTGCAGCGGAGGGCCCTTCTCCCCGCCGTTTATCTCCTTGTACATGGCGCAAACTCTTTCGATCACAGCCGCTGAAGAAGGGTGCGTTGAGCCGTTGTTGAAATTGGCGTACTGTCGATCAACGGGAAACGCGTTCTGAACGGGGCGCCAGAACTCCTCATCGCGCACCAACTCATCAACGCTGCGCCCCGCTTTGGCAGCAGTGATGTTGGCGGCACCTCCAATGCCGCTTGCTGCCGCCATTCCGACAAATGCTCCTACGCTGAAGTCGCGACGCGAAATTGGCATGAGTATCCCTCCTGTGCCACTTGAGTCAGTACCCTGGGCTACTGTGCCAGCCGGTTCATTCACTAGGGAGCGAGAGCCGGCGCCCTGCGATGCCGCGTCGCCTGCTCAAACGCGTGCGCTAAACCGAGCAGCCTGCGCTCATCATACATCCGACCCAGGATGTTCATACCGACCGGATAGGCACCGCCAACCCATCCCGCCTGCACGGTCAGGTGTGGAAGGCCAGTCAGCGCGCTCTCCTCGGTCGTTCCGGACACGAAACCGTACCGGCTGCGTCCGGCGTCCAAGGGTTCGGGCCGCTGCGTCGCTGCGGGGTAAACGATGGCGTCAAGATCGTGCACTTCCAACAGTCGAAGGAAACGCTCGCGCAGGTCGCGACGAGCCTGTATCGTCGCCTCTGTTTCCTGGAGAGAAGGACCGTCCGTGGCAAGCGCCTTTTCGAAATGCCTGTGTATCTTCCTCGGCAGGGAGCCGCTTTCCAGGAGCCTCCGAACGCTCGGCGCAGTGGCGCCGCCCGGGGAGGATTCGACAAAGTACCTATCCAAAACCCTATCGTGATTAGCAGGGGCATTGTCCAGCGCCGCACTGATCAGTTCGTCATAGCCGTCGATTTCAACGTCGATGAGGGTTGCGCCGAGCTCCGCCATGTCGGCCAGGGCCCTGCCTAGTGCTGTACCGATCTCCGGGTTAAGGCTCAAGGGCAGGAAGCGCTGGCGGAACACTCCGATGCGAGCCGCGTCGAAGCGACTGACCCCCAGCGAGGCTGTAAACGGCTGATCGAGTCGGCGCTCGCCAACGGCTCTGGTTGCCGCATCGCCCGGGTCCGGTCCCGCAATCACGTCAAGCAGAAGCGCAAGGTCTTCGACAGAACGCGTCATTGGTGCCGCGACATCAGTTATCTCACTCACCGGCGCGATACCACCTCGCCCAATCAGCCCGTAAGACGGTCGCAGCGTGGCAAGCCCTGCCCAGGACGCCGGGTTGGTGAGGGAATTCAGCGTGTCCGTCCCGAGGGCGGCCATGGCCAGATTGGCGGCGACGGCGACGGCGCTACCGCCGCTTGATCCGGCTGCAGATTTCGACGGGTCATAGGCGTTAAGCGTCCGGCCGCCCACAGTGCTGATGGTGTAATCCGCCAGCGCCATTTCGTCCAGATTGGTCTTGCCGAGAATGATCGCCCCTGCAGCCCGCAGACGTGACGCGACAAAAGCGTCCGACGCGGGCGTCCAGTGAGCCAGGGCGCGCGATCCGCTGCTGGTCGGCATGTCCGCTGTATTGATATTGTCTTTCAGGGCGACGGGCACGCCGTGAAGAACGCCAAGCGACCCACCCTCCGCGGCTTTCGCATCGAGCGCACGAGCGATAGCAAAAACCTTCGGGTTCAAAGCCAGATAGGCGTTGTAGCGAGGGCCGTTTCGATCATAGGCCGCTATACGCACAAGATAATCGCGTACAACGTCCTCAGCGCGCCCACCGCTTGCCAGGCATTCACGCAAGCCGCGAATACGCCGTTCGACAATTGGGCATGACTTCACCGGTGCGACCGTGTCAAAACGCCAGTTCGCGATAGCCGCGACGTCCCGCGGCGTCAGACCTGAAAGGTCGGGTGCTGCGGCGAGACGTTGCGCCGCCTCGGTGACCCTGTGAATCTCCCTCCCCGCCTCAGGGAAGCTATCGCTCAACGGCACCTTCTTGAAATACGCCGTCTGGCCCGCGTTCTCGAGGAAGAGCGGAAACCCCGTGCCCGGCTCAAAGGCTTCTGTCTTACCTTTTACGACGAAGTGCAGGAGAACTTTTGTCTCTCCCGGTCCCAGATTCAGGCGATGGAGAAAGCCAATAGACTGTGGGGCAGCCGGATCCGGGAACTCTGAATCGAAGGGCTGCGTATCAATGGCGCTGAATCCCGATAGCGAGCCTCCATCCGTATTGGAAAAAACGTGTGCAGATGGGCCGTATCCAGAGGGGCCGTCCAACGGGTTGGGATTGTCGAGGAGGTTGTGCATGAAGACGACAAAGTGGTCGCCCGTTTCCAACATCCGATCGTCGTCGGACGTTGCTGCGATCTCTGGATACCCGCCATCGGCGTAGGCGCCGATAGCTCCTCCATAAACCAACTCGAGGGATATCGTGCTGCCCGACATGTTGGTGAACCTGTCGACGTAGCGCAGATAATCCTCGCCCTCTGGCACATAGACTGCGCGCGAGGCGACAACGCCTCCAAGATACAACGGGGTGAGCGAATCAAAGCGGCGCTCGCCGTCGGGAACAAGACCAAATCCGTCCAGATAACGCCCACGCGCGAGCATCGTATCTGACGCTCCCGGAATCCTGAGCTTGAGATAGCCGAAGCCGTCGAATGGGTATGAGACACCCCCGGTAGCGATAGCGCCGCTGTCTCGGTCACCGTTCTCGCCACGCTGGATGTCCCAGACCTCGCCGTTCAATGCCACCGGGTCTTCTACCTCTGCAATCACGGTGCTTGAGGTGATCACAAGCAAGGCGAGCATGACAAACAGGTTGACAGGACTGGCACAGCGGTAGCCGGCCATCGCTGGGACACAATGTGCCCGTGTGACTCTCGTGACCTGGTCCTTCAACGTCATTAGCCTCCAGCTTGTATCAGGTAGTGAGGACCCCAAGATTGTGCTTTCAGCAAAGCCGAGCATGCCCACAAAGATAGGCGCGCCGTATCAACAAAGCGGTACACGGCGGACCGCAGATGTACACCAAGGCGAAAAATACCCGGAAGTGCAGGGTAAAGAAACCGCCTCCCTAGCGACGCTCTCGGAAGAAGGTCTTCAGCAACTCCGAGCTCTCCTCCGCCAGAAGGCCTTCCTCCCAATCAACGCGATGATTGTAGAACGCCTGGTCGAGCCCATTGGTTTGGCTGACCACGGCGCCGGCGCGCGGCTCGCGCGCGGCAAATACCAAGCGCTCGACCCGGGCGTGGATGATGGCGCCGATGCACATGGTGCAGGGCTCGAGGGTGACGTATAGCGTGGAGCCCGGCAGCCGATAGTTGGCAAAGCGACGCGAGGCGTCGCGCAGGGCGACAATCTCGGCGTGCGCCGTGGGGTCGTTGGAGGAAATAGGAGCATTGTAGCCCTGTCCGATGATCACCCCGTTGCGCACCAGCAGGGCGCCCACCGGCACTTCACCGTGGTTGGCCGCTTCCT
>JANQLM010000059.1 GCA_028280635.1 Halieaceae bacterium | reverse complement strand
CGGAAACTGCCGGTCAGGTGGGCGCCCTTGATGGGCACCAGGCGCGGCGCATTGAAAGCGCTGCCGTAGCGCACCAGCGTGTCCATGCACTGGGCCATTTCCGGCCCCTCGGCCCCGTCCAGCAGCGCCTGCTGTTCTTCGGTGAGTTGCATGTCACCCTCCAAAACAAAGGCCTAATTGTACATATGTACAAATAACCGGCAAGATTCACTCAAAAAGGCCCTGAAAAAGGCGACAATGTGACACATTCTGAAAAGTGTTTGACGGCGCCAGCGTTTTTGCTAAGACATTGAAAACAAGCAATTTTTAGCATCTTTCTGGCAAATTCTGCGACCAGAATCACGTGTTTGTGAAATTATTATTACAAAAACATGAAAAAACTTGCGACCCGACAGTTCGTGGGGTTATATTCCGCTTCAAGTCCTGCACGGCGGCTGTCTGCAACAATATAGTCATCTGACTGTAATAGTCACCTGACGGTAACGTTCAATGACAGCAATTGATGACCTGCTTGCAGTCACCAAAAGCAAAATTGAACAGCAATAATAAATGATGCGCTATGCGTCGAATAATGAGCTGTTGGACCTGGAGCACGCCGCCACCTAGACCATAACTCGCAGGCGACGGGACCGCGCCGAACAGCGGTAACCCCTGTACTCGTTGTGATAACGAATTGGGAGATCATCATGAAAAAGACCAGCCTGGTCCTCGCGGCCATTCTCAGCACGCCTATGCTTGCCCTGCCCGTCAGCGCCTCGGCAGAAACTGTCCGCGACTGTGTCGTGGAAGGTACTGTAAAGCGCCAGAAAGGCAGCAGTGACAAAGTCTACGTGGCGTTTCACTCGGCCAAACCTGCCGAGAAAGGTGCGTCCTGCCGGATGAACCGTCGGGAGAAGTTCCAGTTCAAGGCGCCCAACGCCGCTGAACTGCAAAATGCCGAGCCTGGCACGAAAGTGCGCTACCGGTATACGGAAGACTCGGAAAAAGGCGCCACCTGGAAGCGGGAGAACCACTCCAGCTAAACCGGTGGCCGGCTCCTCCGGGGAGCCAGCCCTTCATCGCCCGCCAGGTTCAGCCTGGCGGGCGATTGCCCCGCGAATATCTGCCAGCGGGTGGGTGTTGCGCAGTGTGACTGCGCCGTCACTCAACTCGATCCCCAGCTCTGAAAACTGCTCCTCGAAGGGCGGCAATGCCCGGCTTGCGGCCACCTGGTCGAACAGGGGTACGAACAACAGCTCCCCCGTCACGCGATCCAACTCCACGGCGATTTCGCGCGCAGACATGGCTTTGTCGGCACAGCAGGCATTGAGTCCCGCCAGTGCCGTGTCCAGGCTCTGGCGACCGTTGCTGCGGCGGCGCAGTTCGGTATCGGCGCGAAAGAAATACCAGGCACCGCTCCAGTAAACACGCATATAACTGCGGTTTTCACGCATGGCGGGACTCAGTTCCGCCAGGCTCAGGTCCGGCCGCCGATTGGTGCGACCACGGATGAAGCCATCGTGCAGGCGCTGCCACATCTCGCGCTCGTCGAACACACCGTGGCGGGCCTGCAGCAGGTTCTGGTAATAACTGGCGAGGCCCTCGCTAAACCACATATCGCCCCAGCCCCGATAGGGAATCAGCAGGTGGGCAAACTCGTGGTAGGCCGTCCAGTTGCCGCTGAGTTGCTCGCGGCTGGCGCGCGGGTCGATATAGAAGCTCACGGTGTCCGGCTCACCCCGATTCACCTGGGCCCAGGGCACCGGGTCGCTGCCGCGGGTGTTGTAGGGGATGACTCGCACCCGCCAGCGGTCGCGGGGCCAGCGTCCATGCACGGCTGCGAGGGCGTCAGCAGTATCGCGTATCCAGCCCAGCACCTCGTCGTGCCGGTAGGAGGGTAGCTGCGGACTGAGGTCGATCTCCAGGCGCTGCTCGCCGCGCTCATAATAGACGCGCTCCGCCATCAGCGGTGATGAAAAACACAGCAACAGCAACAACGGATGAAGGCAGCGCATGGGAGTTCGACCGGCACCACTGCCGCAAGTTCGCCGCTCGTGCCGCTTTTGGCGCCCGCGGATCATCGACTCAAGCCCAGTGCCAGCAAGCCGTGGGCCGGCAACACAGCGATTACCAGCCGGGTCCGCAACCGCAGGTACCAGCCGCGCGAGTCGCCCTGGCTGCGCTCATAGATCAGCAACAGCACCTGGCCGAGGGCAAGCAGCAGGCAAGCCCACAGCGCTGATCCCAGCAGCCCGGCCATCGCCGCGAACAGTGCTACCAGGTTGCTGGTGACCAACCGCTGGTACTTCTGCGGCGGGCGCACTGTGACTGCATAGCCCCACAGGGTGCCACCCAGGAAGGCGAGTATGACCGTGCCGTAGACCACGAACACCGTTGCCGCTGTCGCCTGCGCCGGGCTTCCAGGCCAGCACACCCACAGCGCCGCCGCGTAGAACGGCAGCAGGCCGCTATAAGCTAGGGCAAACATGACTGTCCTGGTGTTCATAACAAGCTCCATGACGCCAGCGACCAGCCGCTTATCTGAACTGGGATGGTCACTGGCCCGTATGCGCTAGGTACGATGCGGCAGAAACCACGGATTGCGACGGGAGGCCTGTGAACAGGTGGCGTACAGGTATATTGCGAGGCTTGCAGGCACTGCTGTTGGCCGGCACGCTGGCGAGCTGCGACAGCGGCTCGGACCTGCCCCTGGACAACTACCTGACCCGGCTGGCGCGTAGTCTCGACCGCGATATCGAGCCGCTGCCCGAGCGCCTGCCGCCACTGCCCCGGGCACGGGATTTACAGCTGGATCTGACACCGGGCTCGATTGACCTGCTCGACCTGCTGGCACTGCGCGGCTGCGAACTCAGCGTCACCATCGGAAAATCCAATAGCAGCCTGGGGAAACTGGCGGCTGATTCCCAGCGCCTGCTGCTGGAGCTCGAATTCCTGGCCCTGGCGCCGGCGTGCGTCAACTCGCTGGACGCCGGCGCGGACGCCGAGCTGATTGCCACCCTGGAGGCCGCCATGCTCAGCAAACGCCGCCAGCTACCCGCGCGAATCTGGAACGCCACCCTCGGCGGACCAGAATTCCGCGACTTCTGGAAGCGCCCCGGCCGCCTGGGTGACTACCCGGCGGCGACCGGTGGCGAGGTGCCGACAGCGTTGCAGAGGTTGTCAGTACTGGCGTCGGCCTGGCTGGCCGGTGACTACCGCGCCGGCGGGGAAGAACTCGAAGCCCTGCTGGACGACGTTCGGCGCGGCGACGGTGGCGCGCTGCTGGCCTCCCTGGGCCAGCAGCAGGCGGGCTTTGCGGCGGCAGCGCCCGCGCTTGAGGAACGCCTGCAGCCGGCACCTCTCTGCTTCGGCAACACACCCAGCCCGGAGGGCCGGGTCGTCGACACCGTAATTCGCAAATTCTTTATCGGCGAAGTGCAGCCCTGGTCGGTGCAGGTGGCAAGGCGACGCGCTGACCTGATGCCTCCGGTAGTGTCCCTGGAAACCAGCCTGGCCGACATCATGCCCGACACCTATCGCCAGTGGCGGCAGGCCCGGGACCAGTTGCTGGCCAGCGCAGTGGATGCCCCTCGCGAGCACGCCCGCGGTCTCGCCGCGCTGCTTGAGAGCTGCGGCCTGCGGCCCGGCGCTGGCCCTGCCAAAGCCGGCTGAAGGGGTTACACTGCGGCCACGGACAGGGCAGGAGCACCGGGATGGGCTTGAAAGTCGCAGTGTGGGGTACAGGCAACGTGGGCCGTCCGGCCATTCGGGCGGTACTGGCCAACCGGCAACTGGCACTGGCGGCGGTCATTGTTTCCAACCCGGACAAGGTTGGCCGCGACGCCGGCACCCTGGCGGGCATCGACGCCATCGGTATCAGCGCCACTGACGACTGGCAGGCCGTGCTGGCAGAGAAACCCGACGCCATCGTCTACGCCGCCACCGCAGATATTCGTCCGGAAGAGGCCCAGCGCGAACTGCTCGCCTGCCTCAGTGCCGGCATCAGCGTGGTCGCCACCGGGTTCTATGCTTTCCTGCACCCGGGCTCCACAGCCGCGGAAGTCCTGGCGCCGGTGGAAGCGGCCTGCCGGGAGGGCGGCAGCTCCCTGTTTGTATCCGGCATCGATCCCGGCTGGGCCATGGACATGCTACCCGCAGCGCTCAGCGGTGCGGTAGCCGATATCCGCGAGATTCGCGCCCGTGAGATCTTCAACTATGCGCTGTACGACCAGCCCCAGGTGGTGCGTGAGGTGATCGGCTTCGGCGGCAGCATGGAGCAACTGCCAATCATGCTGCACGACTTTGCCATCGAGATGGTGTGGGGCCCGATGCTGCGCCTGGTGGGAGACGCCCTCGGAAAACCGGTGGAGCAGATCGACATTGTCGTGGAACGCAGGCCGCTGGAACAGGATATCGAGGTGCCCGGCATGGGCCTGTTCGAGACCGGGACCCAGGGCGCCTTCCGTTTCGAAGCCAGGGGCATCAACGAGGGCATCACCCGCTACGTGGTAGAACACGTTACCCGCATCGATGACGGCTGCGCCACAGACTGGCCCTTCCCGCCCGAAGGGCGCGGCTGTCACCAGGTCATTATCAGCGGCACCCCCACCCTGACTGTCAGCCTGCACGCGGAGGATAGCTGTGAGCCGGGCGCCGCCGGTGGCGGCAATGCGACCGCCGCCAGCTGGGTAGTGAACGCCATTCCCGCGGTTTGTGAAGCGGCACCCGGGGTGGTCACTGTACTGGACCTGCCGCGTATCAGCGGCGCCGCCCAACTGGTGGCTGGAAACTAGCCGCCCGGCATCGGCACCGGCGCACCCAGCTCGTAGGCCTGCACGTCCATGGAGAGGATTTCGGCGTTGCCCATGGCGGCGCCAAACACCGCCATATGTGGCATGGTGAAGTGTTTCTGCAGGTCTTCGGCGCTGTCCCACAGTTCGGTGATGCGCACCAGTGTCGGGTCGCTGATATCGGTGGAGAAAGCATAGCGCTGGCAGCCGGGTTCCTTGCGGCTTTCCGTTTCCATGGCCCCGATGGCCTCACGCAGCGCCTCAACGGCGCCTTCACCCACTCGTACCTCGGCGATCACTACTAGCATCTCTTGTCTCCCTTGTGGTTGGTTTGGTGGCACTGCTCAGGCCACGTCGAACACCACCTTGATGGCGCCGGCGGAACGGTCGCGCGCGGTGGCGAAGGCCTCGGACACCGCGTCCAGCGGAAAGCGATGCGTCACCAGGGCGTCGGCAATGGACGGTCGCGCGTCCAGCAGCCTGCCCGCCTCTTCAAAGTTGCGGTGTGGACTCTTGCAAACGTAGGTGTTGGAGGGCAACAGCTCAATCTCCTTCAAGCAGAACAACCCGTCCAGCGCGGTCGGCTCCCAGAAGCTACCCACCAGGCCGATGCGACCCATCGGCCGCAGGCGCTGCACCGCCTCCCTGAGACTGCCCTCGGTGCCGACCGCATCAATAACCACATCATAGCCATCCGTCGCCCCGGGCGCGGCGCCCAGCGAAACAGCGGCAGCGCGTTGGTGCTCATAGCGAACCGAGATGTCACAGGCCAACCCGCGACCGGCCAGCCCGGCAACAACCGCAAGACCCACGGGGCCACCGCCAATCACCAGGACGCGCTCCCCTTCGCGCACCCGGGCCCGGTCGAGGCCGTGCAGGGCCACCGCCAGCGGCTCCACCAGCGACGCCAGGCGCACATCGAGACCAGTGGGCAAAGGCACCAGGTTCGCCGCAGGCACCCTGATCTGTTCGGCCATGCCACCGTCCGCTACCAGCCCCAGCAGTTGGAAACCTTTTACACAGTGGCTGTTGTACCCCTCACCACAGGCAGCGCAACTACCGCAGCCCAGGGTCGGTTCAACCGCCACCGCGGTGCCATCCGGGGTAAAACCCGCGAACTCGTGGCCGGGGATACGCTGGTCCAGCAGCCCGAGATCGAGCATATGCAGGTCCGAGCCGCAGATGGAGGAGGCGACAATATCGACCAGCACGCCCTCGCCAGCGGGCGCAGGCGCATTGACCAGGCCGGGCTTGCCGTCAACAATGCGGATGGCTTTCAATGGCGGGCCGTCATCGGGCGGGACGTCTCATGGCTGCCAACATACGGCAGGCCCCGGGGGAATACAACGGAACCCTTGCGGACCGACCGGGGAAAGAGCAGCGCGCCGGCCGAGGGCCGGCGCCAGGAGCTTATTTACGCGCTTCGGCGTGCAGCTCTTCGAAGTTGGTCCAGTAGTCCTTCTCTGCCGCAGCGATCACCTTCAGGGCCTCGGCGCGGTCGTAGACAAAGTCCACCTTGATATCGAGCTCCTTGCCGGGCTCCATCTTGTAGGTCATGAAGTAGTGCTGCAGGCGCTCGATCTTGATCGGCGGCAGGTCGCCGATGTCGCGGACGTCGCCCCAGATATTGTCGTTCTCCAGTACCGCGATAATCTTGTCGTCGGCTTCACCGCCGTCAATCATCTGGATGCCGCCGACCACGCGCGCGTTCAGCAGGATGTCACCGCGGGTGATGTGGCGCTCGGAGTAAACGCAGATGTCCAGCGGGTCCTGGTCGGCGACGTCGACGTCGGGGCAGCGCTTGGCCACTTCCACGTCACAGTAGGTGCGCGGGATGAAACCGTACAGGGCCGGCGGGCTGGAGGTGGTGCGCTGGGGGCGGTCCACCATCATGAAGCCGGAGTTCTTGTCCAGCTCATACTTGACGGTGTCAGCGGGGGTCATTTCCACGAAAACCTGTACCACGTCTTCGGGGGCGTCATCGCGGCGCGCGCGCAGTCCGTGCCACGGGTGGCGGCGCCAGCGATTGAAATTGCGATTGCTGTACATACTCACTCCAGGAGGGAATTTTCAGGCGCGCGCATTGTAAGGGAATCGGCCCTGAAAATCTCGCCCGGAGGCTCTCGGCCGCACGTGAATTGTGCGCAGCCCGCGCCGTACAGTCGGACCCGGCTAGTCGAACGCGCGGGAGGCGACGTAGCCCACGCCCATGATCACCACCACGGCGATAAACAGGTTTTCCAGCAGGCTGTTGCCAAGGGACAGCTTGAACTCGCGCACTTCCGCGGCGATGCCTTCCCACTCCTCATCGAATACCGGCTGGGCCACCGGGTGCGCTTCATCCTCCAGTACGGAGCAGGCGTCCTGGAACTGGCGATCAAATACCACGTACAGATGGCAGGGAATGGCGCCGACGTGCGCGACCTCTTCGAGGTGGACCGGGATGCCACGGGCGCGCAGCAATGCAGCTTTCTCCAGCAGCATGATGCGATCAGTTGATTCCAGGAGCAGCTTCACCGCCTGTCTCCGCCTACTTGTCCCAGGGAGTCACTACCCGATCACGTTAGCGTAAAAGCCCGTCAATTTCACGGGCCAGGTCCAGGTCGCGACGGCTTATCCCACCCGCATCGTGGGTGGTGAGGCGGATATGGACCCGGTTGTAGACATTCGACCATTCCGGATGGTGGTTGGCCCGTTCCGCCAACAGCGCCACCGAAGCCATGAACCCGAAGGCCTCAACGAAACCGTCGAAACTGAATCGTCGCTCGATGCCATCGCCCTCGCGCTGCCAGTCGGGCAGCGTGGCAAGGCCCTGCTCAATGTCGGTGTCACTCAGCGTATCCATGGTGCGCGCTCCCCTGCTCTGCTACATTCCCGCAGGATAGCAGAGAGAGGACAGCATCTTGGAACTGGATGCCCCACGCCAACTGGCGGTGAGCTACGCGCGCTTTATCGACGACCGCAGCTTCGACCGCCTGGCAGAAATCATGACCGAGGACGTGCAGGTGTCCTCACCCCTGTTTCACTGCGACGGCCTGGCGGCCTTTTCCGAACAGCTGGAGCTGCTGCACAACTTCCGGGTCACCATGCACCTGGTGGGCAATGTGTTCGGCGACTGGTCCGAGGGCAGCTACCGCGGCGAAGCCTACTGTGTCGCGGCCCATATCTACGAGCACGAAGGCCAGGAGTGGAAATGGGAAGTGGGCATCCGCTACGAGGATCGGATCGTTATGCGTGACCGGCAGGCGCTGTTCACCCACCGCAACCTCAACGTGCTGTGGAACCTGGATCAACCCCTGGTGGTAGCGGGCGGCCTGTACCCGGGCAGCTAGCAAAAGACAAAGCGTGCCGGGTAGGTTCCGGCTTGCGGTCAACCCAGCAACAGACCCGACAGGTAGAGAAAAGACAGTACGGCGTCGATCACAATGCCGGGCAGGCTGTCGCGCAGGCTCGTCTTGTCGACGGCCATGGAGTAGAAGCGCGCCAGCAGGCCGAAAAACCAGGCAAGGCCCAGGGCCATGTACACCAGCGGTTCATTGAACAACAGGGCGGCCAGCGCCACCCCCAGGTTGAGCCCACCAAACACCGTGCGCACTTCTGACACGGCCATTGGCGCGTTGAGGCTGATCTGCAGCTGGTCCGTGAATGCCCGCGGTTTAAAGAAACCCACCAGGCCAAGCAAACACTGCAGCAGGGCACCCACCCTGGGCAACCAGTCTAGGAGCGCATCCATTGTTTTCTTATCCTTGTGGGCAACAACGCACCGCAGACTAACAATAAACCCCTCGGCACAGGAAGGCGCATATGTTGCTCGCAGACAAGGTAGTGATTGTTTCAGGAATCGGCCCGGGATTAGGTAGCGAGCTGGCGCTGGAGGCCGCCCGGCAGGGCGCCAAACTGGTGATCGCCGCACGCACGCCCGAGAAGCTGGACGGTTCCGAGCAGGAGATTCGCGCCGCCGGGCTGGACAACCCGGTGCTCAAGGTGCCAACCGATATCAGCAAGCCTGAGCAATGCCAGGCGCTGGTCGATGCCACGCTGGCCGAATTTGGCCGCGTCGATGCGCTGATCAACTCTGCCTACAACCCCGGTAGCTTCGAACCCATCGAGAGTGCCAACCTGGACGGCTGGCGCGATGCCCTGGACGTGAACCTGTTCGGCACCATGCAACTCACTCTGGCGACGGTGCCCACCATGAAAGCGCAGGGCGGCGGCGCCATCGTGATGATCAATACCATGGTGACCCGCAAACCGCTGGCCACCCAGGGCGGGTACGCCGCCTCCAAGGCGGCGCTGGCCAGCGCGACTTCGCACCTGGCGACCGAGCTCGGCCAGTACGGCATCCGCGTCAATTCCGCCTTCATGGGCTGGATGTGGGGACCGCCGGTGGAGTTCTATATCAACATGCTGGGCGAGGGTCACCCGGACGGCGCGGACGGAGCCCGCGCGGATGTCGAAAAGCACATCGCGCTCGGCAGCATCCCGGAAGACGGTGACTGCGCAAAGGTCGCCATATTCCTCGCGTCCGACTACTCCTGCGCCATGACCGGCGCGCAACTCGACGTAAACGGCGGCGAATACATGCCGCACTAGGTCGCTGCGCCATTCGATTCGCCGATCGGCGTATGTCAAATTTACGCTGGGCATCGGCGCCCGTGTTGACTACCATTGGCTCAGCACGTCATAGAATTCATGATATGGCGGGTGGTGGCCCTCGCTCCAGACACAACCTGGTTGTGCAAATAATAATGATGAGCAAGGGTAGGTGGCTCTCTCCTCGAGAGTGCAAATAACTATAAAACGCAAAAAGAGGACTCCTCATGTCTGTTCAATACAGGAAGCTCCCTGTTGTTACTGCGCTGGCACTCGCCACGGCCGCCCCGCTGGCGGGCGCCCAGGCTTTGCTGGAAGAAGTGATCGTTACGGCACAGAAGCGGGCCGAGAGCCTGCAGGATGTACCGATCTCGGTATCCGCCGTGCAGGGCGAAAAGATCCAGGACGCCGGTATACCCAATATGGCGGCGCTGGCGGATTTTGTACCCAACCTGTTCATCTCGGATGCCCCGGTCAGCACCAACATCTACATGCGCGGCATGGGCTCCAGTAACAACCAGGCCTTCGAGCAGTCGGTAGGTATGTATATCGACGGCATCTATATGGGCCGCGGCCGCCAGTACCGCGCGCCGTTCATGGACATTGAGCGGGTAGAGGTTCTGCGCGGCCCCCAGGGCACCCTGTTCGGCCGCAACACCGTCGCCGGCGCCGTCAGCATCATTACTGCATCACCGGACCTGGATGAAGAATTCAACGGGCGCATCGATGTCTCCGCGGAAACCAACGAAGGCTACATCTACGATGGCATGGTGTCCGGAGCGGTCAGCGATACCCTGGCCGTGCGCCTCGCAGGTCGTTACCGGGAAACCGACGGCTATGTCGACAACGGGTTCCTGAATGACGACGAGCCCCAGATCGAAGAGTGGAACTATCGTTTCACAGGCGTTTGGTCACCCAATGAAAACCTGGATGTCACCCTGAAGTGGAGCCAGTCCAACCTGGATCGCACCGGGGTGGCCTCGGGCGTGACCTACTACCCGGACGCGGCCGAGCGTGATGAGTTGTATCCGAACCGCGACGAATTCGCGCAGATTGCCTACCTGCTGACCGACCTGTTCTATCCCGAGGTGGGGAGCGCGGCCAACGAAGAGTTCGAGATCTTCAAGGACAATAACCTCGGACCCACGGGCGGCGCTGAAGGCGTGGCAGTAGGCCAGTACGCCGAGTCCAGCGACCAGGACACCGACAACGGCGTACTGACCCTGAACTACTATATGGGTGAGTACACCCTGACGGCGATTACCGGCTACTCGGCCTACAACTACACCGATGGCTGCGACTGTGACTGGCTGCCGCTGCAGTTTATTTCCCGTGACGACGACCAGGACTTCGATCAGTGGAGCCAGGAAATCCGCCTGGCCTCACCCACCGGCGGTTTCTTCGAGTACATCGTCGGCGGCTACTACGAAGAGAACACGGTGGAATTCGACCGCCGCGTGACCATCGATACCAATATGGGCGGCCTGGTGGAACAGGTGCTGGGCGTAAACAGCCTGTTCAGCTTCCTGACCGGCGGCCTCTATACCGCCAACCAGATGGCCCGCGACCACTACTTCAAGCTCGATACCGATTCCTGGGCCCTGTTCGGCCAGGGTACCTTCAACCTGCGGGACGACCTGCGTCTGACCCTGGGCGTGCGCTACGCCGATGAGACCAAGGAAGTCGAGAGTAGCCAGTTCCTCTCCGACGACCTGACCGGTGTTGGCACTCGATCAGACAACTTCTTCCTGTATTCGATCCAGGCCGGCAGCTTCAACACCTACCTCTACGACTATGAGGAAGACCGTGACACCGACGACCTGCTGCCCATGGCCAACCTGCAGTGGGACGTGACTGACGACAGCATGCTGTATGTGTCCTACTCGGAGGGCTTCAAGTCCGGTGGCTTCACCGCCGCTGACGATGGCCAGCCGGGCGGCGTGCCGCCCCAGACCTACCCCTGCCTGCCCGGCCAGTTGCCCGAGGACTGCTACGACCACACCCTGCCGAATGACGAGTTCGAGTTCGACGATGAAAGTGTGGTGGCCTACGAGCTCGGCGGCAAGCACACCCTGTTCGGCGGCTCCATGACCCTGAACTGGGCGGCCTTTTACACCGAGTATGACGACCTGCAGACCTCAATCTTCCAGGGTGTTTCCTTCGCGGTGACCAACGCCGCCCAGGCCGAGATTTCCGGACTCGAGTTCGATATGGCCTGGCAGGCCACCGAGGGCCTGCGCATCGGCCTGAACGGCGCCTACCTGGACGCGGAGTACAAGGAGTACGACACCGCCCCCTGTACCGCCCAGCAGCTCGATGTCGACTCGCTGTGCGGCACCGGCGCCCCGGGCTCCAGCATCAATGACCTGTCCGGCGAGGTGACCACCTTTGCACCGGAGTACACGGCCTCCGCCACCTTCGACTACAACCATGTATTCGGCAATGGCATGCAGTTTTTCGCCAGCGGCGAAGTCAACTACTCCGACGAATTCGAGACCCAGGGCGACCTCGATCCCCTCGACCGCGCGCCGGACTACACCAAGGTGAACCTGCGCTTCGGCCTGCGCGGTGCCGAGGACAACTGGGAGCTGATGGTCTACGGCCGCAACATCACCGACGAGGAAGCCCTGGTGTACAGCTTCGACGTACCGGTGCTGGTGGGCTCACACGCCTCGATGATCGACGAGGGTGAGGTATACGGCGCGCGCCTGCGCTACAGCTTCTAGGCTCACGCCAGGCCCGCGGCTCACGCCGCAAAACAAAAGCCGCATCGACTCCCGATGCGGCTTTTTTCATACCCGAATAAAGGGCTTCGACCCCTATACGCAGATACTGAGCAACCCCATTAGGGCGTAAACACTTCCCCATCGAAGCGCTCGCGCACCACAAAGTCCTCCACCGACTTGCGTTTCAACCTGGTGAGCTGTTTGACGGGTTTGCCCAGCGGCACCAGTGTCGCTACCGCCCACTGTTCGGGAATATCCAGCAATGCCTTGACCTCATCCTCCACCACCAGGCTGAGGGTGGTGAAGGTGCCGCCGTAACCCCGCGCCCGGGCGCCCAGCAGGATGTTCCAGACCAGGGGGTAGATACTGGCGCCGATCGCCATGCCGATACGATCGAGATCCTTGTCCATGGCCGCCAGCGCACCCAGGTCGGCGCACACTACCAGCAGCACTGGCGCATTGCGCAGGTGCTCGGTCAAGGCCGGGATGGCATCCGTGGCGGCAATCTGCTCCGGGCTCAGCGCCGTGGGCGTGACGGGGCAGAAAGGGGTTTCGCCAGCCATCATCTGCGCGGTGTACTGGCGCGCTGGCGGGATAGTCATATCGGCCAGCGCCTGCCTGGTGGCCTGGTCTCTGACGACGATAATGCGCCCGGCCTGGCGATTTCCGCCGCTGGGTGCAAAGCGCGCATGTTCAATCAGCTCGTAGAGCACCTCATCCGGCAGGGGGTCGTCGGTGTACTCACGCGCCGCAAAGGTGGTGCGCATTACGTCGAAAAGGTCCATGGCAGTCTCCGGGAAAACAGAACGGCCAAGGGTACCGTTTTCACGGACCCGCGACACGCGCTGGCAACAGCGCCGGTGGGAATGACGGGTCAGCTATCGCCGACGCGCACAAAGTCTTCCTTGTAGCGCACCCCGCAATCGGGGCAGGTGAAATCTTCGGGAAGACTGTCGAACAGCGTGGAAGGGGGATAGCCCTCGTGCGCGTCCCCCTTGGCTTCATCGTAGCAGTAGTGGCATCCCGGGCATTCGTAGATGGCCATCAGGCGGTCACCGGTGTCGGCGACTGGCCGCCACCGAAACGGGCATAGATTTCTTCACGCCGGTCCGGGTCGATGTTGACCTTGCTGAGGTCCCCGTCGATATGCGGCAGTGCCAACACCCGCTTGTCCATCACCCGATACCAGAGCCAGGGGATGTAGGCGATCATGTACATGCCGTAGTAGCCATTGGGCAGCTCAGGCAGATTGTCGAAATTGCGCAGGCTCTGGTAGCGCCGGGTGGGGTTGGCGTGGTGGTCGGAGTGGCGCTCCAGGTGGAACAACACCACATTGCTGAAGATGTAGTTGGCGTTCCAGCTGTGATGGGGCTGGCAGCGTTCATAGCGGCCATTTTCTTCCCTGGAGCGCAGCAGGCCGTAGTGCTCGATGTAGTTTGCCGAGGTCAGTTGGAACCAGGCCCAGACGTTGTGGATCGCCAGGAAGGGAATCATGATCCAGCCAAAGGCGTAGATCAGGCCGAGCTGCAGCACAGCGCTGATGGCAAAAGACTGGAGGATGTCGTTCTTCCAGTGCCATACCGACTTGCCCTGGCGCTCCAGGCGTACTTTCTCCTGGTTCCAGCCGCGCCAGAACGCGCCGGGGATTTCGCGCCGCGCAAACTTGTAGATGGATTCGCCCATCCTGGAGCTGGCCGGGTCTTCCGGGGTGGCCACCTCGGTGTGGTGGCCCCGGTTGTGTTCGATACAGAAGTGGCCGTAAGCCGGTACCGCCAGCACGATCTTGGCCAGCCAGCGCTCCAGTGCCGTCTTTTTATGGCCCATCTCGTGGGCGGTGTTGATGCCCAGGCCCGAATACATGCCGGCGGTGATCGCAGTGACCAGCAGCGCCGGCAGCGACAGCTCGTGGGTGCCTACAAACCAGGCGATGGCGATCAGCACGATAAAGTGCATGGGCACGGTGACGTAGGTGAGCAACCGGTAGTAGGAGTCTTCCTCCAGTTGCGGGACAATTTCCTCCGGGGGGTTGTTCTCATCGCTACCAATCCCCCAGTCGAGGAAAGGAATGATCGCGTAGGAAAAGAACACCGGGATACCCAGGGCCCACTCACTGCCCGTGGCGAAGTAGGCGATGATGCCCAGCATTGGGAAGATGGGCATAAACACCGAACTCAACCACAGGTAGCGCTTCTTGTCGGTGTAGCTGATCAGGCCCTTCTCAGCGTGTTGCAGGGTATAGGTAGTCATCTCAGGACTCCATCGGCAGTGCCGTGTCTTATTCTGTCGAGCCTAGACTAGGGCATCGCCGACGCCACCAGAATTGCATGAAATGACAAAATAACTGTCATTAAGTGACATGGCGGCCGTTTCGCAGGATACTGTGCCCATGAACTTTCCGATGCTGACCTCCGCAGCGTATGCCCTGCTCTATCTGCGCAGCTGCCGCCAGCCTGTCGACAGGATGCTGCTTGGCACCGGCTTGACGGAGGCAGACCTGCTGGGCCTCGAATACGTGGACTACGCGTCCATGACCAGGCTACTGCGCAATATCGACAACACCCAGGCCGATCCGGCATGGGCAGCGCGCGTGGGTGTGCAGTTGAATATTGGAACTCACGGGCCACTAGGCTTTGCCGCCCTTAGTGCGCCTACCCTGGGCGCCGCGCTGCAGGTGATGGCGGATTATCACCCGGTGCGTATTTCGACGCTGACCGCGAGCCTGGAAACCCGCGGCCGCCAGGTCGTGTTCAGCATGTCTGACCTGACCGACGACGCGCTGTACCGGAGAGTGACCTCGGAATCGATCCTGCGTGTGCTGGAGGCACTGGTTGAGACCATCGTCGGCCACCCGGTGGGCGACTACGTCACCATTCAGTTTCCCTGGCCTGAGCCCGGCTATCGGGATGCCCTGCAGCAGGTTTACGGTGCCCGCTGCGAGTTCAATGCCCAGTCGGTAGCCCTGGTGATCCCGGCCAGTTGGAGCCACCTGCCCTCGCCGCTTTACGACGAGGGCAGCTACCGCAGCAACATCACCAAGTGCCGACAGATCATCAGCCGTCTGGCGCCGGCCGGCAATACCGCCGAACAGGTGCGCGGCATGCTCGCCAACCACTTTGACCAGGTCCGCGCAGGAACCCTGGAGGGCCGCGGCGCACCGGGCCTCGAAGACCTGGCACAGCAGTTGCACATCACACCGCGCACGCTGATTCGACGCCTTAAGCAGCAGGAGACCAGCTATCGCACGCTGCTGGAGGCGGAACAACTGGACTGCGCCGACGCGCTGCTCAAGCAGGCAGCCCTCAGCGTGGCCGATATAGCGGACAAACTGGGCTACAGCGACCCGGCGAATTTCGGTCGTGCGTTCAGGAATTTGACGGGGGTGAGCCCGGCCGCCTGGCGACGGGGGCAGAGAGCGTCTTGAAGCTTACTGGCTCTTGGCTTTGTATTCGCGGATTTCTTCGTTAAAAGCAGCAGCGACGGCATCCATGTCGTCGACAGCCTGGTTGTGCAGCTCGATGCGTGCATGCTGCTCCTCGGGTGTTTCTTCCTCAGCGGCGGCGGCACCTTCCTCGTTTAGACAGTCGAGGTAAGCCTCGGTCTCGGCCACATAGGCTTTTACCGCCTTCTGCCCTTCCACCATGGTTTCCAGGTCCGAGCTGCCGCCGTCTGGTAGCTGTGGAGCAGTGGGTCTGGCGCACTCAGCCAGCACCAGGTTGGTCGCCAGCAGGAAAAACAGACCAATAATGAGCTTCATGTTGTCGTCCCCATAATTGTTATTGGTGGGTATTTGATCAAAAAACCTTAGCACCTGCGTCCGGTGTTGCCAATCGCCGTTGCGGCAAATGCGCTATTGCTCGCACTAAACCCGCACTACAGGTTGACCCAGCTATTCAGGGACCGCAGCTGGAACTCGGTGCCGTTGAAGCTGAGCACGATCGACCCCTCGAGAATCTCCACCAGCCGCAGGCCTGGCTTGATCTGCTGGCCCTCGCGGCGCTCCTCGCCATTGAGCACCACGCTGCGCTCGCTGGGATTGCTGGACCAGTTGTGCTGGTTGTAGAAAATGCTGGGAATCTGGTCCTTCAGCGCCTGCCGCAGGTCGGTAATAAAAGGGGCCTCGTGCTGCACCAGCGGCCCACTCTGCGGTTGCCGGTTGGCCAGTTCAGCCTGGGCCGCCTGTGCCAGGGCATCCACATCGTAGGCCGGGCTCCGGGTCGGCGTCGGCGCAGTCTCCATCGGAGCCTCTTCAGGCGCCTCCCGCGCGGCCTCCGCCGCCATGGCCATTTGCTGGAGATCCGCCAGCGACCGGGAGGGAAGCTGTGATGACGTGGGTGCCGGTTTCGGCGCCGGCGGCGGCGCGGCCAGCACCTGGTTGGGGTCGACGCCGGCGGCCTGCATCTGGGAATACAGCGCGGCTACATCATCCGAGAATCCCGGCGCGGGTCGCGGCAGGGTAGCCGCGCGCTCCTGTTGCGGCGATGAGACGCGTTCCGGTCGGGGGGCAGCGACCGGCCGATTGTTTTCTCTGGGCCGGACGTCGGGCTGTTCCTGCACCGCCACCGTGGGCTCTGGTGCAGCCTGCGTCTGCGCGGCGGGCGCCTCCGGCTCCGCATCACCACCCCACCACATGAACAGGGCGGCTCCGGCAAACAGCAGCGCCACCGCCGGCCAGACAAAGCGCTGCCAGGTCGGCCGTGGCGCATCGCCGCGTGGACCGTGAACAGAATGCAGGCCAGGGGTGTCCCCGGAATTACTGCGATCCGAATCGGAGCGGTTCAGGGCGTCCAGGATCAGCGACATCAGTTCTCCCCCAGGTGGGCCAGGCCGCTGCTGCGCTGCAGCGGCAGGCTTTCGCCGCGCACGGTATTGAGCTTGAGCAGTGTTTTCAGGCCGACCACGCCGTCGTCACGCAGTTTGAACTGGCGCTGAAACAGGCGCACTCGCGCCTCCAGGGCGGCATTGAACTCGTCACTTGCCAGGGGCTGCGCCTGGCCGTCGAGGTCGGCAAAGGTCTGCGCCAACCAGGCCACCATCGGGCCGCTGTCACCGCGGCTCACCGGCCCCGCATAACTGCCGGGCGGCTGCCAGATCAATTCAAAGCCACCACGCCACTGTGGGCCCAGCACCGACAACGGTATACGCTGCTGCCCCAGCTCCGTACGCAGCACCCCGTTGCCGTCTTCCACGCCCACCAGCACCGCGAAAGATACGAAGCGCGCCGGCGACACCAGTGTCAGTACCGCCGGCCGATCAAATTCCAACAGCTCATCCCAACTGGCTGCCTCCAGGGACTCACAGCGCCAGCCTCGTTGGGCCAGCGCCGGACAGGCGCCGGTGGCCAGCCCCAGATGACCGGCCAGCACCTGCATGGCCGTTTCGTGATTGTCCAACAGTCCGGGAATCGGCGCCGCAGCCTGCGCCGGGACCGGCACTGTGCTCACTGCCGCCGGCGCCTGCACCGCCGACTGCGCCGGCCCGGTGTTATAGAAGTACCAGGTGGGAATCGCCCCCAGCAGCGTCAGGGCCGCCAGCCCGACGGCCCAGCGCCAGCCACCTCTGCGCTCCAGTGGTTCCTGGCCCATCACTTCAGCCAGCGCCTGGCGCAACATCTTCATACTGACCCGGGATTCATTCTGGCCGTAGCTGCCCAGCAACACCCGGTCACAGACCACGTTGATAAGGCGCGGAATGCCGCGGGTAGCACGGTAGATTTCCTTGACCACTCGCGCCGGGAACAGCTCCTGGTTGGCGGGCAATCCCGCCACCTGAAGGCGGTGGCGGATATAGGCATCTGTTTCCTCGCGGTTGAGGGGCTGCAGGTTGTAGCGCGCGGTAATGCGCTGGCTGAGCTGCCGAAGCTCCGGCTTGGCCAGCATCGCCGACAGCTCCGGCTGGCCCACCAGGATAATCTGCAACAGTTTCCGGGTGTTGGTTTCCAGGTTGGTCAGCAGGCGAATCTGCTCCAGTACCTCGAACTGCAGGTGCTGGGCCTCGTCGATCAGCAGTACGGTATTGCGGTCCCTGCGGTGATTCTCCAGCAGGAAGCCGTGCAGCCGGTCGGTCAGGTCCTTGAGGGTGGCATCGCGCTGGTACTCAATGCCCAGTTCATCGCAGGCGGTCGCCAGCAATTCATCGGCGTTCAGCGCCGGGTTGAGAATGATGGCAATGTCGGTGTTTTCCGGCAGCTGCTCCAGCAGGCAGCGATTGATGGTGGTCTTGCCAGTGCCGACCTCGCCGGTCAGCAGGATAAAGCCACCGCCTGCACCTACCCCATACAACAGGTGCGCCAGCGCGTCGCGGTGGCGCGCGCTCATAAACAGGTACCGGGGATTGACGGCGATGGAGAAGGGTTCTTCCTTCAGGCCGAAATAGCGGTAGTACATGCTGCCCTGGGTCTGGTGCGGGGGCAGTTATTATGCCTTAGCGCTGTCAGCCTGCACTACCCCAAGAGCCGACAGCTTGGACTATAGTAGGGGGAATTCACAGGAGACCGTGCTATGAACAAAGCTGTAAAAATCGTTCTGGGGCTGGTGGTGGCACTGGTGGCGGTAGTCGCTATCGTGGGGGTGCTGGTCTTGCAGAACCTGGACGCCATCATCAAGCAGGTGATTGAAGATGTCGGCAGCGAGGTGGTCGGCACCCCGGTGCGGGTATCCGAGGTCAAGTTCACGCTCCAGGACGGCCGTGGCGAGATCTACGGTCTGAGTATCGCCAACCCGTCCGGCTTCAAGTCCGCCAATGCCTTTGAGATGGACGAGATTGCCGTGGAGATCAAGCCGGCCTCACTCACCGGTCCGGTCATCGTGATCGACGAGGTCAAGATCGACGGCGCGCGGCTGACTGCAGAGCAGAAGGGCACGACGACCAATCTGACGGCGCTGCTGGATGGCATGAATACCACCCCCAGCGAGGAGCCGGCGCCAGCGCCCAGCGGTGAGCCCGCGGACGTGCGGCTGGCGCTCAAGCAGTTTTCCTTCACCAATAGCAGCGCCGCGGTGGAGACCGCCCAGTACGGCGGTACAAGCATCGACATGCCCGGCATTCGCCTGACCAACATCGGCGACGAGCAGACCGGCCTGACGCCGGAGCAGCTCGCCTCGGAGATGCTCGGCGCCGTGATCAAGCAGGCTGAAAAAGCGGTCAAGGATTACTTCGAAGACCTGGTCAAGGACGCCGCCAAAGAAGAGGTCAACAAGGCCCTGGACGAAAAGATCGGCGCCGAGAACCGCGAGAAACTGGAAAGTCTCAAAGGCCTGATCAAGGACAAATAAGCCCGCAGCGGCCTCGCCCCGGGCGGGCCGCTAGTCCTTCACGCGGGTGTAAACCAGCTTTTCTTCACGCAGCGACTCACCCTCCTTCATCAACAGGTAGGCCTCGATCTCGTCGGGGCCTTTACGATAGAAGCTGATGCCGGAAAAGTGCAGCGCATCGGGTTCAACCGCCACCAGCTTGAAGTGCACATAATCCGGCTTGTCCTCCCAGGCGGTGAAGTCAGCGGAGAAGTGTTTCACCTTGAGCCCCAGCCGGCCATCGCGAACCGCAATTTCCAGCAGTTCGTAGAACTGGATGCCGTCCTCGCCGAGCAGCTTGAAGGTGCCCAGCATGCTGCCGGCGGAGGGTTCGCTCCAGTACTCCTCGAACTGTTGGCCAAAGGCGGTGCCTTCCCAACGGCCCGCCAGCCAGGCCGCGTCATCGACGCTCGCTGCCGGTGGGGATTCACCCGGTGAGAGCCGGTAGGTGTGGGCGCTCCGCGGTTCCCTGGCCTCGGCAGCTCCGGACACCAGCAGCACAAGCAGCACAAGCAGCACAAGCAGCACGATACGGGCTGTGAATGATGGATCGATGTTTGCCACTGTCGTTCCTCCGCGTAGAGAGTACCTTGTCAGTGACTATAGCCCACCGGCCGGGGAGCGTGATCGGGGTGAGCTCTGGATGTCTCTGGAACTCAAGCCTGCGATTCCAGTTCGGTGTGCATCCGGGCAATATCGCGGCAGGTTCTGCATTTCCCACAGGCCACCGGGGTGTCGCCCTCGTAACGCGGCCGCCGGCAGGACCAGGCCAGCTCCCGCAGGCTGGCAGGCAGCCGCCGCCAGATTTCGGCCTTGCTGTGTGCCACAACCGGAAAGATATAGACCGGGCGCTGCCGGTCTTCGAGACTCCAGACCGCATCAAACACCCGCTGGGCGCGCTGCATACGACGCTGGAAATCACTGCCCCCGCCGTCCACGTCGGTGCCGGTCCGCCCCATGGCGACCTGCACTATGGTGGGGTCCGCGATGGCAATATTGGCCGCCATGAACGCACTGATATCCATATCCCAGATAAAACGCCGTTGCAGGAAGCTGTAGTTGTGGCCGCTTTCCGTGTAGGTAAAGCGTCTGGCTCCGAGGGACCTGAATTCTTCGATGCTGGCGCGGGCAGCCCGCTTCTCAGCCAGCGCGCGCGCTTCCACGTTAACCAGGTGCATGTGGTGAACATGGACACCGAAGCCTGCATAGGCGTCATCCGTAAGCAGGGCGTGCAGGCAGCCAATGGAGTCCAGCCCGCCGGAATACATGCAGAGAATCTTGCCACCGTCAGCCAAGGCTGCGAGTCCTATTGTGAGTGGGCATGCCTCATAAGAAAGCACGTTCGTGGGACAGTTGCCAACAGGCCCGCTTATGCCCGCCCCTTGTAACCACCCCGCCCTGTGATAGATTTCTGCTGATACTCTGCGGGCCTGTGCCGCGGATGGGCTTTTGCCCCGGGGGATAGGATTGAAAACACAGGATGCTTCGCTCAAGGCGCTGCTGGCGCCCCTGAAACCGCACCTCTATGGCGTGGCGGCGTTCAGCCTGTGCATCAATATCCTGATGCTGTCTCCGGCGATCTACATGCTGCAGGTCTTCGACCGGGCGGTGAGCAGCAGCTCGGAATCCACGCTACTGATGCTGACGCTGATTCTGGTATTCCTGTTGTCGGCCATGGGTTTGCTGGAGTGGGTGCGCGGGCAGCTATTCCTGCAGGCCGCCGGCAGGTTGAACGAACTACTGGGTGACAGGGCATTCACCGCCTCCTTCAGGCGCGCCCTTGTCAGCGGCGATGGCAAGAGCATCAACAGTCTCCCCCTGCAGGACCTGGGCACGCTGCGCAACTACCTGGCCAACAACGGCCCCGCCCCCTTCTTCGATGCGCCCTGGGTGCCGCTCTATATCCTGGTAATGTTCCTGTTCCACTGGAGCTTCGGCCTTCTGGGTCTGGTCAGTGCGCTGGGGCTCTTCGCCCTGAGCTGGTTCAATCACCGCTCCTCGCGCCAGGCCACCGCGCGGGCCAATGTGGAGACCAAACTGGGCCAGCACTTCTGCGACCAGAACCTGCGCAACGCCGAAGTTGTGGCGGCGATGGGGATGATGCCCGCCGTGAAAGCGCACTGGCAGCGGCACAACAATGCGGGTGTGGCCTACCAGGGCCTGGCCGGTCAGGTCAGCGGGCGTTTCACTGCGCTTACTAAAGCCCTGCGTATCCTCTTGCAGTCCCTGGCCCTGGGTCTCGGCGCCTGGCTGGCGATCAACGGCGCCATCACACCGGGCATGATGATCGCGGGTTCTATCCTGCTGGGGCGGGCACTGGCCCCGGTGGACCAGTTGGTGGGCGGATGGCGCCAGTTCCAGCTGGCCCGCGCCAGCTATGGCCGGCTGGAAGAAATCCTGGCGGGCAAACCCGAAGCCCCCCCCCGCACCTCGCTACCCCCACCCATGGGGGAACTGATACTGGACGGCGTCACGGCCATTCCGCCAAGAGGACGCACGCCGGCGCTCAAGTCGGTTTCCTTCCGGCTGGCGCCGGGCACCCTGGCGGGCGTGATTGGCCCCAGCGCCGCCGGCAAATCCTCGCTGGCGCGGGTGGTGCTGGGAGTATGGCCCACGGTGGCTGGCTCGGTGCGGCTGGACGGCGCCGAAATCAAGCAGTGGAACCCTGATGAGCTGGGCCAGTACGTGGGCTACCTGCCTCAGGATATCGAGCTGTTTGAAGGGACAGTGGCGCAGAATATTGCGCGCTTCGGAGAGGTCGACTCCGACCGCGTGGTGGAAGCCGCCCGCTTCGCCAAGGTGCACGCCATGATTCTGCGCCTGCCCGACGGTTATGAAACCGTGATCGGCGCCGACGGCGGTGCCCTGGCCTCAGGACAACGCCAGCGCATTGCGCTGGCCAGGGCTTTTTACCGGCAGCCAAAGCTGATTGTGCTGGATGAGCCCGACGCCCACCTGGACGACACCGGCGAGATCGCCCTGCGTCGGGCGCTCGCCAATGCGCGGGACTGGGGCGCCACCATCCTGGTAATTACCCATCGGCCACGATTATTGCTTGGCCTGGACAGGGTCATCGTGATGCAGGATGGCACCCTGGTTGACCAGGGCGAGGCCAGGGAGATTCTCAAGAAGTACCAGCAACCCGCCGTGCCAGCCGGCGATGCCGCGCCGGCCGGGGGCGACGCCGGTTGAACACCCCTCCGCAGATCGAAACCAGCGGTCGTACGCCGCGACTGGTAGGCACCGTGGTTGTGATACTCACCTTCGGCGTGTTCGGAGTGTGGGCAGGCTTCGCTCCATTACAGAGTGCCGCGCTGGCCCCTGGCGTGGTGTCAGTCAAAGGTAGCCGGAAGAATATTGAACACCTGGAGGGGGGCATTGTAGAAGACATCCTGGTCAAGGACGGCGACGTGGTCGAGGCCGGCCAGGTCCTCGTGCGACTCGACGATACCCAGGCCAGCGCCCAGCTCGAAATTGCCCAGGGCCAGCTCTACCTGGCCCTGGCGCGGCAGGCGCGGCTGCTGGCCGAACAAGCGGGGCAGGAAGCGCTGGGCCCCATCGAGCGCGAGCGACCGGGCGGCGACAGCCGGATGGACGCCGCCATCACCACCCAGGAGCAGCTCTTCCGGGCCCGGCGCGATGCCCGGCTGGGGGAGCTGTCGGTACTGGAGCAGCGTATCGAGCAACTTGCCGCCCAGGCCCGGGGTCTCGGGGAAGTCAGCGCTGCGAAAACCGAGCTGGGAGACTCCTATCTTGAAGAGATTGAGGATCTGCAGGGGTTGCTGAAAGAAGGCTATGTCGACAAACAGCGGCTCCGGGAACTGGAACGCAGCCTGGCCGATGTGCGTGCCGAGTCCGCGGAGCTGGCGACCCAGGCAGCCAGCCTGGAAATCCAGATTGGCGAAACGCGCCTGCAGAAGTTGCAGCTCGACAAGGACTTCCAGACCGCCGTGGTGGACGAACTGACCGCGGTGAAAGCGGAAATCAACGACCTGGATGAGCGGGTAAGGGCCCTCAAGGACCAGGTGCGCCGCACCGCCGTGGTCAGCCCCATGACTGGTGAGGTGGTAGGGCTGGCGGTGACCACCATCGGCGAGGTCGTGGCCCCCGGGGAGAGCCTGCTGCAGGTGGTCCCCAACGAGGCGGACCTGATCGTTGAGGCCCAGGTAAACCCGATCGATATCGATCGGGTCAGCAACGGCCAGAGCGCCAACATCCGCTTTACCTCCTTCAAGAGCCAGACCACGCCGGTGGTCGAAGGCCGGCTCTTCAGCCTGTCCGCCGACGCCATGTCGGACGCCAACAGCAGTTATTCCTACTACCTCGCCCGGGTGGAGATTCCCGAGGCGGAGCGCGCCAAGCTGGAAGGGGCGGAGATGGTACCCGGCATGCCCGTGGAAGTGCTGATCAATACCGGCAGCCGCACCCTGTTCCAGTACCTCACCCAGCCGGTGCGCAATGCCTTTGCGCGCTCACTGATCGAAGACTGATTCTTTCCCGGCGACCCCTGGATCGGACGCAAAAAAAGGCCGGAGCGTGATGTCCGGCCTTTCTTTGTTTTGGTGGAGGAAAGCCAGGAGTCGGAATCGAACCAACGGTTCAGCGCAAAAAAAAGGCCGGAGCGTGATGTCCGGCCTTTTTTTGTTTTGGTGGAGGAAAGCCAGGAGTCGGGATCGAACCAACGGTTCAGCGCAAAAAAAAGGCCGGAGCGTGATGTCCGGCCCTTTTTTGTTTTGGTGGAGCTAGGCGGGATCGAACCGCCGACCTCTTGCATGCCATGCAAGCGCTCTCCCAGCTGAGCTATAGCCCCGAATTGGGTGTCTCACGGCCACTGGGTCCGGGCCGAGCAGGCTGCGCATTCTAGTGATGGACCCGGATACTGTCAACACATCCGAGGCCTGCCGGTTACCAGGCCTGGCCTGGTCAGAGCAAGCTATCCGCGTAGGCGGCGTGGCGCGCCATCTGGCCCGCCTGGACACGGTCGACAATGGGGGCGAGCGCTTCGAGTCCGCCCTCAGCGAAACCGCTCACGTTGTAGAGCATCACCGTCTTGCTGCCATCGTCCGTGGCTTCAAAACGCACTGTCATGGTGCCTTCCAGGCCCATGGGCCGCAGCGGACCCAGGCCTCCGGAGAAGCGCAGCTCTGTGCCGGGTCTGGCGTAAACCACCGCCAGGTGCACCACGAAACCGCCGTCGTCCAGCCGCTCGAGGAAAGCACCGCCCGGAGAGACGTCCAGGCTGAGGTTCTCGGCCTTGCCGGAATAGCTGTGGTCCGCGTCCCACCAACGTTCAATCGCCAGGAAGGCGTCATAGGCCTGGGCCGGGGATGCCCGCATGGGCGTCTCGATGCGCAAACTGAAACCACCCTCGCCTGCCGCCAGCACCTCGGCCATTGTACTCACCGGGGCCAGCACCAGTAGCGTGACCAACCAGGTGCTTGCCATTATCCCGTCCCCCCGCCTGTTAGGCTGGGACATCGCGGTAGGCCTTCTCAAAGCGCTTCATGGCCTTCTTGGAGACCCCGCCCAGCACCTCGATGGCGTGGCGAATCCGGGCCCGGGTCATGTCCGGCCCCAGCAGCACCATCGCATCGAACACAGAAAAGGAAGCGGCGGAGCCACTGACGGCGATAAAGAACGGCGCCAGGAAGTCCTTCATCTTGATGTCCATGGCGTCGGCCACCGCCTTCATATCGCCAAACACATTGTCACGCTCCCAGTGGCGCTGGGCCTCTAGCCGCCACAGGGCGAACTGCAGGGCCTGCAGCAGGTCCTCACCTTCCAGCTTCAGGCCGCTGAAGTCCTCCTCGCCGAGCGGCAGGGTGCCGGACACCAGGAAGCCCGCCAGCGGCGCCAGGTCGCTGAACACCTCCATACGCTGCTTGGCATGGGGCAGCATCGCCATCAGCTTCCGGCGGTTCAGGGCCCAGTGCTCCAGCCGGTCGGCCAGGGCCTCATCAGACAGTTCCTCGCGAATCCAGGTCCCATTCAGCCAGCTCAGTTTCTCGACGTCGAACACCGGCCCACCCAGGGAGACGCGCTGGATATCGAACTCCCCCATCATGTCCGCCAGGGTGAACTTCTCGCGTTCGTCGGGCATCGACCAGCCCATGCGGCCCAGGTAATTGAGCAGCGCCTCCGGCAGGTAGCCCATGCGCTCGTAGTAGAGGATGCTGGTGGGGTTCTTGCGTTTGGACAGCTTGGACTTGTCCGGGTTGCGCAGCAGCGGCATATGGCACAGCACCGGCATCTCCCAGCCAAAGTACTGGTAGAGCAGCTTGTGCTTGGGGGCAGAGCTGATCCATTCCTCACCGCGAATCACATGAGTGATGCCCATCAGGTGGTCATCGACCACGTTGGCCAGGTGGTAGGTGGGCATGCCGTCGGACTTCAGCAGGATCTGCGCATCCACCATGCTCCAGTCCAGCTCAATGGTGCCGCGCAGCAAATCGTCCACCGCGCAGACGCCGTCCTCGTCGGGCACCATCATGCGGATCACCCAGGGCTCGCGGGCCGCTTCGCGGCGCTGCTGCTCATCTTCAGGCAGGATCAGGTCCGCGGGCTTGAGCGCCGTGGAATTGCCCGCCTCACGGCGCGTCTCGCGCAACTCGTTCAGTTCTTCCGGCGTGCGGTAGCAGCGGAAGGCCTTGCCCTCGGCCACCAGTTGCTCGGCATAGTCGGCGTACAGGTGCATGCGCTCACTCTGCCGGTAGGGGCCGTGGGGGCCGCCCACGTCCGGACCCTCGTCCCATTCCAGGCCCAGCCAGCGCAGGGCGTCGAGAATGGCCTGCTCGGATTCCGGCGTACTGCGGGCCTGGTCGGTGTCTTCAATGCGCAGCAGGAACTGGCCACTGTGGGCGCGGGCAAAACACAGGTTGAACAGGGCGATGTAGGCAGTGCCGACGTGGGGGTCGCCGGTGGGCGACGGCGCGATGCGAGTGCGTACAGTCATGATGGGCTCGGACCAAATGGCGCGATTATACGGAAGGCCCCGGCCTGCTGCCACGCAGCCGGGCGGGTGGCGCTGCCGAACAGACCCGCTCTCAGGCTATAATCGCGCCTTCGAATTTCTCACCCGAGACAGCATGGATCACCGCTTCAACATTGCGCCGATGATGGACTGGTCGGACCGGCACTGCCGCTACTTCTGGCGGCTGCTGACCCGGCGTGCAGTGCTGTACACGGAAATGGTTACCACCGGCGCCCTGCTGCACGGTGACCGCGAGCGCTTCCTGCACTTCAATCCGGAGGAGCACCCGGTGGCGCTGCAACTGGGCGGCAGCAACCCCGCTGAACTCGCCGAGTGCGCCCGCTTTGCCGAGGCCCAGGGCTACGACGAGGTCAACCTCAATTGCGGCTGCCCCTCGGACCGTGTGCAGTCCGGCATGTTCGGAGCCTGCCTGATGGCCCAGCCGGCGCTGGTGGCCGACTGTGTGGCCGCCATGCGCGAGGCCTGCGATATCCCGGTCACGGTGAAACACCGAATCGGTATCGACGATATGGAAGACTACGCCGGCATGCTCGGCTTCGTTGAGGTGCTGGCCGAGGCCGGCTGTAGCACCTTTATCGTACATGCCCGCAAGGCCTGGCTGCAGGGCCTGAGCCCCAAGGAAAACCGCGAGATACCGCCCCTGCACTACGACTACGTCTACCGTCTCAAGCAGGAGCACCCGGAGCTTGAGATCATTATCAACGGCGGCATCACCAGCCTGGCGGCGTGCCAGGAGCACCTGGTGGAGGTCGACGGTGTGATGCTGGGCCGCGAGGCCTACCACAACCCCTTTATGCTGGCCCAGGTCGACCGGGTCCTGTTCGGGGATACTGCTGCGGCACCCAGCCGCGGTAACGTAGTCGCCCGCCTGCTGCCCTATGTGCGTGACCAGCTCGCCCGGGGCACCTCGCTGCACCACATGACACGGCACATCCTCGGCCTGTATCAGGGTGTGCCCGGCGCGCGGCGCTTCCGCCGCCATCTCAGCGAACATGCTTTTAAACCCGATGCAGGGCTGGCGGTGCTGGAAGACGCCGTTGCCCTGGTCAACGAACCCCCGGAGACTCTTGCCGTATGACCAGCAAGCTCGAGCAACTCAAAGCCATGACCACGGTGGTGGCCGACACCGGCGACTTTGAAGCTATCAAGCGCTTCCATCCCGAGGATGCCACTACCAACCCGTCGCTGCTGCTCAAGGCGGCCGCCCTGCCCCACACCCAGGACCTGATCCGCGAGGCCAGGGCCTGGGCCGACGCCCAGGGCGGCAGCGACGTCGAACGGCTCGCCAACTGCTGTGACAAGCTGGCGGTGGCCATCGGCTGTGAAATTCTCGGCATCATTCCCGGCCGCGTCTCTACCGAGGTGGATGCGCGGCTGTCTTTTGACACCCAGGGCACCATCGAGCGCGCCCGCAAGCTGATTGGCCTCTATGAAGCCGCCGGCATCGGACCAGACCGCATCCTGATCAAGACCGCGTCCACCTGGGAGGGTATTCGCGCCGCCGAGCAGCTGGAACGCGAGGGCATCAACTGCAATCTCACCCTGCTGTTCAGCTTCGAGCAGGCCGTCGCCTGCGCCGATGCCGGGGTGTTCCTGATTTCACCTTTCGTCGGCCGCATTCTCGACTGGTACAAGGCCAACACGGACCGGGTAATTGCCACCGCGGATGACGATCCGGGCGTACAATCGGTCACCCGCATTTACAATTATTACAAGCAGCACGGTTACCAGACCGTGGTGATGGGCGCGAGCTTCCGCAACACCGGGGAGATCGAGGCGCTGGCTGGCTGCGACCGCCTGACGATCAGCCCGCAATTGCTGGAGGAACTGGCCGCGGATAAGGCAGAATTGCCCCGTCGCCTGTCACCGGATGGCATCAACGGCGGTGAAGATCGGCTAGACTTGCCGGAGACCGCCTTTCGCTATGCGGTCAATGCCGACGCCATGGCTACCGAGAAGCTGGCCGAGGGCATACGCAACTTTGTCGCCGACCAGATCAAGCTGGAAAAGCTACTGACAGATTTCGATGGTTGAACGCATGATACAGTCTTTGATCGCCCTGTTTTCCAAGCCGAACGCAACCGATTCGGCCGAACACCGCCACCAGCTGGACTTGGCGGCAGCCGCCCTGCTCATTGAAATGACTCGCGCCGATTACGTGGTGGACCCACAGGAGCAGCAGACCCTGAAGGATGTGCTGGCCAGCGCCCTGGACCTGGGCCCCACGGAAATTGGTGAGCTACTGGAGCTGGCCGGGCAGCGCGCAGACCGCGCGACGTCCCTGTACGAGTTCACCCGCCTGATAAACGATCACTACAGCGCCGAGGAAAAGCTCACGCTGATCGAATGCATGTGGCGGGTTGCCTATGCGGACGGCGACCTGGACAAGTACGAAGAGCGGCTGATCCGCCAGGTATCAGACCTGATCCACGTTCCCCACAAGGCCTTTATCGGTGCCAAGCTGACCGTCTCTGAAACTGTGGGCGCTGCCGGCTAGGTGCGGCCGGCCGGGTGGGCCGGCTGGGCCCGCCAAGGGATGTGGGGGCGACTGGGCGCCCCCGGCTAATTCGGCGTCTGTTCGAGGGCCGTCATCAGGTCCTTGAAGCGCTCTCGGTTTTCTTCACTGAGGTCCATCAACACGCGGTGGGCTTCGATGACTTTCTCGCGTACCACTTCGGGGTCGTCGTTGACCGCCGGAATCTCTCGAATCACGCTGCCGTTGATCACGCTTTCTTCACGAATATCAAACAGCTTGCCAAAAGCCATGCTCTGCAACAGCCGATTGATGCCGTTGCGGCAGGAATAGATGACCGGCCGCAGCCCAAACTGCTTACGTACCCGCAGCGCCAGTTTGGCCAGCAGGCCCAGGGTGGTGCTGTCGATACCCTCGGCGTCGCACAGGTCAACCATGACACTTTCAAACTGCGGGTCGGAGAACATCTGCTCGAGGTATTCGTCGATGGAACTGCACAGGTTGACCCGCACATCGCCTACCAGCTTGAGGGCATAAGCGCCGTGGTGATCTGCTGCGAGAATCCGACCTTCCATTACGGTTTACGCTCCAGGTAGAGCGCCGCAATATCGTCGGGGATGGTGACAATCTGGTCCAGGCCCAGCCGGTGGGAGACCTGCAGGGGCGTCTGGAAACCACCGTCAAAGGCTTCCAGGAAGTACCTTTCCTTGTCGACAAGATTGTCCGGCGGCAAGATTTCCAGGATACCGTCGGTGAACAGCGCCAGCATGAATTCGTCAGGCAGTTCAATGCTGCGCACTTCGTATTCCGCGTCCTCCATAATCCCCACCGCGGTGCCGGCGCCATGCAGAAAGCGAGCGCCGTCGGCGGACACCAGTACCGGCAGCGGCAGGTGACCGGCGATGCTGTAGCGCAGCAGGCTGCAATCGAGATCGATCACGCCCATCACCACGGTCGCGAACTTGCCAATGCCCAATTCCAGCAGGTCACGGTTGGCGCGCGCCAGCATCTCAACGGGGTTCAGGATAGTGTCGTCGTCGCGATGGATATAGTCGGAACGCTTGCGGGCCAGCAGGTTTTTCAGCAACACCGTCACGAAGGCCGAAGAGGAACCATGGCCGGAGACATCGGAAATCACGAATACCGCGTGGTCTTCGCCCACCCGGAAATAATCGGTGTAGTCACCGCTCAGGTACAGGGAAGGAATCACCGAGTGGCTGAAGCGGTAGCCGTCGATCTCAATCGGTGACTGCGGCAGCATGCGCATCTGCACATGGCGGCCGGCCTGCTGGTCCTGCTCGAGCACCTGCACGGTGCCGCGCAGTTCCGCGTTGGTGCCCTCCAACTGGGCGCGGTAGGCAGCGTTTTCGCGCCGTAGCCGGCTTTCCTCGGCACAGCGGGCTACCGATGACAGCAGCGCATCCCAATCGTCGATAGGTTTGTGGAAAAAATCGCGGAAGCCGAGGCGCAGGGCAGTCATCACGTCCACCACCTGCTCATGTGATGACAGCATAATGGCGGAGATTTCCTGCTGTCGCTCGCTGAGTACGTCGAATACGCCTTCCCAGGATATATTGGGCAAATCGAGGTCGCACAACACGACGTCAACATCGTCGTCTATGTCACCGTCCAGGGAGGGGTCAACCTGTTGCGAGATCTCGACGTAGTAGCCCTGCGCCACGAGCCGATCGGCGATAGCGTTAGCGGTCTGGGCGTCTTTCTCAAGCAGCAATATATTGCCGCTCTGCTCAGCCATAGGCGTGCTACGTCCTGTTACGTCGCAGCACACTACTCCGCAGGTATGGGGGCTGCAAGTCAGGTGCGGTGATTCTGCCAATAATTTCACAAATTGGCGGCTTCACTCTTCCCAGTCGAACTCCTCGTCAAAGTCGGAGAAAGAATCCTCTACCACGCCGCCCTTCACAAAATACTCCCGCTGCTGGAGGTAGGCGTCACGGATAAATATGTACCGGTCACCGGTGATGAGGTCTTCAGCGGAGGTGAGGGCTGCCCGGTTGTCGACAATCTCGGTGGCGAACAGCCAGTTGCGGGTGATGTCGTCGTTCACCTGCCACTGCAGCGACGCGACGGTATCAAACGCGGTGCCGGTGGCGCTGCGCACGGTACGCGGGCCCAGGAACGGCACCATAAGGTAGGGGCCCGAGCCCACGCCCCAGATCGCGAGGGTGTGGCCGAAGTCGGTGCGGTAGGGCGAGATCCCCATCTCCGAGGCCACATCCACAAAGCCAAACATACCTACCGTCGAATTAACCATGAAGCGACCGCTGTTCTGGGCGGCATTCTTGAAGCGGCCCTGCAGCACAGCGTTGAGCGCGCCATTGAGATCATAGAGATTGGCGAAAAAGTTGCTGACACCATGCCGGGCGAAGCCCGGCATGATCATCTGGTAGGTGCGGGCCACCGGCGCCAGCGCCCAGCGGTCGACGTTGTCATTGAATACGAAGACCGCCCGGTTCAAACCCTCGAAAGGGTCCTGGTTAACAGGCTCGTCGGCGGTTCGTGCCGTGGCGCAGCCGCTCTCCAACAGGAGCAGCATCGCCAGCAGCAAGCTTCGGGAAGTTGCGTTCATGGGCTTTACCCAGGGTGTTACGCAAATAGTAGGCCACAGAACCAGGGGCCCGCAAGAAACCCTGCGACCGACAGTACCTACTGTGCGGCCAATCTACCTGCGGTCAATCGACAGTTAACAACGGCTGCCGGCCAGGATGTCCTGCTCGAGGAACTCCGCCAGCATGCGGGCACCGAACTCCACAATGGAGGTCGCCGACTCAGCGTTCATCTCCTCGGCGAGTTGCTCCAGCAGCTGTTTGCCGCTGCGATCGGTGTTGCCAGCCACCAGTTCCAGCAGCCGAGCCGTCGCCGCGTTGGTCTCCAGGAAGCGCACTTTCTCTTCCCGGTTACGGTACACCACCAGGAAGGTGGGCTGGGCCGGCGGTTCATCGGGCTCGCGCCCGGGGCCAATCTCGTGCACCGGGTAGCGATACTGCAGGTTCATGGCCAGGGGAGAGATCACCGGGATACCTTCAACCGGATCGCCCTCGGGATCCACGCCATCCTCGGGAAATGCCTCGGTAGAGACGTCCAGTGCCAGCTCCACCCACTCGTAGTGCGCAAGTTCCAGGGCAAAGGGCGGGTCCACCGGCGTCGACTCACGGGTATTCATCAGGTAGTTGAGGAACTCCTGGCTGATTTCCAGAAAGTATGGCGAGTTGCAGCGATAGCTGACGATGAAGTCGCGCACCAGCCGGTGCCAGTCCTCTTCACGGTACAGGCTTCGCAGCACCGGGAAACCACCGCTGAGGAAGCTCTCAACGTTGTTGTAGATGAGATCGTTGTAGATCTTCATGCGCCGGCCTTCGATACCCTCTGGCGCATCGACCTCACCCGGGTTACGGATGTGTCCGGTGAAACGTTGCTGCAGGGCCTTCAGGCCAGCCGCGCTGCTGGAGACTGCAGGCTCAGGCATAGTTCACCGCCTCGGCTGCCACGCTGCGCTGGATTTCGCGAATCTGCTCTACCTCGCCAAGCAGCTCAGCCAGCGGCGGCAGGTTGAAATCCCGTTCCAGCAGGGTCGGCAGCGTACCGCACAGGCGATAGGCCTCGGCCAGCAAATCCCACACCGGGTCGATGACATCGGCGCCGTGGGTATCCACCTTGAGATCCTCCGCCTCATCGTAGTGCCCGGCCACGTGTATATACCGGGCGCGTTCGAGCGGCAGGGAGTGGAGAAATTCATGGGGATCGTAGCGGTGATTGATGCTGTTGACGTAGATGTTGTTCACGTCCAGCAGCAGGTCGCAGTCCGCCTCTTCCAACACCGCGCGAATGAAATCGCTCTCGCTCATATCGGCTTTCGATACCGCGTAGTAGGAAGCGTTCTCCAGGCCGATACGGCGGCCGAGAATATCCTGCACTTCCTTCACCCGGCCTGCCACGTGGTGCACAGCCTCTTCGGTAAAGGGAATGGGCATCAGATCGTAGAGGTGGCCGTCATCTGCACAATAGGTGAGATGCTCGGTGTAAATTGGGCAGTGGTACTCGTCCATGAACTCGCCGATGGCAGCCACCAGCTCACGGTCCACGGGTTCAAAGCCGCCGATATTCAGCGACAGGCCGTGCAGGCTGATGGTGTACTGCTCGGCCAGTTCCCTGAACTGTCGCCCGAAGCGGCCGCCGACATTGATCCAGTTCTCCGGCGCCACTTCCATGAAATCGACGCTTCCCTGCGCCATGTCTGACAGCGGGCCCAGCAGGGCCCGCCGCAGGCCGAGTCCAGCTCCCTGGAAACCCGGCGATCTTTCTGACGGTTGTGTAGACACGTGTCAGTACGAGTGTCAGGTCAGTGAGGCCTTAGCCGCCGCACTTTCCTTCGCCACACTTACCTTCGGAGGACTTTTCGCCGCCGCACTTGCCTTCACCGCACTTACCTTCGGAAGACTTTTCGCCGCCGCACTTGCCTTCACCGCACTTACCTTCGGAGGACTTTTCGCCGCCGCACTTGCCTTCACCGCACTTGCCTTCGGTTTCGCCCTTGCCTTCGCCACACTTGCCTTCACCACACTTGCCTTCGTGCTCGCCGAAGTTGACGAGGTCGTAGCCGCCGCTGAGCTGGTTGGCCGCGAAAGGGTTGGTATCAGCAGAGACAATGGGGCTGACTGCTGACGCGAGGAACGCTGCGCCCAGCGCAGCCGCTAGAGGTTTCTTTGAGTAGGCCATTTGTAGACTCCTGTAAATCAGTTCTTCTGTCTGGTTAGTTTCTGGTAACGCTATATCACTGTAGTTCGCTTCCACGCATTCGTAGAAGCGTGTGAAGAGTTGCCGTAGAGAAATGATTCACATTGCTCAACGTGCTAACTGAGACACAGTATTGACCAACAAGTTTCACCGTAGCTCCACTGGCATCGGTAATATTCCACAAACCCTGGACAGCCTGGAAAGATTACCGACCTGTGTCACAAGTGTGACAACAGCCCTCAGCCAGGGTTCGCCAGACGCCAGGCCTCGACCCGCGCCCACTGCTCCCCGAGGCGCTTGGCGGACACCGGCTGCGACGTGCCCAAAGACTGGGCAAAAAAGGAAACCCTCAACTCTTCCAGCATCCAGCGATACTCCTGTAGCTCGCGGTTGAGCTCCAGGGCCTGTGGGCTCTGTTCCAGGTAGGCGTCAAGCGGCGCCTGCAGCTCCGTCAGGGTGTCGGTATGACCGCGGTCCTTGCCCGGCTGCGCCGTGAGTCGCTCGAGGCGCGTCAGCAGGGCTCTCATATAGCGGGGATAGTGGCCCATGCGGGCCCAGGGCGTCCGGTAACAGAAACCCGCGCCCAGCAGTCCCTGCAATTGCCTGTGCATGTCTTCCCTGGCGTAGGACAGCGCGCCGTCCTCCGGAGCCCCCAGGCGCGTCCGCACGCCCACCAGGGGTTCAAATACCGCCAGCAGGATGCGCTCGTAGTCGTTCCCGATACTGACCAGCTCACCCCGGCCCGCCTGCAGGCCCGACTGGAACTCACTCTCGCTGCGGGGCAGCACACTCACGTCCAGGAAGGCGCGGGCGAACACGGCGTCCAGCAAGTCGTCCAGCAGGGCGTCCCGGGCCAGCCCGGCGCCGGCCAGCAGCAGGTTGGCGGCATTGCCCCGCAGCAGGTTCTTGCGCAGGTAGCGCAGCGGCTGCGAACACTGCAACTGATAGAGCCTCACCAGGCCGCGCCGGTGCGCCAGCTCCGCCTGGCCCGGGTAGTCGTGCAGGGCCACGGAGACACTGTCGCCGTCGTCCTGCAGGGCCGGGTAGGACTCGATTTGGATACCGGCCTGGGTGGCCCGCCAACGCTCCGGTAACTCACCCAGGTCCCAGCGCGTCAGCCCGCTGGCCCAGGCTGCGCTGCTGTCTCCCGCGCCGAGGCTCTCACGGGTCTCGTCGCGGCTGGCGTCAATCAGGCGGTCGAGCTCCCTGCCCTGGCGCAACAGCTTGCCGTCGGCATCGACAATCCTATAGTTCATGCGGTAGTAGTCATCCAGGCCGGCGCTGTCC
>JANQLM010000004.1 GCA_028280635.1 Halieaceae bacterium | reverse complement strand
TGAGCCCGAAGCCGAAGGTCAACGCCAGCGACCAGTTGACCGCCTCGTTGATGGTCGCCTGGAACTTGTCCTTTTCATAGGTATCGCGACCGACAAGGTGACGGTATCCTCCTGGAAGCACGAAGGTCCGGGCGCAGCCGGCTCCGGCGGCCCGATGGCGAAGTCTTCCCGCAGCAGGTAGAGGTTGTCATGGTAGCGACCGGTCAGCACAGAGAGCCGCTCGATGGCCACGTTCAGGTTGTTCTCTTCGGTGATGCGCTCGACCCGGGCCAGGTCGTAAGCAGCCTGGGCCTCGTGCACGTCGGTGATGGCGATCAAGCCAACCTCGAACCGCTGTTGGGTTTGCTCCAGCTGGCGCTGGAAGGCGCGTTCCCGCGCCTGCGCGGCCGACAGGTTGTCCTGGGAGCGCAGCACGCCAAGGTAGGACTCCACCACCCGTACGATCAGGTCCTGCTGGTCGGCGGCGAAGGTGGCCTCCGCTTCCTTGCTGGTTTCGCGACCGGCGCGGAAAGTAAACCAGGCGGGCAAGTCAAAAATGGCCTGGTCCAGGGAGACTTCGTAGCCTTCGCGATCGGTATCGAGATTGGTTTCGTTTTCGCGGATCTCCAGCCCGTCCTCGCTCTCAAAGAGATTGAATGAGACGGTATCCGTTTCCGATTCGGTGAACTGGTAGTTGCCCTGCACCTGCGGCAACAGTGCCGAGAGGCCAATTCGCTCAGTTTCGAGGCTAGCCTTGTAGGTAGCCTCTGCAGCCTTGAGTTGCGCGTCGTTCTCCAGCGCCAGCTCGTAGATCTCGCGCAGCGTGCCCGCCTGGGCCATGGAACAGGCGCCAGCAATGACAAGACTGATCAGTGCGTGGGGGAGAGCTCTCATTGAGGAATCCTTGGGCTTGTTCTTTTCGTCAGTGTTCTGTTTCACACAGCTTCGCTGCTAAACCCGCAACGACACCCGCTGCTATCTCGGTTCGTAAACGGTCAATGTGAGTGTACAAACCACTGTTTACAGAACTATTTGTACAACACCGCCGCAATGCGCCGACCGACTCTATATCGGCAAAGTGTGCAAAGTGTGAAGGCGGACACAGTGTGCAGATTTTCCCTTGCCGATGCGCCGCTCAGTTGCTCAATAATACAGGCAGCACGGGTCGGCTGAAACATGGAATATGTCCCTATTTTGTGCAAAGGTTACTGCTACACTGCAAGCGTCCCGGGAGCTGGCAAGCCCGCTTCCAGCGCTATTTGCAGCGGCCACGATGCCGTCGGCAAGGTCCGCGGGCAAGCATGTCCGCGACAGGGCGAGAGTCAAAAGCGGTAGAGCGACCGCGGGGCCTCGCCCGCAGGTCTCGGGGAGAGCGAACCCCGGGGACTCTGGAGCAATGATCCCAGGGGCGGCCAGTACAAAAGCGGGAGACACACACCTTGGGGGCAGTGCAGTGAGCAGACACTCCTGGCGTTATTCGGTTGATATCGCGGCGTTGCACGCAACCTGCGAATCCAACTATGCGCGCCTGCTGCAGCTGTTTCCGGATTACGAAACTGCCAATACCCGTGAGTTCCTGCTGGGTGGTGGTGAGCGGGTGCGCATCGATGTGGTGGAACGCTGCCGTTACACAACGCTGATGACAATCTGCCAGCAGGGCGGTGACAGTGCCAGCTGGTTGATGCCGCCACGTTTTGACCTGCGCGCCTACCACGATGCCCGCATGGTGGAGGTGACGGCCTTCCAGTCCCAGCGACGGGTCAAAGCTCGCTACGACTACCCGAATGCCGGTATGCACGCACCCGATGAAAAAGCCCAGCAGAACGTTTTTCTCGCCGAATGGCTGAGCCACTGTATTGAACAGGGCTGCAGCCCACTCGACCTGCCCCCCCTGGTGCCGGGAACTGCCGACGCCTCATGACCGGCGCTGTCATGCAAGTGCTGCCCGCGGGGGACAGCCTGCACCTCGTGCAGATTACCGATACACACCTGAAGGAAACCCCGGGTGGGCGCCTGGTGGGCATGGA
>JANQLM010000084.1 GCA_028280635.1 Halieaceae bacterium | reverse complement strand
GTCTTGCCAACCCCTGGGGGACCCCACAGCACCATCGAGTGCAGTTGGCCGCGTTCAATGGCTTCCCGCAGGGGTTTGCCCGCGCCGAGGATGTGCTGCTGGCCGATATAGTCCGCAAGAGTACGCGGGCGCAGGCGCGCTGCCAGCGGCTGGTAGGCATCACCATCGGCCTCGAAGAGGTCAGGATTCATCGCTGTAGATATCGATTCCCGCGGGGGGCTCAAAGCCGAAGTCGGCCGGTGCCAGTTCAGGGCTGGCGTCCAGGGATTTCAGTTCGATCAGCGTGGTGCGACCCAGGCGGTCATGGATGCGCATAATGCTGGGCAGCGCGTCGACCACGGTAAGCTCAACCGCCATGAATTCAGCCCCGGCGAACAGCGGCAGCAGCGAGAATTCGCCGGGGGCTGTTTCGGTGACCTCGTAGTAGTCGTCCAGCACGGATCGATCACCACCGAGAATCGCCAGTGGGCTGGTGGGATTGCCCGGGTCGATAGACCGCCGGGTGGCGGTTTCCAACTCCACATCGTAGTGCCAAAACACACTATCCGCAGCCACCAGCAGCTGCTCCTCGGGCGCGAGGATATGCCAGGACAGGTAAGCGGGGCGCAGCAGCGAGAAGCGCCCGCTGCTTTGCTCCAGTGGCTTGCCGTACTCTGACACCAGGGTCTGCTCGAACTCGCCGCGCAGGCTGTCGAGACCCTGCAAGGCCTGCTGCAGCGCCGCCGCGTCGGCGTGACTGAAGGCCGGCGCCAGCATCAGCACCAGGCCAAGGGCCAGCCCGCGCATCAGTCTTCCACCGGCGGCGGAGCCAGCACCTCGCGCTGCCCGTTGCTGCCCATTTCGCTGACCACACCGGCGGCTTCCATGGCTTCGATCAGCCGCGCTGCCCGGTTGTAGCCGATCCGCAGCTTGCGCTGTACCGAGGAAATGGAGGCGCGCCGACTCTTGGTCACGTAGTGCACCGCTTCGTCGTAGAGCGCATCACTTTCGTCGTCTTCCTCGTCGCCGCCGGCGGGTTTCTCGCCGGGCATGACCCCCGGGGAGCTGCCCTCCTCCAGCAGCCCGTCGATATAGGCGGGCTGCCCACGGCGCTTCCAGTCGGCGACCACCCGGTGCACCTCGTGGTCGTCCACAAAGGCGCCGTGCACGCGAATCGGGATGGCGGTGCCGGGCGGCAGGTAGAGCATATCGCCGTGACCCAATAGCTGCTCCGCGCCACCCTGGTCGAGAATGGTCCGCGAATCCACTTTGGAGGACACCTGGAAGGCAATACGGGTGGGCACGTTGGCCTTGATCAACCCGGTGATGACATCCACCGAGGGACGCTGGGTGGCCAGGATCAGGTGGATGCCTGCGGCCCGCGCCTTCTGGGCAATCCTGGCGATCAGCTGCTCCACCTTCTTGCCGACAATCATCATCATATCGGCAAACTCGTCGATCACCACCACAATGGAGGGCAGCGGCTGCAGGTGCGGGCGCTCCTGTTCTTCTTCCGGGGTTTCAAAGCTGGGCTCTGGCGACCACATGGGGTCCTCCAGGGGTTCGCCAGCCTTGATGGCGTCGGACACCTTGCGGTTATAGCCCGCGAGGTTGCGAACGCCCAGGGAGGCCATCAGCTTGTAGCGCCGTTCCATCTCCCCGACACACCAGCGCAGTCCGTTGGCGGCATCCTTCATGTCGGTGATCACCGGTGTCAGCAGGTGCGGGATGCCCTCGTAGACAGACAATTCCAGCATTTTTGGATCCACCAGGATCAGGCGCACCTGCTCTGGGGAAGCCTTGTATAACAGGCTCAGCAGCATGGCGTTGACACCCACCGACTTACCGGCGCCGGTAGTACCCGCCACCAGCAGGTGGGGCATCTTGCCCAGATCAGCCACCACCGGCTGGCCGGAGATATCATGGCCCAGCGCCAGGGCCAGGTGGGAGCGCGCTTCATCGAAGGCTTTGGATGCCAGCACGTCGCGGAGGTTGACGATCATGCGGTCTTCATTGGGAATCTCGATACCCACGACCGACTTCCCGGCAATCACTTCCACCACCCGCACGCTGATTACCGCCAGCGAGCGAGCCAGGTCTTTGGCAAGGTTGGAGATGCGGCTGACTTTCACGCCCGGCGCCGGCTGGATCTCGAAACGGGTAATTACCGGCCCCGGGTACACGGCCACCACCTCCGCCTCGATACCAAAATCCGACAGTTTCAGTTCCAGCAGCTTGGACAGGCCTTCCAGTGCCTCCTTGGAATAGCCCCGCTCCGGGTCGGCCTGGCGTTCGTCCAGCAGCTCAAGCGGCGGCAACTCCCCGGTGACCGGGGCATCAAACAAAGGCTGCTGTTTTTCTTTTTCCAGCCGCTCGCCCTTTTCCACCGCCTGCTTGGGTGGCTTTATCTTGGGCGGCTTGCGCTTTTTCTCTTTTTCCACATGTTCCGTAATGACCGCCTTGCGCTCCTGCTGGGCCTTGAGCTGGGCGCGCCGTTCGCGGCGCCGGGTCCAGGTTCGCAGCGCCAGCTCTTTTACGCGACGGCCCCCGTGCAGCGTCCAGTAGCCGAGGTCATCCATCAGCTTGATCCAGCTGAGATCGGTGAAAATCGTGACGCCGAACAGCAGCACTGCCAGCAAAATCAGACGGCTGCCCGTGACGCTGAAGGCCTCGGTGAAGGACTGGCCGACGGCCTGGCCGAGAATACCGCCGAGGCCCTGGGGCAGGCTGGACCCGCCGAGGTCGTTCATGGCGAACAGCGCGGTACCGGCAATCATCACCAGCACCAGGCCCAGGGTGCGGATCGCGAAGGTCACCCAGTCAAAGCCCAGGTCTTCGTGACGATGCTGGAACAGGATCCAGGCCCGTCCCGCCAGCATCAGCGGGAAGACAAACGCCAGGTACCCAATCAGTGAGAAGAACACATCCGCCAGCCAGGCACCAAAGGGCCCGCCGGCATTGCTGACGAAATCGGCGCTGCCAGTGGCCGACCAGCCGGGGTCTTCCGGCGTATAGCTAAACAGGGCCAGCAGCAGGTAGAGGCAGGCCGCCGTGACACCGATGAAGGCCCCCTCGCGCAGCCTGGGGCCGAGGAAGCGCGCCGCGGCCGCTGGCGCAGAATCCCCGCGGCTGGCGCTGTTGTTGCGGCTGTTCGCAGTGGTGCTATTGGCCAAGGCTCACCCCGATCTGTGGTCTTTGCGCACTGTTTCGCTCCCGGCCGGCCGGCGCCTGAGCCCTTTTGGGCCCGCCGCAGCCCGGGTGCCGGAAGACGTGCTTATTCAGGTCGTAATTATGCTTATATTTATTTTTTATTTCAAAAGCTTAGCGCACTTTCATGCTTTAATTTATTATATGCCGCTCACACGACTTGCAACTATATAGCAAACATTACAGGACCCCTTGATGAGCGACACACAACACCATCGCCTGATTATCCTCGGCTCCGGCCCTGCCGGCTACACCGCCGCTGTTTATGCCGCCCGGGCCAACCTACACCCCGTGGTTATCACGGGAATGCAACAGGGTGGCCAGCTCACCACCACCACGGATGTGGATAACTGGCCAGGTGACGTGGAAGGCCTGCAGGGCCCCGAGCTGATGCAGCGTATGCTGCAGCACGCCGAGCGCTTTGACACCGAGGTGGTGTTCGACCATATCGAGGAAGTGGATCTCAGCGTCAAACCTATCGTTCTTAAGGGCACCAACACCTATACCTGTGACGCACTGATTATCGCGACCGGCGCTTCCGCCAAGTACCTGGGGCTGCCCTCCGAGGAGACCTTCCTGGGCAAGGGAGTGAGCGCCTGTGCCACCTGTGACGGTTTCTTCTACCGCGGCCAGAAAGTGGCGGTGATCGGCGGCGGCAACACCGCGGCTGAGGAGGCTCTGTACCTGTCCAATATCGCTGAGGAAGTGGTGCTGGTACACCGCCGGGACGCCATGCGAGCGGAGAAGATCCTCCAGGACCGCCTGTTCGAGCGGGAACGGGAAGGCAAGATTCGCTTCCTGTGGAACCACACCCTGGAAGAAATCACCGGTGACGACAGCGGCGTGACCGGCATGCGTGTAAAATCAACCCTGGACGACACCATCAACGAGGTGGCGGTGGCCGGAGTCTTTATCGCCATCGGTCACCACCCGAATACGGACATTTTTGCGGGCCAGCTCGACATGAAGGACGGCTATATCACCATCCGCAGTGGTATTGAGGGTGACGCCACGGCCACTAGCGTGGCCGGCGTATTCGCGGCCGGGGATGTGGGCGACCACGTCTACCGCCAGGCAGTAACCTCGGCGGGTTTTGGCTGCATGGCCGCGCTGGACGCGGAACGCTATCTCGACAACCAGCACTAGCGGCATCTGTATGAGGTAAAGTAGCCGACGCCATGGTGACTATTGAGCGCATCGAACACAACAGCCTGGAGTTCCCGGACACCGAGCAGGCGCTCAGCTATCCCAATGGACTGTTGGCCGTCGGCGGCGATCTCAGCACCCGCCGCCTGCTGAGCGCCTACCGGCGCGGTATTTTCCCCTGGTACGAAGACCCCCAGCCCATCCTCTGGTGGAGCCCGGACCCGCGCTCGGTGCTGTTTCCCGAGGAGATCAATATCTCCCGCAGCCTGGCCAAAACCCTGCGCCGCGACCGCTTTCGCATCACCACTGACCGCGCTTTTCACCGGGTGCTGTCGGGCTGCGCCGCACCCCGGGCCCGCGAGCGCGGCACCTGGATTACCAACAATATGGCGCGCGCTTACATGGAACTGCACCGGTCCGGCTACGCCCATTCCGTGGAAGTCTGGGATGAACAGGACCAGTTGCAGGGCGGACTCTACGGGGTAGCCATGGGCTCGGTGTTTTTCGGTGAGTCGATGTTCAGCCGCAGCAGCGACGCCTCCAAGGTGGCGCTGGTGGCACTGACCCGTGTCATGGGCCGACACGGGTTCAAAGTGATCGATTGCCAGGTGGAGAGTGATCATCTCAATTCCATGGGCGCGCGTAACATACCCAGAGTGGACTTTGAAGACTACCTTCCCCAAACTGGAGAGCCCGGTGAAGGCATTGAACCCTACGGCGCCCCCTGGGACCTGGATATACGCGCTGGAGAGCTTGTGTGACGTCGTCATTGCGTGACCTGAAGGTCTATACAACCTACCCTCACAGTTGCAGCTACCTGCCGGAGCAGGAAGCGACCACGCTGTTTGTCGACCCACGCACGCCCATGTCCAGCGGCCTCTACAGCCAGCTCTCACTGCTGGGATTCAGGCGCTCTGGCTCACACCTGTACCGTCCCAACTGCAACAGCTGTTCCGCCTGCATCCCGGCCCGGGTCCCGGTAAGCTCCTTCGAACCCAAGCGCAGCCAGCGCCGGGCCTGGCGCCGCAACCAGGACATCGAGGTGCGCGAGCTCGACGACATCAGCGGTGACGAGCCGTTCGAACTCTACCGCCGCTACATCGAGGAACGCCACCACGACGGTGACATGTACCCGCCCTCACGGGACCAGTACCAGTCCTTCCTGAGCGCTGAATGGGGTGTGACCCGCTTCTACGGCATGTTCCTGGCGAAGCGCCTGATAGGCGTGGCCGTGGCGGATCTTATCGATGACGGCCTCTCCGCCATCTATACCTTCTACGATCCGGCCCTGCATGACCGCAGCCTGGGCACCTTCGCCGTGCTTTGGCAAATCGAAGCCACCCGCGAGCTGGGCCTGGAATACGTCTACCTCGGCTACTGGATAAAGCAGTGCCAGAAAATGGCCTATAAGATCCAGTACCGACCCCTTGAGCTTTATATCAACGGCAACTGGGTAGAATTGCTGTAGAAGTCGTCCCGAAATTAGGGCAAAATTCGCGCCTTGTTTGTACTGCGAGGATTGCCGCTGGATGGCAAAGGAAGACCAGATTGAAATGGATGGGGAAGTCATCGACACCCTCCCCAACACCACGTTCCGCGTACAGCTGGAAAACGGCCACATCGTGACCGCCCACATTTCCGGCAAAATGCGCAAGAACTACATCCGTATCCTGACCGGTGACAAGGTCAAGGTGGAACTGACGCCCTACGACCTCACCAAGGGCCGCATCACCTACCGGGCTCGCTAAAGAGCCGTCGCCTAAGTCGTACCAGCCTCCTGTTGGAGCGCCAAAAACACCTTTTTCACTATGCTTGCCCACTGAACCGGTGGGTGCCCCAAGACGTGCGCGCGGCACCCGGGGGCTGTCCGGGACACGCTACCACCCAGTTCGCGGCCGGCCTACGGAGCACAAACAAAAAAGGCGCCGCAAGGGCGCCTTTTCGAAAGAGAGGCGGGACTAGGCCTCGGCGGGTTCTTTCTCTTCGACTTCGGCTTCCACCAGCAGGCTATCGGTGGCCTCGTCATAGCTGACGTGGGCAGTGCCGCCGTTGGAAGAGAGGTCGCCGAACAGCACCATCTCCGCCAGCGGCTTCTTGATGTTTTCCTGGATGACCCGGGCCATCGGCCGGGCACCCATGGTCACGTCGTAGCCCTGCTCCACCAGCCACTGGCGGGCCCGCTCGTCGACCTGCAGCAGTACGCGCTTCTCATCCAGCTGTGACTGCAGTTCGGTGAGGAACTTGTCCACGACCGTCATGATCACATCGGCCTTGAGAGGCTCGAACTGGATGATGGCGTCCAGCCGGTTGCGGAATTCCGGGGTGAACAGACGGTTGATGGCTTCCAGGCCGTCGGTCGAGTGATCCTGTTCCACGAAACCGATGGAGCGGCGGCTGATGTTCTCGGCCCCGGCGTTGGTGGTCATGATCAGGATGACGTTGCGGAAATCCGCGCGACGTCCGTTGTTATCCGTCAGGGAGCCGTGGTCCATGACCTGCAGCAGCAGGTTGAAGACTTCCGGGTGTGCCTTCTCGATTTCGTCCAGCAGCACCACCGAGTGCGGATTCTTGGTGACAGCGTCGGTGAGCAGGCCGCCCTGGTCAAAGCCCACATAGCCGGGCGGCGCGCCGATCAGCCGCGACACCGTGTGGCGCTCCATGTACTCGGACATGTCGAAGCGCACCAGCTCCAGACCCAGCACCCGGGCGAGTTGGCGACTGACCTCGGTCTTGCCGACGCCGGTGGGACCGGCAAACAGGAAGGAGCCAATCGGCTTTTCGCCCGCCTTCAGACCGGCGCGGGCCAGCTTGATGGCGGTGGACAGGCTGGAAATGGCCTTGTCCTGCCCGAACACCACCATCTGCAGGTTGCTTTCGAGCTTCTGCAGGGCTTCCTTGTCGGAGGCGCTGACGGATTTCGGGGGGATGCGGGCAATTTTGGCGATCACCGCCTCAACGTCGTGCACCCCAATGACTTTCTTGCGCTTGGAGGGCGGCTGTAGCTGTTGGAAAGCGCCCGCCTCATCAATCACATCGATGGCCTTATCGGGCAGGAAGCGATCCGTGATATATCGCTCTGCCAGTTCCGCCGCGGCTTTCAGGGCCTTGTTGGTGTAGCGCAGGCCGTGATGTTCCTCAAAGCGACTCTTGAGCCCTTTCAGGATGTGGAAGGTGTCTTCCGCGGAAGGCTCCAGGACATCGATTTTCTGGAAGCGCCGGCTCAACGCCCGGTCCTTGTCAAAAATACCCCGGTATTCCTGGAAGGTGGTGGAGCCGATGCAGCGCAGCTTGCCGGAGGCCAGCATGGGCTTCAGCAGGTTGGAGGCGTCCATCACACCGCCGGAGGCCGCGCCGGCGCCGATGATGGTGTGGATCTCATCAATAAACAGGATTGCGCCTTCGCGCTTCCTGAGCTCGGCCAGCAGTGATTTCAGGCGCTTCTCGAAGTCGCCCCGGTACTTGGTGCCAGCCAGCAGTGAACCCATGTCGAGGGCGTACACCACGCTGTCCTTGAGGATATCCGGCACCTCACCGTCGACAATCAGCTTGGCCAGCCCCTCGGCGATGGCGGTTTTGCCCACACCGGACTCACCTACCAGCAGCGGGTTGTTCTTGCGGCGCCTGGAGAGAATCTGCGAGACCCGCTCGACTTCCTGCATGCGGCCAATCAACGGGTCAATGCGGCCCTCCGCCGCCTCTTCATTGAGGTTGGTGGCGAAGCTGTCGAGGGGGTTGCCCTCACCCTCTTCCAGGGCGGCCTCTTCATCGCTGATCTGCTCGGGACTGCTGTCATCTTCGCCGGAGACTTTGGAGATACCGTGGGTGATGTAATTCACCACGTCGAGGCGGGCAATATTCTGCATCTTCAGGAAGTAGACCGCCTGGCTTTCCTGCTCGCTGAAAATCGCGACCAGCACATTGGCGCCGGTGACCTCAGCCTTGCCGGAAGACTGCACGTGGAACGCGGCGCGCTGAATCACCCGCTGGAAGCCCAGCGTGGGCTGGGTATCACGGTCGTCCTCTTCCTCGGGGATCAGTGGCGTGGTGGCGTCGACGAACTCGGTCAGCTCACCCCTGAGGCTGCCCAGGTCGCCACCGCAGGCCTTCAGTACACGCACGGCGTCCACGTTGTCCAGCAACGCCAGCAGCAGGTGCTCGACCGTCATGTACTCATGGCGTTTCGACTGGGCGCCCTTGAAGGCTTCGTTAAGGGTGGCTTCGAGCTCTTTGTTCAACATCTATAGGTCTCCCTATGGGTAGGTCCCCGGGTGAGCATCTAGCCGTCTGAGGCCTCAACTTCACAGAGTAAGGGGTGTTGATGATCCCGTGAATACTGGTTCACCTGGTTCATCTTGGTTTCGGCGATATCGCGGGTGTAGATGCCACAGACACCTTTGCCCTGGGTATGCACGGTCAGCATGATCTGTGTCGCCTGCTCGCGATTCATGCGAAAGAAGATTTCCAAAACTTCGACCACGAACTCCATGGGGGTGTAGTCATCGTTGAGCAGGATGACCTTGTACAGGGGCGGCTTCTTGAGCTTTGGTTCACGCTCCTGAACAGCGGTATCGCCATCCAGGGCATCGCTCTGCCCCTCATCTTCTCCACTCAAGCGAGTTGGAAGTTCATGGTCGGAAACCATACGCGTATTGTCGTGATACATGGTGTCCATGCGCTCAGTATACCGAAAACTCCTCGACTCATAGTGTGGGCGCGGGGAGCTTTTCTCAAGCCCTTGACAGGGATTAAGCAAACTGCAGTTCGCCAGGCTGGGAATGTATACGCTTCAGACAATAAAAAAGCCGACCTGTTCGGTCGGCTTTCTGTGTAGCTTCGACTTGGGGTCAGAGCCCTTTTTCTGCGAAATAGGGCTCTGACCCCATTCGGGAGGGCAGCCCCGATTTACATATGTTCGATAACAGCGTCGCCAAAGCCGGAACAGCTCACCAGCGTGGCGCCGTCCATCAGACGCTCGAAATCGTAGGTGACCGTCTTGGCCTGGATGGCGCCGTTCATGCCATTGATGATCAGGTCAGCGGCCTCGTTCCAGCCCATATGGCGCAGCATCATCTCGGCGGACAGGATCAGGGAACCCGGATTGACCTTGTCCTGGCCGGCGTACTTGGGCGCGGTGCCGTGGGTCGCCTCGAACAGGGCGATGGTGTCACTCAGGTTGGCGCCCGGCGCGATGCCGATACCGCCTACCTGGGCCGCGAGAGCGTCTGACAGGTAGTCGCCGTTCAGGTTCATGGTGGCCACCACGCTGTACTCCGCCGGGCGGGTGAGGATCTGCTGCAGCATGGCGTCGGCAATAACGTCCTTGATGACAATCTCGTTGCCGGTATCGGGGTTCTTGATAGCCACCCAGGGGCCGCCGTCCAGTAGCTGGCCGCCAAATTCTTCCATGGCGAGTTCGTAGCCCCAGTCGCGGAAAGCGCCTTCGGTGAACTTCATGATATTGCCCTTGTGCACCAGGGTCACGCTGGGCAGGTCCTGGTCGATGGCGTACTGGATAGCCTTTCGCACCAGGCGCTTGGTGCCCTCTTCCGACACCGGCTTGATGCCAATGCCGACGCCTTCGGTGAAGCGCATCTTGGTGGCGCCCATTTCCTGGGTGATGAAGTCCACCACCTTCTGGGCTTCCGGCGTGCCCGCCTGGTATTCAATGCCGGCATAGATATCTTCCGAGTTCTCGCGGAAGATCACCATGTTGCACTTGCCGGGCTCGCGCACCGGTGAGGGCACACCTTCAAACCAGCGCACCGGGCGCTGGCAGACGTAGAGGTCCATCTCCTGGCGCAGCGCCACGTTCAGGGAGCGGAAACCACCGCCTACCGGCGTGGTCAGCGGGCCCTTGATGGCCACCGAATACTCGCGGATGGCGTCGAGGGTCTCTTCCGGGAACCAGTCGCCATCGTAAAGCTCGGCGGCTTTCTCGCCGGTGTAGATCTCCATCCAGGATATCTCGCGCTCTCCGCTGTAGGCTTTTTCCACTGCGGCGTTGACAACATTGAGCATGACCGGGCTGATATCCACCCCGATACCATCACCTTCGATGAACGGAATAATGGGGTTACTCGGTACGTTGAGAGAGTGATCTTCATTGACGGTGATCTTCTCACCCTGGCTCGGTACCTTGATATGCTTATAGGCCATAGAAATGCTCCGTTGAGTCGATTGCGGGGTGCAAAAACGGCGCGAATTATAGCACCAGAAGATTCTGTGAGCGCTAGTTTCACTGCGCCTTAAGCCCCCTTGATACATAGGGTTAAAGCCTTGGCCAAACTGGTGGTATTCAACAAGCCCTTCCAGGTCCTGTCCCAGTTCACCGACGAACAGGGTCGGGCAACGCTGGCAAACTATCTTGAGCTACCTGGATTTCGCGCCGCGGGTCGCCTGGACTATGACTCCGAAGGCCTCCTGCTGCTCACCGATGAAGGTCGGCTGCAGCAGCAGATTGCCAACCCCAGGAGCAAAACCTGGAAAACCTACCTGGTCCAGCTTGATGGGGAGATCGACAACGCCGCGCTGGAAGCCCTGCGCCGCGGCGTGGAGTTGAATGATGGTATGACCCGGCCGGCAAAAGCCAGGCGCATTGATGCCCCGGACCTCTGGCCGCGCCATCCGCCCATCAGGCAACGCAACCAGGACAGTATTAGCTGGCTGGAACTCAAGATCGCGGAGGGCCGCAATCGGCAGGTACGCCGCATGACCGCAGCGGTGGGCCACCCTACCCTGCGACTGGTCCGCATCGCCGTGGGCCACTGGTCCCTGGATGGATTGCTGCCGGGAGAGCACCGGCTCGAGCAGGTACATATGCCAGTCAGGCGGCGCGCTTCGTGAACGGCTGGTATGCGCACGTGACCGTGGCCACCGTGGTGGAGCGTGAGGGACGCTTCCTGTTGGTCGAAGAGCGTGCCGATGAGGGCATCGTGCTGAACCAGCCCGCCGGCCACCTGGACGCCGGCGAATCGCTGTTTGACGCCGCTAGACGAGAAACCCTGGAAGAAACCGGTTGCGAAGTCGAACTGGTGTCCGTGCTGGGCGTCGCCCAGTATACCTCCCCCGCCAACGGCGTGACCTACCTGCGCACCACCTTCAGCGCACGGCTGCTCAGGGAGGTCGCCGGGGCCCACCTGGACAGGGAGATCATCCGCACGCTGTGGCTCACCCCTGAGGAAATGCGCCGGGAGTCTGGTAGAATGCGCAGCCCGCTGGTCATGGCCAGCGTCGAGCAATACCTGGCTGGCCGGCACTGGCCACTGAACCTTGTTTATTACACCGCATGACTTCCAGACAGCACAGTAAAGTCATCGTCGGCATGTCCGGCGGTGTCGATTCATCCGTGGCAGCGCTGCTTCTCAAGGAGCAGGGTTATGCCGTGGAAGGCCTGTTCATGAAGAACTGGGAGGAAGACGACGGCACCGAGTACTGCACCGCGAAAGAGGACCTGGCGGACGCTCAGGCCGTGGCTGACCGACTCGGAATCCACCTGCACAGCGCCAATTTCGCGGCCGAGTACTGGGATAACGTCTTTGAACACTTTCTCGCCGAGTACCGGGCCGGACGCACACCCAATCCGGACATCCTCTGCAACCGCGAGATCAAGTTCAAAGCCTTCCTGGAATACGCGCTGATACTCGGTGCCGACCTGATTGCCACCGGCCACTACGCGCGACGCGGTGATGAGGATGGCCGGGCCTGCCTGTTGAAAGGGCTGGACCCGGGCAAGGACCAGAGCTATTTCCTGCATGCCGTGGGCCATGAAGAACTGGCCCGCACCCTGTTCCCGGTGGGCGAGATCGAGAAATCCGAGGTGCGCGAGCTGGCGCGTGCGCACGATCTGGAAACCCACGACAAGAAGGACAGCACCGGCATCTGCTTTATCGGCGAGCGCCGCTTCAAGGACTTCCTGCAGCAATATATTCCCGCCCAGCCAGGCGCGATCTTCGACCTGGAGGGAAATGAGCTCGGTGAACACTCGGGGCTGATGTACCACACCATCGGCCAGCGCCAGGGCCTGGGGATCGGCGGCCTATCCGGCCACAGCCACGACCCCTGGTACGTGGTGGGCAAGGACCTGGAACACAACCGGCTGCTGGTGGCCCAGGGGCACAACCACCCCGCCCTGCTGAAGTCCAGCCTGGCGACCGGGGACATCTACTGGGTGGCGGGCGATGCGCCGCAGCTACCTCTGCGCTGCAGCGCCAAAACGCGCTACCGGCAGCCCGACCAGGCCTGCACCCTGCACCGCGACGGTGGCGGCTACCGGGTGGAATTTGACACACCGCAGCGGGCCATCACGCCGGGCCAGTCCGTGGTGTTTTACGACGGCGATCACTGCCTCGGCGGTGGCGTCATCGAGCGCGCCGCGTGAAGCACCATGAGGACCAGGTGCTGGCGCTGGCCGGCGTGGTGCAAGTGGCCCGCCTGGTCGACCAGATTTCCCGCACGGGGAGTTACCCGGAAGAATTCCTGACGCCGATGGTGTCCAGCCTGTTCAAGTTCGATGCCGACACCGTGGAAGATGTCTACGGCGGGGTGCGCAACATGAAACTGGGACTGCATAACCTCGCCGCCCTGCTCGCCAGCCGAGACCAACCGGACGGCCGCGACATGATGCGCTACGTGTTTGGAATGTTGCATCTTGAAAGGCAGTTCTCGGCCAACCCGGACATGGCCGCTGTTATGCGCTCGCGGCTGGAACACACCCAGTTCCGCGCCGAGCACTTCAGCAACCACGTGCAGGAAATCTGCCACAGCCTGTCCGGCATCTACCAGGATACGATCAGTACCTTCAAATACCGCATCAAGGTCACCGGCAGCGCCCAGCAGTTGCAGGATCCCGCCAACGCGGACCTCATCCGCGCGCTGCTGCTGGCCGGTATCCGCTCGGCGGTGCTGTGGCGCCAGTTGGGCGGGCGGCGCTGGCGCCTGCTGACCCAGCGCCGCAAGCTGCTGCAGGTCGCCCACGAACTGTCGCGGCAACTGGGATCGGTGTAAAATCGCCGATTTCCCGCGCCCTGCGTCGCTTTCGCAGCCGCTGAGCCAATAACAACCCTGCAGTCAAGTAAGGACAAGCGATGGACCTGACGTCCCTCACCGCCGTATCCCCCATCGACGGCCGCTACGGCGGCAAAACCGCTGCCCTGCGCGAGGTGTTCAGTGAGTTCGGCCTGATGCAGCGCCGGGTACTGGTGGAAGTGCGCTGGTTGCAGGCCCTGGCAGATCATCCCGGCATCCCGGAGGTGCCAGCCCTTTCCGCGCAGGCGTCGGCCGCGCTGGCGGCCATCGCCGAGAATTTTGACCAGGGCGCGGCGCAGCGTGTCAAAGCCATCGAGGCAACGACCAACCATGACGTCAAGGCGGTGGAGTACTACATCAAGGAGCAGTTTACCGGGCAGCCTGAGCTGCTCGCCGTATCCGAGTTCGTACATTTCGCCTGCACCTCCGAAGACATCAACAATCTGTCCCATGCCCTGATGCTGCGCGACGGCCTCGAGCAGTGCCTGCTGCCCGCCGCCCTGGCCATTGTCGATGCCCTGCGGGCCATGGCGGCGGAGCACGCCGACGTGCCGATGTTGTCACGCACTCATGGCCAGACCGCGAGCCCCACCACCCTCGGTAAGGAAATCGCCAACGTGGTAGCGCGGCTGCGGCGCCAGCTCGAGCACCTGGAGGGCCAGCAGTTTCTCGGCAAGATCAACGGTGCCGTCGGTAACTACAATGCCCACCTGAGCGCTTACCCGGAGCTGGATTGGCAGCAACACGCCGAGGGTTTCGTGGACAGCCTTGGCCTCACCTGGAACCCCTACACAACCCAGATCGAACCTCACGACTACATCACTGAGCTGTTCGACGCCCTGTCCCGCCTCAATACGGTGTTGATCGATTTCTGCCGGGACGCCTGGTCCTATATCTCACTGGGGTATTTCCGCCAGAAAGCCGTGGCCGGCGAGGTGGGCTCATCCACCATGCCGCACAAGGTCAATCCCATCGACTTCGAAAACGCCGAGGGGAATCTCGGTCTGGCCAACGCCGTGTTCACGCATATGGGCAGCAAGCTACCGGTATCACGCTGGCAACGGGATCTCACGGATTCCACCGTGTTGCGCAATATGGGTGTTGGCTTCGGCTACAGCCTGATTGCCTACCAGAGCGCGCTCAAGGGTATCGGCAAACTGGAGCTCAACGCCGACCGCCTCGCCGAGGACCTGGATGCAAGCTGGGAAGTACTGGCGGAAGCCGTGCAGACCGTCATGCGTCGCTATGCTATCGAACAACCCTACGAGAAGCTCAAGGCCCTGACCCGCGGACAGGCAATCACCCGCGAGAGCATGCAGGCGTTTGTCAGTGGCCTGGAGATCCCCGAGGATGCGAAAGCCGAGCTGCTGGCCCTGACACCGGCGGGCTACATCGGCAATGCCGCGGAGCAGGCGCGCAAGATTTGATTGCCGGGCAGTCCTTCGACAGCGCCCGCTTCCTGCGGGACTATTGGCAGCAGCAGCCCCTTTTCCTTCCAGCGCAGGCGCGCTTCGACAACCCACTGTCACCGGAAGAGCTGGCGGGCCTGGCCCTCGAGCCAGGGGTGGAAGCCCGCCTGGTGCGCGAGCAGGACGATGACTGGCGCCTGGAGCCGGGACCGCTGCACGAGCGCAGCTTTGATGGCGAAACCCCCTGGACCCTGCTGGTCCAGCGTGTCGACCACTACGTGCCAGCGGTGACCGCCCTGCGCGACTGGGTCAGTTTCCTGCCCCGCTGGCGACTGGACGACATCATGGTCAGCTACGCCACCGACGGCGGTGGCGTTGGCCCACACTATGACAATTACGACGTCTTCCTGGTGCAGGGCATGGGCCAGCGCCAATGGCGGCTGGGCCAGCGCTGCGGTCCGGATACTGCGTTGCGGAATAACCCGGACCTGCGCATCCTGGAAGGTTTCGAGGACAGCGCGGAATACCTGCTGAATCCTGGCGATATACTCTATGTACCCCCGGGTCTGGCGCACTGGGGCACGGCAGTGGGCAACGGCATGACCTACTCCATCGGCTTTCGCGCGCCGCGGGTCAGCGATATGCTCTCGCGCAGGGTGGACCAACTGCTACCGGACCTTGACGAGGAGCAACTCTACCTGGATCCCCGGCCACTGCCCGTCGGCCGCGCGGGCGAGATTACTGCAACAAGCCTGGATGCTGCCCGCACTCAACTCAGGCAAATCCTGGACGCTACCCAGGACAATGGCGACTGGTTTGGTGAACTGGTGACAGAAGCGCCTGAGGCAGCGCCCCCATCAGACGACGAGCCCTTGCCCGACCGGGTGCGACTGCAGCCCGACGGCCGTCTCGCCTGGCAGCAGCTGGGCGATGAACTCCGGGTATACGCCAACGGGGACACACTGCACTTCTCCATCGACCCGGAATTACTGGAGATTCTCTGCAGCGGTCGTCACACCACAGTGCCCGCAAACGGACCGGAGCGGCAGCTCCTGCAATCGCTATGGCAAACAGGATGCCTGCTGGATGACTGAGGATACACAGATTGAAGTGGTGAGCTGGAATCTCAACCTGGAGACCCTGCGCTCGATACGCGACAAGGTGTTCATTGAGGAACAGGGCGTGCCGGTAGACATAGAGCATGACGACAGCGACGAAACCGCCACTCATTTCCTGATTACTGACAGGTACATCGCCCTGGGCTGTGGTCGCCTGTTGCCCGACGGCAAGATCGGCCGCATGGCGGTGCTGCCGGAGCATCGTGGCAAGGGTCTGGGTCGGGCGCTGCTGGATTATATCGTCCGCTACGCCCGCGACCGTGGCATGCTGCGCCTTTACCTGCACGCCCAGAGCCACGCCAACGGGTTTTACGAGGATGCGGGATTTGCGCCCTACGGCGAGCCCTTCGACGAAGCCGGTATCGCCCACACCGCAATGGAAATGCACATCGACTACGGCGGTGCCAGCAGTTTCATCACCGGAGTTCAGTATCCGGAACCTTTTGCCACCCTGGCGCTGACACTGGCGCGCACTGCCAGCCGCAACCTCCGCATCTACAGCTACGCCCTGGACCACGAGGTTTTCGACAAAGAGGACTTTGCCGACGCCGTATCAGCCCTGGCGCGCAGCGGGCGCTACAGTGACATTCGTATCCTGATCAGTGACCCCCGCCCGCTGGTCAGCCGCGGCCACCGGCTACTGCAGCTGGCCCGGCGATTGTCTTCGACGATAGCAATACGGGTGTTGGCCGAGCACCCGGAACTGCCGGAAGCCACCTACGTGGTGCGAGATTCCGATGGCGTGGTCTACAATCCCGACGAACGCAGTCGCGACGGCTTTTACGAACCCGACTCGCGGGCTTCGGCAAAGAAATTCGTGGATGGCTTCGATAACCTGTGGCGCTGGGGCGAACGCGACCCCAGGCTCAGGCAGCTCACCATCTGACTGACGCTTCCAGTCGATAGCGTTTTGCTTGGCTGAGCTTCGTAGGTCGGGCGCGAACTGGGTGTGTCGCGCGTGCGGATTGGTGGTAAACCAGACCGGCTTAACTAACTGTCCGCCCAGCTGATGCCGACATCTGGGCCCTCGTAGGCGACCGGCCAGACGCGCAGGGGTCGGCAGTCTTCGCGGGTGGCTTCAATCAGGCGCCCGGTGAGCAGCGAGAAGCGGTAGCCGTGCAGTGGGCACAGCAGCTCGCCGCCCTCGAGCCAGGCTTCCATCAGCGGATGGTCCAGGTGCGGACACAAGGCCTCGACGATATGGCGTTCACCCTCATGTTGGATCAGCAGAAGCCGCTGGTATTCGATGCGGAACTCACGCCGATAGCCGTCGTGGAGATTGATGAGCTTGTCGAGGGGAATGAATCGCATGTACCGCTCACAGGCAGTCCAGCACCTGGGACGCGGCGGAATAAGGCGTTAACTCCCGGGCCAGGACGCGGGCCTCGAGCACCGGCAGCAGCGCCTGGGCCTCCGGGTTGTTCTTCAGCCTGGCCTTGAGCATTTCGCCGATTAGCTGGTGCATCCAGTCGCGCGCCTGGCTGTCGCGGCGGAACGAGAAGGCACCGCAGTCGCGGCTTGCCTGTTCGAAGTCAGCAATCATTTCCCAGACATCGGCAATGCCCGCGCCCTCGATGGAGGAACAGGTCGTCACCCGCGGCTCCCAGTGCGGCGCATGACGCAACAGGCCCAGGGCGGCGCTGTAGTGGCGCCGGGTTTGCTCGGCCAGCTTGAGGCTGTCGCCGTCAGCTTTGTTGATCACCAGGGCGTCCGCCAGCTCCATAATGCCTTTTTTGATCCCCTGCAGCTCGTCGCCGGCATTGGGCAGCATCAGCACCATGAAAAAATCGACCATGCCGGCCACCTGGTATTCAGACTGTCCCACCCCGACGGTTTCCACCAGGATCACGTCGTAACCCGCCGCTTCACACAGCAACATGGTTTCACGGGTTTTCTGGGCTACTCCGCCAAGGGCGCCCGCCGCGGGAGACGGGCGGATAAACGCCTCCTCCCGGCGTGACAGTTCTTCCATCCGGGTCTTGTCGCCAAGGATGCTGCCACCGGCGATGGGCGAACTGGGATCCACCGCCAGCACCGCCACTCGCTTGCCCTGCTCCAGCAGGTACAAGCCGAAGGCCTCGATGAACGTGGACTTGCCCACCCCGGGGATGCCGGTGATCCCCAGCCGAATGCTGTTGCCGGTGTGAGGCAGGCACTGCTCAAGAATCTGTTGGGCGCGCTCGCGGTCGTCATCGCGACTGCTCTCGACGACGGTAATGGCCTTGGCCAGGGCGCGACGGTTGCCGTCGCGCAGCGCGGCCAGGTCGAAATCAGCCACCCGCGCTGGCGGAGTTGATGGCGTTGAGCACTTCCCGGGCAGATTGTGGAATCGGGGTGCCGGGGCCAAAAATGCACTTCACGCCGGCCTCATAGAGCACGTCGTAGTCCTGGCGGGGGATCACACCACCGGCAATGACAATGATTTCGTCACCACCCTGCTTGCGCAGTTCTTCCACAAGCTGCGGCACCAGGGTCTTGTGACCCGCCGCCAGGGATGAGGCGCCGACCGCGTGCACATCGTTTTCGATAGCCTGGCGAGCGACTTCTTCCGGGGTGGAGAACATCGGCGACAGGTCGATATCGAAGCCGACATCGGCGAAGGCAGTGGCGACTACCTTGGCACCGCGATCGTGGCCGTCCTGGCCCATCTTGCAGACCAGCATGCGCGGCCGCCGCCCGTGCTGCTCGACAAAGGCATCGATGTCGCCGGAGATCTCCTTCCAGCTGTCGTCTTCTTGGAAGGCAGCGCCGTAGACGCCTGACACGGTCTGGGCACTGGCATTGAAGCGACCGAATTCTTTTTCCATGGCGTCAGAGATCTCCCCTACCGTGGCGCGGCGGCGAATGGCCTCGACAGACAGAGCCAGCAGATTGCCCTCTTCGCCCCCTGCGACCCGGGTTATCTGCGCCAGTATATCGTCTACCGCCACCTGGTCGCGCGCCGCTCGAATCTCCGCCAGCCGCTTGAGCTGGGATTCACGCACGGCTTCGGTCTCGATTTCCAGGATATCGACCGGGTCTTCATGGTCCAGCCTGTACTTGTTGACACCGACGATAACATCTTCGCCACGGTCGATACGCGCCTGCTTGGCCGCGGCCGCCTCCTCGATGCGCAGCTTGGGCAGGCCACTCTCGATGGCCTTGGCCATGCCGCCCTCGTTCTCTATCTCCTCGATCAGCTCCCAGGCCTTGTCGGCGATGTCATTGGTGAGGCTTTCCATCATGTAGGAACCGCCCCAGGGGTCCACCACCTGGGTAATGCCGGTCTCTTCCTGGATGATTAGCTGGGTGTTGCGGGCAATACGCGCGGCGAACTCGCTGGGCAGCGCAATCGCCTCATCGAGGGCGTTGGTATGCAGTGACTGGGTGCCGCCAAAAACCGCCGCCATGGCCTCGATGGTGGTGCGCACCACATTGTTGTAGGGGTCCTGTTCGGTGAGCGACCAGCCGGAGGTCTGGCTGTGGGTGCGCAGCATGGAGCTCTTGGGATTCTGGGGGTTGAACTCGGAGACGATCCGCGCCCACAGCATGCGCGCGGCGCGCATCTTGGCGATCTCCAGGTAGAAGTTCATGCCGATGCCCCAGAAGAACGACAGGCGCGGTGCAAACTGGTCGATATCCAGGCCCGCCGAGATCGCCGTGCGGATGTACTCCTTGCCGTCCGCCAGGGTGTAAGCCAGCTCCAGCGCCGCGTTGGCTCCCGCTTCCTGGATGTGATAACCGGAAATCGAGATGGTGTTGAAGCGCGGCATGTGCTCTGAGCAATAGGCAATGATGTCGCCGATAATGCGCATGCTGGGTGCCGGCGGGTAGATATAGGTGTTGCGGACCATGAATTCCTTGAGGATGTCATTCTGGATCGTGCCCGAGAGCTGGTCCTGGCTGACTCCCTGCTCTTCAGCGGCAACGATGTAGCCCGCCAGTACCGGCAACACCGCGCCGTTCATGGTCATGGACACCGACACCTTGTCCAGCGGTATGCCGTCGAACAGGATTTTCATGTCTTCGATGGAATCGACAGCCACACCGGCCTTGCCCACGTCCCCGGCTACCCGCGGGTGGTCGGAGTCGTAGCCCCGGTGGGTGGCGAGGTCGAAAGCCACCGAAATGCCCTGCCCACCCGCGGCCAGAGCCTTACGGTAGAAGGCGTTGGACTCTTCCGCGGTGGAAAAACCGGCGTACTGACGGATCGTCCAGGGACGGCCTGCATACATGGTGGCCTGCGGACCGCGAACGTACGGCGACATACCCGGCATGGTGTTGGTATAGGGAAGGCCTGCCACGTCCTCGGCCGTGTACAGGCAGCGCAGGCGAATTTCCTCGGGGGTAATCCAGGTAAGCTCGTCGGGGGTGAGCCCCTTCATCTGCTTGGTGGCCAGCGCCTCCCAGTGTTCGGGTGTCGCGGCGTCCTTGTCATAGATCGGGTCGTCGCTCATCGCTTGCTCTCCTCAGTGCTCGTCACCCGGCTGGTTCAGTTCGATCAGCACACCGTCGCAGCTCCTGGGGTGAATGAATATGGTCAGGGAACCGTGCGCGCCCGGCGCCGGTTCGTCGGCCAGGAACTGGTAGCCCCTGGCCTTGAGGCGCTCGACGTCCTCGTGGATGTTGTCGGAGCGGAAACACAGGTGATGCAGACCACCGCCGCGCTTCTCCAGGTATTTCGCCACCGGCCCCTCACCGCGCAGCGGGTGTATCAGCTCGATGCTGGTGGGCGGCAGCGGGAAGAAGGCGGTCGTGGTCTTGGCGGCTTCGACCTCCTCCGTGCCCTCGAATTCCAGGCCGAAGTCTTCCAGGAAGCGCTTGATGGACTTTTCCAGGTCGGGAACGGCAACGGCGATATGGTCCAGTGCGGTGATCATGCTTTCCTCGTCTACTATGCACGGGCCGCAAGCCGGCCCTTTCGGTGTTTACCGGTCTGTTATCGGGCGAGAGTCCCCAGGAAGGCGTCGGTGGCGGCCCGGCGGCGGGCTCGCCTGTCTTCCTCGGACTCCTCGACGATCACCTCGTCAGGGGTGATCTTGTACAGGGGCTGGCCCTTGCTGATGATGATGCCGTCTTCGTCCACCAGCACCTTCTCAATGGTACCGGAGAACGGGGCATAAACTTTATTGAACATCTTCATCACTTCGACGATATAGAGAGGGTCTCCCTCCTCGAAGTGGCTGCCCTCAACCACATAGGGATCGTGTTCGGGGGTCTCCCGGGAATAGAACATGCCGCCGCTCTCCGCCAGGATCTCGTCACTCTTGGCGACCGGGGGCGGCACCAGCACCTTGGCCATGCGTTCCTGCAGCTCGGACTCCGTGAGCCGCTCCGGGATGTGCAGGGTCAGGTCCGGATTGACCTTGAGGGCATAGAAATCTGAAGCCTCGGCAATGGCCGGCAACACGGCGATGATGTCCAGTCCAGCCTGGAAGCCTTCATGAGACGCCCGCACCGAGGTCCACAGCTCTGCGCCAAAGCCCTCCGGCGCCGGGCCCTCCTGCAGCAGGCTATCCAGCTCGATCCAGTCCTCGACATCAAGGCGATTGTTGAGCTCGTTGTAGAAATCGATGCCCGCCTGCAGCAGCTCGTGGTCGTGATCCCAGATCATATGCGCGGCGGGTTGCCCTTCCTGCAGGTTCATATCGAGGAAGTGGTAAGTGTCTGCCAGCAGCTCCAGGGGGTTTTCATTCCAACTAATACGGCCGTCGATCAGTGTGTAGCAGTCCCGATTGACGCTGAGCCAGCCGGACAACAGGTGCGGCTCGGCCATCAACCTTTCCAGCGGCCGCCGCAGCAGGCTGTACTTACGCTCGAAACACTCACGCACGGCCTTCGCGCTGCCCTCGTCCGCGGCAGCCTGTGCCCGCTGCATGAGTTGGTCATAGGCATAGACCAGGTCGATCTGGTTGGCCTGCTGCTTGAGCTCACCCACCGCCGTCAGGTAAGGCACGATAAAACGCGTGGTCGGTCGGGCATTGATATTGTTGCCGATAAACCAGTTCACCAGGCCGTAATGGAACTCCAGGTTGGTGGCCAGGTCCCGGCCGCGCATGCTGGTGCGGCGGATCACTTCCGCCATGTTCTGGTAGGTTTCCAGCCGGGTTTCACCCACTGTCAGCAGCAGCGCGATATTGGAATCGTAGGCGCCGGCCAGGGTGTACTTCATGAACACGTCGGTGTCAGGGTTGTGCAGGCTGATCCCCTGGTCGTCGCGAATCTCCCCTTCGATGGCATCCGACCAGTAGTCAATCACACCGCCGGCATGGGGCTGCAAAGCCTGGTTGGTGGCGTTCAGGCGCGCTTCCACCGAATCATTGAAGCGCGGCACGCGCGTGGGTTTCGGCAGCCTCTCGCCGTGGGCCGCCAGCAGCACCATGGCCTCCACCAGGGATTCCACCAGGAAGCTGTCATCCGGGTTGTCCGGGTTGATGAATTCCAGCGCGTAGCACAGCTCGGTCACCCGATGCTCCACCTGGATACGGGTGTTCATCTCCATGAAGAAGTGGGAATCGCGATCGACAATACACTCGAAGGTGGATACCGAATCTAGCCCGGTGGCCTCGCCAAAGCGCTCGGCTTCAGACTCCATAGCGGCCAGGGTCTCGACGTCCTGGCGCAGCACCCGCGCCTCTGCATCCAGGCCCGCAGCCTCCGCCTGCTCCGCCGCCCGCACCAGGGATTCCCGGGTGACAGACACTTCCAGCAACTTCTGTTCGTGCATCTGCAGGGAGCAATCCCGACCGCCCATGGCCAGAGTCCACTCACCGTTGCCGATCACCTGGATTTCCTGGTGCCGGGTGGTCTCGATATTGAGTTCGACCAGCACATTCTTGTTGTCGCCAACGCCGGTGGTTTTCACCTCGTTGAGGATTTCACGCACCATCTCCGCCGTACGATCGGCCTCGCCGATCCCGAGGATGCGCTGGCCTTTGCCCCCGCCACCACTGATGGCTTTCAGCCGCACCCGGTTTTCAGGGTAGTCAGCGGACATCTTCTGGACCGCCTCGGTCAGCGCCTCACAGAGCTCGTCCACGGTATAGAGATCAATCTGGGCACGGTAGGATGCGGCCAACACCTCATCAGCCTTGTCCTCGAGGCTCAGGGAGGCATCGTCCAGGGCCGGCACATCCAGGCCGTGCTCCTGGCAGAGGGTCTTCAGGGCAGCCTCATCAGGATGCTTCTTCAGCAACGCCAGGGCCGTGCCGTTATCGATGCCGGGCGTCACGCTGACGCCGACGGACAGCGCGGTGCGCTTGGCTTCGTCTTTGAGGCCGGCATCGTGAACAGTACGCGAGCAGGGGCCAATGAAATTGAGCCCGGCGGCTTCCAGGGCGGCAACCATGTTTTCGTCTTCCGCCATAAAACCGTAGCCGGCAAACACCGAGTTGTAGCCGTTGTCGTGGGCGATGGCGATGATTTGCTCGATGCGCGCAGTGCGTTCTTCCTTGTTGGCCCCGGTGTAATCCGGCACCCGGTGCACGCGGTCCGGGTCGGTGAGCTGGCGCAGCTCCGGCGCCAGCGCGTTGCGATAGACGATGGAGTCCTTTTCCGAGAGCAGGATGCCGTAGCCGGTAATCCCCATTTCCTCGAAGACATCCATGGCCTCCTTGCGGATGGGGCCGCGGCAGATGATCAACGGCTTGACGTGCTCACAGGCAAATTGTGCCACCCAGTCGGAGGGGCGCCGGCCCAGGCGCCGGTCGCGGTGGACCAATGGGCTGTTCAGGTAGTGTTCGTTAGACACGTGGGCTTCCTTACTCGGTAAAAGGCTCGGTACAGCGTCAGGCTTAGTGGAATTCGCGCTGCACGTCGCTCATCGGGCTGGGTTCGTAATGGCGCAGGTGGAAGGCCATGTTCTCGGCCAACACCTCCCTGAGATCCGAGGGCATCACAATCTGGGAGATGGAACCCAGACTCAGCGCCTCGTTTGGATTCATGAGCTCGCGCTCGTAGCGCACCGCCAACTCGGCCTCCTCAGCTTTCACCCAGGCCGCCACGGCGCTGCGCGCCGCCTCCGCCGCGGCATCTGCCGACAAACCTGCGGCCTGCTGCTGTTCCTCGATCTCGCGAGTCCGAGCGGCGACCTGGCCGCGAATCTTGCGCAGCTCGTCTTTGTAAACATACTCCACACCGGCCGGACCCATTACGGCGAGCCGGGTGGTGGGCAGCGCCACCACAAAATCCGCCCCGGTGGGATAGTTGTTGTAGGACGCATAGGCGCCGCCGAAGGCATTGCGCACGATCACCAGGAAGCGCGGGGTGCGCAGGTCGACGATAGCATCGAGCATGGCGCGGCCGGCCTGCACGATACCGCGGGCCTCCTGCTCGCGGCCAGGCAGAAAGCCCGTCGTATCTTCCAGGAAAATCACCGGAATGTTGTAGAGGTTGCAAAAGCGGATGAAGCGGGCGTTCTTATAGGCGGCGTCGATATCGATCTGCCCGGAGGACACGGCGCTGTTGTTGGCGACAAAACCGATGACATTGCCACCGATGCGCCCCAGGGCGGTAACCGTGTTGCGAGCCCGCTCCGCCTGGATTTCCAGGAAGTCGCCGTGATCACAAAGCTGCTGAATAAGGATCGATATATCGATCGGGGTATTGAAACCGGTCGGCGAGTTGATCGCCTTCTTCAACAAAATGTCGATATCCCAGGTCTTGCGGCTGACCGGGTCCGAAGACGGCTGGTGGGGCGCGAATTCGGCGTTATGGCTGGGCAGGTAGTTGAGCAGCTCGCGCACCTTGCGCAGGGCAGACACCTCATCGGGCACGACAAAATCGTTGACACCGCTCTGGCTGTGCACCCGGGGGCCGCCCAACTCGTCCGGCGTCACATCCTCGCCCAGCACCGACTTCACCACCCCAGGGCCGGTCAGCCCGAAAAAAGTGTTGTTGGGCTGGATCAGGAAGCTGCCCTGCCGCGGCAAATAGGAACCGCCCCCGGCGTTGAAACCGAACATGCACATGATGCTGGGCACAATGCCGGAGATCTTGCGCAACGCGGTAAAGGCATCGGCATAGCCGTCGAGGCCGCCAACACCCGCCGGGATGTAGGCACCGGCGCTATCGTTGAGACCCACCAGCGGAATCCGCCGCTTGGCAGCCAGTTCAAACAGGCGCGCCAGCTTCTTGCCGTTGGTGGCATCCATAGACCCCGCCCGCACCGTGAAATCATGCCCGTACAGGGCAACATCGCGACCATTGACCCGAATAATGGCGGTCACCAGTGAGGCGCCGTCCAGGTTGGGGCCCCAGTTCTGGTAGAGAATGGTCGGGCTGTGCCCGGGATCGTTCAACAGGGAAATCCGCTCCCAGATCGTCATACGCTGCTTCTGGTGCTGGCGCTCGATGTTCTTGACGCCGGCCGCCTGCTGCGGACGCTGCTGCAGTTGGTAACCAGACTTCAGCGCCTCTTCGTAGAGGCCGGGCTCTGTGGCGATCTGGCCGGGAACCTTGAATTCCCGGTCAACTTCCTGGGCGAATGGGTTTTTCAGTGAGGGGATCGGAGCCGTCTGGTCTGCCATGCGGTAGGGTTCTTACACTGGGGTTAAACGGCGAGTTACGATACGTTTAACGCCTGTTGAAGTCAATTTCGACGCCGTTCGCAGCACTACAATTCGTCAGATGTGAGCAGGGTAAACACTTGTTTGCGTAGTTTTGGAGCTAGTTTTCTACGTTTTATGTCACTTAACGCCATTCACATCGAAGATCTTGCCTACACCGCCGACAGCTGTAGCTGGTTCGATCGCCTGCGCAAGCTGCCACGCCCGTTGTTCCTGGACTCCAGTCGCCCTCACAGTCACCAGGGTCGCTTCGACATCCTGCTCGCGGACCCTGTTGAAGAAATAGATTTTAATTGTTCAGAATCAGACTCTTATGAGGACCTCATAAAGTACTTTCGGGAATTGGATGCGGCCTGGCAGAGGGCCCGCTGCGCGGCCGCGGATACGCTGCCCTTCTGTGGCGGCCTGGCGGGTTACCTGGATTATGAGTTGGGACTGCCGCTGCAACGCCTGCCGGCGGTAGCCGGTGCGCGCGCCCGTGTGGGCTTTTATGACTGGGCATTGGTGCAGGATCATGTACTGGGTCGCTGCAGCTATGTCGCCCTGCCCGGCCAGAATCCCGCGAGGCGCCGCGCCCTGCTGGAACGGCTATGTGAACCCATGAGTGAGGCAGGCCAGCAGTCGGCCTTCCGACTGACGGCAGATTTCAGCAACGGCCTGCCCCGTGACAGCTATGAGCAGGCGTTTCGCCAGGTTCAGCACTATATTTACGCCGGTGACTGCTACCAGGTGAACCTGGCCCGATGCTTCAGCGCAAGCTACACGGGCGACCCCTGGGACGCCTACCGACTCCTGCGGCCACTGGCGGCTGCTCCGTTTGCGGCCTTTTACGACAGCGGCGACGCGCAGTTACTGAGCCTGTCTCCCGAGCGTTTCCTGCGGGCAGTTGGTCGCCACGTGGAAACCCGGCCCATCAAGGGAACCCGAGCCCGCACCGGGGATCCTGGCGCCGACCGGCTGGCAGCGGAAGAGTTGCTGCGGTCACCCAAGGACCGGGCTGAGAACCTGATGATCGTGGACCTGTTGCGCAACGATATCGGTCGCAATTGCCGGCCCGGCAGCATCCAGGTCGATGGGCTGTTCGAACTGGAGAGCTACCCCAGCGTTCATCACCTGGTCAGCACCGTCACCGGTGAGCTGCGGGACGATTGCAGCCCCCTGGACCTGCTGCGCGACTCCTTTCCGGGCGGCTCAATCACCGGCGCCCCCAAACGGCGTGCGATGCAGATTATCGACGAGTTGGAGCCAGCCCGGCGCCAGGCTTATTGCGGCAGTGTTTTCTACCTTAGCGCCGATGGCCAGATGGACAGCAACATCGCCATCCGCTCGCTGCTGTGCCGGGACGGTGAAATCAACTGCTGGGGGGGTGGCGGCCTGGTGGCAGACTCCCAGTGCCAACTAGAATACCAAGAGACCTGGGACAAGGTGGGCCGCTTTGTGGAACGGCTGGAGCAAACAGCGCTCAGGGCGTGATATCGCGCTCCGAAGCCCTGCAGATTTCCTCGCGCAGGGCCTGGTAGCTGTCGACCGCGGGGTACTGCGGAAACTCCTCGATGACATTGTCCGGCGCCCGGAACAGGATGCCGGCGTCGGCTTCTTCCAGCATGGTAGTGTCGTTATAGGAATCCCCTGAGGCAATAATCCGGTAGTTGAGGCTGTGGAAGGCTTTGACCGAGGCCCGCTTGGGATCGGGCTGGCGCAGGCGGTAATCCACCACCCTGCCCTCCGCGTCGGTCAGCAGGCGATGACATAGCAGGGTCGGCCAGCCCAGCTGGGCCATCAAGGGGGCGGAAAACTCATAGAAAGTGTCCGACAGGATGACCAGCTGGAAGCGCTCGCGCAGCCAGTCAACGAACTCGCGGGCGCCTTCCAGAGGCGCCATATCAGCAATGACTGCCTGGATATCGCCGATGCGAAGCTGGTGTTCGTCCAGCAGCGACAGGCGCTGCTTCATCAGCACATCGTAATCGGGAACATCGCGGGTGGTGGCGCGCAGCGCCTCAATGCCGGTGCGCTCGGCGAACTCGATCCAGATTTCCGGGACGAGAACCCCTTCGAGGTCCAGGCAAACCAGTTCCATAACATGTAGTCCTGCGGTCAGAGAGTGGGCAATTCCAGGTCGGCGAACAGCGCGTCCAGTTCGGTTTTGCTGTGGCGGGCGAAAGCTTCCTCCACCACGTCGCGCGTCAGGTGCGGCGCGAACAGCTCGATAAACTCGTACATGTAACCGCGCAGGAAGGTGCCGCGACGGCAACCGATCTTGGTAACGCTGGGCGCAAACAGGTGGCTGGCATCCAGCGGCACCAGGTCACTGTCACTGCCGCTGTCGTAGGCCATATGCGCGACGATGCCGATACCGAGCCCGAGCCGAACATAAGTCTTGATGACGTCGGCATCGGCAGCGGTGAACACCACCTTGGGCACCAGCCCCCGCTCCATGAACGCTTCGTCCAAGCGCGAGCGGCCGGTGAAACCAAACACGTAGGTAACGATCGGGTGCTCGGCCACCGCCTCAAGGGTCAGCTCGGAAAGCTGGGTCAGCGGGTGGTCGCGAGGCACGAGGATGCAGCGGTTCCAACGGTAGCACGGCATCATGATCAGGTCGCTGAACAGTTCCAGCGCCTCGGTGGCGATAGCAAATTCCACCGTGCCGTCGGCCGCCATTTCGGAAATCTGCATCGGCGTGCCCTGGTGCATATGCAGGGACACCTCGGGGTAACGATCTATAAAGGTGCTGATGGTGTCGGGCAGCGCGTAGCGGGCCTGGGTGTGGGTGGTGGCGAGAGACAGGCTGCCCTTTTTCTCATTGCTGAATTCCTGGGCCACGGACTTGATGCTGTCCACCTTGCGGAGGATCTCGCCGGCGGTTTTGAGAATGGCCTCCCCGGCTGGAGTGACGTGGGTCAGGTGCTTGCCACTGCGGGCAAAAATTTCTACCCCCAACTCGTCTTCGAGCAGGCGGATTTGCTTGCTGATACCCGGTTGCGATGTGTACAGGCTCTGCGCCGTGGCCGAGACATTGAGCTCGTGGTGGGCGACCTCCCAGATGTATCGCAGCTGCTGTAGTTTCATCGCCCGTCCCGCAGAACTCCCGTTCGCTTATGAAGAATAGCGCTTAGAGTCGTTATTGCAAACCGCAAAAAGGAATAACGGCTTCCCAGCACCATAACGGCAGGAAGCGCTACTGGTTGGCGATACCGTGGGGAACGTGGCCGGTGGGAACGTGGCTGCCGGCGCTTTCACAATGCGCCTGCTGATCATCGAAAAACACGTCAGCCTGGTAGGCTTTGAGGAACTCGCCTTTGTCCATGCCACCCAGGAAAATCGACTCGTCGATACGAATCTCCCAGGCCCTGAGGGTGCGGATAACACGCTCGTGGGCCGGGGCGGAGCGCGCGGTCACCAGCGCGGTGCGGATCGGGGACTCCGTGGCTGGAAATTCTCGCTGCAAATGCTGCAGGGCAGCCAGGAAGGGTTTGAAGGGTCCACCACTGAGTGGGCGATGCGCCGCCGCCTGTTCGCTGTCCTGGAAGGCGGCCAGCCCCTCGCTCTTGTAAACCCGTTCCGCTTCATCGGAGAACAGCACGGCATCGCCGTCAAACGCAAAGCGAAGCTGGTCGGCGTCGTTGCCCGCCTTGCGTTTCGACACCAGGTTGGCGGCCGCCACGCCGTGGTCGAGGGCGTGGCGCACGTCCTCCGGCTCGGTCGACAGAAACAGCTGGGCGCCAAAGGCGGCAATGTAGCGATAGGGACTTTCCCCGCCGCAGAAGGCAGCGCGCTGGATGTCGAGCTGATAGTGCTGGATGGAGTTGAACACCCGCAGGCCGGTATCGGCGCTGTTGCGGGACAGCAGCACCACTTCTACCCGGTTGCCGCCATCCAGTAGCTGGTTGATGCGCAGCAGTTTCTGCACCATCGGGAAAGCTTCACCCGGTTCCAGGGGCTGGTCTTCACGCTCGATCTGGTAGCGGGAGTAGGCCTCCAGGCCATCGCGTTCGTAGACCTCGTGGCTGTCGTCGAGATTAAACAGGGCACGAGAGGAAATCGCGATAACCAGCTTGTCGCCGTCTGCCTCAGCCATGGGTTTGACGCTTGTATTTCATGCGCAAGAGCTTACCAGAATCGCGCCCATCGAATGGCAGGAAAACCATGCCGGGGGCAGCGGCTATCAATTGGCTTGACCCGGGGAGAACGTGAACTCGCCGCGCTGTGGGGCGTTAGGCCGTGTGCTCCGCATAGAAGTCGAACTCCCCGCGCTGCGGAAACAAACCGAATATTCCGCCAGTGTGCACAAATATGATGTCACGCCGATCATCAAAGCGCCCGGCGCGTAGCTCCTGCAGCATCCCGTGAAAGGCCTTGCCGGTATACACGGGGTCCAGTACCAGCCCTTCCAGCCGCGCCAGCCAGCCGATGGTCTCGAACACCTCCCGGGTAGCACGACCGTAGCCGGGGCCCACGTAGCCGTCCACCACCCGCGCCTGGTAGGCAGGCGTAGGTGTGGACTGTGGGAAACGCGCCTCCCAGTCAGCGATGTCCGCGGCCACCTTGTTCATGAACCAGGCCTCGTCGTCGCAGACGTTAAAGCCCCAAACATCTACCGGCAAGTCGCCAAGCGCGGCACCCAGGGTGAGCCCCGCCTGGGTGCCGCCGGACCCGGTCGCACACACCCAGTGGGCACTTTCCACCTGCGCGGCTTTCATATCGGCGGCCAGTTCCTGAGACGCGGCCAGATAGCCCCACAGTCCCAGGCCGTCACTGGCCCCGGTGGGGATGCACAGGGCCTTGCTGCCCTGCGCGGCGTATTCGGATTGCCAGTGTTGAAACAGCGCTGGCAACTCCGCGACGAATTGCCGGTGGGGGTAGTGGCTGATTTTCGCTCCCGCCAGGTGGTCAAGTAGCAGATTGCCGTCCGCCTCTGCCGGGGCCTCGCCCCGCAGGATCAGGTGCACCTTGAAGCCGAGCTGCGCACCCACAAGGGCCGTGGCCCGGCAGTGGTTGGACTGCACGCCGCCACAGGTTATGAGGGTATCGCAGCCCCGCTCCCGGGCAGCCGCGGTAACGAACTCGAGCTTGCGTAGCTTGTTGCCGCTGATCGCCGCATCGGTGAGGTCGTCGCGCTTGACCCAGAGCCGGTGTCGGCTGCCCAGCGCCGCGCTGAGGCGATCAAGAGGCTGGAGCGGCGTGGGCAGCCGCGCCAGGGGTATCTTTGGGGGAAAATCCAGCGCAGGCACCCTAGATAGACTTCAGGGTTCCCTTTGGCAGCACGGCATTGATATAGGAGCGCTGAAATTTCAGCTCCACGTTGTCGGCAACCTGCAGCACCACGAAGTTGTCTTCAAGGCGGGTGATCTTGCCCAGAATGCCGCTGGTGGTGATGACCTCATTGCCCTTTTCCAGGGCCGCCACCATGTCAGCATGCTCTTTCTGACGCTTGCGCTGCGGGCGGATGGCGATGAAATAAAACAGTACGAAGAGGCCGATGAGGAAGACGATCTGAAACATCTCACCGCCGGCTGCCGGCTGACCCGCCGCCTGGGCGTGGGCATTGGCTACGAAAAAACTCATTGAAAAACCCCTGGTTGAGCGGGCGCTAAATGTATCAGGGCTGTATATCCCAATCAAACACCATGGTGTGCGGAGCGTGATCAGAGAAGCGTTCATCCCGGTAGATATCGGCGCCGACCACCCGGTGCCTGAGTCCCGGCGTGATCATCTGGTAGTCCAGCCGCCAGCCCACGTTCTTGGCCCAGGCCTGGCCCCTGTTTGACCACCAGGTGTATTCATCGGCGTCCTGGTTCACTATCCGGAACGAGTCGATATAGCCCAGTTCGTCGTAAACGCGATCCAGCCAGGCGCGCTCCTCCGGCAGGAAACCTGAGTTTTTCTGGTTGGGCTTCCAGTTCTTCAGGTCGATCTCCTTATGGCAGATATTCCAGTCCGCACAGATGATGAATTCGCGGCGTTTGCGGCGCAGTGCCCGGAGATGCTCATAGAACTGATCCATAAAGCGGTACTTCTTCTGCTGCGCCTCGTCGCTGGAAGAGCCCGACGGCAGGTACAGTGAGATAACGCTGAGGCGGTCAAAATCCGCCTGGATGTAGCGGCCCTCGCCATCCACCGGCTCCCAGCCCAGGGCGGTCACTACCTTGCGCGGCTCGACCCTGGTGTAGAGGGCAGTGCCGCTGTAGCCTGGCTTGATGGCGTCGTTGTAGGTGCAGTGGTATCCCTCAGGATAGAACGCGGAATCCTCGAGCTGGTGCACCTGGGCCTTGGTTTCCTGGATGCACACCACGTCGGCATCCTGCTTCGCCAACCAGTCGAAGAAGCCCTTGCGGGCGGCAGCGCGGATACCGTTGGTGTTGCAGGTAATGATCTTGGCCATGGTGCACTCGAATGCGTTGCGGGAAGCGGCGCATGATACCCCGCCGCCCGCGTCCGCGCACCGGGGTGTTGGCAAAACCAACTATCCTAATTAAAGTACCGCAAAAGAACGAAAAAACGGCTACGCAAGACAATTGCACAGGACAGGTAGGTCTCCAGGGGTTAGCAGAATGACTACGGAAGTCGACACATCAGCCAATAAATCGCGTCTCTCCATCAACCTGGGCCGGCTCCTGCTGGAGTTTGGCCGCGACTACGAGCGGAGAGTCATTGAGTTGCTTCAGGCGCGCGGCCACCCCCTGATCAGGCCCTCACACGCGACCGTGTTTGCCAACTTGAGCGAAGGTGCGGTGCGAGTGACAGAGCTTGCTGAGAGGGCCCACGTGACCCAGCAGGCCATGGGCAAGATGCTCAAGGAGATGGAGCGCATTGGCTATATCGTGCGTGATATCGATGGCAGTGATCGCCGCGCCAAGAAAATTCGCCCCACCCAGCGCGGCCTGGATCTGATGCGCGACAGCATGGAAGCGGTCAGTGAAGTGCGCTCCTTTTACGTCAAGCAGGTAGGCGAGGAGGCTTTGCGAGAGCTGGAAACCTGCCTCGCGGAGTGCGTCGGGCGCATGGACCTGGCCAGCATCAGCAGTTGGAAGGAAGACACCCGCGTGGCCTGAGAGCCACGCCCTGCCCGGCCATTGCCGGACAAAAGCTCCACAAAACGTCTACAGCGGCACATGATGCTTCGGCCCGCTTGTGCGCGCTGCTCTTTAGAGCGACATGAAGTCCGGCGTGTTGAACACCCAGCTCTTCTCTTCCACCCGAGAGGCAATGCGCCAGCCGGCCTCGGTGCGCCGGTAGCTGTCCACATACCACAAGCCGAGCATAAAGAGCTGTGAGCCGCCCCCGGGCAGCGCCATTTCCTGGGGATTGAAACACATCACCCTGCCGCTGGCCCGGTCGCCATCTACCTTGATCTGTATATTGGCGTTGAGATGCTGGTGGCTGGGAAAGGTCTGGGTTGTCAGGGCCTGCTCCAGGAAGGCAATGGTCTCTGCCACGCCACCTACACTGCCCCCGAACACGCTGTAGTCAATATGCGCATCCTCAGTGAACACTTCCACGGCGAGGGTCTGGAAGTCCTTGCCGTCTATCAATTCAGCGTAGCGGTAACAGAGGTCCTGGATCTCCAGGCGGTCAGAAATTTCCTGCTGGGATAGCATGGCGGTCCTGCTAGAAGTCGAGTGGGGTTTTGATGTGGCGCTGGTAAACGCGTTCACGGTGCGCAAGCAATGACGAATCGAGCGCTGCGTCGATGGCTGAACTGCGGAAACTGTAGGCCCGGCGCATCTGCTCTGGCATTGGATTCAGGGCCTCGGGCAGCGGGTCCAGCATGCCAATGAAGTTAGCCAGGTAGAGGTCAGCGGCACTGAGTTCACCGCCCACCAGGTAGTCATGCTGTCGCTCCGCCTGGTGCCTCAGTTCGCTACTGAACCAGCGGAGAATCTCCACGAGCTTGTGTTCACATTCCGCGTACGCCTGGTCCGAATAGCCGTAACGATCAGCCATCCGCTGCATGTACGGCGGCGCTTCTCCACGGCTGATCACCAGGCCGGTAAGCTGGGTACGCCGCTGCCAGCCGAGGCCGCCCTCCCCGGCAATCTCGTTGCACATACCGGTTATTTTCACCCGCTCGGCGATGTTTACACCGAGCAGCGGTTGCGCGGGCGCCAGGCGCTCAAGGAGCTGCAATTGCGGCAACCAGTGGCAGCGCGGCGCTTCCTCGTTCCAGGCCAGCACCGGGGCCGATGCCTGCCCGGTCCACTCGACCAGGGCTGGGTTTTCTCCACCGCCTTCCTGGGCCGCGGCCACGTAGTCAAGCTGTTTGCAGGCCAGCACCGACTTGATGGCCTCGCCCCAGGGCCCGGGCAGCCCGGCGGTGAGCACCAGCCGCAATCCGCCCAGTTCACGCGCCTGTTCGACACTGACGTAGTCCAAGATGCTATTCCCAGCTCAACACCAGCTTGCCGATATGGGTGCTCGCTTCCATCACCCGGTGCGCATCACTGACTTCGGCAAAAGAAAACACCTGGTGAATCACGGCCTGCAGGCGACCGTCATCCAGCCAGGGCCAGGCTTGTTCACGGACCTCCTGGACCAGGGCCGCCTTGAACGCGGCTTCGCGGGCGCGGAGCGTTGAGCCGGTCAGGGTCAGGCGCTTGAGCATGACCGGCATCAGATTGGCGCTGACCTGGGAACCCTGCAAATAGGCGATATTCACGATACGGCCGTTCACCGCAGCCAGTTGGATATTGCGGTCCACGTAGTCACCACCCACCATATCGAGAATCACGTCGACGCCCCGGCCATCTGTAGCCGCCTGCAATTCGGCCAGGAAATCCTGCTCCCGGTAATTGATGCACCGGGTGGCACCCAGGGCTTCACAAACCTCAACCTTCTCTTCATTACCGGCGGTGGCGTACACAGGGCAACCATAGGCCTTCAACATCTGGATGGCCGTTGTGCCGATTCCGCTGCTGCCGCCATGCACCAGGAAACTCTCCCCCGGCTGTATTGCGGCACGCTGCATCACGTTGGACCACACCGTGAGCACGGTCTCGGGCAAGCCGGCCGCCTCTTCAAAAGACAGTTCTTCGGGTATGGGCAGGCACTCTGCAGCCGTCGCCACGGCAAGTTCCGCATAACCACCACCCGCCAGCAAGGCACACACCCGGTCACCCACCGACCAGGTGCCCGCCCCTTCAGCCACGGCAGCTATCGTGCCGGCCACTTCCAGGCCGGGCGTGGCCGGCGCACCTGGCGGCGGCGGATAGAACCCCTGGCGCTGGACGACGTCTGCCCGGTTGATACCCGCCGCATGGACCTTGATGAGTACTTCACCCGCTGCCGGCACCGGGTCGGGTAGTTGGGTCAGGCCCAGGACTTCGGGACCACCGGGCTCTGTAATGGCGATTGCACGCATGAGCTGTGCCTCAGGACACTGGGTCAGCCATGCTCCCCCGCCGCGGGCAATACGTCAAAGCGAATTGGCATCTGCTTGATACCATTGATGAAGTTGGAGCGCAGCCAGCGGATATCGCCGTCGAATTCAGGATTGGCGATCCGTGAGAGGATTTCCTCGAAGATGACCCGGAGTTCCAGGCGCGCCAGGTGAGAACCCATACAGAAGTGCTCTCCAATCCCGAAGGCCCGATGGTTGTTGCGGACGTCTTCGCGGCTGGCACGGGTGATATCGAAACGGTCCCCGTCTTCAAATACCGCCTCGTCGGCACTGGCGGCACCGTAGAACAGATGTACTTTCTCGCCCTTTTTAATCCTCTGCCCACCGATTTCAGCATCTTCCAGGGCCGTACGCCGGAAAGCGATCACCGCCGGGTTGTAACGCAGGCATTCTTCGATGGCGCCTTCGAGCAGTTCCGGATGGTCCTGCAGAGCCTGGTATTGTCCGGTCTCCATGAGCAGGCGCATGCCGTGGCTGGTTACCGTGCGGGTGGTCTCATTGCCCGCCACCACCAGCATCAGGAAGAAGTAGCAGAATTCTTCGTCAGTCAGCGGCTCGTCTTCCACCGTGCCGGTGAGCAGCACGTTGACGATATCGTCCCTGGGATGGGCGCGATGGTCGGCCGCCAATTCCTGGGCGATACCGAACATCTCCATCATCGCCACCATGCCGTCTTCCTGGGTGGTGGCCAGCTCCGGATCATCCATGCCGATCATGATATTGGTCAGCTCGAAAATACGCCGGCGCTTCTCCAGGGGAACACCCATCAGCTCACATATCGCAATCAGCGGCAGCTCGGCGGCGACATCTTCCACAAACTCGCAGCGCCCACCTTCCACAGCGGCGTCCACGATGCCACGGGCGATGTCGCGAAAGCGGGACTCGTAGGAATCCACCGCTTTGGGAGTGAAGGCATTTCGCACCAGGCGGCGATACTTGAGGTGCTTGGGCGGGTCCATGTTGATGAGCTGCAGTTGCATGAACGGCAGGGTCTCCTCGTCGTGCTCATGCAGGAAACAGGTTTCCACCTCTGAGGAAAAAATCTGTGGGTTCTTGGAGACGTAATCCAGGTCGGCGTGGCGGGTCACCGCCCAGAAACCTCGCCCCTGGGCAGGGTCCTCGTGCCAGTACACGGGTTCTTCCCGGCGCAGGTAGCTGAAGGCTTCCCGGGGCATGCCACCGGCATAGGCATCCGGGTCGGTCAGGTCGACATGGGGGCACTGGGACATCACGCGTCTCCTCAAAACTGCACGGGATCAGAGAAAAACTATAGCCTATTAGTTAATAGCCTGCACATCAAAAAGAAAGCGGGCAAAGCCCGCTTTCGTAGATTGCTTAACCCGCCTCGTCGAGGCAGGAGAATGTATAGGTGTCGGAATCACCACTAATATCGAGCGTGATTTCAATCAGCCCATCGAGGTTGGCAGTATTATCTGTCTGGTTTCTGATCGTGAACGTTGTCAGGAAAGCACCGCTAGCGGACCTACTGGGCATTGTGTTGGTAACGCTGCCAAGGAGTTCGCAACCCTCTGCAGTGACTGTCACCGTGGAACCCGCAGGTGGTGGGTTGTTGAAAAAGTCCGCAAACGCCGCTGTAAACTGGCGGCTAGATCCACCCGCAGCCATGACAATGTCGGCTGTGACCGGCGCCCCACCCTCATACAGCGCAAAAGCCTGGCTCTCTCCAGACATGAGGATCGTCGAGCGCTGGCGAACGTGCAGCAGTTCGCGTGTGCATTGACCCGCAGCGGCAAGGTCTTGAGGACATAGAGACCCGTTGTAGATCCCATTACCGGTGTCGTATACGCCGTTCTCATTGAAGTCGAAGAAAATCTCTTCCAGGCCCTCAGCGCAGGAGCGACCGACCGAGGTGCTTGCGTCCGGGGTGCAGAGAGGCGCGGTATTGTCGAACTGGCCATTTTCATTCTTGTCGAGCCAGGCCTCCGGCAGGTCGTCGAAAGGCTCGCCCACGTCGTAGAGACCGTTGCCGTTGGTATCGATGAAGCTCTCCTCGCCAACAGCAATCACCACTATCGCACTCTGGCGACCGACGATCGGCCCCAGGGAACTGGGGCATGGCAGGCCCAGCAATCCGCCATTGTCCGGGCAAGGTTGGTTGTCGATGGTGGCGACAAAACCGCCCATGTCGAAATCGTTGTAAATCAGCGGCAAACGCGGCTCCTGGCTGCGCCATATTACGTCGCACACGCCGTTGAGCAACTCACAGCTGTCATCGATGGCGCCATACTCGGTGGTAAAAAAGGCGACCGTACCATCCGGCACCGGGTTATTGAATTTGTCCGCCATGCGAACGGAGACGCCGGTTTCAACCCCGTCGACATCGCCACCGCCGGGGTTGCCGGCGACTCGAGCAAGCGACACGGAATTCTGGTCCGGCAGGCCGGTGCTAACGATCAGTCGATCGGACACCGTGCTGAGCTGGGTACCACCGGCATCGATGGTCGCCGTTACCCGCACCGAAGTCGAAACGTTACCCGCCTGGACAATGGCTCGTGCGATGCCGTCCTCATTGGTAGTCGCTGTCGCATTGGTCAGGGCCAGCCCGCCTACCGTGGTAGACAGGGAGAACGCAACATCGGTGCCCGAGGCAGGGGCGCCGGTAGTGTCCAGCACCTGAAAAGACACCTGGGAGGTCTCGGAACGGCCAGCGCCGCCAGTACCCTGTAGAGCAATGGTCTGCGGCACCGCGTCCAGGAATGCCACGGAGTTCACGTCGGCAGTGGCCACGGTCAGAACCACGGTCGCGGTCTGCGTGTTGCCCTGGACGATGGCAGCAGTCACGGTATCGTCGCCCGTACAGCCCGCCGCGGTATAGGTGGCTGTAGCGACGCCGTTAATCGTGTTCACCTCGCTGGCCAGCTCTGCCAAAGGAGGATCGAGGCTTGCACAGCCACTGCCAAATTGCACAGGCACCACATTGGTCACAGCGTTCCCGTCCTGATCCACAACCACTACCGACAGTGGCGTAGAACCCGCCGCCGGTAGTAAGGTGGCACCCGCATCAATTTCGCCTTCCACAAAATTGCTGCCGGCAATGCGCCCGATGCGCAGGTTGGCCTGGCCGATCTGATAGTTCACCGAACCGCTTGCGCCCCCCAGGGTCGTCGTTACAGTACCTGCGCCGAGCGTGCCGTCTGAGCCAATGGTAAACGTGGCTATGCCGTTGAGATCGGTCAGTGCGGTGCCAGCGCTGGGTGCCAGCACGCCCAAGGTTACAGCGGCAGAGACAATCTCATTGGCCACGGGTGCGCCGAACGCGTCGGTGGCGGTGACGGTGAGGGTGCCGGGACTGATATCAGTGATGTTCTCGGTAGGATTGCCCGCAGTGTCAGTTAGCGCCAGTGAGAGTACATTATTGCCCTGGGTCACGGACTCAATCTGAAAGTTGGTCGATGCGGTGATCTCGTTGACCGTAGCGGAGACTGTGCCTGCGCCAGACTGCTCATTGGCTTCCAGCACGAATGACGCAACACCGTTTTCGTCGGTCAGACCCGAGGCCGGAGAGATAACGCCATTGGTGGTCGCCACATTCACGATCAAGCCGGCGCCACTGACAGCGGTCACCGTGACAATGCCCGGATCGGAGTTACTGATTGTCGTGGTGGGGTTGCCGCCAGTGTCTGTCAGCGTGATGGTTACGCTGTTTGCGCCCCCGCCACCGCCGCCGCCACCGCCACCGCCCGGATCGTCGATTCCCCCACCGATAAAACCCGGGCCGCTGCCGCCGCCACCGCCGCAGGCACTGACGAAGGTGAGAAACATCCCCGTAAGGACAAGCTTGATAAAGCTGAACTGCCGCAATTCCGTCATGTTTTCATTCCTGACCGACTGGGTCGGCTCATTATCATTGGTCTGAATGCGTCAAACGTGACGCCACGGGTCCCCACCCGGGTTTCACGCTGCCTGGGACGGTCTCGAGCTGCTCTGGGAGCACATGCACATGTGAAGCGCATGCAACTGACCCGACGCCATCCTGCTTATTATTCGGGATTCTGCCGGGCTTTTAGCGCGCCACGCAAACTGCAAGACGCGTTTTCGGCGCTGGGTCACAAGGCAATGCAATGCCAGCGCAAGACAACGGCAGAATGCACCGCCGGACCCCCAGCAACCATCCCCATGAAAGCTGGTCGGGCCATACACGGTGCACCCGAGTTGTCTCGAGTTTACAGGGGCTTAGGAGCGAATCCTATGGTTTACTTGAGCAAAAAAAGGGGTATTATTGCTAGTCCCCCCCGCAGTAAATCCGCTACAGACCCAATTCCTTGATCAGGGCCAGCACATCGTCGTGGTGGGACTTGGTTTTAACCTTGTCCATGATGTGCTTCAAACGTCCGTCCTTGCCGATAATGAAAGTGGTGCGCAAAACGCCCATGGATTCACGGCCCATGAACTTCTTGAGCCCCCAACAGCCGTATTTCTCGGTGACGGCTTTGTCTTCATCCGACAGCAAAGTGAAATTGAGCCCCTCCTTGTCGATGAACTTTCCCAGGCGCGCTACCGGATCAGGGCTGACTCCCAACACGACGGTATTGGCTTTCTTTAACGCCGCCTTGCTATCGCGAATCCCGCAGGCCTGGTTGGTGCAGCCCGGCGTCATCGCCTTGGGGTAGAAATACAGCACCACGTTGCTCTTGTCGCGAAAGTCCTTGAGGCTGACCTTGTTGCCGTCCTGGTCCAGCAGGGTAAACGCCGGTGCGATGTTGCCGATCTTTGGAAATGCCATGTGTGTAGTGCTCCCTGATAGGT
>JANQLM010000075.1 GCA_028280635.1 Halieaceae bacterium | reverse complement strand
TGGCCGAGGATCACATTCGCGTCAATGCGCTGGCGCCGGGGCGTTTCTATACCGCCATGACCGAGTATGCGAGTAGCAATGAAGCGCTGTTCCAGGAAGAGATTGCCATGATTCCCCTGCATCGCTGGGGCGAGGACAAGGACATTATCGGCCCGGCGTTAATGTTCGCCAGCAATGCCGGCGCCCATATCACCGGCCAGATCCTGGCCATCGACGGCGGCACCACACTGGTACGCTAGGCCCGCACCGTGACTTCCATAATCACGCTGGACGCGCGAGGCTAAAGCCCTATGTTCGATTTCTATATTCAATATGAGTACTGGTTTGCCGCCACCCAGCTTGCGCTGGCCATGTTGGGTATGGGGGCTACCCTGAAAGTGCGGGACTTTGTCGCCGTGGTGCAGAAACCGAGGGGGCTACTGTTCGGCCTGCTCGTGCAACTGGCCCTGGTGCCGCTGTTCGCCTGGGGCCTGCTAATCGCGTCCCAGCCGGCGACCGGGCTGGCGGTGGGCCTCGCCCTGTGCGCCGCCATCCCCGGCGGCACCATGTCCAATGTGCTGACGTTTCTGGCCCGCGGCCACGTGGCGCTATCAATCGCGCTGACCGCCATCTGCTCCTTCGCGTGCCTGCTGACCACGCCCATTGTGCTGGGACTGTTGATTTCCACCCAGTTACCCGGCGAATTCGAGATGCCCGCCGCGCGGATCGCCGTCGAGATCACCCTGATACTGATGCTGCCGCTTATCATGGGCATGGTCGTGCTGACCGTCTGGCCCAACGGCTCCGCACGGTTCTCCAAGCTGTGTATCCGCGCCTCGATATTTGTCATCCTGTTGATCGTGATCGGCGCAGCGGGCGCCGGCCGGCTGGACCTGAGCAATTTCAGCGGTGCGGAAATTCTCATAGTGCTGGCCTTCGTCGCAGGTTTGGCTGTATTCAGCTGGCTGGTGCCTGAACTACTGCGCCTCAACGGCCCGGACAGCACCGCTATCAATATCGAAGTCAGCTTCCGCAATGTAAACCTTGCGTTGCTGATTAAGGCCTCCCTGTTCCCCGCCGTGCTCGGTGTCGCTGATCCGGTGGGCGACCAGGTGCTCTTTACCCTTTTGCTATACGGTGGCCTTGTATTTCCGGTGGCGGCGGTGCAGGTGTTTCTGCACGGAAAGAGAAATCGATCTTCCACTTGATCAAACGCTGCAAGCGCTTAGACCACATTTCCACCTTACTCGCGACGCATAACACCCCCACTAAGCCGTCGCTTTCCCGTACGTTTGATATATTTACCAGTGTGAGTAAGGTAGCGTTTCATCAAGAGATACGAATAAAAACTACTCCAAGAAAAGTTACTCTGACTCCATTTACTCAACTTAGAAATAGGTAAACTATCCGCAGAGTTCCAGGCCCTTGACGCCGGTTCCATGTCACCCTTCCCATTCCAAAAGGGCTCAGGCTCCTTTAACTCGAACTCCAACGGAACAAACTAGCCGTAAATCAAGCCAATCGACCAAGTCAGAAAAAGGCCAGATAAAGAACCAAAGACCACACACCCAGTTACCAGGCCTGGCCGCATATGCCCACCACCTAACACTACAGAGTCATCCACCAGTCTTTGGCCGCGTTCACCATAACTGAAATACAGATAGTTAGAACAGAAGATCAGCAAACTACAAACGATCACAACTTCTTCATTGATTAGACTTCTCAACCAATCCCACACGTCAACAATTGAAGCCAACGAGAAAACCGTACCCAGGTTGATCACTATGATCAGTGAGATCATCACAGAGGCTGCGTAGTGATTGTAGAAATCCTCACCGTTGACCTTTACGCTCCATCCATGAAGATTGATGTATAAATAGTGGTATGGATTGGAAGCCATACTTCTAGCAATCCCCAGAAATTCTGCAGATACCTTCCGCAATGGGCTCAACCGTCACGCGTCTAACGGAGGGTATATTCACAAGTAATGATGCTCCGAAGTAGGGAAGTGACGCTAAGAATCCGGGTGTTCCGCCAAAGGTTGCGAGAGAACCATATGCTACATCTACTCCAGCTATGGCTGCACCAGCGACATCTCCTCGCTGACTAGCGTCATAACCTTGGTATACGCTGAGTACCGTTCCTACCCCGTAGAAGCCTATACCAGCTGCCTGAATCCTTCTCGCCCGCCGGAGCATCTCTGTCCGCCGACCGGTACTCTGATTACCTCCCCAGCCAATGCGATTCCATTTCCAGTTTTTGCCTCTCCATCTAGTTCCGTCTCCACTTAAGAATCGATAGCGGGCCGCCGTGGAAGAGAGGCCAGATCCGGTAATGAATGCTCCCGCTATCCCCAGGGATGATGACAAAGGCACTTCATCAGCCTCCAGTTCTGTACTCTGTCCAAAGCGCGCGGCGAACATTGAATCACTACCGACTCCACTCCAGTACTTACCACCAGTAAGTTCAGAGTAAGTCGTATCGAACATCCATGCCAAATTAGCCTCGCCAATCAGACCTGGGCCTATGCTTGTTTGGACCAGAAACGGAGAGCCAGCTTGAGAAGTGACGGCACCATAACCAAAGGCCCCATGTACAACGCCTGACGGGTCCATATGATCTGATAGCGGAGGGCTTCCTGGGCTATCGATACCCGGTTGGAAAGGAGAATATGGTATGCTGAATCTGTCTACGAAATTGTCCCTCACAGGATATTGCCAGACATTTCCTTCTATCAAGATGCTCCGATTCCCGTATTCCCCTGCACTGTATCCACTAGGGTCGATCAGCGTTAAGGGGTTGTTCCAGACATAGCTATAGCGGTTGAAACTCTGCGTGTAGAGCGGAGCCTGAACGATTGGATCAGCACTCAGGAATCGACCCAGTTTGGGGTCGTACACACGCCCATTCATATGGATTAGCCCAAACGCATCCAGCATCTCGTGGCCCGTGAAGCCCCGGTGTGTGATATCCCGTAGGTATTGCACGTTGAGATCGGGGAATTCCACGAGGCTTGCCGGCGTAACCGGGTTGCGTCGTTCGCCCCAGGGGCTGTAGGCGACGTCCATCTGCTCTTCGTTGATGCCATTTTCGTTCAGCACGACATCTATCGAGCCGAGATGGTCGCGGATGAAGAAGCTGATGCGAGTATCGACGACCTGCTGGACTTCGTTCTTTTCGAGCGTCTCCTGGGCAACGCCGTCTATGCTGCGGCGGTATTCCCACTGGCTACCCCTGTGAACGACCTCCAGGCCCTGTAGATAGTAGGTGGTAGTCGTTTGTCCGCCGACCTGGGCTACCTGCTTGTAGCGCAGCCGGTCTGCGCCGTAGGCAAACAGCAAACTGTTGGAGTTGTCGGAGCGAGTGACCTCATAGGGCTTGTCGAAGACGGTGTATTTGAGGGTACGTGTACCATCTTCCTTCATGTTGCCGTTGCCGTCGTACTCGAAGACAGTCGAGTCGCTAAGAGACTCAACCGCGTGCGGCCGGTTGGCATCATTGTAGTTATACGTCAAACCGCCCCTGGTTTTGAGATTACCATTGAGATCGTAACCAAACTCTTCGGCAACGCCGTCTACGGTTTCCTTTCTAAGTCGATTGAGGCTGTCGTACTCATATCTGAATTCCTTCGAACGTGCCTGGTCATCAACGACCTCAATGTTCCTGAAAGCATTCTGCGTTACGTCCTTACGCTGGTGGATGCCCGTTGCGTTGATGGCTTCAATAGCATCCAGCAATCCCGTGTCGCCAGTGTAAGTGCGCTTGACCGTTGTCTCGTTGTCGCCCGTGTGGAGCCTGATCTGCGCCTGATTGCCCCAGTGGTCGACGCTTTCCACTGTGTACCAGGTTCTTCGACTCCCGCCAGAAGACGCACTGTCGAGAACCTGTTTCAGGAAGCCAAACTCGTTGTAGTCATATTCAACACCGCGGAACGCCTCGGCTCCACCAAACATCTGAAACGTGCGGCCGTACTCATCGTACGTACGGTACTGAGTGACGGTCTCAAGGCCGGTAATGTCTGTCTCGGTGCGACTGAGCCGCCCAAAACGGTCGTAATGGAAGTTCTCGACCTTGTCAGCCACCAGGTCGTAGCGATCCTGGTGTATCACGCGCATCAGGCTACCTGGCTGTGTACGGCTATTACCGATGCTATCGAACACCCATTGCGTGGTGGACTTGGAGAAGTCGTTGGGATCAAAGTCCTCCCGGTATACCTGCCGCCCCGCCTCATCGTAGGTGAACACGGTGTAACCGAGCGAAGAGCTCTGCCGTACCAGTTCGCCGAAGTCGTTGTACTTATAGGCCCAGGTTCCCTTGTCGCGGTCTACCATGCCGATCTTGCGGCCAAGGTCGTCATAGCTCATGGTCGTCTCGACAGCGTTCTGCGTGGCGACACTCGTGCGCCTGAGATTCCCCGCGGCATCGTAGGTATAGGTGATGGTGCCGCCGTCGTCCGTTGCCTGGACCAGTTCGCCCTTGCCATTGCGCGTTTGAGAGCGACTCTGGGTCTCGCCGTCAGCCGTGAGGGCAATAGAGACCGTGTTTTGGGCATAAGTGTAAGCGGTAACCGCGCCAGTAGGCTGCGTCACCTGCTCTACCCGTCCAAATTCATCGTACACCGTATCGGTGGCGGAGTTGGTGCTACCCCGATGGGGGATGGTTTCCTTGACGAGGCGCCCCTGCTGGTCATAGCTGGAATCGACCGCATCGTATACGCCATCAAACCCAAGCACGCTGGCGCGAAGCTCACGCTCCAGAAGGTCGTAGCAAGCCAGTAGCCCCCTACCGCTACCGAGTTCAGTTCTAACAGAGAAAGCCGCCGGCGCGCCGGGAGGACACATGGACGTATCGCTGGAATATCTCATCGTACGCGAGTCGCCAGTGCTCGAGTACTCGTGCACGAGCCGATCCAGACTGCCATAGACACGGAACGTTTCAACGCCGTTGATATCGCGCTCCCTAATGGGCAGGCCGTTTCGGATATCGCGCCCGAGAATCTGTCGAGTGACTGTCATCGTGTCACCCAGCTTCACCAGCTCAAGTTCCAGGAAACGCAAGGTAGCCGGGTCATAGCGCCACTCAGCGACGCGTTGCTGGAAATCGGTATCCTCTGCATCGGCGTAGCCTTCCGTGGCTATCTGGGTCTTGTTACCCGCTGCATCGTAACCGTGACGCGTCACCAACTGCCGCTGGGAATTGCCGTCGCCGCCGCTGTCCCAGGAAAGGGTTTCAGTCTCCAGCAGGTTGTCCGCGTTGTAGGTAAACGTTGATATGCGGGTTACGGGAGACTCATTGGTGCGCGCATGCGTCACCTCGGCGCGCGAGAGTCGCCCGAGCCGTCGTGCGTCTTCATCACCTCCGAAGGTGTTCAATGTAGTGATGGTATTGAAGGCGGAATCACTGGCACCTGTGTGGTATCGGGCCTGACTGTAGGCCAGGTTGCCCCAGTCGTCCCAACCGGGTGTTGAGCCGCCCTGGTTGTCTACCACCACGAGGCTGGTGCGTGTGCCACCAGGGCCCGGGTCATAGCTCGACTGGTAGGATCGCTTCACGTAAGTGTTCCGGACGCGGGCGTCCAACCCGCCATTGGCCGCCAAACCATGTACATTTGTGGTCTCGGTCAAGAGCTTTTCGCCCGGCCCATATACCTGCCTCACCGTCCGTGGCCTCCCGATGAAGGGATAATCCTGGCGGTAGCGTGTTTCGGTGCGCATGCCACTGTGCAAGTCAGTTACTTCTACGGAAGCGAAGCCAAGGAACCCGCGGCCGCTACCCTGCATCACTGCACCTGCATATTTATAAGTCTGCAGTGAAAGGTTGGTATAAGATGCCCCCCCACCCGCAGCATCCGGCTCGTCGCAGGTGCCTATACCGTTGGTTACCGGCAAGGAACTGCAGACCCAGCGCACCATATAGGCGCCGGGACGAATATCGTAAGTGGGCGGACGCTGTGCTCGGCTTTCAAGAATCTCGTCTTCCGCTGAAAGCCCCCAGCGCTCTTCATTTGCCGCACTGCCGCGGGTATAGAAATCGGCGGTACCCCCCTGCCCCTGATAGTCTGGATCGTTAGCACTGGCGTATCCGATGGTGGTTTCATGGCCAAGACCATTCCTGATGCGCCGAACACGGTCGTGCGCCACGAAACGATCAGTTGCCATACCTACCCAGACTTCATCCACTAAGGAGTCCTGGATAAACTCCACCCAATCTGCCCGCCCGTCTCCATTCACATCGTAGAAATAGTGCTTACGCTCAGCGTGTGCTGATATACCGTCCTCCAACAGTGTGCGAGCACTGAATACCTGCCCGCTCTGATCCCAGTAGAAAACATCGAGGTTTGCCGTGCCAAAATCTCCACCACTGTTAGCGGTGACGATGATATCTGTGTAGCCATCGCGATCGATATCAGCAAACTGCATCGAGTTCACCTCACTCTCGGTGAGGTTTCCGAGCACGTGGGCCGGGGCAAAGCTCGCGCCGTCACTCGTCTGGAAAGACCATGTGCTCGTGTAGCGGTTTGATTTGAAAAGAACATCAGTCAGGCCATCGCCGTTAAAATCCGCTACACGCATACTCTCAGGCCTGGGCGTGGAATTGGCGCCTATCTCGACATCGAAAAATGCACCAAAGCGCATCGTACTGGAGGTCTGAAGTTCCGCTCGGTACACCGTGTACTGCCTGGCAACTCCTACTTCGCAGGTCTCTTCGCCGCCTGGAGTATGCCGCTGGCATATCAGAACTTGCTCGTCGCGCTCCACCAGCAGGTCGACACGACCATCGCCATTGAAATCAGATGCGACAAAGTTCTCTTCAATAACCTGGTCAGGAAATCTTGAAGAGCCATCCGCTTCGATCAGCTCTACGGTGAGCGCTGTCGAACTCGACCTCATGCGGTAGCCACAGCTGACGCCGGCAGGCCAGCCCGTTGGACACAACTCAGGGTTCGGGTTGCGCTCCATCAATCGGATGGCGGGGCTCCCGGTTTTCGGCTCGTAAAGTATGTCCGGTAAACCGTCAGCCGTGAAATCAGCGAAAGCGATTGAGTTTTCCTCGCTAACACGTATGTCTATACCGGTGTTGTACGCAGCGGACCATGAGAAGTCAGCCGTTGTGGTACCAGGCTGGGCGAAGCGCACATGCAGCTTCTTGGTATCCCTGTCGACGTAAGCCACATCCGTCGCTCCGTCACCGTTGAAGTCGACGGGCCTCCAGGTCTTCCGCGCCAGCTCGTCCACTCGGAAGTGCGTAGTACCGTCGCAACCATTGCAGGTGACGTGAACGTACTCGCCATCCTCGGTTTTGTTTGCGGGCGGCACCCATAGCGTCGAATGTATTTCCGCTTGATCACCGCCACCATTAACGGACAACCACAGGAAGTCCGTGTACCCGTCAGCGTTAATGTCTGCAGGTATGTTGTCCGTATAGTTGCCACTGATGGCGGCGCTGCTGGCGTTCCTTCTCAGGAAGCCGGGCTCACCCACCGACTCCTCAGTCCAACTGAATTCTGTGCTTGGGTAACAAGCACCAATGCCGCATTCCTCAAGACTTGCCAGCCGGCTGACGCCGCCCGGTGTAAAGCTACTGGCTTCATCTACGTACTGCAGCGCGTAAGTCCGCAGTGTTTGCCGCCCTTCTCGAGAATCCACATTGTAGGATTCAATACCCTTGAGCCGCTTGGTTGTGGCGATCTTATACCCACCAACGAAGCTATCGATCTCATCAGGCCTATCGGCATAGGAGAACTCTATTCCCGCGGCGGGAGTTCCATTTGAATAGGCATAGCGAACGGCATCGAGGTATCGTCCACTACTGTCATATTCATAAACGATAGCGTTCCCCATGTTGTCTTCAAAGCGCGAAAGCTTCCAACTAATAGCCATGTCTTCGACCAGGCTATCGCTGTCCGGGTGCAGGACTTTCTCGCGACCATCATTACCACCATACTGACCGTAGTGACTGACAGACCCATCTTTCGCTTCGACGGTGAAGTAAGTGGGATGGCCTTCCCCACTCTCGCTTCCATGGATTGTTATCCTGCGGTAGGAATCTATCGCTGTCCGATACCTGTCTCCGTCCATCGGCGACGATTCCGTACCTGACCCGGAAACATGGATGAGCCGCTGACCATCCAGGCAGTATCGATCATTCGCAGAGAAACTGATGGGGACCGCCTCGCTATCGTATTGCAAGGTCTGCCGGCAGCGGCTGATGGATGAAAGGCCGGCAATAAACGCACCTTTGCCAGCGATACCATTGCCACTGTTGCTGGAGTAGCGCAGCCCAAGCTGTGGCGCCACACCTGCAACACCGGGGGCGTAAGCAAAGGGAATGTCATAAATGGCGCTACCTGTAGGGCTGACGCTGAAGCTACCGGCGATCGCACCCACGCCATCGGATGCTTCGGAGAGTGTAACTCCCGGATCGATCTCGGGCTGTGGCGCCCCGTTTATTGACACTATCGGATTAGAACCGGGGTCAGTCACCACTGCCTGCTGGGGTGGGCTGTACAGGCTACAGTTGCTGCCGCCCGTCTCGCAGGCCTGGACGCGGTAGCTATAGTCTCCGAAGGTCTGACGCACAAGCTGAATGTGGCGGTCTGTGGTCACAATCGGCGTGGTGCTCCACTCGCCGTCAACCAGCTCGTAGATGTGGTACTCCAGACCCTCGTTCTGCTGGGGGTGCGACCAGGACAGCATAAACGTGCTGCCATTGGAACTGAGTGGCGTATAGGAGACGTTGCCGAGAGTGGAAAGCCCACCCACAGGTTCGCGCACCTGCGCAGTTAGCTCGGTCCAGTCACTACAGGCTTCCGGCCTACCGGCCAGGCAGGCCTTGATACGGAAGAGGTAGTCGCCGGCGTAGGACCTCACAAACTCCTCTTCAAGACTCGCGCCCGCTAGAATCTCGCGAACCTGTGTCCACTCGCCTTCTTCAAACGCCTCGATGAAGAAATCGTGCAGGTTGGCCTGTGGATAGCTCCAGGAAATCCAGAAGCGGCCATCTTCACTGATCGCGGGCGTCACGTCAGCGCTGCTCGGTGCGTCGAGAATGCGCAGCAGGAAAGACTCAGGAGGATCAATAAGGGAAAAGTCTGTATTGGAGCCGCTGGGCGCATTCATCGCGCGCACCCGCCAGTACTTCACACCCTCGGAGTTGAACTCTGAGGTGGGAACAGCGGTGCCCGTCACACTCTCAGCGGAAAAGGTAGTACCGTCGTTCCAGCACGCGCTCGTGGTTCCGGGTGTATTGGGAACATTCCTGAGTACCCACTTGGCATCCAGGAATTTATCCGTGGGTGCCACCTGCAGATTGTAATGTGTTGCATCAGGCACGCTGCTCCATTCGAAGCAGGGTCCGCTGTCTGCGTAATACACCTCGTCACCAAAGACAGGCGAGACTGGACTGGGCTCTACCATTCCACCCACTCGATAGTCGATGGTGATAGTCTCGCTGGGCTCGCTGTCCTCGCTGGTGCTGCCGAGAGAGGTGTCTCGTGCAATCACATAGAAATAGTGGAAGTCAGAAGTACTGATAATAGCGTTGAAACTCGTGTCGCTGCCGAAATAAACCTCGGTGGGTGAAGCAGGCTGCGAGTCGCTTGTCCGGTAGACCGAGTAGCTCGTCGCCCCCTCCACAGGGTGCCAGGAGAGCGTGAACGGGGAAGTATTGAGGCGGACGGTTGGATAAGAATTCCACTCCGGCGTTGGCAGGACATATGGATCAACGCTGACAGTCAGGGGCTCACCCGGATGCTCAAGATAATCATCATCAATAACGTATGGTGTGATGGTGAATTCACCTTGCTCCGTAGCTGTCCAAGTAAAGGTCGGATCGCTTGGCAGCACATCGCCAATCGCTTCACCATCGACCTTCAACCTGTACTTCCAGAATCGGAAGCCCTCCGGGCTATTGATCGTTAACTGCAGCACATCGCCCACTGTATATGGCCCGGGTAAATCTACTGCAATGCTCGCGATGGCTTCTTCCGGGATCGCTCCGTGTAGATTTCTCTGGTCCCCATGAAGCTTATCGTCGTAGTACAAGTAGATCGGCGCTGTTGAGAGCACCTTGGTACCCGCTGGGAACGGGAGGACGTAATCCGCATTGGATAGCAGTGCACGACCTGGTATCGGGTCGGCCGGCGTACAAGTCTTATTGATAAGAATGCTGGGTGGAACAATCACTTGAATATACACGGGCTCTGTACCCGTACAGGCGATCGCTACGTAATCAGTTTCGAGTGGCAGAATGTATCGACTTGCCATCATAGCCACCGGCCAGAAGCCTGCGCTCTCACCGCCGTTTCCATCGCGATGTGACGCTGCCCCAACCCCGGCAACTGACTGCAATCGCACAGCGCTCGCACCACCGTAGCCTGCCTCGATTCCGGCGACCGAAACCAGTTCACCCGCCTGTAGGCTGTAAGATGCGGTGTCACCATTGCTGGCGTAGGCATCCACGGTTGCGCCGCCGTGACCTGCGCTGGCGTAGCCCCATCGCGACCGAATACCGAGGATATCGTCACTGGCGGGCGGCACCGGGAACACATCGCGGTCACCACTGGACCTGTGGGTGACCAGGATGTCTGCACTGGCGCCATATATGTAGGAAGCAATGTTATTTCGGTTGGACCAAAGGCGAAGGATTTCGCTCGCCTGCAAGTCATATGCCGTATCCGTATGCCCGTCAAAGAACTGGAAGCTCACCGCCTCACCCGTGGGCGAGGCAACGTAGATCCAGTGTCCATCCCGATGCTGCGGAATAATGAAATCTCGCCCGGCGAACTCAATGGGCACCGGCATGTCCATACCGTTGCCCGCGATTCCGATCGAAAGCGGGTGACTGCTCTCAATCACGTCACCCTGACTTACAGGGCCAATGGGCACCAGTTCCCCGAAGTTCGCGGTGTACTCCGTCTCACCAAACTTGATCCTTGCGCCATCGATGAGGCTGTAAACCACCGGGGTGACGCCCTGATGCAGTTCATCGAGGAAGTAGTAGGCGTGTCTTAGCGGCTGTGTGAGCGTTAGTTCATATGAGGCAACAGCAGACAGTGAAAACTCGAAATCGGGGTCGCCTGATTCACCCTTAAGCGTCCGCACCCGCCAGTATCGAGTGCCGTCGCCTCGGTATTGTGAAACATCCGCTGCCCCTCCGGAGCTCTCCCAGCCTACTCCGTCTTCCCAGCAAACGGAGGTTCCCTGGATATCGCGCCGCACCCACTTGGGCAACTCCTGCAAGTTTGCTCCCGGCGTATCCCATACCTGCACGATGTAGGTGTAGTTGTGCAGATCATCCGGCGCCTGCCATGAGAAGCAGTTGCCGGTTCCGCCGTACCAGACAAGCTCGTCTTGTGTAGGAGATGTCAGGACTGCAGGCGGCAGCGTGGGCAGAGTGACCGTAACTTCGGCCTCAGTCGCCACCTCTACAACGCCCTCCTGTGTTGTGGCGAATACGCGGTAGCGATAGCTGCCAGATTGACTCACATTTACTTGAGCAGTGGTGGCCGCTCCGGTATAAGCAGTTGTCCAGGCACCGCCATTGAAGCTCACTTCAAGTGTATAACTCAGCGCGCCCTGCACGCCGTGCCAACCAACAACAAAGTCATTGGTATTAACGTTGTAGTCTGGAACAAAAGCTGGAACAGGCGAGTAAGCGCCCGCTAGATTGCGCTCGTCGTTCGACACGGACGATTCGTAGGCAAGAAAGATCAAACCGTCCGATTCAATACGAGTACCGGCGGGGATGTGAAGGCCGTTACTCTCGCTGCCGAAATATGCCTTCCCAGGCGCACCGGCGCTGGGCTGACAGGTTTTACTTTCCAGTACGCCGCCCGAATTGTTCAGCATATTGACGACAACACTTGATGGACCCACACAAGCGATTGCCACGTACTGTGTATCCACGGGGATTACGAATCGATTGGCCAGCATGCTGTCAGGCCAGAAGCCGATCCTCCCAGCTCCATCACCATCGTTTTCCGCTATCGCCGCAATCGAGGCGGGAGCACTGAGCCCGAGTGCGGCACCGCTTCCCTGAACCCCCGCTGCGCCATCGACGTCGATAAATGTAGCTGCCGCAAGATCAATACCGGGCGCCAGGGCTTCGCTGGCCAACACGCCTACCGTGGTGTCAGTAAAGCCTGCCGACACCGTCGCAGTCCCGGTGGCTACGCCGGTCAGGTTCTGGGCGACTGGTGGCACTGGGTAGGCACTACCGCCGGCACCATCCCCGTAACTGACCAGAATCGAACCGTTCACACTGGTGATGGACGCGGATCTACCAACAGCAGGTTCCGGTGCGGGAATCCGCTCGAGGGTAAGACCGGACAGGACGTATCCACCCACCGCGTTTCCTACCCGGTTGAAATCAATGTTTAGCGTCTCGTCCTGCGCCGTGAAGTCGACGACCATGGCATAACCCCGAGCGCTGGACTTGATGATATTGCCATCCGCACCGTAGTCTGTGCCCTTGAATTCCCCCCAGTAGGTATTGCCCTCTACCTGTACATGGAACCAACGCATGGGCGCGTAGTTCTCCGAGGTAAGAAACTGCAGGCGATAGGTTTCACCTGGCGTAACGGGTAGCGTCACTGCCGCCGGGCTGTACTGCGCATTGCCCTGGGTCCAGAAAAGAGTCGCCAGTACTGCGTCCAGGGCATCATTGTCCGCGCCTGCGCCGATGTTGATTCCTCCGCCCCAGGCACCATCCGCATTGAAACCGCTTACCGTGTACCCCGCCGGCGCGCCAACACCGCTTATCCCCACGTTGCGAAATGCAGCGTCACCAATAACACTGCTGCCCGAACCGCTGAAATTGAGCGCATAGACAATGTCGCCAACGAAATCGAGTTGGGAGGCATCGGTAACTATCAGAACCGGAACCTCACCCGGTTCAGTTATGACAACACTTTCACCGCTTGAGCCAGCACTGCCGCCAGAAACATCCTCCAAAGTCAGTGCTGAGATGTGATAGTTGCTATCACCTCCTGCGAGCCTGCTGAAATCGATTTCGATCTCACCGCCGTCGGCGATGAACTCATAGATGATCACATAGCCCTGCGTGGTTGAGCCTTCCCAAACCGTATCGCCAGCGATGCCAATTGCCTTGATATTCGTGACGTAATCTGGAGATTCCACTTCAACCCTGAAGTGTCGATTGTTGTAGCAACAGATCTCACTAAACAGGAGTTGCAATTTATATGCTGTGCCGGGCGACGTCTGAAGCGATACCTTTCCTGTTGCGATCCCATTGGACCAGACGATTCGCCTCAGAATCGCCTCCAGAGTGTTGTTGTTGGCATCAGCACCCAAATCCGAGGCCGCATTCCAGTAGTGATTACTGTTGAAACCGGTAATGCTCATTCCAGCAGGCGCACCGCTACCGGCAGCATTCACATTGCTAAATACGGCATCGCCAATTGTGTTTGCTCCCAAGCCGGCGAAGTTTATCGCGTAGTTGAATGTGCCCTCGAAATCGAGCTCTGCGGCATCAGTGAAGACTTGCACTGGCACCGATCCCAAAGCCGTTTGTCCCAATAGGGCTTCGCCGGGGGAAGGAATCCTCTCGAGAGTAAGCCCACTGATAGTGGCTGTTTGGGAACTGAGAGTGCCGAGATTTGAGAAATCGATATCGAGATTGTCATCAGTAGCGACAAACTCCATCGTATAGGCATAGCCTTGGGACGCCGAAGGAACAAAGGTTGCACCGCCTGCGGAAGAACCTGCGGCATCCATCTCAAAAAGCCCGTTCTCTACAGCGATACGAAAATGTCGATCGCCAGGACTGGGCGTGCCTTCCGACACCAATAACTGAAGCCGGTAACGACGGCCGGCTTCTACCGCGAGATCAATAGCACCCGTCGTCGCAGGCCAGGCGTGAACGACGCCAGCGAACACCTGGGACAAAGCCTGATCATCCGCGCTGGCGCCCAGGTTCATTCCACTGGGCCAGGGGTAGTAGTGGCCGAGGTTGACGATGGTAACGCCATTGATTGCCGTGGACGGCATGGCCGCTACGAATTGCGCATCACCTACTCTCGGCGCCAGCCCTTGATTGTTGAAGTTCAGCGCATAGACAAACACGCCTTCGAAATCCAGATCGCTGGCGTCATCAACAACCATAAGGTCGGTGCTGGGGGATACGGGCTGGGTCGGAAATCCGCTCGAGTTAAACGCCACGAGCTCACCTGCTGCAAGAGGCAGCTCAAATGTCTGGTTGCCATCCGCATACTGAAGCGTAAGCGGCTCGTTGGAGAGCGACCTGACACTGTATTCAGACGTGCCAGTGCCAGCGGGGAAGACAAACTCCGAACCGGCGAACTCCGCGGGTACAGGCATGTTAATGCCGCCACTGTCGCTTCCTATGGCAAGTGGCTGGGTGCTTTCGATGATGTCGCCCCGCGCTACAGCGCCTATCGCTATAAGCTCGCCCGCATTCGCAGTAAAGGTGGTGCCATTGAAAAACACTTCCGTGCCATCAAGGATGGCATAGACATTGGGTGTGTCGCCGGCCGTGTTTTCGTCAAGGAAGTGGTAGCTATAGGGAAGCGGTGCCACGAGCCCGAGTTCATAGGTACTGGTCTCAGACAGGGAGAATTCGAAGCCTTCCTCGCCCAACTGGCCTTTCAATGCGCGTACGCGCCAGTAGCGGGTCCCTTCACCCCGGTAGTCCTCGACCGGCATAAGTGAACCATCAGGGGCCTGGGAGCTGACAAAATTCGCACCATCATTCCAGCAGACAGACGTGGAAGACAGCTCCTGCGTCCACTTCTGAGCCTCTGCCGGGACTGCGTTGAAGTCCTTCCACACCTGCACGATGTAACGGTCCGCGCCCGGCACCGCTTCCCACGCAAAGCAGTTGCCAGACTCGTCGTAATACGCCGTACCGCCATCGGCAGGATCAAGCAGTGTGGCTGGCGTCAGCGTGGGCAAGTTGACGGTGACAGGGGTCGAAACGGTCGGCCGGGAGGCTACCAGGTTCTCAATGGCGCTAACCTGAAGCAGATACACACCTCTGTCGGGCACAGTCACCCTGGTCTGTTCGGCGGGTCCCTCGTATACCGTTTGCCAGCTCGCGCCGGCGTCCGCGCTCAATTCCAGCTTGTAGCTGTCAGCTCCGCTGGCGGCGTCCCAGCTCACGTCAAACTCCGTGACGTTGACGATGTACTCCGGCACTGTGATGGTGGCTGGTGCATCCACACTGGTCAGGGTGAAGCTGTGCACCCCGGAAACGGAATACTGGGAGTTCGAGCCGTCAAGGCTCTCCTTAACGGCTCGAACGCGCCAGTAGCGCGTACCATTGCCCTTGTACTCGGCCAGCGGAACCGCCGGCTGTCCGTTCGCACCAGCGACCGACTCGAAACCGACGCCGTCGTTCCAGCAGGCATAGTTGCCCAGCACCTCGATACGCCACTTCGGCAATTCCTGCACATTCGGGCCGTTGTTCTTCCAGACCTGAAGCACATGGGAGGTAACGCCTTCTTCGGGCGCAAGTTCCTGCCAGTAGAAACAGTTCCCGACACTGTCATAGAAGACCGTACCCCCCTGGGCGGGGTCCAGCAGGGTAACCGGAGGCAGTGAGGGCAAGTTGACGTTGACAGTTGCCGAGACCGGTGAAGGCTCACTGGTGCCTACCGGATTCCTGCCTCGCACCCGGAAGCGGTAGTCCATCTGGAACAAGTTCTGTGCACCATAGGCATCGACATCTACCTGGGTCGACAGGCTAGTAGTTGTCGTATAGGTGCCAAACGAGCTCCAGCCCGTGGCGTAGTTCGGGTCCGTCTCTGGGAGGCTGTTGTAGCTGATCTCGACAACATACTCTTCAGCGCCTGCGCTGGCGGTCCAGCTCACGGGGAAGACCACGCTGTTGAGGTTGTAGGTGGGCACCGTCACTGAACTCGGCGCCAAAGGCTCACCGGTATCGGACAACGCATAGGCTACGGTATCGGACAGCGAAAACTCGGTATCGCTGCCCGTGGGTCCGTTGAGCGCGCGGACCCGCCAGTACCGTGTCCCATCCCCCTGGTACTCACTGACCGGGCGCAGCGGGCTGCCGCTGGCTACCCAGCCATTGCCGTTGTCCCAGCAAGCGCTGGTGCTGGTGACGTCGTACCGCACCCACCTTGAGCTGAGCAGGTCGGGCGTCATTCCCACCTGCACGTTGTAGTGGGTAGCGCCGGGCACCGGCGCCCAGTCAAAGCAGGTGCCGGTAGCGCCATAGTACTCAGTAGTCGACCCGTCAGGCGAAACCAGCGTGGCGGGCGCCAGCGTGGGAAGTTTGACCGTCACATTTGAGGAATAGCGGAAGCCGATGTAGCCGGCGCTGTTGTTCGCTCGCACCCGATACTGATAGGTACCGTCTTCGGTGACTGTTATCGTTGTTGAGGTGCCGGAGCTGTTGTACTTGATCAGCCAGGGCCCACCATCTTTGCTCTCATCGAGCGTGTAGCGGGTTGCGCCTGAGCTAGCGGTCCAGCTCACCGTGAACTGATTGGTGTTCACGTTATGCCCGGGCACGTTGATGGCCGCCGGGGTGGGCGGCGGGCTAATTCCGTCTACGCGAAATGTCACAGACGGCGTTTGTGCGTCCGCGTTTTCGCTGTCTACCGCCCGGGCGTAGGCTTGATAAGTACCGGGAATGAGATCGATGCTCCCTGAGAACGGGGCACTCGAGTCCGTGCCTGCGGAGCGATTTCCGACCTTGAATGAAACGAAGCTGAGATTCCCATCGACGTCTGAGGCGTTGGCTCGCAGGGTTACGCGTGCGGTAGCTCCGTTCGCGACATATACCGCATTGGGGGTCGGGCTGGTCAGAGTAACGGTCGGTGCACTATTGGTCGAAACCACCGTAATAGGGATGGTGTTGGAATTGCTGGCGAGACCACTGTCATCCCGGGCCCTGGCATAGACGTTGAACGTGCCCGCCGAATTGGGTGTCCAGCTAGCGGTCCAGGTGGGGCCATTCCAATCTGTGACCACACCGGGGTAGAACGTAACGTTAAAGATATCGTTGTCGGGGTCAGTGACCGTTGCAGAAAGGTGAATGGTCTCGCCGAATTGATACTCGGTTTTAGCAGGCGGATTGAGCGTGACGCTGGGTGCCGTCTGAGCACTGGCACCCAGGCTAGCTACTGCAAAAACAACGCCGGCCAGGCAGGCCATTCCATCCCTGAATCCCATTGTTCGCTCCCTCTACGCAGCCCTGTCTGCACATGCCAGATCATTGCGACCCGGACACACGTTCCTTCGCAAAAAACAACACAGCCTGCAGCTCTCGTAGCGGTGCCAACGCGAACAACTGCCATCGGTAGGCGAGTGCATTGCTGAACTCACCGGTCGTATCAAGGCGATGACATTTGCTTGGGCATGGTGCGACCCGGTGAAGGATCGCGGACTGGCTACGGGCGGCGCGTTTGCGCTCTATTGTCGTTATTCCGCTTGCCAGCGAGCCAAACCCAAATACATTTAGCACCTTTAACGCTAGTCCACGGGTTACGGCCTTTCAAGCGCCGGAGTGTGAAATTTGCGTTGCTGTGTCAGCAACTAAGGCGGGAGTGGGCAATCAATGATCCAGATCACCTCCTGATGGAGTCATGCAAGAGAATCTGGCTCGGGCCGCGGCAGACTTGGGACGATACTTATCATTCGGTGGGGCCGAAATCGGCATTTTCCGCGAACCGCTCAGTCGGTCACTTCCTACATGGGGCGCGGCCTGACGCGCAAGCTGGTGCGTGAGTTCTACAAGGTCAGCACAGTGCGGCTAGTCGTCTTCGACGCCACCGAGCTCATTGAGGATATGGTCCATCTGATCCATGAAATCCTCGATGTCGTCCAGCCGCAGCAGGTGATACTTGATGCGTTCATCCACAGGCAATAGCTGGGCCAGGGAATAGCCCACCTGCCAGGCGTCGTTGTGGTCGGGTCGAATACCCAGTTTCTGCACGTGCGGATGCTGCTCAAGGCTGCGCAGCACCGCCAGCATGGAATCCCAATCTTCACGCATGGGCTCCGGCTCCCGCAGTGGCTCCATGCTGACCTCCCCTATCACCAGTTGGTTGGACTCGGCCCTAGCACCGGACAGCGTGAAGCGTTCGTTCCCCTCAATGGTGATGCCCAGCAAACCGTTGGGCAGGGAATCCCAGTCGACGATGCGCGCGTAGCAGCCGTATTCACCGAGGTTGGGCTGGCCGACACCGGGGTGGGCCACTTCCGCGCCCTTGGCAATCCAGGCCATGCCGAAGCCCGAGTCTTCCTTCATGCAGCCGCGCACCAGGTCCAGGTACCGTTGCTCGAATATCTGCAGGGGAATGCGGCCGCCCGGGAACAGCACGCTGGAGAGGGGAAACAGGGGGATTTCCATCAGGCTTCAGGCCCCAGTGGTTTGACGGTGATCAGCAACTGCGGCAACAGCATCAGGGCACCTACCAGCGCTGCGAACATGGCGAAACCGGTCAGCAGGCCGAAGTAGATGCTGGGCGTAAAGTTCGAGAATACCAGGATCGAAAAGCCGACGATGATGGTGATGGAGGTGTAGTACATGGCACGACCAATACTGGCGTGGCAACGATGCATGGTGGCCAGGTAATTGCGATCCTTGGGAAACTCGCGTTTGAAACGATGCACGTAGTGGATAGTGTCGTCCACGCCAATGCCGACCACGATGGCGGCAATGGTAATGGTCATAATGTCCAGGGGGATGCCCACCAACCCCATGATGCCCAGCACCATGGCCGCGGCCAGGATATTGGGTGCTATGGCAATCAGTGCCAGGCTCAGCGAGCGGAACAGGATAAAGAACATAATCACGATGGCGGCGAATACCGCGCCCAGGGTGAGAATCTGCGACTTGAACAGGCTTTGCAGCACGTTGTTGTACAACACCAGCATATTGGTGAAGTGTACCCGATCTTCATCCAGGCCCATGTCGTTGACCAGGTGCGAACGCAGATCCTTCAGGAACTGGTCGCGGCGCAGCTCCCGACTGGTCTCCTTGACCCGCAGGGAGATGCGCGCCTGCTGAGCGTCCTCGTCAAAATAGGGGGCGACGATCAGGTTGGCGACATCCCTGGGCAGGCTCTTCTGCACCAGCGCCAGTTCCACGTCGCCGACATCGCCATCCAGCAACTGCTTGACCACCTTGTAGGTGGTGGCCAGCGACAGCACCTTGCCGGTTTGGGGCAGCGAGTCCACGTACTCGTGGATGTCTTCCAGCTGTTCCATCCCACGCACGGTGAACCAGTAGCTCTGTTCGAAGTCGTCACCGCTGGAAGCGAAGCCGTCGTCAAAGCCATCCTCGAAGTCATCCGCGAACGGGTCGTCACCAAACAGCTCGTCCGCGTCATCGGCGGCAGCGTCCCTATCGTCAGGCAGCTCGCCGGGGTCCTCCGCAAACACTGGCCCAACCGCGCTCTCTTCCACCTCGATGACAATGTCCAGCGGGATCGTACCGCCCAGCCTGGCATCCAGCAGCTCCATGCCCTGGTAGATCTCGGTGCTTTCATGGAAGTAATCGATGAAGCGGTTTTCCACCTGCAGGCGACTGATCCCGAAAACCGCGGTTGCCAGCAGCAGGAAAGACACCAGCAGGATGGCGAACCCATTTCTTTCAGTAAAACGGGCGAAAGCAGGGGTCAGCCCGGCCAGGCGTTTGTTGGGGTCAGACGTCCGGCCCCGGGGTAGCAGCACCAGGATGCTCGGCAGCACCACAAAGGTGAGCAGTAGAGCGACGGAGATACCGATGGTCATCATCCAGCCGAAATCCATCACCGGCCGCAGCCCGCTGACCACCAGTGAACCGAAGGCCACCGCGGTGGTCAGCGTGGTATAGGCACAGGGTACCCACATCAGGCGCACGGTTTCACGCACCAGCTCGTGCTGGCTCGCCTCGGGCCGCGATAGCTGCAGTTCGCGGTAGCGCACCACCAGGTGGATAGCGATGGCAAGGCCGACAATCAGCAGCACCGCAACAAAGTTGGAAGAGATCACCGTCATACGCCAGTCCAGCCAGGCCAGCAGACCGAGCATAAAGGTGGCGGAAGCCAGCACCGTGGTCATCGGCAGCACCACCCAGCGCGGCTGGCGGAAGATCACGCTAAGCATCACAAACATGAAGCCGAGGATGCCGGCGCCAAAGGTCACCAGGTCGCTGCGCACAAAGGCCACCATGTCGGCGGCGATCATTGGTACACCGCCCACAAACAGTCGGGCGCGATCGCGATAACCGTCCACCACCGCCCGCACTTCCGCTACCAGGTCGCTGGAACGCTGCTGGTACTCGGCGGAATAGGCCTTGAACACCGCTTCCGCCTCCCGCAGGGCTTCGTGGTCCGCCGGCGACAGCTCGCCGCTGGCCTCCAGCTCGCGCAGGGCTTCGCGGCGATCCAGCAGCTCGAAATAGCGCTCGTCCCGGGCCAGGTTGACCTGGATGGCGGCCGTATTGCCATCCGGGCTCACCAGCAGTTGCTCGTATATAGGGCTTTCCTGAAACTCGCGGCGCACCAGCTCACGGTCGATGTCCGGATCCGCTAGGGTGGGCATACCGGTATCGGAGCTGACGTCCGCCAGCGCAATAGGCGGACTCTGCAGCAGCGGCACATCCAGCATGGTGGTGACGCCGGAGACACCATCCAGGGCCGCCAGTTCATCGCGCAGGCTGGCCATAACGGCCAGCGACTCATCACCCAACAGGTCCCCCGGCGGCTGGAAGGTCACGACCAGGAAATCGCCGGAGGCATAGCGCTTACCGATTTCCCGGAAGTACTCGAGGTCGGTATCACCCTCCAGCACCAGGGTGTCTGCTGAGGCATCGATACGGGTGTAGGGTGCCTGCGAGGCAAGCAGTCCCAGCAACACGGCACAGAGGGCCAGACTCAGGAGTGGCCGCTGGAGAACCCAGCGGTCGTAAAGGGCAATTGTCGAAGATGGCATGGTGTCGCTCTGCTTGAATCCTATGCCTGAGACTCTTGGCGTTGCTGAAGTTCCGTCACCAGGCGTGCGTGGATTCCACCGAACCCACCGTTACTCATAATTACGATGTGATCACCGGGGCGGCTCATGGCGGCCACGTCTGCCGCCAGGGCACCGATATCCCTGGCGAGGGAGGTGCTGACCGGGCTGGCCGCGATCACGTCTTCCAGGTCCCAGTCCAGGCCAGGCGGCTGGTACCAGAACACCTGGTCCGCCTCCGCCACGGACGCCGGTAGCGCGGCCCGGTGCTGGCCACCGCGCATGGTATTCGAACGCGGCTCCAGTAGCACGATGATTCTCGCCTCGCCCACCGCCCTGCGCATCCCCTGCAGGGTGGTCTCAATAGCGGTGGGGTGGTGGGCAAAGTCGTCGTAGACACGCACGCCCTCAACATCCGCCAGCAGTTCGAGGCGCCGTTTGACACCCTTGAAACTGGCCAGCCCCTCGGCGATAACCTCCAGGGACAGACCGACATGGTGTGCCGCCGCCGCGGCCCCCAGCGCATTCTCCAGGTTGTGGCGGCCGAGCAGTGGCCAGCGCACCCGCACCGCCTGCCCGCCATGCTGTAACTCGAACTCACTGCCCTCCGGGGTGAGCGGCACCGCGCGCCAGTCCGCCTCAGCCTCCACCGCAAAACTTGTGCGGGGCGTCCAGCAACCCTGTGCCAGCACCTCCTCCAGGGCTGCATCACCGGCCCGGTGCACCACCAGCCCCTCTCCCGGCACCGTCCTCAGTACATGGTGGAACTGCCGCTGGATGGCCGCCAGGTCGGGAAAGATATCGGCGTGATCAAATTCCAGATTGTTCAGGCACAGGGTACGCGGCCGGTAGTGAACGAACTTGGAGCGTTTGTCGAAGAACGCGGTGTCGTATTCGTCCGCCTCCACCACAAAGAAGTCACTGGCCCCGGCGCGGGCGGAGAGACCGAAGTTAGCCGGCACTCCGCCGATCAGGAAGCCCGGCGCCATGCCGGCCTGCTCCAGCAGCCAGGCCATAAGGCTGGCCGTCGTGGTCTTGCCATGGGTGCCGGCGGCCGCCATCACCCAGCGCCCCTGTAGCAGTTCCTCCGCCAGCCACTGGGGCCCGGAGGTGTAAGGCATTGTGCTGTTGAGCAGGTATTCCACCGCCGGGTTACCCCGGGACAGGGCATTACCCACTACCACAAGGTCAGGCGCCGGCTGCAGGTGGGCAGGCTCATAGCCTTCCATCAACTCAATACCGGCAGCCTCAAGCTGGGTGCTCATGGGTGGGTAAACGTTGGCGTCGGAGCCGGTGATACGGAACCCGCGTTCACGGGCCAGCAGCGCAATGCCGCCCATAAAGGTACCGCAGATGCCCAGGATATGGACGTGTTTTGACAATGGTCATCCCTCGAACGATGGGCGGCAGTGTATCATGCGGCTCTTTGCTCAAATCATCCGGGGGAGAGCCAATGGCAAGGAAAAATGCCTTTTATGCGCAGTCGGGAGGAGTCACCGCGGTTATCAATGCCAGCGCCTGTGGCGTGATCGAAGCGGCGCGCGCCCACAGCCAGATTGGCAAGGTCTACGCGGGGCGCAACGGCATCATCGGCGCGCTGCGCGAAGAGCTGATCGACACCAGCAGGGAGAGCAAAGCCGCCATCGCCGCACTACGGCACACCCCCTCCGGAGCATTTGGCTCCTGCCGCTACAAGCTGAAGAGCATCGAGGAGAATCGCGCTGAGTACGAGCGGCTGATCGAGGTGTTCAGGGCCCACAACATCGGCTACTTCTTTTATAACGGCGGCGGCGACTCCGCCGATACCTGCCTCAAAGTGTCGCAACTCTCGGAAACCCTCGGCTATCCGGTACAGGCCATCCACATTCCCAAAACTGTGGACAACGACCTGCCGCTGACCGACAACTGCCCGGGTTTCGGCTCGGTCGCCAAGTACATTGCCATCTCCACCCGCGAGGCGGCCATGGACGTGGCCAGCATGTGCGAAACCTCCACCAAGGTCTTCATCCTCGAAGCGATGGGCCGGCATGCTGGCTGGATCGCCGCCGCCGGCGGCCTGGCCGCCGAGCAGGAGGGTGACGCACCGCACATCATCCTGTTCCCGGAAATCGCCTTCGACAAGGACAGGTTCCTCAGGAAGGTCGACCGCACCGTGAAGAAAAACGGCTACTGCGTGATTGTCGCCTCGGAGGGAGCCCAGTACAGGGACGGCACCTTCCTGGCAGATGCCGGCACCCGCGACGCCTTTGGCCACGCGCAGCTCGGCGGTGTCGCTCCAACCCTGGCCGCCATGGTGAAGGACGCCCTCGGCTACAAGTACCACTGGGCGGTAGCCGACTACCTGCAGCGCGCCGCCCGCCACATTGCCTCGGCCACCGATGTGGAGCAGGCCTATGCCGTGGGCAAGGCAGCGGTCGAATTCGCCGCCGCCGGCCACAATGCCATCATGCCGGCCATTGTCCGCGGCAAGGGCAAACGCTATAGCTGGTCCATCGGCGAAGCGCCGCTGGCGAAAGTCGCCAATGTCGAGAAGATGATGCCGCGCAACTTCATCACCCGCGACGGTTTCAACATCACCCCCGCTGCCCGCGACTACCTGGCGCCGCTGATCCAGGGCGAAGACTACCCACCCTATAAAGGTGGCATGCCCCAGTACGTGAAACTCAAGAACGAGCTGGTACCCAGGAAGTTGAAGAAGCGCTTCAAGGTGTAAACGCCGGTAAAAACAGAGGTTCTTTAAGGCCTCGCTAACAATCCAACGGTCGGCGGACCAGGAATAGCGCTTCGTCGGCTGGTGGCGAAGATCTAAAGTGCGCTAGATTCGAAACGGGAATCATGAAGTGCCAAGAACGGAGCGCGTGTGGTGCCCGGGGCCCTTCCGGGACCGTATGCGGCCATGGA
>JANQLM010000052.1 GCA_028280635.1 Halieaceae bacterium | reverse complement strand
TGCCGCATTTGTCGCAGGCGATGTCGGTCATGGTGGGCTCGTTGGAGCGCATGCCGTCTTCTTCAGCTTCCGCCTGGGCCAACTTGGCGCTGAAGTCGGCGTAGAAATCGTCCAGCAATTTATCCCAGGCAAGGTTGCCCTCGGCGACCTCGTCCAGGTGCTCCTCCATGCCGGCGGTAAAGCCGTAGTCCAGCAGGTTGGGGAAACTCTCCTGCAGACGCTCGGTGACGATGTCGCCCATCTTCTCCGCATAAAAGCGCTTGTTCTCCAGGCGCACATAGCCGCGGTCCTGAATGGTGGAGATGATGGAGGCGTAGGTGGACGGACGGCCGATGCCGCGCTTTTCCAGCTCCCGCACCAGGCTGGCTTCGCCGTAACGGGGCGGCGGCTTGGTGAAATGCTGACTGGGGTCCAGCTTGAGCAGGGCCAGGCTGTCGCCTTCCTTGAGGTCGGGCAGCTCGACGTCATCGCGCTTGCCTGCCACCGGCTGCACCGCGGTGAAACCGTCAAACTGCAGAATGCGACCTTTGGCGGTCATCTGGTAGTCGCCGGCGGCTACGGTCACGGTGCTGGCCAGGTAGCGTGCCGGTGTCATCTGGCAGGCCACAAACTGGCGCCAGATCATCTCGTAGAGGCGCTCAGCGTCGCGCTCCATGCCCTGCAGCGCCGACTGCTTCACGTTCACATCGGAGGGGCGGATCGCTTCGTGGGCTTCCTGGGCACCGTCCTTGGAGCTATAGCGGTTGGGTGCCTCCGGCAGGTAGTCGGGCTTGAAGTTGGCACTGATGTAGTCGCGACAGGCGGCCACCGCATCCTGGCTCAGGTTGGTGGAGTCCGTCCGCATGTAGGTGATATAGCCCGCCTCGTAGAGGCGCTGGGCCAGCATCATGGTTTTCTTGACGCTGAAGCCCAGGCGGGTGCTGGCGGCCTGCTGTAGTGTTGAAGTGATGTAGGGCGCCGGCGGCCTGGACCGTGTGGGCTTGTCCTCCCGGGTCGCCACCCGATAGCTCTCGCCCTCCAGCGCCGCCACTGCCGCCATGGCGCCGGCCTCGTCAGTGGGGCGGAACTTCTCGCCCTGGTGCCGCACCACCTGGAAGCGCACCTCACGGGCGTCGCCGTCCTTCAGGTCGGCGTGCAACTCCCAGAATTCTTCGGGGATAAAGGCGTGAATCTCGCGCTCGCGCTCCACCAGCAGCTTCACGGCCACCGACTGTACCCGGCCGGCGGACAGCCCGCGGGCAATCTTGGCCCACAGCAGCGGCGACACCATGTAGCCCACCACCCTGTCCAGGAAACGCCTCGCCTGCTGGGCATTTACACGGTCTGTATCGACCTCGCCAGGCTCTTCGAAGGCCGCCTGGATGGCGCGCTTGGTAATCTCGTTGAACACCACCCGTTTGTAGCGGTCGCCGTCGCCGCCGATAGCCTCCTGCAAATGCCAGGCGATGGCCTCTCCTTCGCGGTCGAGGTCGGTGGCGAGGTAGATGGCGTCGGCATCCTTGGCCAGCTTCTTGAGCTCGTCGACCACCTTTTCCTTGCCCGGCAGGATTTCATACTGGGCCTTCCACTGCTTTTCGGGGTCGATGCCCATGCGCCGGATGAGCTGCTCACGGTTCTTTTTGGCACGGTGCGCGGCCTTCTCGGCCGGGGCCATTTTGCGGGTAATGGCGGCCTGTCGCGCTCGCTCCTTGGGGTCCACCGGCTTGCTGCTGCCCGCCGTGGGCAGGTCACGGATATGCCCTACGCTGGATTTCACCACGTAGTCGGATCCGAGATACTTGTTGATCGTCTTGGCCTTGGCAGGTGATTCGACGATGACCAGTGATTTACCCATACATTCCTTGCGTTGTGAGGCGCGGCGTCATTGCCGTCCTGAGAGCCATGCTGTTAGCCGGGCGGGAAAAGGCGACATATATAAGACCTGATCTGGCCGCGGTCAAGAACTACCCCTCGCTTTACCAACTTCGTCCCAGAAGGTCACGGAGCACCCTGGCGATGGCTTCCACGTCCTCCCGGTTGCCCTGTTCATCCCAGTTAACCCCCACGCCCTCACGGTCTTCACGCACCCCAATTACCCCTTCGGGCAGGGGCGCCAGCACCTCACGGCGCTCGCTGGGCCAGTGGCCGGCGGCGGGCACCCAGTCATTTCCCGAGCGCGCCAGGCTGACCGGCGCTTCGGGCCGGTCGCCGCGCTGGCGACGGCAGCCGTAAAACACCCGGGGGCTGCCGTCGGCCGCCTTCTCCAGCTTTACATACAGCCCGGCGCTGGCGGCGGCCTGGCGCAGATCAGCCAGCTGCCGCTGGCGGCGACTGGGCATCATACTCAGCAGTGGTGACAGGGCGATGAGGACTACCACCAGGATCAGCAGATAGGTCATTGACGCAGAACAGGGTTTCCCTTTTTCATACTATGCTATAACGAAAACAGTCGAACTGATGGAGCACACCATGTCGGGCACCGCCTACAAAACCCTGCTGATGGCCGTAGACCTGAGCGATGAATCCGGCGATGTGGCCGAGCGCGCCGCCGCGCTGGCCTCGGCCAACGATGCCACGCTGCACGTGATCCACGTGATAGAGCCCCTCAGCTTTGCCTACGGCGGCGACATCCCAATGGATTTTTCCGGCATCCAGGAAGAGATCCACCAGCAGGCCAAACAGCAGCTCGCCAGCTTCGCCAGCGACTGCCGAATTCCCGAAGAGCGGCAGCACATTGTGCTGGGCCGCCCGGAAGTGGAAATCCACAACATGGCGGAGGAAGTGGGTGCCGACCTGATCGTGGTGGGCAGCCACGGCCGCTACGGGCTGGCGCTGCTGATGGGCTCTACCGCCAACGGTGTGCTGCACGGCGCCACCTGTGACGTGCTGGCGGTGCGCGTCGGCATCGAGAAGTAGCCGGCCCTAATCCGACCGGCCGCCAAGCGACGCGAGGAACTCGGCCAGCCGGACAGCATCGAAAGGCCAGTCCAGTTCGGCGCCGGAATCCGCGCGCCGAAGCACCGGGATTCGCTCACCGTAACGCTCAAATAGCGTGTCGGAGTCGGCAATATCATCGACCGCCACGCTCAGGCCATGCTCCACCCAGGGCATGAGCAGCCGCTCTGCCTGTTCACACAGGTGGCAAGCGCTGGTACTGTACAGCACCACATCGGGCTCAGGCATCCCTGTCTCCTGGTGACGACCCACTCTCACGGGTGCAGATTTTGAGTATTGATTTCCTCACGACGCCCGCAGTACACTCCTCAGTTCAATAATTTATACCGATAAATCAGTACAAGCCCAGGCACGCGCCCGCAAGCGCCCAGGGGCTGAGGAACATACGCACATGGCTCTGTTTTCACAACCCACGGCCCGCGCGCTGGCAATTCTCGACCTGCTGATGGCCAACCCAAACCAGGCATTCGGCCTGACCGAGATGACCCGCCGCCTCAATCTCAACAAGGCCACCTGTCATGCCATCCTGACCACCATGGCGACCTACGGCTTCCTGGTACAGCACCCCAAGACCAAGGCCTACCGCCTCGGCCCCAGCATCATCGCCGCGGGCAATGCGGCCTTCGTGCAGTTCCCGGTACTGGAGTACGCCCGTCCGGCACTGGAATCCCTGGAACAGGACCTGGACGTAGGTTTCGGCGTGACCGGCCGCTCCAAGTCCCACATCGTGTTGCTGGCCCTGTACGGCAAGGCCAGCCACCTGATCGACAATTTCCAGCTCGGCCTCCGCTTACCCAACATCGCGCCTATCGGCGCCTGCTTCACTGCCTGGTCACCCGCCAAACACCTGCAGGCCTGGCTCGACGCCGCCCACGAGGCCTACGGCGGCTATGACGAGAAGCTCGACCAGCGCCTGCGCATGTCAGTAATCGGCATCCGTGCCCGCGGCTACGAGGTGGTGCTGCGCACCCGCGCCGAAGCCACCCTGCACGAGGACCTCAAGCAGATTCAGGAAGCCTGGAACCTGTCCGACCTGCAGGAAGTCACTGCAAAATACCAGCGCGCCCTCTGTGACGAGCAGGTGCACCTGGACCGCATCGACCCACGGGCGCGCTATGAGGTGAGCACTATCAACGTGCCGGTGTTCGCCCAGCGCCAACTCCCCGCCCTGTGCTTCGCGGCCGGCTCTTTCGAAAAACCGGTCACCGGCGCCGAGATCGAGCACATCGCCGAGCGCATGCGCACCGCCGCCAACGAGGTGGCCGAGGTCGCCAAGGAGCACGCCCCTCACGAAGAAGAGCACTAGTCGGGAGCCCCAGGGATGTCGGGTTTCTTTGACCAGGTATTGACGGTTTACGGTCGCAAACCCGCGCTGGAAGTGCTGCAGGACGACAGCCTGAACTGTTACCGGCTGCATGTCGCCGACAGCAATAAACCCGCCCCCATCCTCGACCAGATGCGCGCCCTGGCGGAGCAGCGCGGCATCGAAATCCTCACCCACGGCAAGCGCGAGCTGTCACGCATCTCCCGCAAAGGCAGCCAGGACCAGGGTGTGGCGGTGGACGTGCACTGCCCCGCCTTTGCCAGCCTCGAGGATTTCCTGGCCCGCGACAACGGCGCCCCCGCCCGCCTGCTCGCCGCCGACGGCATCACCAACCCCCAGAACCTCGGCATGCTGGTGCGCTCCGCCGTCGCCGGCGGCATCGACGGTATCCTCTGGCCGCGCGACGGCAACGCTGCCCTCGGCCCGCTCGCCGTCAAGGCCAGCGCCGGCACCCTCTTCAGGGCCCCCCTGGTCCGCTGCCGCGATCTCCCCGACGCCCTCAATACCTGCCAGCAACAGGGTTTCCGCGTCTGCGTACTCGATGCCAATGCCGAGCAGTCTCTGTTCGATGGGAATACTGGAGACAGGGTGATCTATGTCCTCGGGAACGAAACCGACGGCCCCTCAAAGCCCGTGCTGGCTCTCGCAGATGAGCAACGCCACATCCCAATGCAAAACGGCGTCGAGTCATTGAATGTCGCCGTTACTGCCGCGTTGATTGCCTATCTGGCTGGTTGATCGTTGCAGTTTGGTGCCACACCCGAAGCGTCGCCGTGGATGCCCTTTTCTGCACGGTCGCTAGCCGAGTTGGGGCCTGGGGGGATTGGACCGGAGTCGAGGGCTTCTGGGGTTTCTAGTGGTTTATCCGGCGCGCCCTGATTGTGCTGAAAAGGGCATCCACACCGACGCTTCAGCACCCCGTCACAAGCTCAACAATCAAGCTGTGAAGCGGTTGAACCCGGCATGAACGTCCCTGGCGATAAATCAACCGCGAGATTGTAGTACTCGCTTGCCGACACGACCCTCTTTATGGGAAGGAGCTCGATAGGCCGAGCGAGATTCCAGCGGTTGCCAAGGTTCGATGATTGCCTGCCTACTAAGCTCAGGCAAAGCTCAGAAACCAAGACGTAAGCTCGACCAAACACAGGGAACAACAAGAAGCTGGTCGCGATTCGAGAGGTGACGGTGCTGATGCTACTCCCAGCACCATCAGGGCGCGCCGGACCCACTACGCGAAACCCCAGAAGCCCTCGATGAAGGTGCAATCCCCAGAAAACCCGAAGCGGCTAGCGACCGTGCTGGGAGTAGCATCAGCACCGTCACCTCGCTACGAAGCTCGACCAGCTACTTGGAAAGGAACGACATCCCTTCTTCGAGGCCTTTGAGGGTCAGCGGGTACATCTTGCCGTCTACCAACTGGCGGGTCATGGAGACCGACTGGGTGTACTCCCACTCGTCTTCGGCCACGGGATTGAGCCAGATGACCTTGTCGTAGACGTCGGTGAGGCGCCGCATCCAGACCTCGCCGGCCTCCTCGTTCCAGTGCTCCACGCTTCCGCCCGGCTGGGCGATCTCGTAGGGCGACATGGAGGCGTCGCCGACGAAGACCACCTTGTAGTCGTGGCTGTACTTGTGGAGTACATCCAGCATCGGCGTGCGTTCCGTGTGGCGGCGGATATTGTTCTTCCAGACCGACTCGTAGATGAAGTTGTGAAAATAGAAGTACTCGAGGTGCTTGAACTCCGTGCGCGAAGCGGAGAACAGCTCCTCACAGACCTTGATATGCGGGTCCATGGAGCCGCCGACATCGAGGAACAGCAATACCTTAACCGCATTGTGGCGCTCCGGCACCATCTTGATATCCAGCAGGCCGGCGTTGCGGGCGGTGGAGCTGATGGTGTCGTCGAGGTCCAGTTCCTCGGTGGCGCCGGTGCGGGCGAACTTGCGCAGCCGGCGCAGGGCCACCTTGATGTTGCGGGTGCCCAGTTCGACGGAATCGTCGAGGTTGGCGAAGTCGCGCTTCTCCCAGACCTTGACTGCTTTCTTGTTCTTGCCGTTGGAGCCGACCCGAATGCCCTCCGGGTGATAGCCCTCCTGGCCAAAGGGTGAGGTGCCGCCGGTGCCGACCCACTTGCTGCCGCCTTCATGGCGCTTTTTCTGCTCTTCAAGGCGCTTCTTGAACTCCTCGATGAGCTTCTCCAGACCGCCGAGGGATTCGATCTTGGCTTTCTCTTCCTCGGTGAGGTTCTTCATGAACTCGCTGCGCAGCCAGTCGTCCGGGATCAGCGCCTCAATGATGTCGTCGAGGGCTTCCAGGTCCTGGAAATGCAGGCCGAAGGCGCGGTCGAAGCGGTCGAAGTACTTCTCGTCTTTCACCATGCAGGTGCGGGAGAAGTAGTAGAAATCGTCCATGTCCGCGAAGGCCATGCGCTGCTTGAGGCCCTCCAGCAGCACCAGCAGTTCCGTGGTGCTGACCGGGACACCCGCGTCGCGCAGGCCGTGGAAGAAGTTAATGAGCATAAGCGTCCTGCCCGAGTTACTGGCGCATCTCGCGACGGTGCATAAAGGCCAGGCGCTCCAGCAGGTGTACGTCCTGCTCGTTCTTCAGCAGGGCGCCGTACAGGGGCGGAATGGCCTTGGTGGGGTCGCGCTCCTTGAGGATTTCATCGGGGATATCGTCGGCCATCAGCAGCTTGAGCCAGTCGATCAGCTCAGAAGTGGAGGGCTTCTTCTTGAGGCCCGGAATGCTGCGCACGTCGAAAAACACTTCCATGGCTTCCTGTACCAGGTCCTGGACGATGCCCGGGTAGTGCACTTCGACGATCTCGCGCATGGTCTCGCGATCCGGGAAGTTGATGAAGTGGAAGAAGCAGCGGCGCAGGAAGGCGTCCGGCAGTTCCTTCTCGTTGTTACTGGTAATGATGATAATCGGACGATGCTTGGCTTTGATGGTCTCCCCGGTTTCGTAAACGAAGAACTCCATGCGATCCAGTTCCACCAACAGGTCGTTGGGAAACTCAATGTCCGCCTTATCGACCTCGTCGATCAGCAGCACCACCTGCTCGTCGGAATCGAAGGCCTCCCAGAGCTTGCCGCGCTTGATGTAGTTGGCAATATCGTGAACCTTCTCGTCGCCGAGCTGGGAGTCACGCAGGCGGGAGACCGCGTCGTATTCGTACAGACCCTGCTGTGCCTTGGTGGTGGACTTGATATGCCACTGGATCAGCTTCATGCCCAGGGCGTCGGCCACTTCCTCGGCCAGCATGGTCTTGCCGGTGCCCGGCTCGCCCTTGATCAGCAGCGGCCGCTGCAATTCCACCGCGGCGTTTACCGCCATGCGCAGGTCTTCGGTCGCGACGTATCGCTCGGTCCCTTCAAACTTCATCTGGTGTTTACCCTCTCAAAATGAACGTGCCAGCCTACCGACTGGTACGAGTGGAATCAAGAAACGGCTTGCTGCGGCCGCAGCCTAGTTCGCGGGATCCGGGGAACGGCGCAGGCTGCGCAACAGCAGCCAGCCCACCAGGCACAGGGCCAGGGCCATACCCTGGGCGATCAACAGCGAGCGCAGCGGCCGCGCAGCGGCCTCGGTGCCGGTGGTGAGCAGCTCAAAGAACACCACGAAGATGGCCGGCGCCCAGGTCTGGGCATCCGGCGCGGGGTGGGCCGGCGTCAGGGCCAGGGCGGCCAGTATCAACCCCAGCGTCAGGCGCAGGCCGTGGGACAGGCGCGAACCCACCCACAGGTACAACACCAGGATGGCGCCAAAGGTGGCGGCGGCATAGGCCAGCCAGGCGGTGTGGTAGCTTTCCGGTGACAGCATCTACTCTACCCAGGTGATAATGTGCTCATCGTACCCGTCGGGGTGCACGAATTCATCCGACACCACTCGGCCGCGAATGCTGATACCCGCTTCGTGCACCGACTCCGGGCTGCCGCTGATCAGCGGGTGCCAGTCGTACAGTGGTTTGCCCTCGGACAACAGGCGGTAGGCACAGCTATCCGGCAGCCAGTGCAGCGCCGCCACATCGTGCTGCTTGAGGTCGATACAGTTGGACATCAATTCACTGCGGCGCGGGTAGTCGCTGCAGCGACAGCTCGATTCCTCCAGGTAGCGACAACGCACGCCGGTGTAATACACCTCGCCGCTGTCGGCATCTTCCAACTTGTGCAGGCAACAGCGTGCACAGCCATCGCAGAGGGATTCCCACTCCGCCTCGGACATCTCCGCCAGGGATTTCTGTTCCCAGAACCGCTCCATGCTCAGGCGCCCTTCCGCAGTTCTTCCGGCCCGGGCGGCATCTGCAGGTAGTAGCCGCGCTCTTCGATCTGCGCCACCACTTCATCAGCATCGGCGCGCGCCAGCTTCTTGCTGCCGTCAAGATGCAACAACATGATCGGCTGCGGCTCGCCAAACTGGCCCAACAGCGCCTCGGGCACTCGTCCGAGCCCCTCGGCCTTGCTGACATATAGATACATCTGCTCCTTGCGCGGGCTGCGATAGACCTGGCAAAGCACGGCTCAGGCCTCCAGGCCAACGGTTTGCAGCAACGGTGCCACCACCGCCTGCTGGCGCCAGCCCGACCAGCGCGAGGGCCATTCCAATTGTTCGCCGTGGGCCAGGCGCACCATCAGTTCATAGTCTTTTGACGGCAGCAAGGCCTCGGGCTCCACCTGCCAGTCGCGCGCCAGGGCCGCGGCGGCCGCTTTCAGCTTCTTGAGCTCGTCGCGCTGGGCGGCGTCCAGCGGCTTGCCCAGGGCCGGTGGCAACTCATCCTCCGGCAGGCCACTGGCTTCACCTACCAGGTCCAGCAGCACCTCGCCCTGTTTGCGTACCACGGCCTGCGGCATATCCGGTACCCCGCGCAGCTGCCCCATATTGGCGGGCAGGCGCTGAGCCAGGGCCAGGCACACTTTGTCGGCCAGAATCCAGCTACGCGGTTTGTCCAACCGCCGGGCCCGCTCGTCGCGCCAATCGCAGACCAGGGCCAGGGCCGCCAGCTGCCGCGGCTTGAGCTTCCAGGCCGACTTGACCCGGGTATGGGAAGGCGCCGGCGGTGCCGCCGCCTCCGTCGCGGCCGCAGCCCCGTCTTCCAACACCCAGTCACTGCGGCCGCTGGCATCCAGGCGCTCGCGCAGGTGCCGGTAGACTGGCAGCAGGGGAATGACATCTGCAGCCGCATAATCGAGCTGGGCGTCACTGAGCGGACGAGCCAGCCAATCGGAACGGGTCTCTCCCTTGGCAAGCTCCAGGCCGCTGACGGCCTCCACCAGGGCCCGGTAGCCCAGACTGAAACCCAGACCGGCGAAGGCCGCGGCGCGCTGAGTGTCGAACAATGGCAGCGGTTGGGTGCCCAGGTAGACCTGGAACACCTCCAGGTCTTCACTGGCCGAATGCAGCACCTTGACGATCGCCGGGTTCTCGAACAGCTGTTTCAACGGCGAGACATCGTCAATGGCCAGTGGATCGATCAGCCAGGCCTTGTCGGGCTCACCCGGAAAACACAGCTGCACCAGCGCTGGCTGAGGGTAATAGGTATCGCGGCGCATGAACTCGGTGTCCACAATCACCGCGTCGTCTGCGGCGAAGCGCTGCACAATATCCGCAAATGCGATGCTGTCCGTGATCAACTCGTAGTTCATGCTATTCCATCAACTTGCGGCCGCTAAAAGCGTGCGCCAGGGTGCTGCCGTCCACGTATTCGAGTTCACCGCCCAGCGGTACCCCATGGGCAATGCGACTGATGCGAATACCCTCCTCGCCCCTGACCAGTTCCGACAGGTAGTAAGCGGTGGCCTCGCCCTCCACAGTGGGATTGGTGGCCAGGATCAGCTCGGACACCCCGTCACGCTGAATGCGCTCCTGTAGCAGATCCAGTCCGATATCCTCCGGCCCGATGCCGTCGATGGGAGACAGGTGACCCATCAGCACAAAGTAAAGGCCCCGGTAGCTGCCACTCTGCTCCACGGCGACCACGTCCGCCGGAGATTCAACCACGCAGATGGTGCTGTTGTCCCGGCGCGTATCGGCGCAGATACTACAAACATCCTGCTCGGTAAAATTGCGGCATAGCCGGCAATGGCTGACACCGGCCATGGCTTCACTCAGCGCTGTCGCCAGGTCGACGCCACCCTCGCGGTCGCGCTCCAGCAGGTGCAGGGCCATGCGTTGCGCGGTCTTGCGACCCACCCCGGGAAGGCAGCGCAGGCTTTCGACCAGCTGCTCAATAAGCGGACTGAAACTCACTCGGTCGGGCCCGGCACCTAGAAAGGCATTTTGAAGCCGGGCGGCAGCATGCTGCCCAACACATCCTGGTTGCTGGCCTCGACCTTCTTCACCGCATCATTGACGGCGGCAGCCAGCAGGTCCTCCAGCATCTCCTTGTCTTCGCCCAGCACACTGTCGTCGACATGGACCCGGCGCACATCGTAGCGCCCGGTCATGATGACCCGCACCAGGCCCGCGCCGGCCTGGCCCTCGAACTCCTGTTTTGCCACCTGTTCCTTGGCCTCCAGCATTTTCTGCTGCATTTCCTGGGCCTGCTTCATCAGGTCGTTAAGACTACCTTTCACGGGTCACCTCAGTGTTTGATCGGTGTGACCGAATCCCGGTCGATGCTGCCCTCAAAGCGATCCAGCAGCAGCTTGACCCCGGGGTCGGATTCGATGGATTCCAGGGCCTGGGCCTGGCGCTCTTCCAGCAGCCGGTGGGCGCGCTGGGCAGGGGTTTCATAGCGGGGCGAACCGGGCTCGATTTCCACCGCGATATCCCGCTGGTAATACTTGCCCAGGGCCGCGGCGATGCGTTGGCTGTGGGCGTCGTTGTATAGCGAGGCATTGCTCTCGTCCAGGGTGAACCAGGCGCGGTCACCCTCGACCTGGCGCAGCTCACAATGGGAAGCGACATTGTAAACCAGCCCGTTCAGCCCCAGCCTATCCAACAGATCCGGCCAGCGGGCCGGTTCCAGCGGCAGCCGCTCGGTGGCTGCGTGGCCGGGTTCAGCTTCAGGCGCTGGCGCTGGCTCTGATTCTGGTTGGGGTGTGGCGACCGGTTCGGGCGCGGCCGCTTGCGGAATCACCGGCTCAGGAGCGGCCATCCCTGGTGTCTTTGATTCGGGTATGGGTGCAGTTGCGGCTGGCTCAGGCGCGGCCGGCTCAGGCGCGGCCGGCCCAGGCGCGACCGGTGCCGAGGCGACCGGTTCAGACACTATGGGCTCAGGCGCTGGCGACACAGGCACCGGTTCCGGTGCCTGCGGGGAATCAGGCTTTTTTGCCGCGGCGGCCACCTCGGGGCCGCGCTCCTCGAGGGCTTCCGTACTCACGCTGTCATCAATCACCGCAGCCGGGCGGAAGGCGATCATCCGCAGCAGCGCCATGTCCATGCCGCCGCGGGCATCCGGCGCCAGCGCCAGATCGCGCTTGCCGGTGATGGCGAACTGGTAGTAAAGCTGCGCGTCTTCCGCCGTCATGCCGGCGGCAAATGCGGCCACCTGCTCCGCATCGCCCAGACTATTGTCCACTGCGTCAGGCACCGCCTGGGCTACCGCCACCCGGTGCAGCAGCGAAGCCAGTTCATCCAGGGTGCCGGCATAATCCGGGGCGTGCTCAGACATCGCCTCGACCACGTCCAGCGCCGCAGCCGCATCCTGGGCGGCAACCGCCTCCAGCAGCCGATAGACGAAAGACAGGTCCACGGTACCCAGCATATTGCGGACATCCGCTTCCGCCAGCTTGCCGTTGCCAAAGGCTACCGCCTGATCGGTCAGACTTAGGGCATCGCGCATGCTGCCTTCCGCAGCCCGGGCCAGCAGCCACAGTGCAGGCTCTTCAAAGCTCACCATCTCCTGCTCAAGCACGCTCTTGAGATAGCCGACAATCAGCTCCGGCGACATGTTCTTGAGATTGAACTGCAGGCAGCGGGACAACACCGTCGCCGGCAGCTTCTGCGGGTCGGTGGTGGCCAGCAGGAAGATCACATGGGGCGGCGGCTCCTCCAGGGTCTTCAGCAGCGCGTTGAAGCTGCTGGTGGAGAGCATGTGCACCTCGTCGATCAGGTAGACCTTGTAGCGGCAGCGGGTCGGTGCGTACTGCACATTCTCCAACAGCTCGCGGGTATCCTCCACCTTGGTGCGGGAAGCCGCATCCACCTCGATCAGGTCAACACTGCGGCCCTCGGCAATCTCCAGGCAGGAACCACAGGTTCCGCAGGGCTCGGAGCTGACTCCCACCTCACAGTTCAGGCACTTGGCCAGGATACGCGCCACCGTGGTCTTGCCCACCCCGCGGGTGCCGGTAAACAGGTACGCATGGTGTAAACGGTCGTGGTCCAGCGCATTGATCAGCGCCTGCAGCACATGCTCCTGCCCCACCATCTCGCGGAATACCCGGGGACGCCATTTTCTGGCCAGAACCTGATGCGACATAAACGACTGAACGAGTAACTTCGGAAACCGCCAAGGATACACCAATGGTCCCTGCCCTCACACCAAACCGCAGCTCTTAGACGTATCCAGCTTCGAAGCGAGGCGCCGACGTGTATGGTCTGGCCCGCACGGTCGCTAGCCGAGTCTTGGGCTTGGGGGGATTGCACCGGAGTCGAGGGCTTCTGGGGTTTCTATCGGATGAAACGGCGCGCCCTGATGGTGCTGGCCAGACCATACACGCCGACACCTCTCAGATCGCAGTACAGCCCACCAGACTTGGGTAAAAACGCAGAACAGACGCTCGATACTCCACCCCCACAACACAGCGTCGCATCCATCCCGCCTCGACCGAGTGTGGTACGCAACTGAGGTGTCGGTGCGCAGGCTATTGCCAGCACCATCAGGGCGCGCCGGATAAACCACTGGAAACCACAGAAGCCCTCGACTCCGGTGCGATCCCCAGAAAGCCAGAACAGGCTAGCAACCGTGCTGGCAATAGCCTGCGCACCGGCACCGCCCTACGGAGCACCAACACGAGAGAGCGGCCGCAGCCAAGCGTGCTGAATGAAGTGAAGTTCGCGATAAGAATGGAGGCGACCCAAGCAGCCGCACCTCGGCACACGAGTCGATAATTACCGTTGCTCCCTTCCGGGCCTGGCGGAGTTCACTACCTATCGTTGCGAGGGGACCGCAAGGGTCGCCATAAATTGGCGGAGAGGGAGGGATTCGAACCCTCGATACGTTTCCGTATACACACTTTCCAGGCGTGCGCCTTCGACCGCTCGGCCACCTCTCCGGGTTATCGCAGACAGTCCGCCGGGGCCCGCTGCGACAAGGGCGCGAATCATACCACAACACCCACAGGTTACCAGCGCAACGGGGCCCGACATCACTGGCGTACGCGGCAATGCGGCTGTCGCTGGCTGCCATCCTTCAAAACCGCCATCGGGCATCTAATAAGCGCTATCAACGCAGCGCGGAATCGACTGCAGAAGGTGGCGATATGAAGGAGAAAACCATGGAAATGATCGAGTTTTACGAGAAGCCCAGGCCGGTGAGCCTGAAACAGGAACTGGTAGCGGCAGTGGCCCGGGGTGACGAGATTGCAGCCGAGGAAATCCGTATGCTGCTGAAGATCAACCAGCCGGAAATCTGGGGCAAGCTGAAGACCGGCAACGCCTGATAAGGCCCACTACTGGCGCATGCTGCGCAGCCGGGGCGCACGCCCCGGCTTCGTGCTGCGCCAGGGACTGATGTCGAGCCCGCCACGGCGGGTGTACAGGGCCTGCACACTGAACAGGCCCAGGCCGGCGTTCTGCAGGTCCCGGAACATGCGCTCCACGCACTGCTCGTGGAACTCCTGGTGGTGGCGGAAACTGGCGACGTAGGTCCGCAGGCTGGCCGGCGTCACGCACTGCCCGTCACAGTGTAGTATCACCGTGGCCCAGTCGGGTTGGGCCGTCACCGGGCACAGGGAGCGAAGGCCGTGGCTATATAGCTGCGTCTCGCCTGGCACTTCGACCACTTCCAGCAGGTCGACATCAGGCTCCGCGGCCCGGCGCGTTAGCACCTCGCCGTCTACACATTCGCCAGTCAGGGGCGTGGGTGCCAGGGTCGGATCATCCACTGCGAACAGTTCAAGCTCGACTTCACCAGCGGCCACCGCGGACAGGTCCTTGACCAGTGTCGCCTTGAGGGCCTCGCTGCTCTCGAAGGCCTCCTGATTAAGTGAGTTCAGGTAGAGCTTAAAGGACTTCGACTCCACCAGGTTTTCAGACGTTGCGGGAATCGCGAAGCGAGCGACCGCGCTTTGCGGCCCACCCTCCATATCCAGCCAGGACAGCTCCCAGCCGTGCCAGATGTCTTCGCCAAAAAACGGCAGCTTCACCGGCAACCCCAGCTCATCCCGCGCCAGGCGGCGGGCAATGGGATAGAGAATCTCCGGCGCGTAGCGAGCCGGGGCCGGGCTGTCCTGCCCCAGCAGCATTACTGGCGCAACCTCTTGCCGGTGTTGAGCAGGTGCATGCAATAGGCAAAAGCGACCGCAGTGAACAGCGCCAGCATGCCGAAGGCAAAGCGCACGTCCACATCCGACACACCCAGCACCCCGTAGCGGAAACCGTTCACCACGTACACCAGCGGATTGAGCCGCGACACGCCTTCCCAGAAGTCCGGCAGCAGTTCCATGGAGTAGAACACTCCGCCCAGGTAGATCAGCGGTGTCAGCACGAAGGTGGGCACGATGGAGATGTCGTCAAAATTGTTGGCGAACACGGCATTGATAAAACCGAACAGGGCAAACAGCACCGAGGTAAACAGCACAATGGCGACGGTCAGCGGCAGGTTGTGAATGCTGAGTTCCGCAAAAAACAGCGACAGGCAGGTGACAATCACGGCTACCATCAGCCCGCGGCTGACACCGCCAGTGATATATCCCGCCAGGATCACCCAGTTGGGCACCGGCGAGACCAATAGTTCCTCCACGCTGTGGTTGAACTTGGCGCCGAAGAACGACGACACCACGTTGGAGTAGGAATTGGTCACCACCGCCATCATGATCAGGCCCGGCACCACGAACTGCATGTAGCTGAAGCCCCCCATCTCGCCGATCCGCGAACCGATCAAGGCGCCGAAGATTACGAAGTACAGGGTCATGGTGATGGCCGGCGGCAGCAGGGTCTGGGGCCAGATGCGCAGGTAGCGGCGCACTTCCTTGACCAGGATGGTCTGGAAGGCGACCCATTTTTCATAGCTGTTCATTGTGTGTCGTTTCCTTATGACAGCAGGCTGACAAACATTTCTTCCAGCCGGTTGGCTTTGTTGCGCATGCTGGAGATATCAATTCCCTGCTGGCTGAGTGCGCTGAACAGCTCATTCAGGTCCTGATCCTTGTCCACCTCGACCTCCAGGGTGTGGGCGTCCACCCACTGGCAGGGGAAGCCCGGTATGCTTACCTCCTGGTGGAGCTCCTGGCGCGTATCGAGAATGAACATCTCGGTATGAAGCTGGCGCAGCAGCTCACGCATGCTGGAATGATGCACGATGCTGCCCTGGTCGATGATGGCAATGTTGCGGCACAGGCTCTCCGCCTCTTCCAGATAGTGGGTGGTAAGAATGATGGTGGTGCCGGAGGCATTCAGCTCCTGCAGGAATTCCCACATGGAGCGGCGCATCTCGATATCCACCCCCGCGGTGGGTTCGTCGAGGATCAACAGCCGCGGTTCGTGCACCAGGGCACGGGCAATCATCAGGCGGCGCTTCATGCCGCCGGACAGCTCGCGGGCGCGATCGTTGCGCTTTTCCCACAGGCCCAGCTTGCGCAGGTATTTCTCGGCGCGCTCTTTCGCGAGGTCCGCTGGCAGGCCGTAATAGCCGCCCTGGGTCACCACGATGTGCTCAACCTTCTCGAACAGGTTGAAGTTGAACTCCTGGGGGACGATGCCGATATGCTTCTTGGCGCCGGGGAAATCCTCATCGGTATCGATGCCAAACACCTCGACCTTGCCGCCGCTCTTGTTGATCAGCGAGAACAGGATGCCGATGGTGGTGGATTTGCCCGCCCCGTTGGGGCCCAGCAGGGCGAAGAAATCACCCTCCTGCACATCGAGGCTGATGCCCCGCAGGGCGTGTACGTCGTTGGCGTAGACCTTGCTCAGGTCGCGAATGGACAGCGCTGCCGTCATGGATAGCGGGTTCCGTTGAGTATGCGGTTGGGAAAAAGGCCGGTATTGTATATCCCATTTACGTAGCGGTGCGACTGCAGGATGAATGACAGTGAATATCGGGCCTTCTGCCTGGAACTGGCGGCCAGCTTCGCCGAGCGATTGGCCAAAGAGGCCGAGAAAACCTCAGCAGAGGATCCCCTGCGGACCCTGGCAGCGGGATTTGCCGAACTGGCCCGCGGCCGGGGCATCTACGAGGAGGGGCCGGCCCTGATCAGCACCCTGTTCACCCACGCCCCGGAGTTTGCCCCGCTGTTCCCCCGGGACCTGCTGTGGTTCATCGGCGGCGACTGCCTGCACTACATGCCCGATGAAGAAATGCAGACCTTCCAGACCCTTGAAGAGTTGCGGGTAGCGGCGGCTGACAATGCCGATTTCGACTACCGCGCGGAGCGGGCCAAGCTGTTGAATTTGCAATAGATTGCGCGCCCGGCGAATTCCCCGTCCAAGGCTTGACGTTTGCCATACGGGACCATAGAATGCGCGCCTCTTTGACAGGGAGATGACTGATTCAGCGCCCTGCCAAAGCGACGAAGTACGCAATGAACTGAAGAAGACACTGCAGAAAATCTTCGGAAGATCTTGTAACATGTCCCCTTCGTCTAGTGGCCTAGGACACCGCCCTTTCACGGCGGGAACAGGGGTTCGAACCCCCTAGGGGACGCCATTGCGGGAATAGCTCAGCTGGTAGAGCGCAACCTTGCCAAGGTTGAGGTCGCGAGTTCGAACCTCGTTTCCCGCTCCAAATTCCAGGAAAGGGAGTCCAACCGGGCTCCCTTTTTTTATTCCTTATATTCGGGTTCAGCTTGGGTTCAGCGGTCGACCGCACCGCTTTCGGGATCATCACCGGTGCCGGTACCCGCTTCGGCGCCGCCCGCTGCCGGCGACGAGTTTTCTTCGCTCCTGCGGATTCGTTCCTGTATACGTTCCAGCTGGTCCTGGTGTCGACGCTGGTCGAGGCGCCTGGCCATATAGGCAAAAACGCCCACCACCACAATGGCGACAAAGATGACGACTATAGTGCCGGCGTTTTCCATTACTCGGCAGTCCCGAGGAGCTGCTGGGCCAGGCGTTCAAGGATAGGGTCAGCGGGATCTGAGGTATGGGTGGCGCCAATCACGGTGCCCTTGGCGTCGATAAACACCGTGGTGGGCGTACCGCGGACGCCGTACATCTCCGCCACTTCATCACCTTCCACCAGGGTAGTGAAGTTGTGACCGCGGGCCTCCAGCACCGACTGCGGCTGGCTGCCCTCGTCTTCGCGGAAGCTGATACCAATCAGCACCAGGCCCTGGTCAGCATGCTTGTCGGCCAGCTTCTGCAGGCCGGGCTGCACTTTTTTGCAGTAGGGGCACCAGGTGGCCCAGAAATGCACTACCAGCGGCTGACCGCGGAAATCCTTGAGACTCACCAACTCGCCGCTGCTGTCGACCAGCACAAAATGCGGCGCCTTGCCGCCGACGGGGGCACCGGCGGAGGCCGGAAAGGTGGCGAAAACAAACGCCAGTGCCATGACCAGCGCCGCGGATGTAAAGCGAAGCGATAACATTTCGTTACCTTGTCCCTGGGTGTGGGTTAACAGACCCCGGGAGTTTACCCAAGTTCCGGCGTCAGGCGTCTTCCTCTGTCAGGGATGCGATGCGCGCCTGCTCGGTTTCTACGAAGCGCATCCACTGCATGGCCCACTTCACGCTGCTATCGTACTCCGAGGCCTGGACAAATGCTGTGCGCGCCGCCTCCAGTTCGTTGGCGCGGGCCAGGGCCATGCCGATCAGCAGCCAGGCGTCCCCCGGTTCTTCAAGATCCTCCATGGCCAGGGCCTGGCGCGCGGCGCTTTCGGCCTCATCCCACTGATAGAGGTCCATATGCAGGCGGGCGATGCGCAGGAACAGCTTGCCGCTCTGCTCTTTCTGGGCCGCCGCCATCAGTGGTGGGATGGCCCTGGCCTCCTCCCCCGCCAGGTACCAGGCCTGGGAGGTGAGTTCCAGGTTCTGCCGGGTGTCGGGCACCCGGCCGTTTTCAATCTCACGCTCCAGCAGCCGCGCCGCCTTGACCGGCACGCCCTGGGAGAGGAACAGGTTGGCCAGGGTGACAAAGTGGAAGCTTTTGACGACACGGTCATCTTCTTCCAGGGATTCGATCAGCGCGAGCTGCCTCTCCGGTTCACCGAGCTGCCCGTTAAGCGCCGCCAGGTTGAGTATGTAGCGTTCCCGCGGGTAGAGCTTGACCACCTCGTACAGCAGGTCGCGCATCTCTTCGTATTTTTCCTGGGCGTGATAGATGGAGCTCAGCATCACCATCCAGTTTTCACGCGGCGTCGCGCCACTGGCTTCCAGCATGGCCAGCGCGGTTTTCAGCGGCCCCTCAGCGTCTGCCCAGCGCTCCTGGCCCACGTAGGCCTGGGCCAGCAAGACCTGACTGAGCGGCTGGGGTGCCTCGACCTCCGCCTCCAGCAGACGCTTGGCATAACCCTCGGCAGCCGGGTAGTCACCGATGGACAGGGAGACCTGCGTTGAGGAATTCAACAGGCCGCGCACCTGGGAGTTCGGCAGCCCTTCCTGTTGCAGGGCCAGGTCAAAGTTCTCCAGGGCCTTCTCGTTGTTGCCCATGGAGTAATAGATGAAGCCGTACATATTGAGCATATGGGCGGTTTCATAACCGCTGAGCTTGCGCTTGCCCATGACTTCCAGGGCCGCCAGCGCCTCATCCCACTGTTCCGCCTCCATGAAGATCTGCACTTCATTGAGGGTGTCGTAGGTGCGCTTGTTCATGCCCACCACGGATTCCTTGGCGGACAGCGGAGCCGCCAACAGCACGGTCAGCAGCAGTACCAGGGTTCTCACTGGGCTTCCTCCTCCTGGTAGTAGAACATGTTGAGCACGCCCTGCACTTCCACGGCCACGCCGTCGATGATGCGCGGCTTGTACTTGAAGCGCTTGGCCGCCTCAATGGAGGGCCGGTAGAACACCGAGTGGGTACAGCGCTCTTCGATCACCTTGACGTCCTTGGTGGTGCCGGCGGTTGTGACCGAGTACTCCACCAGGCATTCGCCAAAGATACCCGCCACCGCGGCGCGCTGGGGATAGATCGGCGCCACTTTCACAATTGGCAGGTAGTCGCCCTCACCGGCGCCAAAGCCGATGCTGCCGCGCTGCAGGTTGAGGCCGGCGTCCGCCGGCAGTGCCGAGACAGCCAACTGTGTGGTCGTTGCGTCCATAGACTCCTGGGGCATGGGCGGCACGTCGGGCGTGTCCTGGAGTTGGGGCTTGGGCGGCGTGCGGTCCTTGCGTTGTGCGGTTTCCTCGCGCCGCACGCGCACGAACTCCAGCACATGCACCCTGGCCGATTCATCCAGGCGCATATCGGAGGTACGAATCAGGTAGTCCATGAACCAGCCCAGGGCCAGCGCCGAGATGGCGCCCACCACCAGCGCGCCCATCACATGCATCCAGTGCCGCAGCCCACGCGGAGTCGCGAGAGCGCGGTCGATGGCATCTATGCTGCTGGGTTCAAGCATGCTCAGGGCTCACTGGCGGCAATCGCCACGTCACTTACGCCGGCCCGGGTGGCGGCGTCCAGCACCTCCACCAGCGTTTCGTTCTTGGAGAGTTTATCAGCCTGCACGACGATTGAGCCGCGCGGGTTCTCCGCGTGCAGCCGTTCAATAATGGTGCGCAGGCCGCGTGGATCCACATTGCGGCGGTCTATCCAGACCCGGTTTTCGGCATCGATGGCGATGAGGATACTGGCCTTATCCTGCAGCCCGGCGGTGAACGCCAGCGGACGACTGACCTCGGTACCCGATTCCTTGATAAAGGTGGCGGTCACGATAAAGAAGATCAACATGATGAACACCACGTCTAGCATGGGCGTGATGTCGATGTTGGATTCGTCGTTGTCCTTACGAAGCTGACGAAGCATTGTCACCCTCCGCTATGAATGAGAGGCGCGCCTCGAGGCGGTCCCGTTCCGCAAAGGCGCGGCGCTCGGCAAACTTGCCGAGCAGCAGGCCGAAGATGGCCACTACCATCCCCGCCAGGGTCGATACCGTGGCCTTTGATACCCCGGACGCCATGGAGCGTGGGTTGTTGGAGCCGGTAGCCGCCAGGGCGTCGAAAATCTCCAGCATGCCTCCCACCGTGCCGAGCAGGCCCAACAGGGGGCAGACCTTGATAATCGTACCGATCAGCGAATAGTGCTTGTTGAGCTCGGCACTGATGCGATGGCGCAGGTGATCGCGGTACTGGTGCGCAAACCAGGAGGTTTTGTCCTTGCGGTCATTCCAAAGCTTGACCGCGTTACGGGCGTGCTTTGGGTACGTCACGTACAGAAAGTAAAGGCGCTCGCACAGCAGCGTCCACAGCAGAAAAGCCATGACCAGGATCAGGGCGAGAATATTCCCGCCCAGCGACAGCAGGTCGCCCAGCCAGGGCAGGTAGCCGTCGATCAGGGCCATCATGCCGGCTGGTCTCGCTCCGCACGCTCGGCGACCACCGCCACCGCCTCATGTTGGAGGATATCGGTGATCACCTGGGCCCTGCCCTGCACCACGTTGTGCAGCAGCAGAGTGGGAATTGCCACCGTCAGGCCCAGCACTGTCGTAATCAGCGCCTGGGAGATACCGCCCGCCATCAGGCGCGGGTCGCCCGCACCGAAGAGCGTAATTGCCTGAAACGTAATGATCATGCCGGTCACCGTACCCAGCAGCCCCATCAGCGGCGCCACCGCGGCAATGATCTTCAGCAACGGCAGGTGACGGTTGATATGCGGCACTTCCCGCAACACCGACTCACCCATCTTCAGTTCCAGCGCTTCCACATCCAGCTCGCGATCCTCGCGGTAGGCCTTGAGGATACGGCCCAGGGAGTTGTCATCCCGCGGGTGTTCCAGATCCGCCAACTGCGAGCGGATACGGCGCGACTCCAGCGACAGCGACACGAAACGCCACAGCGCCAGCAGCACGCCGCAGATGCCGATACTGATAATAATGTAGCCAATAACCCCGCCCTGGCCGATGCGCTCACGCAGATTTGGCGCCTGGGTGAGAATCGTCAGCAGCTGGCCGCGCACCGGGTCGATGGCGAAGGGGAAGTAGCCGCTCTCTCCGTCCGCGAAGGCTCGCGGGCCCTGCAGGAAGCGACTGTCGGGCTGCCTTGAGAACTCCAGCAGGCGGCCAGTTTCTGGCACGTACTGCAAAAACTTGCCGTCAGCCACCACGTTGAACAGGCCGACACGGGTGACCGGGCGCTGCTCTTCCAGTCCCTCCGACGTCACCACGGGCAGGGTTTGCGTCACAATACGCCCGGACTCCACCATCTCGCGCTGCAGCTCATACCAGAGCTTCTCGATTTCATTGAGCTCCGGCAGGCGGTTGGCTTTACCCATGCGGCCAGCGAAGTCGATCAGGAAGTCATTGCGCTCGGCAAACTCGAGCTGGGTCAGGGACACATAAAACTGCGCCTGGGCGTCGCTGGCGACCTGCTGCAGGACACCGAACAGCTCCTTGAGGGAACCCATGCGCTCCTTCAGGCGTTCTTCCAACTCCCCGATCTCGGCCTCGTTTTCCTCGAAGCGTGCCTCGCGCTCCTTGCTGATGGCTTCCTGGCGCCGTTCCTCGGCGATGATGTCTTCCAGCATCTGCTGGCGCCGGTTGCGCTCGCGGCGGAACTCCGTCAGCCGCTCCTCGTTACTGCGGCTTTCCGCCAGGCGACCACTGCGCACCGCTTCCAGCAAGCCGTCCAGGGTGACCGGGTTCTCGGCCTTTTCCTCGGCTGGTTCTTCCGCTGGCGCTGCCGTGTCCGCAGCCTCCTGGGCCATCGCCGGTACCACCAGGCACAGCAGCAGCAAGACCAACAGCACAGGCTTTTCCAGGTAGGGTTTGAATGTGCTCATCGCTGTACCTCCTGTGCCGGATCAAGGGCCACCGAGATCAGCTCTGGGGCGATCTCCTGGCGCGCCACTTTCAGACCCTGGTCCACATAGCGTCGCCAGCGCCCGGAGGACAACGGCACCCATTGTTTACCCTGCTGGTCCCAGAAGCCGATGTCATCGCTGCCCACCACCCGGTACATCAGGGCCACGCGACCCACACGCAGGAAATCGGCGTCGAAGCTCGCGGTAGCCAGGTCCAGTTTCCCACGGTAGGCCTCGATCGTGCGGCCGTAGTCGTTCTCAATCTGGTAAGCCTCCATCACCCGGCGGGTTTTTTCCGCCACCGTAACGTCCGCCCGGGGCAACAGCGCCCGCAGATCGGCCACCCGGTCCTGGCGCTCCTCCAGCAGGAAGGGCACGTCAAAGCCGATGAACTGCTCCAGGCCGTCGATCATGCGCGACATAATGGGCAGAATCTGCCGCTCCACAGTGGCCACGTCGGCGATGGAGTTCTGCAGGATGGAGATTTCTTCCGCCTGGTTCTGCAACTGGCGCTGCAGCATGGCGTTGTAGAGTTTGAGACCGTCAACCAGTTTCAGGTGGGCGTAGTATTCATCCACCAGGTCCCGAGATTCCGAATGCAGCCTGTCCACCTGCTGCTGCACAGCGCGCCCGTCGCTGGTGCGTTCGATACCCTCTTGTTCGATCTCGCGAACAGTGTCCTGTGCCAGGACGGGACCGGCGGCCAAACAGGCCAGAATAAGAAGAGAATGCCAGGTTCGCGACATACGATGCCCCCCTTTTGTGGCGGCGCAGCTATGCCCACGCCGCACTTTATTGGTAGGCCTACAGCATACGCAGGTATCGGCGCCAACCTCCTTGATACAAGTCAAGGCTGGCGCCGCGGAACCGCAGAGCGGAACAGGGGGATGCATAAGCCGTAACAAATGGGGGTTATGAGCGCCCTGCTCCGGAGCACAAATAAACTATCTGCACCGATTCGGCGCAATCAGTGGCCGGGAAGAAAGACAGGAGGGAGTGAGGCACCGCGGTGAGGTCCGCGGCGCCCGCATCAATCAGGCGAGGAATTCGGCCCGGGTGCTGGGATCGGTTTTGAAGGCGCCGCCCAGCGAGGTGGTCTGGGTGCGGGAATTGACGTCCATAACACCGCGCGCTTTCACGCAGTAGTGGGTGGCATCAATGGTCACCGCCACATTCTCGGTCTCCAGCAGGGTTTGCAGGGCTACCAGCACCTGCTGGGTCAGGCGCTCCTGCACCTGCGGCCGCTGGGCAAAGAAACGCACGATGCGATTGATCTTGGACAGGCCAATAATCTTTTCGCCGGGGATGTAGGCAACCCGAGCCATACCGTCGATGGTGACGAAGTGATGCTCGCAGGTACTGGTCACGGAAATCTCGTCAACCTTGACCATCTCCTCGACACCCATCTTGTTGTCAATCACGGAGATCTTCGGGAAGTGGCCGTAGTCCAGGCCGCTAAATATTTCGTCCAGGTACATCTTGGCGATGCGGTGGGGGGTCTCCTGCAGGCTGTCGTCTGCCAGATCCAGCCCCAGGGTCTCGGCCACATCGGTAAACGACTCGCACAGACGCTTGTATTTCTCGTCGCGAGACAATCCGTTGTAGACCATGGGTGTTTCCAGCCCGCGCTCCACCAGGGCGTCGCGCACACGGCGCGCCTCCGCGCTGATCGCGAGTTCTACGTTGTTCTTTACCGTGGCTCCGTTGTTGGCAATAGCTTCCATGTGCTTGTCCTGTTTGCAAAGCTCTGGGTGGATGTACGTGACCCTTATAGCCTTGGATTGCCCATCATTCGGGCAAGATTTGTCATGCAGATGACACGCAAAAGCGGCATATTGAGCGCTTTTACCCCTCGGGAGAGACTATGTCAGACCAAGACTCCAAGCCACCCCTGATCGAGCGACGCCGCGTCATTAAAGGGCTGGCGGCCGGTTCGCTGCTACCGCTGCTGGGCGGCAACCTGCTGGGATGCTCCGACAGCGACGATACATTCATCGATGACCCGGGTGTGGCGGCCAGTTTTCAGCATGGTGTGGCCTCCGGGGACGCCCTGGATAACTCGGTCATAATCTGGACAAGAGCCACACCGGCGCAGCCCGGTCTGGTGAGAATCCGCTGGGAGGTGGCCACCGATGAGTCCTTCGAAGACGTGGTCGCCAGCGGTGACGGCACCACCACCGACGAGGTGGACTACACCGCCAAGGTGGATGTCACCGGCCTGGCGGCCGGCACCGCCTACTTCTACCGCTTTATTGTGCAGGACGTAAGTTCACCGGTGGGCCGCACCCGCACGCTGCCCACCGGCGCCGTGGCCGCCACCAGCTTCGCGGTGATTTCCTGCTCCAACTACCCGGCCGGCTTCTTCAACGTCTACCGGGAGATCGCCAACAGCGACGTGGACGCAGTGCTGCACCTCGGTGACTATATCTATGAATATGCCGTGGACGGCTATGCCAGCGATCGCGCCGAGGAGTTCGGCCGCCTGTCCCAGCCAGAAACCGAGATCCTCAGCCTCTCAGACTACCGCACCCGCTACGCCCAGTACCGCACCGACCCGGACCTGCAGGCCTGCCATGGGGCTCACCCCTTCTACGTGGTGTGGGACGACCACGAGATCACCAATGATACCTGGCGCGAAGGCGCCGAGAACCACCAGCCGGACACTGAAGGCGACTTCGACGAGCGCGTCGCCGTGGCATTGCAGGCCTGGTACGAGTGGCTGCCCATCCGACCGCCATCGACCAACCGGGAGGTGATCTACCGCCAGTTCCAATTCGGTGACCTGGTCGATTTGCTGATGCTGGACACCCGCTTGATTGGCCGCGACCAGCAGCTTAGCTACGCACCGTTTACCAGCGGCGGCATGATAGACCTCGACGCCGCGCGGGCCGCCATCAACGACTCAAACCGACAGTTGCTGGGTGAGGAGCAGAACGCCTGGCTCAAGGATCGCCTGACGAACAGCAGCACCACCTGGCAGGTGCTGGGCCAGCAGGTGCTGGTGGGGCGCTACAACCTGCCGGCGCAAATCCTGCTGGCGCTGGACCCCAGCAACCTGGGCGATGACGCCCTGGCAGCCGGTGTGGCCGCGGTGCTCGCTTCAGTCGCCGCCAAGAACACGCCGGAGGACCAACGCACACCGGAACAGCAAGCGCTGCTGGATTCCGCCATCCCCTACAACCTCGATGCCTGGGACGGTTACGGCTTCAACCGGGATGACATTCTCACCCACGCCGCCTCGGTGGACGCACGGCTGGTGACGCTGGCCGGAGACACCCACAACGCCTGGGCCTCACAGCTAAGGGATACGCAGGGTAACGTAGTGGGTGTGGAGTTTGCAGCGCCCAGCGTGACCTCGCCGGGCCTGGAAGGTGCGCTGGGGGCCGATGCGGCGGCGCTGTTTGAAGCACCGCTGGTCACCCTGATCGATGACCTGATCTACACCAATATCAGCGACCGTGGCTGGATGCGCGTGACCTTCACCTCCGACGCCACTACTGCCGACTGGCACTATGTCTCCAATATCGACAGCACCACCTATACGCTGATGGAGAACCGCGCCAACAGCATGACGGTGAGCGCCGACGACCTGCTGCTAGGCTAGCAGGCATGGTTGCAACGCTGTAGGGAGGGCGAGGCCTAGGCCTCGCTTTTCTCCAGCTTGATCGACGCTGAATTGATGCAGTAGCGCAACCCGGTCTCGTCCTGGGGGCCGTCTTCGAATACGTGGCCCAGGTGTGCACCGCAGTTGTCGCACATGACCTCGGTGCGGATCATGCCATGGGACGTGTCGCGGGCCTCGCGGATTTTCTCGCCGTCGGCGGGCTGGAAGAAGCTGGGCCAGCCGCAGCCGGAATCGTACTTGCTGTCTGACAGGAACAGGGTTTCACCGCAGCAGCGGCATTTATAGGCTCCCATCTCCTTGGTGTTCCAGTACTCACCGCTGAAGGCGCGCTCGGTGCCCTTCTCGCGGGTGATGTGGAATTCTTCCGGCGTCAGCTTGTCGCGCCAGTATTCGTTATCTTCAAGATCTTTACTCATCTGCTGTACACTCCTCCGTCAACAAAGAATCAAAACAAAAAGCTTATCCAGCACGCGCCCCACGGACCATGGCCGACCTGCACATCGACGACTTTTACCGCGACTGCGCAATGATATTCCTGCGCCTGTACGCGACCTTCCCACGCAAGACCGTGCTCTACGTGGACGATATCTGTGGCCCGGACACCCCCGATGAATTCGGCCTGCACTCCGAGCGCCACCAGTCCTGTTTCAGCGCCATGACCTGGATGGCCGAAGCCGGTTACATCAACTTCACCGAGACCATCCGCGAGGAAGCCCTCGACCAGGCGGTGCTGACCCAGCGCGGCTTCCTGCTGCTGTCCTCGCGCTCCGAACTGGAGCTGGGTATTCCCGAGGACGAGGTCGACGACGGCCTGCCGCCCTCGGTCATGGAACGCTCCCAGACCAATGTCACCCAGGTGCGCCGCGCCCTCCGGGAAGGCTCTTCCATCATCATCCAGCAGGTAATGCACTACCTGCTGGACAAGTAGACACCTTTACTCCAGCCCAATCGGTGAGCCGGGCGGCGGCTTCGGCGACGACCTCTCTTCCGACAGCGGCTCCTCCAGGGCCTGTTCAGCCAGGCTGTTGGCAGCGCGATAGTGCGCCCCCCAATCAGCTTCGCCACCAGGCACAGACCGGGTTCGAAACTCAATCTTCCGCAACGCACTGAGCGCCTGGGCGCGCACCTGCATGGTGGCAGCGGGATTCTTAGCCAGTGTCAGCAGGCCCATCAGCACCTGGTCATTCGCCGCCCGCTTCAAGACCGGATGGGGACGGTAGGAAGAAGAAAGCCAGGTGGCCTCCAACAGGCCATCCAGAACGCTGATGAAGCTTGGCAGCCCGCCCCCCGCCATCCTGTTCATGCGGGCGGCGCGCTCGGGATTCAAGAGCACGTCCAGGGTCAGCTTTACCGAGGCTTCGGCCGCTGCTACCGGATCGAACACTGAACCGGTACTGCGCTGGAACAGTTCACGGGTGGCCTGGAAGCCAGGCGGACGCGGCGGAATCATCGCCACCAGTTGCGAGTCCAGCGCGAGGAACTCCACTGACAGGGTATCCAGCAATTGCTTTAGAGCGCGCTCCTGTTCACCGCGTGTCACCGCCCGGGTCGCAGGCCGCCCGTCGCCGCGCAGGGCGTAGTCAAAGTACTGCCCGCCCAGGTACTTGCCGACCGCCTGTACCTGGTAGCGGTGCAGGAGGTACATGGGCACCAGCGCCTCCTCAATCTGTGCCAGCGGCCTGCCCTCGCGGACCACCGCGTCGGAGAAGCTATCGAGCACCACGCGACGCACAGCCGTGAGATTCTCCAGTTCATCCATGGCATTGGCGCCGTTGTCCCAGAGGCTGCCGTAGGGATGGGCCGAGCCAACGCTGCGCGAGTCTGCGTCCGCCACGTTGTGCAGGCCCATCGCCAGGGTCTCACTCATAATCTCCGCGCGGCCCGCGTTGGGGTCGACACCCTCGGGAAAATCCTGGTAACCAAACAGGATGACACGCTTGTCCCATTCCCCAATGCCCACGCCGTAGGCATCGCTGATGTCCACCTCGCCGTTTGCATCCAGCTTCAGCAGCGGGTGGGGATAGTCCATTACCGAGGCACGGTCGTTAACGCTGGCGGCAAAATTGTGGGCAATGCCCAGGGTGTGGCCCACCTCGTGGGCGGAGAGCTGGCGCAACCGCGCCAGGGCAAAGGCTTCCACCTCAGCGCTGCGGTCCTTGCCACCATAGGGTTGCAGCAGGCCCTCACCCAGCAGGTAGTCCTGGCGCACGCGCAGGGAACCCAGGGTGACGTGACCCTTGATGATCTCACCGGTGCGCGGGTCGCGCACCGAGGCGCCGTAGGACCAGCCGCGGGTGGCGCGGTGCACCCACTGAATAATGTTGTAGCGGACGTCCATCGGGTCGGCGCCCTCCGGCAGCACTTCCACCCGGAAGGCGTCGCGATAACCCGCCGCCTCGAAGGCCTGGTTCCACCAGCGGGCACCCTCCAGTAGCGCCGAGCGCACCGGCTCGGGAGCGCCCCGGTCCAGGTAGTAGACGATGGGCTCTACCGCCTCGCTCAGTTCGGCGGCGGGATCTTTCTTTTCGAGGCGGTGACGCGGCAGCCAGGCGCGGTGCAGGGGCCGGTGAATCGGCGTGGCGTAATCCGCAAAGCTGCCGAAGAACGCCGGGTCGAAGTACCCCGAGCGCGGCTCGAAGGGCACGGGCGTGTAGTTGTCGTCCGGCAGGCGCACCAGGGAATGACGAATGTGCACCGACACCCGGGTCGGATCCGGCACCACCGTCGGCAGGTACTTGCCCGTCGGCTTACCGGTGAGGGTGACAATCGCTTCCACCTCGGTGTTGTCCGGGAAGGCTCTGGTATTGGCCAGGTAGATAGCCGACAGCTCCGGGGAGGCCTTGTAGTCGCCCTCCTCACTGTCTTTCAGGCTGTCCCCAACTCCGTGGGCATCGCGCAGGAAGAACTCGGTGGCGTCCACCAGCACCCGGCCATCGCTGGCTTCCGCGGCAATATCGAAACCGCCCAGCACCGAAAACGCAAAGGACTGCTGCACGGCGGCGCGCTCGTCCGCATCGTCTGAGTCGGCACGGTAGTCGAGATTATCCTGTACCAGCAATACCCGCGGCCCACTGCGCTGGAAGCGCACCACCCGGGTATCACCCAACTGGCCGCGATCCAGACCCAGGTCATTGGAACCCACCCCACGCGCCAGCCAGGATACATAAAGGAAGGGTGTATCGAACTCGGCGATTTCCAGGTACAGCTTGCCATCACCGGCATGCCAGTGGAGATTGTAGAAACCCTCGCGCTGTTCAGCGGCAGCGACAATGCTGGCAAAGCTGGCCTTCTGTGGGGGGCCGGCTTCCTGGGCGCAGGCCGCCACCAGTGTCAGCAGCGCGCCCAGCAGCAGCGTGCGGGTAGTGGTTTGCATGGTGTCCCTCCCAGCTTCAGTCATCGAATCCCGGCAGCGTGGCCACCGGGTAGAGAATGGCGTCATGGTATCCGGTTACCACCTTGCGGTAACCACACAGGGCTGCGTCCAACGTCGGGTCGTTGGTATCAACCAGCAGCGGCTCGCCGCCCAGGCCCTTGATCTTGCCTTTGCCGGCCACGATGGTGATGTTGTCGAGGCCCACGGCGCGCAGCACCGCCGGGCTGAACTGCTGGTTGCCGCGACCAAATACATGGCCCTGGCCGCCAATGGCGGTGACGATGATTTCCGCAGGCTTCTGTTCCCGGGCGAGCAACTCCAGCAACTCGGCTTCCCCGGCATCACTCAATAGCACCTCGCCGTCGCAGATGGCATCCACGCCCAGCAGCGTGTTGGGCAGGCCCAGTTCCGCCATGATTGCCGCCGTCGTGCTGCCGGGACCGATCAGGTAGATCTGCCCCGGAACCAGCGACTCGACAATACCAGCGGCAATGTCTTCGGCCACCAGTTCCTCGGATTCGACACCAGCCACTTTGGTGCGCTGCAGGAAATGCCCCTCCTCCGGTGTCAGCAACTCGCCGTAGTAGCGCGCCTTTACCACGCCCTCGCGGAAGGCATCCTCATCGATATCGCGCACTTCGCGCAGTTCGACATTCACCAAACCAGCGGCAGCCAGGCGTTTCAGCAACTCACCCGCTGCCTCCGGAGACACGGCATATACCGCCGAGTGCATCTTCACACCGCTGGGAATGCCCAGCGCCGCTACCCGGTCTCCCACCGCGTCGAGAATGTCACGCGCCGTGCCATCCCCACCGGCAAATACCAGTACATCGGGCTGTTGCATGGCGATAGCCCGCGCCGCCCGGGCGGTATCCTCGGCTGTGGTGGGTTCCGCGCCGGGTTTGCCACAGGATTGCCAGGGCAGGTCCAGGCCCTCCAGCGCCGCGCTTCCCATGGGGCCTTCCCAGCAGACCAACTCGACATCTTCCCCGACCAGCAACGCCAGCGCACGATGAGCGCGCTCCACGGCGCGGGGCCTGGCACCGCGCTTGAGGGCCTCATCGCGAATCTCCGCCCCGTCACTGCCCTTCAGGCCCACGGGTCCACCGAGTCCGGCGTAGGGATTTACCAGCAGGCCAATCTTCAACATGTGCTTCGCGCCTTTAACCCAGCGGTGGATAGTCGACCAGGGCTGCGCAGAGTGCCTGGCTATCGAGGTCCAGAGCGGCGAGGTTCTCGATGCTGAGCATACCCACCTCCCGCCGCTGGCCATACTCCCTGCGCAGCCGGTCGAAACCATCCGGTACCACCGCACGCAGCATGGCGTCATCCTCACGCAGGTCGTAGGCCTGGCCCACCAGCCAGCTCAACAAATCCTGGGGTTCGAGACCCGCCGGCACGCTAACCGGCACCGGCGGCAGCCCCGTACCAGCAGCGCTCGCCTGCAGGCCCAGCGCTTCACACATCGCCCCGGCCAGCGTCTCGGTAGCGCGCAGCTTGCCGTCGATACTGTAGCCGGCGATATGGGCGGTACCGTAGCGGCTGAGCGCGAGCAGGCGCTGGTCGAGCTCAGGCTCCCCCTCCCAGACGTCCAGCACAAGGCTGATATCGGGGCGACTCTCAGCCAGTGACAGCAGGACGTCGGTGGCGATCAGTTCACCGCGTCCGGCATTCAACAGCAGTGCTTCAAAAGGCAATCTGGCGAGCTGCGCGGCATCCAGCATGTGCTCACTGGGCCAGGGTGCCTCGCGGGTCAGGGCAGCGTGCAGGCAGAGCACCGGGCAGGACAACACCTCATCCAGCTCTACCAGCGCCTCCCGGCCCTCCAGCCAGGGATCGTAGGCCCGGCAGCGGATACCGAGTCGGGCGAGCCGCTGGTGCAGGCGCTGGCCAATATGCCCGTAGCCGATGATGCCCAGGGGCTCACCGTCCAGCAGCCGGGCAAACTGCGCCGGGTGCTGGCATAGCGCACTCAATACATAGTCCACCACGGAATCGGCGTTGGAACCGGGCGCGTAGGCGAAGGGAATGCCGCGCGCCTCCAGTGCCGCGCGGTCCACGTGATCGATGCCACTGGTGGCAGAGCCGACAAAGCGCAGTTCACAGCCATCCAGCAAGACGTCGTCAATTCTTGTCACCGAGCGCACCAGCAGAACATCGGCATCAACCAACGCCGCGGCGTCCAGTGCGCGGCCATCAAAAGTTTGCACCTCGCCCAGCGGGTCCAGCATTTGGAGGCCGGCCATATTGCGATCTACCAGCAGCTTCACAACTGAGCCTGCAGTCGCTTGAGGCGGCCGAGCACAGCGCCGCCCAGCGTCATCTCGCCCAGGTAATCCAGGGTGGCGTCGACGGCGTCAGCCCTGGTCACAAAGGCCGAAGGCAGCTCCACGTCGGGAACCGCAGCGTCGAGCCGGGCCAGCTCCCGGGACAGCAGCGCCTGGTCCCAGTGGTCCTCCAGGGCCTGGCTGATGCGCGCCGCGCCGCGTAAGCCGAGGCCGTCCAGCGCCTGGCGGTTGCGTTCCAGGGTTTCCAGGTCACCAAAGGCAGCTATCAGCTTCGCACCGGACTTGGCGCCGATAGAGGGCACACCGGGAATATCGTCAATAGCGTCGCCGACCAGGCCCTGGTAGTCCGCGAATTGGGCGGGCAACACCCCGAAGCGCGCTTCGAAGCCTACAGCATCCAGGTGACTGCCTGCCGCAAAGTCCCAGAGGCGGTCGGACGCCTCCAGTAACAATTGCCCCAGGTCCTTGTCCCGGGTCACCACGGTCACCGGCCGTCCGGCTGCCCGGGATTGAGCCGCCAGCGTGGCAATGTAGTCATCGGCCTCGTAGCGCTCGCCGCCCAGGCAGGGAATGCCCAGGGCCTCAGTCACCGCACGGCAGGCATTGAGCTGGAAGGCCAGGGCCTCGTCAGGCAGTTCGCGGCTGGCTTTGTAGCGCGGGTATAGATCGTTTCGAAAGCAGCTTCCCAGGCTCTCATCAAAGGCGGCCGCCAGTACCGCGCCCTCGGGCAGCTGTGCCAGCAACTCCACCAGGAAGCTGGTGTAACCGTATACGGCGTTCAGAGGGTGTCCCTCTGGACTGTGCCAACGTTCCGGCAGGGAAAAATAGGCGCGAAAGATATAGATACTGGCATCCACCAGCAGGGCCGGTGCGCTCACCGGCCGTCAGCCTCACTGCCGGGCAACTGGAACGCCTCGATGCCGGGATCGGCAGGGCCACCAAAGCGCCGGGCGAGTGCCTTGCGGAAGGCCTCGGCCCGGGCAGGCAGTGCCGCGCTGCAAAAACCCCGGGCCTGACAGAGCACCGCCCGCGCAAAGCCATCGCCGGCGCCGGCCGGCGCATCGAGATTATCGACACTGACACGAAAGGCGACGCCGGCCGCCAGCGCCAGGTGCCACTCCACCGCCTGGGGCCTGACCTCGACCGTTTCAAACGCGCGCTGCAGTTCAGCATTGCGGCCATCCGCGGCGTACCAGTACCCATAGTCCTCGAGCTTGCGGCGCTCGTCCCCGGCAATGCACCAGTGCGCCACCTCATGCAGGGCGCTGGCGGCAAAGTCCTCCCGGTAGTGGATCACCGCATCACCGGCAGGGAATGGCTCGTACAGGGGTTCTCTGGCACCCCCCCGCAGGCGGGTCCGGTAATCCTGGTAGAAGCAGTCGGCGAAAACGGCTTCGATGGCGGCGGCGAGGGTCACTGCTTGCGAATCAGGTAATGGAACTCGTCGCCCTCTTCCCGCTCTTCGACCAGTTCATGGCCGAGAAAGGTACAAAAGCGCGGAATATCTCGCTGGGTGGAAGGGTCGGTGGCCTGCACTGCCAACAGTTCGCCACTGGCCATTTCGCGCACTGCCTTGTGCAGCAGCATGACCGGCTCCGGGCAATACAGGCCGCGGGCATCCAGTTGGTGCTGTGCATCAGCGTGATCCGTGGCGCTCACAGGTCCAGCTCCGCGAGGCGCTCACGGTTGCACAGGTCATACTGCTCACTGTCCAGATCGTAAACCAGCGCCAGCTCACCGGCGTCGAGCTGGCGCCGCAGGGAACCGGCCTTTTCTTCCAGGCTGCGCTCGCGCAGGCCATAGTCAGTGCCGTCCCGACTGGCGAACTCTTCCAGCAGCGCGGTCAGGGTGTCCGGCGCCAGGCGTGCGGTGGGAATTTGTACAAGTTGCGCCATGGGCTGTCTAATCCTAGCAAGGCCGCTAATATACGTGCTGACCCGCCAATTGTGGAGTACACGCAGTGCAGAGCACCTTCATTATCACCTTTATCGGAGACGACCGGCCCGGCCTGGTGGAGGCCCTGGCCCGCGTGGTGGCGGATCACGACGGCAACTGGCTGGAGAGCCGGCTGTCGCAACTGGCGGGCAAGTTTGCAGGCCTGATCAGCGTGTCCCTGCCCAGTGAATCCGGCCCCGCCCTGGAAGCGGCCCTGGATGCCCTGCACTCGGAAGGTATCAGCGTGCGCGTTACCCCCTGCGAAGCCACGCGGGCCCGGGATGATCACCAACGTATTGTCACCCTGACCGTACTGGGTCCCGACCGGCCCGGCGTGGTGCGGGAGATTTCCGCGGCGCTCAGCAAGCGCAGCATCAACGTGGTGGACCTGGAAAGCTTCGTCAGCCCCGCACCCATGAGCTCGGAGCTGCTGTTTCACGCCCAGGTGGAGGCAATCCTGCCGCCGGACTGCGAATTCGACGAACTGGAAGAGAAGCTTGACCAGATCGCCGACGAGATGCACATGGAGTTTACTCTGGAGGAGTCTGTTTCCTGAGCAGGGCCTTCACCGCGATCACCAGGCCCACACAGAGCGCCGCCAGCACCATGGTGGTAAACACGCCCAGCAGACAGTAGATCATCAGCCAGGCCATCTCCTCGGCGGGCACGTCAAAGCGATCGATCGCGGCCCAGATAAACACCACCGTCGCCAGCACGCCCAGAAACACAGTGCGGCGGCCGCGATTGCGGTTCCCGAACATCATTCCGGCGCGACTTTCCCGGGAATGGTCGGCGTGGGCGACACCACATCCGCGTTCTGGCCGCGGTGTCGCAACAGGTGGTCCATCAAAACGATAGCGAGCATGGCCTCGGCGATAGGCGTGGCACGGATGCCCACGCAGGGGTCGTGGCGGCCGGTGGTAATCACCTCCACGGCGTTGCCATCAACGTCGATACTGTCCCCCGGCAGGCGAATACTGGAGGTAGGTTTCAGGGCCATGCTGACGACAATGTCCTGGCCGGAGGAAATACCGCCCAACACGCCGCCGGCATTGTTGGAACGAAAACCCGTGGGGGTGAGTTCGTCGCGATGCTCGCTACCCAGTGCCTCCACTGCGTCAAAGCCGGCACCAATTTCCACCCCTTTCACGGCATTGATGCTCATCATGGCGTGGGCGATATCCGCATCCAGGCGATCGAACACCGGCTCACCCAGGCCCGGCATGACTCCCTCGGCCACCACGTTGATACGCGCGCCGATGGAGTCCCCCGACTTGTTGAGCGCCGCCATGTACTCTTCCATCTCCGGCACTCTGGCCGCGTCCGGGCAGAAAAACGGGTTCTGTTCCACCTGCTCCCAGTCCAGCGTCTCGGCCCTGATGGGTCCCAGTTGTGCCAGGTAGCCGCGCACCGTAATGCCCTGGCTGGCGAGGTACTTCTTGGCTATCGCGCCGGCGGCGACCCGCATCGCGGTTTCCCGCGCCGAGGAGCGGCCACCACCCCGGTAATCGCGGCCACCGTACTTCTGCTGGTAGGTGTAGTCCGCGTGCATGGGGCGAAAGCGATCAGCGATTTTGGAGTAGTCCTTGGAACGCTGGTCCTCGTTTTCGATCAACAGGCCGATGGCGGTGCCCGTGGTCTTGCCTTCGAACACGCCGGAGAGAATCTTCACCGTGTCGGATTCGCGCCGCTGGGTGGTGAAACGGGACTGGCCTGGCTTGCGGCGGTCGAGATCAACCTGCATATCCTCTTCCGACAGTTCCAGGCCCGGCGGGCAGCCGTCGACGATGCAGCCGATGGCCAGGCCATGGCTCTCGCCGAAGCTGGTGACGGTAAAGAGTTTGCCTATGCTGTTGCCTGACATGAAATCCCGGCCCGTAAAAAAAGCGCGATTATAGCGCCTTCAGACTTCCCGTGTTGGCGCCCGGCGCGGGTGATACTCGGCCAGCTCGCGCGCGGTCAGCACAAATACGCCGTGGCCACCACGCTCCAGCTCAATCCAGGTGAAGGGGATACCGGGGAAGGCGTCCTGCAGGGCAACCCAGCTATTACCCACCTCACCCACCAGCAGCCCATCGGGGGCGAGAAAGTGCACGGCGGTCTCGAGAATGCGGCGAGTAATGTCCAGGCCGTCGGCGCCGGACCCCAGCGCGAGGGCCGGTTCGTGCCGGTATTCCGGCGGCATGCTGGCGAGATCCTCCTCGTCGACGTAAGGCGGGTTGGTGAGCAGCAGGTCGTACTGGCGCCCGCGCAGGCCTTCAAACAGGTCGGAACGGATGATCTCCACCCGCTTCTGGAGCTCCAGCAGCTCACGGTTTTCCTCCGCCAGTGCCAGCGCCTCTTCATCGATGTCCACCAGGTCCACCCGCGCCTGGGGATTCCACGCCGCCACCGCCAGGCCGATGCAGCCGCTACCACAGCAGAGGTCAAGCACCCGCTGCACCGGCGGGCCCGCATACCAGGGCGCAAAGTCGCGCTCGATCAGCTCGGCAATCGGTGAGCGCGGAATCAGCGCGCGGCGGTCGATCTTGAACTCCAGGCCGGCGAACCAGGTGCGACCCGTCAGGTAGGGCACCGGCACGCGCTCGTCGACCCGCCGCCGCACGTTGCGGATCAGCTGTTCCTTCTCACTGTCGTTGATGCGGCAGTCCAGCACCGAGGGGTCACTCTCCATCGGCAGCTGCAGGCTGCCCAGCACCAGGTGCAGGGCCTCGTCCCAGGCGTTGTCGGTGCCGTGACCGAAATACAGCTCCGCTTCCTCGAAACAGGCTTCCGCCCAGCGCAGGCCGTCACCGACCGTGTCCAGCTCGGCCTTGATCTGCTCCTCAATACTCATGGACAGCAGTGTACCCCGCAATTGCCGGGCCGACAGCCGGTTGCTAGTATCCGCTGCTCATTCGCGGTACACGCTGGAAAGCAGCACGAGCAGGGCATGGAAGAGGCATTCAAGAAAATTATCGAGGCCTGTGGCGAAGACCTGTCGCGACCCGGGCTGGTCGACACCCCCGGACGAGCCGCCAAGGCCTTTGAGTTCCTGACCCGGGGCTACGGCCAGAACGTGGACGAGGTGGTCAACGGCGCCCTGTTCCCCTCCGACTCCAGCGAGATGGTCGTGGTGCAGGACATCGAGCTTTACTCCCTGTGCGAACATCACCTGTTGCCCTTTATCGGCAAATGCCATGCCGCCTATGTTCCCACCGGCCAGGTGCTGGGACTCTCCAAGGTGGCGCGCATCGTCGACCTGTTCGCCCGGCGCCTGCAAATCCAGGAACAGCTCACCACGCAGATTGCCGAGACCATCATGGAGGTCACCAAAGCCGAGGGCGTGGGTGTCATCATCGAAGCCCAGCACATGTGCATGATGATGCGCGGCGTACAAAAGCAGAACTCGGTCATGAAAACCTCAGCCATGCTGGGCAGCTTCCGCGACAACCCCACCACCCGCGCCGAGTTCCTCTCCCTCGTAAACCTACAGCACCGGTAGCCGAGCCTTTTCGATTGACCACGTGGTTGATCAGGAGAGTTTCTTCGTAGGCCGGCCGAGAACTGGGTGCGCCTATTCCCGGACACGCTAAAAGCATGACGTCCCTGTCCCGCTCGGGAACGGCCATCCATGGCCGTTCACGGTCCGGGAATAGGCGCACCCAGCTCTCGACCTCCTCAAGTGTAAAATTCCAGTTCTTCGATCAGATGCCCTAATCTCTGGAAAACGTCGAAAGAGCACGTGTGGTGCCCGGTGCCCTTTCGGGACCGTATGCGGCCAGGACGGCCGCATCCGAGCGAGACAGGGACGTCATGCTTTTAGCGTGTCCCGAAAGGGCACCGGGTGCCGCGCGTGCGGCCT
>JANQLM010000041.1 GCA_028280635.1 Halieaceae bacterium | reverse complement strand
CGCCGCCAATACACATGCCTTCCATGGCGACCACGGTGACGGCTTCGATGGCTTCCCAGGCAGCGCACATGGCGGGGCCCAGTTTCAGCAGACTGCGCTTCTCGGCTACGGTTTTCTCTCCCAGGCTTGCCAGCTCGGGGTCGCGCAGGTTCATGCCCGTGCAAAAGCCGTCGGCGCGGCCGGTGAGAATCACACAGCTCAGTTCGCTGTCGTCCTGAAGCTCCCGGGCCAGCGTGGTGAGTTCGCGCATCAGGGCATTGTTGAGGCTGTTGACGCCGGTGCCGGAGTCAAAGCGCACGGTCAATACGCGGCCGTCCCGCTCGACCTCAAGATACTCCCAGTTGCTCATGGCGTGTACGCCTCCTTCAGGTTTACAGCAGTTCGTCCAGGTAGCCAAACAGCGCAGCGCTGCCGCCGGTGTGCAGGAACACCACATTCTCGCCCTGGAATTCGCCCGCCCGGATCATATCGATCATGCCGGCCAGGCCCTTGCCGCTGTAGACCGGGTCGAACAGCAGGCCCTCCAGTCGCGCCAGCATCAGCAGGGCTTCCTTCATGCCCCCGGTGGGAATGCCGTAGCCCTCGCCGATGTAGTTGCAGTTGGCTACCACGTCCCGCTCGTCCACACAGCCCGCCGCGCCGATCAGCTCGGCGGTGGCGCAGGCCAGGTTGTAAACCCGCGGCACCTGTATTTCTTCCGGGGCGTTGACGCCAATACCCAGCACCGGGATGTTGGCGCTGGTGGCGCACAGACCCGCCACCAGGCCGGCCTGGGTGCCGGCGCTGCCGGTGGCATGAATCACCCGATCGATCTTGAGCCCCATATCATTGGCCTGGGTCAGCAACTCGATAGCGCAGTTCACATAGCCCAGCGCACCCACCGGGTTGGAGCCGCCGCCGGGGATCACATAGGGTTTGCGTCCGGCGCCGCGAAGTTCTTCCGCCTGGGCCGCCATGATGGCGTTCATGTCGGCACCCTTGGGATGGTGCTGGATGTTGGCGTCGAACATGCGGTCGAGGAACACATTGCCGGAATTGAGGTAATCCTGGTCGGGGTCGACGATGCGATTCTCGAAGTGCAGTTCGCAGGCCAGGCCGACACGGGCTGCCGCGGCCGCGGTCTGGCGCGCGTGGTTGGACTGCACGGCGCCCTGGGTGATGACTGTGTCCGCACCCTGCTGCAGCGCATCGGCGATCAGGAACTCGAGTTTGCGGGTCTTGTTGCCGCCGCTGGCCAGGCCGGTGCAGTCGTCGCGTTTTACCCACAGGCTGGGTCCGCCCAGGGCCTCACTGAGACGCGGCAGCGGCTCCAGCGGGGTCGGCAGGTGGGCGAGGCGGGTGCGGGGGAATCGTGCCAGGTGCATCTTGGTGTCCTCTCTCCTACTTCTCTTTTGCGAGTTTTATGGTGTGCTGCACCAACAGGTCGGTGGACGAATACAGGGGCGCCGGCGCGCTGTCGGGCGCCAGCACCAGGGGAATCTCGGTACAGCCGGCGATCAGTGCGTCGGCGCCGCTGAAGACCAGGGAGGTGGCGAGCCGTGAAATGCCGCTGGCGATATCGTCGTCGCGCTCGCCGGCCTTGATGCGGTAGACGAGCGCCATAAAGCTGTGCAGCTCCTCGTCACTCCACAGCACGGCTTCGCAGCCGGCAGCTTCCAGCGCCTGCTGGTACAGGCCCGCCTCCAGGCAGCCCTGCGCCGCCATCACCCCCACCCGGCGGTGGCCGTCCGCCACCACGGCGTCCACGGTGACATCGATGATGCTGATGAAGGGAATGCCGACCGCGGCGCGGATCTCCTCGGTGAACGCGTGGGCGGTATTGCAGACCATGACCAGGAAGTCGGCGCCATTGCGCTCGAGCCCCGTGGCCATTTCCACCAGTTGGGGCGCCACGCTGGGGTTGCGTCCGGCGATGGCGTCGTGGCGGTTGGGAACGGTGGGGTTGTGGTCGATCAGCAGCCGAATATGGTCCTGATCGCGCTCGGCGTCGGTGCCGGCGACCAGCTTGGCCAGGAAGTCCACGGTGGCTTCCGGGCCCAGGCCGCCCAGCACTCCGGCGATTGTCGACATCGCGGTGTGTCCTGTTGCAGTGAGCCGTGCATTGTCGCGGAATCGTGGGCAAAACTCGACACCCGCTTGCCCAGGGGCCGGCAAGTAACCGAGAATCCCGGCCCATGCTTACCGATCCGCTGTTTTATGTCTGCTCTGTGCCGGCTGTCATGCTCTACGGCATTGCCAAGGGTGGCTTCGGCGGACCCATGGCCGTGCTGGCGGTCCCGCTGATGGCGCTGGTGATGTCGCCCACCCTGGCGGCGGCCATCCTGCTGCCCATCCTGGTGGTGATGGATGCCCTGGTGGTGAAGACCTACTGGGGGCTCTATGACCGCCGGGCGCTGCAGATCCTGCTGCCGGGTGCCATCATTGGTATCGCTTTGGGCTACCTGTCTGCGGACCTGCTCAGCGACGACCTGATGCGGCTGATGGTGGGGGCGATTTCCCTGCTGTTTGGCCTGCAGTCTTTTTTTACCCTGAAGGCGGACAGCACCGCCGATCACCAACCAGTGGCGGGCAGTGTCTATGGCATGGTGGCGGGCTTCACCAGCTTCAGTATCCACGCCGGCGGCCCGCCCTTTAGCATGTACCTGATGCCCAAGGGGCTGACGCCGCTGCTGTACGCGGGTACCGCGGGACTCTTCTTTGCGGTGGTCAATGTGGTGAAGCTGGTGCCCTACTATTTCCTGGACCAGCTCGCGCTGCAGAACCTGCTGCTGTCGCTGGTGCTGATGCCGCTGGCGCCGCTGGGGGTGGCCATCGGCCATCGCCTGGTCAAACGTTCGGAGGCGGGCTTCTACTACCGGGTGATCAGTGTGTGCCTGGTGTTGCTGGGCGCGATCCTGGTGTTCCGCGGTCTCAGGGGGCTGCTGCAGTAGCGTCAAGTTCCTCCTGCACCAGCTCGCGGATAAGCTGCTGCTGGCCGGGGAAGCGCCACTCCCACTGGTCGAAGTCGCTGGGTGCCAGGTAGAAGGCGTCACGCACTTCCAGCCGCGGTGGTGGGTCGATCTCGCCGGAGCCCGCGTGATGCTGGCAACGATACAGGTGGAAACCGGTGTCGAAGACGTCCAGTAGTTGGTCCGGCTCCAGCAGCAGTCCGGTCTCTTCCCAGGTTTCCCGGAAGGCGGCGCACTGGGCGCTTTCGCCGTCATTGGCACTGCCGCCCGGCGGGCTGAGCTGGCCCTTCAGATTTTCCACCAACAGCACACCGCCATCGCGAATCGCCAGGCAGCCGGCACTGGGCGCCTGCATGGTGGAGTGGGGTAGCGGGCAGGGTGGAACCGACTCGGCCGCGCAGCCCGCCAGCAGTGCCAGCAGCGGGGCCAGGCCGGTGCGCCAGGAAATACCGTCAGCTCTGATTGTTTTGTCCCGGTGCATCTGCTAGCGTCGGCGGGCAAGTAACGACGCCGTATGATCCATCACTCGGACGCAAATGAGAATAAGGAGCGCCCATGGACAGAGTAAAAAACAAGCTGTGTATCGTCACCGGAGCCGCCAGTGGACTTGGCAAATCCAGTGCCGAGCTGCTGGCTGCCGAGGGCGCCAGGTTGCTGTTGGCGGATATCGATGACGAAGCCGGCGAGGCGCTGGCGGCGTCTCTGCCCGAGGCCCGCTACCAGCACTGTGACGTCAGCAGCGAGGCGGACTGGCAGGCACTGATGGCGACGGCGGAGGAGATGGGCGGCGTGGACGTGCTGTTCAACAACGCCGGTATTGCGGTGATGGCAACCATCGAGTCCACCACGCTGGACCAGTGGGAGCGTGTGCAGCGCATCAACAGCACCAGCGTGTTCCTGGGCTGCAAGTACGGTGTACAGGCCATGAAGGGCCGCGGCGGCAGCATTATCAATATGTCGTCGATGGCGGCGCTGGTGGGTGTGCCCCTGTTCGCCGCCTATACCGCCTCCAAGGGCGCCGTGCGCTCGCTGACCAAGACCGTGGCCCTGTACTGCCAGCAGAAGGGTTACGGCATCCGCTGCAACTCCATCCATCCCGGCGGCATCAACACGCCCATGGGTGCCAAGGCACTGGAGGATGCGGACGGCGAGGACCTTACGCTGATGACCGATGCCGGCGCGTCCATGGGCGAGCCCGAGGATATTGGCTGGATGGTGGTCTACCTCGCCTCGGAGGAGTCAAGGCACGTCAACGGCGCCGAGATGGTGGTGGACAACGCCGCCACCGCCGCCTGAGCCAGCTTACTCTTCTGGCTCATCCTCGTCGCTGACCACCGGACCGGCCGCTGCGTCGATGGGGTAGAACATGCCCAGGCCGCAGCGACCCATGGTCCGCATGCCCAGGCCGGGTTCCAGCAGGGTGATCAGGTCGACGTTGCAGAGCACACTCTGGGAGGTGCTGTAGGCAAAAGGCTGGTTGGCCCGCATGCCGGGACACTTTCGCGGCAGTACGTTGAGGTAGGTGCGGTCGCCGGTCAGCTTGAACTCGATAGACTGGCTGTCGAGGATTCTACTGGAGCGAATCTGGGCGATCTGGATACAGCGCTCCGCGGTGCTCTCATCGTACTGGGTGATGTCCAGCAGCGGGTTGGATTCTTCCGCCTCCTGGGCCGTGTCCGGGCTGCTGGCGCAGGCGCTTAACAGCAGTACCAGCACAGCGGTAATGGCATAACGGTGATTCATGGCAACTCCCCCGCCTGTTGTTATGAGTCGATTGCTAAGACTCGATGATACCGGATTCCGGCGCCGCCCCGGATTGCGCCGGGTACTCTTCCCGCATCATGGCGATAAACGCGCCCAGCAGCTCCGGGTCAAACTGTCCGCTGTGCTGCTCGTCTTCGAGGATGGCCAGCGCGTCATGCACTGCCATGCCCTTGCGGTAGACGCGGTCGCCAATCATCGAATCCCAGGCGTCGGCGATCGCCACAATGCGCGCCAGCAGGTGGATTTCTTCCCCCTTGAGCCCCTCCGGGTAGCCGCTGCCGTCCCAGTGTTCGTGGTGGCTGCCGGCAATCTCGGCATACTCCTTGAAGCGTACCAGGGGCTTCATGATGGTCTTGGAGAAGGCGGGGTGCTGGCGCATAATCCTGATTTCGTTGCCCTCCAGCGGCGCCGGCTTGTTGAGAACCGCATCGGCAATGCCGATCTTGCCGAGGTCGTGGGTGAGGGCGCCGAAGCGCAGGATTTCCAGGGTCTCGGCATCCAGCCCAATGCGCTGGCCGAGCTTGAGTGAGGTGCGCGTAACCCGGCCGGAGTGGCCCGCGGTGTACCGGTCCTTTTTCTCCAGGGCGCGGTGCAGGGTCATGATCATATCCCGGTAGGCCTGCTCCTGCTCGAGCTGCAGCTTCTCGATACTGTCGGCCATGCGGTCGATGCTGCGGGACAGACGGCCAATCTCGTCGCGCCGCCTGAGCCCGGTACGGCTGTGCAGCTTGCCGTGGGACAGCTCGCGGGCGGTAACGCTCATCCGCACCAGCGTTGCGGTTACCCGGTTCGCCACGTAGAGGGCGACCAGCGCGGCGATCGCCGCCAGTGCCAGGGCCATGTAAAGATGTTCCCGCAGCGAGGTCTGGCGAGCCTCTTTGATTACACTGACTGCCGCCTGCACCGCGGCTTCGGTGGCGCTGTGAGGTGAGAACAGGGCCAGCCAGCTACCGCGCAGCGCTGTCTCATCGCGGTCGGTCACCGCGGTAATCGCCAGGTTCCAACGCTCGCCGCCCATTACCAGGTCTTCCACCAGCAGGCTGTCGCCGCGCGACAGGGCCAGCACCCGGGCTAGGTCGTTGCCTGTGAGCGCATCGAAGGCCTCCGTGTGGGCCGGGCGGCGCCAGTCCTGTTCCGAGTCGGGTGCCTGGCGGCGCGCGATAATCTCCAGTCCGCCCTCAGGGTTAACCCGCAGCAGTGCCAGTTGGGCGACATTCAGCCACGGTGCCGATTCGCTGGTGAAGGACAGCAGTCTTGCCAGGGGCAGGTCGATGGCGGTGACGCCCAGCATGCGCCCATCGCCGGCATACAGCGGCGCGCTGGCAGTCAGCACCGGCTGGCGGGTCGAGGCGTCAATCGTCAGTGGCAGCCAGCCGGTACCCGTGTCCATTGCCGCCCGGTACCAGGGGCGCTGCCTGGGGTCGTAATCGATCGGGTAGTTGCCGTGGCCCGGGAAGACCATATGTACACCATTCTCGAGGCCGGCGTAGTGCCACAGGCTGAAGCCGTTGGCGGCCTCGTGGATATCCGCCAGTGAAGCCCCGGCCTCCGCCAGTCGCCGCAGGTCTGCGTCACAGGGGGCGCCACACGCGGGGTCGGTGAGCAGGAACGCGGGACGTCCGGGGATCACGCGCTGCGGCTCAACCGGGCCGGCGCCGGGAGGGCCGGCCAGCGCCTTCCCCAGCAGCGCCTGCTGCCGTGCCAGCAGTTCATCGGTGAGCTGCGCCACCAGCCGCAGGCTGGTACCGAGGTCTGCGACCTTTTCCTGCAGGTAGTGGCGTTCCCTTTCCATTTCCTGGAAGCGGGTCGTGGCTTCGATATCCCTGGCCATGCTGTCGATTTTGCGCTGGGACAGCAGGCCGGATACCAGCACCGGCAGCAGGGAAATCGCCAGCATGATCAGCATCTGCTTGAAGCGAATGGACATCTATTGGGGGACCGCAAACATATGGTTTTAGGCTAGACTACCGCCGGCCAGGGCGACAGGAATTTCCGGCAGTGTCGATCAGCGTTTTTGATCTTTTCAAAGTGGGCATCGGCCCATCCAGTTCCCATACCGTTGGGCCCATGAAGGCGGCCCGGGAATTTGTGCTGGCGCTGGATGAGGCAGGCACGCTGGAGCAGGTCGCCCGGGTACGGGCGGATTTATACGGGTCCCTGGGGGCAACCGGGCGCGGCCACGGATCGCCCAAGGCTGTGATGCTGGGCCTGGCGGGTGAGACCCCGGAGGGGGTGGATGTCGACGGCATCCCCGCGCGGGTGGAGGCCGTGCGCGACGGCGGCCGCCTGGCGCTGTTGGGTCATCATGACATTGCCTTCGATCACCGCGGCGATCTGGTGATGCACCGCGATGAATCGCTGCCCTACCACGCCAATGGCATGCGCTTCACCGCCTGGGATGCCGCTGAGGCGGAGCTGTTGCAGAAAGTGTTCTACTCGGTGGGCGGCGGTTTTGTGGTGGATGAATCCGCTACCGGCGACAGCCCTCTGGTAGCGGATCCCACGGTACTGCCCTGGCCGTTCACCACGGCCGCGGAATTGCTGGAACAGTGTGAGCACTCGGGTCTGTCGATCAGCGCCCTGATGCTGGAAAACGAAGCCGCCTGGCGGCCGCGGGCCGAAGTGCGCGAGCGCCTGCTGGAGCTTTGGCAGGTCATGAATGCCTGTATCGAGAAGGGCTGCCAGCAGGAAGGCATCATGCCCGGCGGACTCAAGGTCAAGCGCCGCGCGGCTCAGCTCAGGCGCCAGCTCAAGAGCGAGGCCGATCGCCTCGGCGACCCGTCACTGAATACCCTGGACTGGGTCACCCTGTTTGCCCTGGCAGTCAATGAGGAAAACGCCGCCGGCGGCCGCATCGTCACCGCACCCACCAACGGCGCCGCCGGGATTATTCCCGCAGTATTGCGCTACTACATGGAATTCTGCAGCGGTGCCGATGAAGACGACGCCTGCCGCTTCCTGCTGACCGCGGGTGCGATCGGCATTCTCTACAAGATCAACGCCTCCATCAGCGGCGCCGAGGTAGGCTGCCAGGGGGAGGTAGGCTCAGCCTGCTCAATGGCCGCAGGCGCTCTGGCGGATGCCCTCGGTGGCACTCCGGCCCAGGTGGAAAACGCCGCGGAGATCGCCATGGAGCACAATCTCGGCCTCACCTGCGACCCCATCGGTGGACTGGTGCAGGTGCCGTGTATTGAGCGCAATGCCATGGCGGCGGTGAAGGCTATCAGTGCCGCGCGCATGGCGTTGCGCGGGGATGGCCAGCACTATGTGTCACTGGACCAGGTCATCAAGACCATGCGCGACACCGGGCGCGACATGCAGGAGAAGTACAAGGAAACCGCCCGTGGCGGGTTGGCTGTCAACGTGGTGGAAGTACCGGTCAACATCATCGAATGCTGATCAGGCCAGGGTCGCCCTAGTTCTTGATAAACCCCGGGTCCCTGGGCTTGGCCTTCTGTGGTGTGCCCTTGTCGTAATTGATACGCATGGCGAAGGGGTCGTCGTTGCCCAGGTAGAGAATGATGCCGCTGCGGCCTGACTCCATCTCGTTGATCACTTCATAGCGGATCGGCAGTTCGTAGTCGGGCCCCTCGTCCTGGACGCCCACGACCACCACTTCCTCGATGGCCTGCTCAACCTGCGGTACCGAGATTTCCACCCGGTAACCGCCGCTTTCCTCATCGCGGGTGACTTTTTCCACCCGGGTATCGGTTTCCTCGTCCACCCAGCCGGCTTCCGGGGACATCCAGCGCGGGCGCTCCTCGCCCAGGGCCATTGGGTTTGCCAGCAACAGGCAGGACAGGAGCAGGGCGGGTCTGGATGTGTACATCTTGGATACCTCGTCGTTGACCCGCCCAGTTTAACGCATCCGGCCGGCCGGGGTCTGCGCCGGCAGATTCAGTGTTCCAGGCGGTGCCTATCGCGCCTGGCAATGCCTGCGGATGGATTGCCTGCCTGCGGCCCAGGGACTACACTCTGCGCGCATTCCTTCCAGCGGTATCCCCATGAAGCACATCCATCGCCTGGTTCCAGCCCTGCTTGCTGCCTGCCTGTCTGTCCCCGCGCTCGCCGACCACATCGAAGAAGTCTATGTTCGCGGTGTGCACGACACCCGCGCCATTGAGGTATCCGAGGCCCTGGTAGTCTCTCCGGACACCGCCCAGTTGCTGAAAAAGGCGCCGGGCGCCAACGTCAACAGCAACGGCCCGCTGAGCGGTATACCCCAGTACCGCGGCATGTTTGGCCCGAGGGTGGGTGTGCTGCTGGACGGTGTCGAGTTGGCGCCGGCCGGCCCCAACTGGATGGACCCGCCGCTGTCCTACGCCGCGGCCGCACAGTTGGAATCCCTGCAGGTCTATCGCGGTATCGCCCCGGTTAGCGTGGTGCAGGAATCGATCGGCGGCGCCGTGCGTGCGGTCACCGCCCAGCAGGGTTTTGCCGAGCGCGGCGAGGTCCGCAGCAGCGGGCACCTCTACGCCACCGGCCAGACGGTAAACCAGGGCCTGCAGCTGGGCGGTAGCTGGATGGCTTCCAGCGACCGCCATCGCCTGCGCCTCGCCGCCCTCACCGAGAGCGGCGATGACGCCGAGTTCCCGGGGGGCGACATCCTGCCCAGCGAATACCAGCGAGACCGCTTCGACATCGCCTACGGCTATCGCTTTGGCAAACACAGCATCGAGCTGGGCTACGTGCACAGCGATACCGGTGACACCGGCACCGCCGCCCTGCCCATGGATATTGACTTCATTACCGGCGACCTGGCTTCCCTGGCGTATCGTTATGAATCCGGTAGCTGGCTGGTGGAGGCGCGGGCCTTTGGCAGTGACCTCGATCACGAGATGACCAATTTCCATTTGCGCCAGGGCCCCGACGATGGCGCCGCCTGGCGCCGCAACACCACCGATTCACGCAACCGCGGCTTCAAGCTGGCGGTGACCCACACGCACCGGGACACCGAGTGGGTGTTCGGCGCTGACGGGCTGGATTCCACCCACAATTCCGAGATCGACAATCCCAATAACCCGGCCTTTTTCGTCGATAACTTCAACGACGTGCAGCGCCAGGTGCTGGGCGTGTTTGTCGAGAGCCGGCGGCGCCTGGCCGCCGGCCTGCGCAGTGAGTTTGGCCTGCGTTACAACCGCGTGGCTATGGATGCCGATCAGGTCGACGGCACGCCGGCCATGATGATGCCCCCGGCCACGGCGCTGCGGGACGCCTTCAACAGCGCCGATCGCTCCCAGGTGGATCACAACATGGATGCCGTGGCCAAGCTCTGGCTCGATGTCAGCAATGACCTGACGCTCTACGCGGGCCTGGCCCGCAAGACCCGTTCGCCGGCCTACCAGGAGCGCTACCTGTGGCTCCCGCTGCAGGCCACGGGTGGGCTGGCCGATGGCTTCAACTACACCGGCGATATCGACCTGGACCCCGAAGTGGCCCACGAAGTGGAGCTGGGCCTGGATTTCAATGGCGACCGCCTGACCTTGTCACCGCGCCTGTTCTACCGGGACGTCGAGGATTTCATACAGGGGGTGCCCAGTGAGCTTGCCCCGGCGGTGATGTTCACCAGCATGATGGGCAACCGCGACCCACTGCAATTTGCCAATGTAGACGCGGTGTTCTGGGGCCTGGATATGGACTGGCGATTCCGCCTGAATGAGAGCTACCAGCTTCGCGGCCTGGTCAACTACGTGCGCGGCGAGCGCGACGACATCAACGACGATCTGTACCGCATCGCACCGTTCAACGCCAGCCTGGCCCTGGACTACACGGCGACGCGCTGGGGGGCTTCGCTCGAGGCCATCGCCTACGCCGAGCAGGACAATGTCAGCGACGCCAACGGTGAGCTGCCGACGGATGGCTACGAACTGGTCAACCTGTCAGCCTGGTGGGCGGTCAGCCCGGCGCTGCGGGTGGCCGCCGGCGTGGACAACCTCCTCGATGAGGAATATGCGGACCACCTTGCCGGGCGCAGCCGGGTGCGGGGCAATCCCGCGCTGGCGCCGGGCGAACAGTTGCCCGGCCTGGGCATAAACGGCTATCTGCGGCTCGACTACCGGTTCTGAGAGCTTCATTTCGCTTCGAAAAAACGGAGTTATCCGACTGATTTAGTCGGGTATACTTGCTGGCCCCGGTAATCTGCCGTTGCCCCGCAAGCCGTATAGGTTTTGTAGAATAGAGCGGTCTTCGGAAGGCCGGGCCGTCACGCCGCAGCCGGGCTGCGGCGTTTTCTTATGGGCGCATGAAATGTCTGCCCGTGGGAATCGGCGGAAACCCTGGAAACCGGGAGCGGAAACCCGGGTCTGAAGAACAGGTCGCTGGCGCGATCTTCGGCAGGGATAGGGAAACGGATCGAACACCTGGAGCGGAATGAGCTACCACGCCATGACACAAACGCGCACCCTCGCTGAGCTATTTCACTATTTCATTGAAATACTCGGCCCTGAAAAGCGCTACTACATCCTCGCCGTCATCTACGGCGTGGGTATCAGCCTGTTGTCCCTGGCGACGCCAATTTCCGTGCAGATGCTCATCAACACGGTGGCCAATACCGGGCTGACAACGCCGCTGGTGGTATTGTCGCTTACCCTGTTTGGCCTGCTTACGTTGGCGGGCCTGCTGCAGGCCCTGCGCATTCACCTGATGGACCTGTTCGGCCGCCGTTTTTACGCGCGCATGGTATCCGAGATCGCCCTGCGCTCGATTTACGCCACCAACCCTTTCTTTGACGACAACAGCAAGGGGCCGCTGTTCAACCGCTACTTCGACATCATCATTGTCCAGAAGCGCCTGCCGGTGCTCTGCGTCAGTGGCTTTACAATCCTGCTGCAGTCAGTGGTGGGCTTTATCCTGGTGTCTTTCTACCACCCCTACCTGCTCGCCTTTAACCTGGTGGTGGTGGCCCTGGTATGGCTGGTCTGGGTGATCTGGGGCAAGCACGCCATCAAGAGTTCCATGGAGGTGTCCCACAAAAAACACGCCACCGCGGCCTGGTTGGAGGGCCTCGGCGGCTCCAACGGTTTCTACAAGAGCGCGCGCCACATCACCGATGCGCTGCACAAGACCGACCAAGTCACCGCCAACTATATTCGCGAGCACGAGCGGCATTTTCGCCACCACTTCTCACAGACGCTGATGTTCCTGTTTATCTGGGCCGCGGCCAGCGCCTCGCTGCTTGGCCTGGGTGGCTGGCTGGTCATCCAGGGCCAGCTTTCGCTGGGCCAACTGGTGGCGGCGGAGCTGGTGCTGTCGGTGGTGTTTGTGGGTATTTCGCAGCTCGGCACCTACCTCACCTACTTCTACGATCTCTGTGCGGCGGTGGAAGAACTCTCGCTGTTCCACGATGTCGAGCAGGACCCGCCGGACCTTTACCAGCGCCAGGTCAGCGGTGATTCCGCGCTTGCCTTTGTCAATGCGGGCGGCGAATCCCGCGGCACGCGGCTCACCCTGGATTTCACGATACCGGCGGGTGCCCGGGTGTTTGCTGCCAGCCACAATCACGCCGCCCAGCGGGTCTTCACCAGTTTCATGAAACGCCACGAGCGGCCGGATGCTGGCTACCTGGCACTGGGTGGCGAGGATTTCGACAGCTTCCAGACGCACCACCTGCGCCAGGAGATCATTGTGTTGGATCGCCCCAACGTGGTGGAGTCCTCTATCCGTGAATACCTGGAATTCAGCTACGGCGCCGAAGAAGGGGACAAGACCCTGGAAGTGCTGGCCACCGTCGGCCTGGACGGCGTGATTTCGCAGCTGGCGGATGGGCTCGATACCCGCCTGGCCGCCACCGGCTGGCCGCTGTCGATCATGGAGACCATGCAACTGAAGCTGGCCTCGGCCATTATCGCCAGGCCTCGGGTGCTGGTGCTCAGCCAGATCTACGACATGATGCCGGACGAGTATATGCTGGCGTCTTTTGAGCGGCTGCAGCAGTCCGGGGATACGAACATCATCTATTTCTCCAATAAGCACAGCGACCTGCATTTCGACCAGTTCCTGTACCTGGGTGAGAAAGAGCAGCGCCTGTTCGACAGCTACCATCAGCTCTGCGACGCCGCCAGTCTGCCGCGCCGGGCCCTGGAACCGGTGTCCAGCCCGCTGGTGATTGAGCAGGCTTCCTGAGGACTCCCATGCCCTACGAGCAGCATCAACACTGTTTCAAGACGCTGAACCGGGTGCGCATGCCGCGTGTGATGCCCGTCATCGGTTGGAGCCTCAGCCTCAGCATGCTGGCTATTCTGGTGTTCCTGATTTACGTCCCCTGGGTGCAGACCGCCGCCGGCTTTGGCTCGGTGACCGCCCGCAACGCCAACGATCGCCTGCAGGATATCAATGCCCTGGTATCCGGTCGTATCGAGGAGTGGTATGTTCAGGATGGCAGCCGCGTGAAAGTGGGCGATCCCATCGTCAAGATTATCGACAACGACCCCATGCTGTTGCAGCGCCTGGAGGCTGAGCGCGCCCAGGTGCTCGCCAAGATGAGTGCGGACACCACGGCCCGTGACATCGCCCGCATCGATATGAACCGCATGAAGAAGCTGTTCGAGGACGGCCTTGCCGCCCGCCGCGAATATGAGCAGGCGAAAATACGCGTCGAGGAGCTGAGCGCGCGGATCGCCGAGACCGCCGCCCAGTTGAGCCGGGTCGACGTCAACATCTCCCGGCAGTCGGTGCAGATCGTGCGCGCGCCCCGGGATGGCATGATCCAGCGGGTATACGCCGGTGATGCGGCGACTTATGTCACTGCCGGCCAGTCCATCGCCAGCTTTGTGCCGGATGACGTCGACCGCGCAGTGGAGCTGTATATCGACGGCCGCGACGTGGCGCTGGTCCGCGAGGGCGACCCGGTGCGACTGCAGTTTGAAGGCTGGCCGGTCATCCAGGTCAGCGGCTGGCCCTCGGTGGCGGTGGGCACCTTCCATGGCAGGGTCGTCGCGGTAGACCCCTCGGCCCAGGGCAATGGCCGCTTCCGCGTACTGGTGGCGGAAGACAACAGCGAAGGTGTGGTCTGGCCCAGCAAGGGCTTTGTGCGCTTCGGCTCCGGCGCCCGCGGCTGGGTGTTGCTGGAGACGGTATCAGTGGGTTTCGAAATCTGGCGCCAGCTCAATAACTTCCCTCCGAACTTCCCGGCGGAGGAAGGTATCGACCCACAGCTTGAAGGAATGGCGAGTGCGGGCTAAGGCAAGACTGCTCTGCCTGATCGCTGTTCTCTGCGCCGCCCCGGTCACCGTGTCGGGGCAGGATGCCGACGCGCCGGCTGGCGACGACGCGGTGACTTCACAGACTATTCTCGCGCCACTGCTGGCGGACGAGGTGCTGGCGTCCTCCGCCCAGCACTTCCCCGGTATTCTCAAAAGCCTTGCCGAGCAGCGTATCGCGCTGGGTCGGGCGGTCGAGGCCGAGGGCGCCTTTGACACGGTGTTTAATTCCGATGGCTTCAACCGGCTCAACGGCTTCTATGACGGCCGCGTGGCAGGGGCCAAGCTGACCCGGCCCTTCAGGGAGTTCGGCGGCGAGGTCTACGGCAGCTACAGCATTTCCCGGGACGGCTTTCCCATCTACGAAGACCAGTACTTCACTAGTACCGACGGCACGGTAAAAGTCGGCGCTCTGTTCTCGCTGCTGCGCGACCGGGCCATCGACGCCCGCCGGGTCGGCGTGATCGATGCGCGGCTGCAAATCGAGGCTGCCGAGCTCGAGCTGATGCTGACGCGGGTCGGTGTGCAGCAGCGGGCCCTCAGCGCTTACTGGCGCTGGATTGCGGCGGGCCGGCAGCTCAGGGTCTACGAGGAATTGCTGCGGCTGGCTATCGACCGTGAGGCCGGCCTGGAGCGCCAGGTGCAGGACGGCAGCCGCGCGCGCATCTTCCTCACGGAAAACGCCCAGAACCTGGTGCGGCGCCGCACCCTGGTAGTGAGCGCCCAGCGCGATTTCCGCGCCGCGGCCTTCGAACTGTCCTTCTACCTGCGGGATCCCTCCGGCGAAATCAGCCTGCCACCGGTGGCGCGGCTGCCGGGTCCGGAGCTGATCTCCGAGCTGCCGCCGGCCACCAGTGCCGGCATTATCGAGCAGAGTATTGCCCGGCGCCCGGAGCTGCTGATCATCGATACCGCGCTGCAGCGCGCCCAGCAGCGCATAGCGCTGTCGGAGAACGAGCTCAAGCCCCGCGTCGATCTGAACTTCGAATATGCCTACGGCCTGGGTGACCAGGGCGTAGGCGGACCCTCCAAGGACTCCGAGGACTTCATCGTCGGCTTTACGGTGGAAGTGCCGCTGGAGCGGCGCTTTGCCAAGGGCCGCATTGCCCAGGAGCGGGCGCGTCGCAATGCCCTGGAGTTTGAGCGTCAGCAGGTCGAGGACCAGATCGAACTGGAGCTGCAGAATATCCTGCTGGACCTGGATGTGGCGCGGGAGCTGTCACGCCTGGCGGGCCAGGAGGTGGAACAGGCGGATATCATGGCGGATGCCGAGCAGCAGCGCTTTGAACAGGGCGCCAGCGACTTCTTCCTGGTCAACCTGCGGGAAGAGGCAGCGGCCAACGCGCTGATCCGCTACTACGCCGCGGTGCGGGAAGCGCGCGTGGCGCGCGCCAACTACGACGCGGCCACTGTCAACCTGGAGCAGCTCGGCCTCGGCGCTGCCGGGGCTGCCTCCGGGGGCGAGCCCTACCCCTAGTCGCTATACTGTCCTGAGACGGTTGGCGACGAGGTGTGCAATGTGTCGTTCCCTGTATTTGCTGATAGCGGTAGCGCTCTGCCCGGCGGAGGCATGGGCCAGTTGCACCAGCAGCAGTACCAGCACCTACACCTATACCAACTGCAGCGACGGCAGCTCATCCATCAGCCGCAGTGTCGGCCCCAATACCTATACCACCACCTCCGAGGGCGGCAGCGTCACCAGCTACCAGTCGGGCAACGTCACCTACCACACCGGCCCCAACGGCGGCGGCACCAGCTACCGCAGCGGTAACTATGCGCAGCATCATTGGAGTGACGGCAGCCGCGGCAGCAGTCGCTACGGGGAAAGTTTGGATCGCCACGTGTGGCGCGCCAACAAGCCGGGGAGTGTGCCTGCGAACACCGTGCGGGAGCGTCTCGAGGCCGGCGCGCCGGCAGCGGCCCAGCGCGCCCAGGCTGAGCGCCGTGCCCGCTACGGCCATATTGCCGGGCCGGCGGCGGGGCCTAAGGTGGGCTCGCGTTAGACGGCGCGGTGGTGCTGACGCGGCGCTTAAGCCGCGAGCTGTAAGACACCCAGCAGCAGGGCGCCAAAGCACGCGATAGCCGCCAGGTTTATCCAAATCTGAGAAGTCTTCATGTTGTCTCGCCTCTGTTGTGTAGATACTGTGATTCAGTACCACTTTCACCTGTATATAGAGGTGCTATTACCGTGCCAAGTCAGGCGGGTGCCGGATTTTCTTCAATAAAAACAGCCCACTAAAAACGTGAAGAAAAATCTGGCGAGAGAAATGAAAAAACAGGCGCGCCGAAATTGTTGGTGATACCAGCCGAAAAAACGGTGTGTTTGCGCCGAAAAACCATCCGCGGGCAGGAGGTTCAGAACTCACGGAGCTGATAGCCGGTTGGCGGCGTTGCTGCGCCGGGTTGGGTGTTGCCAGATCTGGGCGGGCAGCGGTGGCGCGGACCCGAGCAGTTCGCCGCTCTGCGGGGCGGCGACCCCTGCCGGGGATCAGTTGAGGGCGACTTGCTGCAGGTCGTTGGCCAGGGACTGGCGCACGGCCTCGTCGAGCTGCACTCCCTCAATGGGCAGGGCAGGGTGCTCGATGCCGATGGAAATGGCAGCGCCACCCCTGGCGGCGCTGACCATGCTGCTGTCGAGCTCGTAGCGCATGAAATGCACGGAGGAGGTCTTGTCGGCGGTGGAGCGGTCGAGGTCTTCATCAGCGATAGGGTAGACGCGGTCACAGCCCTCGACCTGCATCCAGACCTTGTCTTCGATGCCGATCATTTCCGCCAGGCGCAGAGCCCGCTCCTGGGGATCGTCGTACTCCAGCATAAAGGTGGCTTTCCAGTTGCTGCCATCCGGGATCAGGGGGTTGTAGGCTTCCAGTTCCTCCATGATGCCGTCGGCTTCAAAAACCTTCTCGATGCGCAGCATCTCCTGGATCTGGTATTTGATGGTCAGTGCGTCCTCGAAGTACATCCGGGCATGCTCACCAAGGGCCACCTGCCGGGATTTCTTGTGTTCGAGCACCTTGGCGCGAAAGTTGGGGCGCTCGACGGCGTAGTCTTCCAGGGACCAGAGGTCGTCACGTGAGAGATGTACCATCCTCGTTTCCTCGTTGTATCTGTTTGCTATCGATATCTGCCAATACACTGCCTACAGGCCGTAGGCCATGCGCAGCAGGGTCATGGGATGCGTGGCCTCGTCGACCTTCTCCGACAGGTTTGCGATATGTACCGCAGCCATCGGGCAGTCGCTGGCCAGGTATTTGGGTTCCAGCTGATCGACCTTGCGCACAATGGGCCGGCCGATCTTGATCGATTTGGCGCGGGTTTCCTTCTTCACCGCGTAGGTGCCATCGTGCCCGGAGCAGCGCTCCTGGGCGTGCACTTCGGTGTCGGGTACCAGGTTCAGCACATCGCGGGTCTTCAGGCCGATGTTCTGGACCCGCAGGTGGCAGGACACCTGCCAGGCGACGTCGCCCAGGGTGTTGGGAAACTCGGTCTTCAGGCCGCCCTCCTTGTGCCGCAGCCAAAGGTACTCGAAGGGGTCGAAGAAGGCTTCCTTCACTTTCTGCACCTCGGGATCATCCGGGTACAGCAGCGGTAACTCCTGCTTGTACATCAGCACGCAGGATGGAATCGGCGCGGTCAGGTCATAGCCCTCGTCGGCCAGCCTGGCGAGCACCGGTATGTTCTGTTGCTTGAGCGTGTCGACGGCTTCCAGGTCACCCAGGTCGAACTTGGGCATGCCACAGCAGGCTTCCCTGGGCACGATGTCGATCATCACGCCGTTGTGCTGGAAGACTTTCATGAAGTCCTCGCCGATGCCGGGCGTGTTGTAGTTGCCATAGCAGGTGGCGTAGAGGGCCAGCTTGCCGGTGGTGCCATTCATGGGCACCGGCTCGATGGGCTTGACCATGCCAGCGGCGCGCTTGCGCAGGGTATTGCGGTGGTACTCGGGCACCGGCGCCTCCTGATGCACGCCCAGCGTGCTCTCCAGCACCTTGCGGAAGCCGGTGGACTTGTTGAGTGCGTTGACGGTGATATCCACCAGCGGAATTGTTGCCAGCTTGCCGACGCCGTCGGTGTTGGTCAGCACTTTGTCGCGGAAGGGGACGCCCTCTTCCTTGAAACGCTGGGCCTTGGCCCGCAGCATCAGGTGCGGAAAATCCACGTTCCACTCGTGGGGCGGGACGTAGGGGCACTTGGTCATGTAGCAGAGATCGCACATGTAGCACTGGTCGACCACCTTGATGTAGTCGGCCTTGTCGACACCATCGACTTCCATGGTGTCTGACTCATCCACCAGGTCGAACAGGGTCGGGAAGGAGTCGCACAGGCTCACACAGCGGCGGCAGCCGTGGCAGATGTCGTAGACCCGCTCCAGTTCCTGTTCCAGGTCCTGCTTGTCCCAGAACTGGTCGCTTTTCCATTCAATAGGATGACGAGTAGGGGCTTCCAGACTGCCTTCGCGCACGGCCATGGTCGACTCCGGTAGACAGCGGCGGTCCGGCGCCTGACGCCGCCCGCAGCAAAAGATGGGGGATGGCGGGTCGGCGTATGCCGACCCGCCCTGGTGACATTTGACTCGCTGAATCAGTCGTCGAGGTTATCCAGTGCCTTCTGGAAGCGGTTGGCGTGGCTGCGCTCAGCCTTGGCCAGGGTTTCCATCCAGTCGGCAATTTCGTCAAAGCCCTCGTCGCGAGCGGTCTTGGCCATGCCGGGGTACATATCGGTGTACTCATGGGTCTCGCCGGCGATGGCTGCCTTCAGGTTGTCAGAGGTGCCGCCGATGGGCAGGCCCGTGGCCGGGTCGCCGACTTCTTCCAGGTACTCCAGGTGACCGTGGGCGTGACCGGTCTCACCTTCCGCGGTGGAGCGGAACACTGCCGCGACGTCGTTGTAACCTTCCACGTCGGCCTTGGCTGCGAAGTACAGGTAGCGACGGTTTGCCTGGGATTCGCCGGCAAAGGCGTCTTTGAGGTTCTGTTCGGTTTGGCTGCCTTTCAAGGACATAGTGGTCTCCTGTCGAAACGTGACGGTATGGCTCGGGGTTGTTTGTAGCTACCTGTGCTTATCTTGCGGCTACTTCCAGCCCCGCGTTGTGAATGCTGCAGTGAGCGTATTGCCTGGCTCGCCTGGTTACCTACGGAGGCGGCAATACGCCGTATCACAGCGCTGGTAAAAAAGCCTAGCCCCTGTGGGGCTATTCGTATAATCCAAATTTTGCGAAAGCTTGATCGGAATAATCGATAGCCTGATACTGCTTCCGACTCCTTATCTAGAGCGTAGCACGTGACACGACAACCGACCTTGAAGCAGCTCAAGTACCTGTGCGCAGTGGCAGAGCACGGCCATTTTGGCAACGCTGCCAAGGCCTGCCACGTCTCCCAGTCCACCCTCAGCGCCGGCATCCTGGAGCTCGAGGAGGCGCTCGGCGCCTCGCTGGTTGAGCGCAACAATCGCCAGGTCATTCTGACCGGCCTGGGCAGTGATGTGGTGCAGCGGGCCCAGTCCATCCTGCTTGATGTGGAAGACCTGATGGCCCTGTGTGACGCGTCCAGCGCGCCGTTCTCCGGCAAGATGCGCCTGGGTGTGATCCCCACCATTGCGCCTTACATCCTGCCTTCGCTGCTCAAGCGCCTGCGCAAGGAGCACCCGGATTTCCAGCTCTACATCCGCGAGGACCTCAGCGGCCATCTCGTCGACGCCCTGCAGCACGGTGAGCTGGACGTATTGCTGCTGGCGCTGCCCTTTCCGGCGGAGAAGGTGGAAACCATGCACCTGTTTGAGGACGCCTTTGTATTCGCCTGCCCAAGCAGCCATCAACTGGCCAGGGGAGGTGAACTCAGCACCTCGGAGCTGCGCAGCCAGGAGCTGCTGCTGCTGGAAGATGGCCACTGCCTGCGTGACCACGCTCTGGAGGCCTGCAAGCTCAAGGAAACCGAGATCGACATTCCCTACCAGGCCACCAGCCTCAATACCATTGTGCAGATGGTGGCCAACGGTATCGGCGTCACCCTGTTGCCGCAGATGGCCCTGGATGCCCGCATTCTGACCGGCACCGAGGTCTGCACCCGCAGTTTCAAGGAGCAGAACGTGGCCCGCAGCATCGGGCTGATGTGGCGCAAGAAGACGCCGCGTCGGGCCGAGTTCACCTTGCTGGGCAAGTTCATCGCCGAGCAATACACCGCCGCCAAGGCGGCCTGAGCGGCCCGACCGTTCGCGGTGGCAAGGGAAGGCGGATTCGTATCAATCGTCTTCTGGCCTGTGCGACACTTTTACCCACGGCGCTTTCCGCGCCCGATCATGACTTGAACTCATCAAGGAAAACACTATGAAAATCCGCGCTCTTGCGTTGCTGGTGATCTGGTTTTTTGCCATTCAGGCCCAGGCTGATGTGATGGTGATGAAGAACGGCTCGCGCATCGTCGGCACCCTGGTCAGTGCAGGTGATGGCAAAATCAAGTTTGAGACCCCCTGGGGCGGCACCCTGGAGGTGGCCTCGGCCAATGTCGTGTCGGTGGAAACTGAGGCCACGAGCACGGTGATGATGGCCGACGGAGAGATCTACCGCGACAAGCAGCTGCTGGCCACCCAGGAGAACATCACTATCCAGCGTCAGGGGCAACCACCACGCACTTACCCGGTGACCGATATCAAGCTGGTGAATCCGGACCCCTGGTTGCTGGGGGAGGGGTACAATTTCTTTGGCCGGGTGACCGGGGCCTTCCAGGCCGAGCGCGGTAACTCGGAGACTGACGAGATTGATATCGGCTACCAGATGACGCTGCGCAGCCTGGAGGACCGCTATGTTTTCCGCGGCCTCGCTGAGCTCGATGAGGCCAACAATGAGCGGGTTACCGAGAATGTTCAGCTGCGCAACAAGTACGACCGCTTCTGGGGAGATGATCCCGATAACTATTACGGTGGCAAGATCCGCTTCGAGTACGACGATATCATCGGGCTCGATCTCCGGACACTGGTGGGCCCGCATGTCGGCCGCGAACTGTTTGATAGCTCACTGTTGGAACTGCGCGGTGAAATTGGTGTTGTGTACGTCGATGAGCAGTTCGATGTCGCCGAGGACAACGACTACTACGGCAGCCTGATCGAGTTCGAGGGCGAGAGCGATATTCTCGGATTTGGCACGACCCTCTACTTTTTCCATGACACCACCATTAACTTCGATGAACTGGATGAGCCGCTCTCCAACACCACGGTTGGCCTGCGCATGCCTTTGATCTACGGCTTTGAGACCGCATTCGAGGCCCGCTACGAGTTCAACGGAACGGCGCCTGAGGACGCCCAGCGCACGGACGAAACCTATACCTTCTCGATCGGCTACGCCTGGTAGGGGACGACTTTTTGCAAGACCGCCCAGGATCTGCGCCTCAATACTCTGCGCCTCAATACTCTGCGCGGCGCTGCAGCGGTTCCCCACAGGACTTCCAGCACGGACCCTGATCCCGTGTCGAGGCCGCCGGTGTGCTCTCTGCGGGCTTCCCTGGCGGTCCGTTGGAGCCAGGGATTCAGGCTGTGTTGCTGGACCTGACGGTGGCAGCGAGTTGTTCCAGCAGGGGCAGGGTGTCGTCCAGGGCCAGGCAGGCATCCGTAATGCTCTGGCCGTAGACCTCGGCTTTACCGTCCACAACGGGCTGCGTGCCCGCCACCAGGTGGGACTCCATCATCACCCCGCGAATGGCCTGCTCGCCGGCGCCAATTTGTTCCGATAGCGACGCCATGACATCCGCCTGGCGAACCGGGTCCTTGCGGCTGTTGCCATGGCTGCAGTCGACGATAATGGAGGGTGTCAGGCCCTGGTCGAGCAGCGCTTCCCTGGCCTCGCGGATAAACTCCGGGCCGTAGTTGGGCCCGGTGTCGCCGCCGCCTCGCAGGATCAGATAGCTGTGAGGGTTGCCGGTGGACTGCAGGATGGCGGCCATGCCCTCCTTGGTCAGCGAGGGGAACCAGTGGGGATGCCCGGCGGAACGAATCGCATCGATGGCCACGTTGATCGCGCCCGAGGTCGCGTTCTTGAAGCCCACCGGCATCGACAGGCCCGAGGCCAGCTCCCGGTGCACCTGGCTTTCCACGGTGCGGGCGCCGATCGCGCCAAAGCTCACCAGCTCCGCATAGTACTGACCCAGGGTGGTATCCAGGAATTCGCTGGCCGCCGGCAGGCCCAGTTCCGCCACATCCAGCAATACTTGGCGCGCCAGGTGCAGGCCCTTGTTGATGTGGAAGCTGCCGTCCAGGTCCGGGTCATTGATCAGGCCCTTCCAGCCGACAATGGTGCGCGGCTTCTCAAAGTAGACACGCAGCACCGGGTAGATGACATCGGTCAGGCCGTCGCTGCCGGCCTTCAGGCGCCTGGCAAAATCCATCAGGGCGGCAGGGTCGTGCACCGAGCAGGGCCCGACGATAACCAGCAACCTGGGGTCAGCCCCGCTGAGGATGTGCTCTATCGTCTGTCGTGCCTGCTGCACAAACTGGGCCGAGCCGTCGGGCAGCGGCAGTTCATCCGCCAGCACGGCGGGGCTGATCAACGGCTGGGATTTGGCAATCCGCAGGTCGTCGGTACGCGGTTCCATGGGGTGTTCTCACATGAGCGGGCCAGCATTCTGTCCCAGCGCAAACACAGGTGCAAGTTGGCTGGCGCCCCCCTGGGGCCGGGGCTATAGTGAAGACTACTTTCACAATTGAGAGACCTCGACCATGCGCCTGCTGATCGCCCTGCTCACTGCCATTGCCCTACCGGTGAACGCCGACGATGAGAACCGCATACCGCGTTCCGGGTTCCTGGACGATGCGGCTTATGACCGCCTCGAGCTGGTCGATATCGCCAACGATGAGGCGGCGCGCCGCTGGCTGGGGCCGAAGCTGAACTTTGCCAACTTCCAGGAAGTGCTGATAGACCCGGTCACCATCTACCCGGAGCCGGAGACCAGTGAGCAGGTCAGCGTGGAAACGCTGGAGGCCATCAGTGCATACAGCACGACCCTGCTGCACGACAAGGTCGGCGCGGTATTGACCCTGGCAGAAGAACCCGGGCCCGGTGTGCTCCGGATTCGTGGTGCGCTGACCGGTGTCTCCGTCACGACCGAGGGCATGAAGCCCTATGAAATCGTGCCGGTGGCAGCCGTGTTTGGTGGCTTCAAGGCGCTGACCGGCAAGCGTGATCGCGACGTTTGGGTGTTTTATGAAATGCGTTTTGAAGACAGCGTCAGCGGTGAGCTGGTGGGCGCCAGCTACCGCAGTGTCCGCGGCGAACAGCTCAAGGGCAAGAAAGACCAGCTGGAGCTGGAGCACATGAAAGACAGCCTCGATAAGGTCACCGACGACGGCAGCGACATCATGTCGCAAAAGATGAAAGTACAGTAAGTAGTCAGTCGCTGAATGCAGAGGTGCGCGGGCCGGCGCTGTTCGCTGGCCGTGCGGCAAATAACCTGAGAGAAGGTGTGTTGAGATGCGTGCAATATTGATCCTGATGGCAATCTGTTCCCTGCCGGTGCTGGCTGAGCCGGAGGCCGATGAATACCCGCGGTCCGGATTCCTGCCCGATGAGATTTATGACCAATTGCAGGAGATTGACACCAACAAGGAGATTCAGGCGCGGCGCTGGATCGGACCGCGGCTGAACTTTGCCAACTTCCAGTCGGTGATGGTGGACGAGGTGATCATGTACCCGGAGCCTGAGCCGAATCCCCAGGTCAGTGAAGAGACCATTGAAGCCATCAACGAGTTCACCACCCGAATCGTGCGCGACAAGGTCGACGAGGTGCTCAACCTGGCCTGGGAGTCCGGGCCCGGTGTACTGCGGATGCGCGCGGCATTGACCGGATTCCAGATTGAGACCGAAGGCATGAAAGCCTACGAGGTGCTCCCTGTGACCGCCATTTTTGGGGCCGCCAAGGCGATGACCGGCACCCGCGACCGCGACGTCTGGCTGTTTTATGAAACCCGCTTCGAAGACAGCGTGACCAGAGAACTGGTCGGTGCAACCATGCGCGCCGTGAAAGGTGAACAGCTAAAGGGCAAGAAAGACCAGCTCTCAGTGGATGACATCAGGGACAGCATCGATGCGGCCACCGATGAGGGCAACGAGGTGTTCGAAGCACACTTCGAGAAGCCCGAGTAAGCCAACCACCGGATTCAGCTTTCGCGCGCCAGCAGCGCCGCCTGTATTTCCTGCAGGCGCGCTTCACTCAGTGACACCTTGAAGCTGAAGTACAGGGCCACCAGCAGCGGCGCCAGTATGCCCGCCGCCGTATAGATCGCAAACGCGTCCAGCGTCGGTTGTTCGATGGTGCCCGGCGTCATGCCCCGTTGCAGGCCGACCAGGTCCAGTACCATTCCGCCGTACAGCGGCCCGAGGGCGGTAGCCAGCTTTTGCGCAAACAGTGAGGCTGCGAACAGGGCGCCCTCCTGGCGGCGCCCGTGCGCCAGTTCGTTCTCGTCGGCGATGTCCGCCACCAGGGACTGGCTGGCGATACCACGCAGAATAAAGAAGAACATCCACAGCAGCATTTGCAGGAACAGGCTCCAGAACACTACCGGATGACCGTTGTCCGGCAGCAGTCCCGCCAGCCGCGCCGCATAGGGCCACACACCGTCGATGATCATCAGCGCGCAGGTCAGCCGCAGGATAGTGTGCTTGGCCACGCGACTGCCCAGCCAGTGGATGGCGAACATGGCGCCGGATACTCCCAGCAGCGAGGGGATGGCGAGGATCAGGGCGATATCCCGGGAGGACAGCTCCCAGAAATAGATGGACGCCAGCATATGGGTGGCGATCAGCACCCCATAGGACACACTGGCCGCCACGTCGAAGGCCAGTAGCTGGCGGAAGTTGTGGATCTTGAGGGTGGCGAAAAAGTCGGCCAGGAACTGCCGGAGGCCAGGCACTGAGGCCCCGCCGAAGGCACTGCTGTCCTGGCCGACGTGGCGGGTGGACCAGACGGTGACCAGACCGACGATCCAGGTGGCGATGCAGGACAGCAGCCCATAGACGGGGTAGTTGTCGCGCTCAAAGCGGCCGTCCACCTCGCCGTACTGGTCGAACAGCAGCACCAGCGCCAGCGCAGGGATCAGTACCGTAAACAGGAACACGAAGAACATGCGGGCGCCGAGAATGCTGCTGCGCTCCCGGTAGTCGCGGGTCATTTCCGCGGAGAGCGCCAGGTGCGGGATAGCGAACACCGAGAGGGTGGTGCGAATCCAGATCGACCAGAAGGCCAGCCACAGGGTGAGCAGGGTCTGGCTTTCTACCACCCTGTCCGGCACCAGGAACAGGCCGATAAAACCCACCCCCATGGGCAGGGTGCCGGCCACCATGAAAGGGTGGCGTCGGCCCCAGCGGCTGTTGAGGCTGTCGGACCAGGCGCCGATCACCGGGTCTGAGATCGAGTCGAAGACCACGGCCACTGCCAGTGCCACGCCGGCGGCCGTGCCACTGAGCCCGAGCACCTGGGTGTAAAACAGCAGTACAAAGGCACTGTAGGCGGCCTCCTTGATGGAGAACATCGCCCCGCCCAGGCCATAGCCCAGACGCGTGCCGAAGCTGGTCATACGCTGGCCGATACCACCTCGACGGGTACGCCGTTGACTGCGGCATTGCCGGACAGGGCGTCCAGCGCCAGTTCATCGGTAATATCGTTCACGCTGACGCCGGCGTGGGCCGCGGCGGTTTCCAGCCGCACACCCCTGCGGTCGTGGCCGTAACCGTGGGGCATGCTCACCACGCCGGGCATGATGTCCTCGGTAGCCTCCACCGGCAGGGTGACAACACCGGCCCGGGAGCGCACGCTGACCTCATCGCTATCACCGATACCGCGCGCGGCCATGTCCCGGGGGTGCATCATCAGGGTGCAGCGGGGCTTGCCCTTCACCAGCCTGCGGTAGTTATGCATCCAGGAGTTGTTGGAGCGCACGTGGCGGCGGCCGATCAACAACAGGCTGCCGCTGTCCCCCTGCATGCCCTGGCGCAGGCGTTCGATATCGGCCAGGGTTTCCGGGGTGTCGCAGTGAATCATCTTGTCGGCGGTGAACAGTCGTTCCGGCAATTGTGGCTTGAGCGGCCCCAGATCGACCCCGGAGGGGTTGTCCCGCAGGGTGGCCAGGTCCAGCTCGTAGGGCCCGGCCTGCAGGGCCATGTCGATCAGCTCCCGCGGCGCTGGCGTCGGCCGCGACTCCCTGTCCAGGTAACTGGCGAAGCGGCGCCCCAGCTCGTTGAATATCTCCCAGTCATGCAGCGCACCTTCGGGCTTGTCGAAAACCGGTTCGTTGATGCGGGCGGTGTTGCGGATCGCGTTCACGTGGAAGCCGATGTCGTAGTGGTCGTGCTCCAGCGGCGAGGTCGGCGGCAGGATGATATCGGCGTGGCGGGTGGTTTCATTGATGAAAGGGTCCAGCGACACCATGAACTCCAGACTGTCCAGCGCCTCGTCCAACTGGCGGCCGTTGGGAGTGGACAACACCGGGTTGCCGGCGCCGGTAAACAGCGCGCGAATCTGGTCTTCACCCGGGGTGGTGATTTCCTCGGCCAGCGCGGCGGCGGGAATTTCCCGGTCGAATTCCGGCAGCCCGCGCACGCGGCTGTGGTGGCGGCCAAAACCTCCGCGGCCGGTGTTGGCGACGTTGTCGAAGGCGGGCAGCGCAAACAGCATGCCGCCTTCCCGGTCTAGGTTGCCGGTGGCGATGTTGATGACCTGGATCAGCCACTGACACAGCCCGCCGAAGGCCTGGGTGGACACGCCCATGCGGCCGTAGCATATGCCCGCGCCGGCGGCTGCCAGCTCCCGGGCGATGCCGCGGATGGTCTCGGCCTCCATGCCGCAGAAGCCCGCCACCGCCTCTGGCGTGAAATCGCCACAGGCCTCGGCCACAGTGTCCAGGCCACTCACAAAATCTGCCAGCCTGCCGGGATTGGCGAGCTTCTCGGCGAACAGGGTGTTCAGTAAAGCCAGCAGGAAGGCGGCGTCGGTACCGGGGCGGATGAAGTGGTGTTCACTCGCCAGCTCTGCGGTTTCCGTGCGACGCGGGTCGATCACCACCAGCTTGCCGCCGCGTTTCTTCAGGTCTTTGATGCGCTGCCGGACGTCGGGCACAGTCCAGATGCTACCGTTGCTGGCGATGGGGTTGGCGCCCAGCATCAGGAAGTACTCGGTGCGGTCGATATCAGGGATCGGGAACATCAGCTTGTGGCCGAACAGCCATATGCCCACCAGATGGTGAGGTAGCTGGTCCACCGAGGTGGCTGAGAAGCGGTTGTTGGTGCGGATGTGGGCGAACAGCGCGGACTGGTGGGTCATCATCCCGTAGTTGTGTACCGAGGGATTGCCCATGTACACGCCGATGGCGTTGACGCCGTTGCGCTCGTGCACTTCGGCCAGCCGCCGTGCGGTGGTGTCGAGGGCTTCTTCCCAGCTAATGGTTTGCCAGTCGACCCTGCCGTCCTCCGCCACCACTTTTTTCACCGGGGCGCGCAGCCGGTCCGGGTCTTCATGCAGGTCCTTGAGCGCCACCGCCTTGGGGCAGACATGGCCTCGGGACAGGGGGTCATTCTCGTCGCCACGAATATCGACGACCTCGCCGTTCTCAACCTCGATCTTCAGTCCGCAGATGGCCTCGCACAGATGGCAGGCCCGGTAGTGTGTGGTCATGCGGCAGTCCTCAGGCCCTGGACCAGGGCCGTGCATTCGGCGCGCTCCAGGAAGCGCGGTACCGGGTAGCCCGCGCCTTCCTTGAGCGCGGCGCTGACGATCTCTTCGATATGTTCGTCCTTGATCACGTCGGTGGTGCGGGGGATGCCAATCTCCGCATTCAGCGCCCAGATGCGGTCGATGAACTTGCGCACCAGCTCGTCCCGAGGCTCGGTTTCGTCACCCAGCTCGCAGTACACCGCCAGTTCCGCCAGTCGCTCACCGGCGCTGTCTTTCATCAGTTCCAGCACGTGGGGCAGCACCATGGCGTTGGCCAGTCCATGGGGCACACCGTAGTGGCCGCCAAGCTGGTGGGAGACCGCGTGCACATAGCCCACCAGGCAGGTGGTGAAGGCCAGCCCGGCGTAGTAGGACGCCAGTGCCATGGACTCCCGCGCCGCCATGTCATCACCGTTGGCGCAGGCCCGCTCCAGGTTGTTGAGCACCAGCCGCGTGGCCGAGCGGCCGAACTGCAGGCACTCGGGGGTGTCCCAGGTGTTGATATAGGACTCCACGGCGTGGGTGAGCGCATCCATGCCGGTAGCCGCGGTGATGTGCGGTGGCAAGCCCTTCATGATGTTCGGGTCCAATGCCGCGGCTGATGGAATCACCTTGGGGTCGGCGACCATGAGTTTCTCGTGGGTCTCGTCGTCGGAGATGACCGCCACGATGGTCACCTCGGAGCCCGTGCCCGCCGTGGTCGGCACCGCAAACAGCGGTAGGGACGGCAACTTGCCCTTTTTGAGGCCGACACAGTCCAGTGCCTTCAGCTCGTTGGCGGCGGCCAGTGCCATCACCTTGGCGGCATCGATGGAGCTGCCGCCGCCGATCGCCAACACACCGTCACAGGCCTCGCGCTTCAGCACCTCAATGCCGGCGTCCACCACGCTGACGGTAGGGTCCGGCTTGACCCCGTCGTACACGGCGGTGGCCACGCCCTTGGCGCTGAGCCGGGCGATGGCCTGCTGGGGAATGCCGATCTCCATCAGCGGCTTGTCGGTGACCACCAGGATTTTTTTCAGGCCCACATGCGAGATACTCTCGCAGAGATCCAGCGCGGCATCTTTGCCGACAAACACAGCAGGACGTGGCTTGGGCTCCATGACAATGCCCTTCTTCAGGGCCAGCATGGCTTTGTAGCCCATTTCCTTGATAAATCCGGGCACGAATACCTCCTTACTTCTCCAGCGTTTATCAGTCTTATCGTAAAAACCGGACGGGCAGTCTCGCAGTCCCGATCTAATATGTAAATGTTGAACACTCAGGAGCACAGTGCATGAAGACAGCCGTTGTTATTGGTGTGGGCCCCCTGCAGGGCCTGGGCGCAGCGTTGTGCCGCGCCGCCGCCGCGCAGGGCCTGCATGTGGTGGTGGCCGGCCGCTCGGTCGACAAGCTCGCCGCCGTGGTATCCGCCATTGAAGGCGAGGGTGGAGCGGCCAGCGCGGTGGCCTGTGACACTACCGACGAGGCCCAGGTCATCGCCCTGCTGGAGGCGGCCGAGGCCATCGCCCCGATGGACCTGGCCATCTACAACGCCGGCAACAATATGCCCAGCAACTTCCTGGAGACCAGCACTGAGCACTTCGAGAAGTGCTACCGGGTGGGGCTGCTGGGGGGCTTCCTGTTCTCCCGCGAGGCCCTGCGCCACATGGCGCCGCGCGGCGAGGGCTGCCTGCTGTTTACCGGCGCCAGCGCCTCCCTGCGTGGTAAACCCGGCTTCGCCGCCTTCACCGCGGCCAAGGGCGGGCTGCGCAACCTCGCCCAGAGCCTGGCGCGGGAGTTCAATCCCCAGGGGGTGCACATCGGGCATGTCGTGGTGGACGGCGGTATCTACGGCGAGAAGATCGAGAAGAACTTCCCGGAGTTCTACCAACATGCCGGCGAGGAAGGCCTGATCGGCCTGGACGGTATCGCCCAGGCTTTTATGTATCTCTACCAGCAGCCGCGCAATGCCTGGAGCCACGAGTTGGACCTGCGTACTCACCGCGAGAATTTCTGAGCCCGGGCCGCCGGCTCGCTTTCCATGCTCCGGGGTGCTCGCTATCCTGTAGCGCAGAACAAAAAGCCAAACGACCGGGGAATTCGCTTGTCCAGATCCTTACCGCCAGCGGCGCTGTTACTCCTGGCGCTGCTGGCAGTACTGCTTGCCGCCTGCAGCGAAGACGCACCGGTCGAGGAAGCGGTGCGTGTGGTGTTCGTCGATGTTGAACAGCGCGACGTCACCATCTATGCCAACTACGTCGGTCGCACCGAGGCCTCCCAGCGGGTCGAGGTGAACCCCCGGGTGGACGGATTCCTGGAGGCGATTGCTTTCGTTGAGGGCAGTACCGTGGCCGAAGGTACGACGCTCTACCGCATCGATCCCCGGCCCTACCAGGCCAACGTCGACCGCCTGCAGGCGGTGCTCAGCAGCCGCCAGGCCCAGTTGGAGAAGTTCCGCCGCGACGCCGCCCGCATCGGCCCCCTGTTTGAAGAAGACGCCGCCAGCCAGCTCGACTATGACGAGGCGGTCAGCGCCGTGGAAACCGGTGAGGCGGCGGTCAGGGAAGCGCGCGCCGAACTGGAGCGGGCCCAGCTGGAGCTGGACTACACCGAGATTCAGGCGCCCATTGGCGGTGTCATCGGCGCCTCGGTGGTCGATGTCGGCGCACTTATACGTGCCGGGTCCAGCGAGCCGCTGACCACAGTCAGCAGCATCGACCCCATCTATGTGAACTACGCCATGTCGGCGCTGGATTACCTCAACGCCCGCCGCCGGGTGCGAAGCTACTGGGAGCAGCGGCGCCAGGAAATCGAGGGCAAGGCTCTGGAAGGGGAAGTGTCTATTACCCTGCCGGATGACACGGTGTACCGCTACCAGGGCCGCGTTGGCTTTACCGACCCCCAGGTGAACCCCGAAACCGGCACGTTTGCGGTACGCGCGATCGTACCCAACCCCGACAAGGAGCTACTGCCGGGCCAGTACACCCGGGTACGCATGCCGCTGGAGGTGCGCCGGGACGCCCTGCTGATCCCCGAGGAGAGCATCATCATCGAGCAGGGAGGGGTCTACGTGAAAGTGATCCTCCCCAACAACCGGGTGGAACAGCGGCTGATCTTCACCGGCGCCACCATCGAGGGCAAGCTCATCGTCGAGCGCGGCCTGGTGGCCGGCGAGCGTATCATCGTGCACGGCATCAACAAGGTGTATCACGGCTCCCTGGCCGACCCGGTGACCCTGGCGGACTACGAGGCGGAACTTGAGGCCGAGAAGAATGCCCAGGTCAACCTGGAAACGGTGATCGACGAAGTGCGCGAAGAGGTGCAGCAGGCGGCCGGTGAAGCCGACAACGCTGAAGAGGCACCGGGCACGCCACCGTGATCTCCCGCTTCTGTATCGACCGGCCGATTTTCGCGATGGTGATTTCCATCGTTATCGTGCTGGTGGGTACCCTCTCGGTGCTGTCGCTGCCCATCGACCAGTATCCGGATATCACGCCGCCCGCAGTGAGCGTCAGCGCCACCTTTCCCGGCGCCACCGCCCGCAGCGTCGCCGAGTCCGTGTCCGCCCCTATTGAGAAGCAGCTCAATGGGGTGCCCAACATGGACTTCATCACGTCGACATCAAAAAACAACGGCGGCGCGCTGGTCACGGTGACCTTCCAGGTGGGCACCAATGTGGACCTCGCGGCTGTCGATGTGCAGAACCAGGTGAAGCTGGCCGAGGCGGACCTGCCGGTGGATGTGATGCAGGAAGGGGTATCGGTCGAGAAGCTCGCCAACGTGGAGCTGATGAAAATCGCCATCCGCTCCGATGATCCCAAGTTCGACGAGATCTACCTGTCGAACTATATGAGCATCAATATCAATGACGAGATGAAGCGGGTGCCCGGAGTCGGGCGCACCCGCAACAACGGTGCCCGGCGCTATTCCATGCGCATCTGGCTGAAACCTGATCGCCTCACCGCCTACGGGCTGACCACCTCCGATGTGATGAATGCCGTGCGCGAGCAGAACGTGGCCACGGCGGCCGGCGTCATCGGCGGCCAGCCGACGAGCGGCGACGTCAAGCTCACCTACCCGGTGTCCGCCGAGGGGCGGCTGGAAACGGCGGAGGAGTTCGGAGAGATCATCGTGCGCGCCGACCCCGACGGTTCCATGGTGCGGGTGCGCGACGTGGCACGGGTGGAGCTGGGCGCCAAGGCCTATACCCTGGATTCGCGGCTGGACGGCGGCCCCGCCGCGGTACTGGGTATCTACCTGCTGCCGGGGGCGAATGCCCTGGAAGTGTCCAGGCGCGTGCGCGAGCGCATGGCGGCACTCGAGGAGCGTTTCCCCGAGGGCCTGGAATGGCTGGTAGTTTACGACAGCGCTGACTTCATCCAGCAATCCATCAACGAAGTGATCATTACCCTGGTGGAAGCCCTGCTGCTGGTAATCCTGGTGGTCTACCTGTTTCTGCAGGACTGGCGCACCACCCTCATTCCCAGCCTGGCGGTGCCGGTCTCGGTGATCGGTACCTTTATTGCCATGTTGCTACTGGGGTTCAGCCTCAACACGGTCAACCTGCTGGCCCTGGTGCTGGTGATCGGCATCGTGGTGGACGATGCCATCGTGGTGGTGGAGAACGTCGAAAGGCTGATGAATGAAGAGGGCCTGTCGGCCCGCGACGCCACCATACGCGCCATGAGTGAACTGACCGGGGCATTGATCGCCACCTCCCTGGTGCTGGCGGCGGTGTTTATCCCGGTGGCCCTGCTGCCCGGTATCACCGGCATTCTCTATCGCGAGTTCGCCGTCACCATCACCGTGGCGGTGCTGCTGTCCACGGTGGTCGCGCTCACCCTCAGCCCGGCGCTCTGCGCCATTCTCATGAAGCCCGGGGGCCCGACCAAGAACGCCCTGTTTCGCCAGATCGACGACTGGCTTGCGCGCGGCGCCGAGCGGTTTGGTGATGGCGTCAGCATGACCCTCGGTTACGTGCGCCGCACGCTGCTGGGTTTCCTGTTGATGGGCGGCGTGGCCTGGCTGCTGCTGGGGCAGGTGCCCTCCAGCTTCATGCCGGTAGAAGACAAGGGCCTGTTCTACGTGGACATGGAGCTGCACCAGGGCTCCAGCGTCAACCGCACCAAGCCGGTGCTGCAGCGGGCGGAAGCCTTTGTGATGTCCCACCCCGCGGTCAAGCATGTGTTCTCCCTTGCGGGGGAGAACCGACGCTCCGGGGGCAACGAGGCCAATGGCCAGCTCGAGGTCATCCTCAAGTCCTGGGCCGAGCGCAGCGACGATGGTTACACGGTGGAGAAAGTCATCGAAGAAGTCCGTGCCGAGCTGGAGAGCTATCCGGAGATTATCGTGCAGGTGTCGCAGCCGCCGGCAATTCCCGGCCTGGGCCTGGGCAGCGGTGTTGACCTGGTGCTGCAGGATCTCACTGGTTCCAACTGGGAAGGCCTGCTGGAAGCCACCGAAAACGTGGTGCAAAGGGCCAACCAGCACCGGGTGCTCACCGGTGTCGCGAGCCCGGTGCGGCCGGAGACCCCGGAGCTGTTCCTGGATGTGGACCGCGCCGAGGCCAAGGCGTTGGGCGTGCCGCTGGCGGGTATCTACCGCACCATGCAGGCGCTGACCGGCTCGGTGATTGTCAATGACTTCAACCTCTACGGCCGGGTGTACCGGGTGCGCATGCAGGCGGAGGATGAGTTCCGCGAGCGCCCGGATGCGCTGCAGTACTTCTACGTACGCTCGAATACCGGGGCCATGGTGCCGCTGACGGTACTGGCTCGCCTCGACTACTCCACCGGCCCCGCCGCCATCGATCACTTCAACCTGTTCACCGCCGCCGCCGTGTCCGGTGACCCCGCCCAGGGGTACTCCACCGGCGATGCGGTGGGCGCCATGCGTGAGGTGTTGGGCGAAAGCCTCCCTCCCGGGATTGGCTACGAGTGGGCCGGGCTTACCGCCTACGAGATTAAATCCGGCGGGCAGGCGGTCGTGGCCATGGCGCTGGCGGTAGTGTTCGTCTACCTGTTCCTGTGCGCGCTTTACGAGAGTTGGACGGTGCCGCTGGCGGTGCTGCTGATTGCGCCGTCGGCGATCTTCGGCGCCCTGCTGGCTGCCTGGTTGCGTGGCCTGGAAAACAACCTGTTTTTCCAGGTGGCGCTGGTGGCTCTGGTCGGCATGGCCGCCAAGAATTCCATCCTTATTGTCGAGTTCGCCAAGCAGCTGGTGGAAGAGGGCAGGAGCTTCAGTGACGCGGCCCTGGCGGCGGCCCGCCTGCGCTTCCGGCCGATCATGATGACCGCTGTGTCGTTTATCTTTGGCGTGATGCCGCTGGTGCTGTCCAGCGGCCCCGGCGCTATCGCCCGCCAGTCGATTTCCACCGCGGTGCTCGGCGGCATGGTGGTGGCGACCTCCCTGGGTATCCTGATCGTGCCTCTGTTCTTTGTGCTGCTGGGTCGTTTCGACAAACGCCTGGCCAGGGCGGCGGAGGGAGAACCTGCGAATGCGGGCACTGCGGCCGACAACGGCTTCACCAGCGAGAGTCCCGCATGATCCGCGCGGCGCTGCTGGTCCTGTTGCTCAGTGGCTGTATGGTCGGTCCCGACTACCAGCGCCCCGAGCTGGAAGCACCGGAACGCTGGCACGCGGATCTCGATTACGACCAGCTGGAAGGTGAGCCCCTCTACGACCAGGAGTGGGCTGAGATTTTCCAGGACGAGGAGCTGCGTGCCCTGATCGACAGGGCCCTGCTCAACAATCGCGACCTGCTGCGCGCCATCGCCCGCATCGAAGAAGCCCGCGCCGGCAGCGTCATCGCCCGCTCGGCGCTGTTTCCCACCATCGATATCGAGCTTACCGGTGAGCGCGAAGATGAGTCGGCGTTGACCAATGACGATCCCGAGCAGGTGGACGAGTTCTTCTTCGGCCCCAACCTGGCCTGGGAGCTCGACCTTTGGGGCCGCAACCGGCGTGCCAGTCGGGCCGGGTTTGCTCGCTACCTGGCAGCGGAGTACGGCGCCCAGGCGGTGCGTTTGAGCCTGATCGCCGAGGTGTCCCTGGCCTACTTTGATCTGCAGGCGTCCGAAGCCCTGCTGGAAATCAATATCGACACCCTGCGCTCCCGGGAGCGGGCGCTGGAGATTGCCGAGAAGCGCCACAAGGGTGGCCTCACCTCCAAGCTGGAAGTCATCCAGTCTGAGGTGGAGCTGGCCCAGTCACGGGCGGATATACCCCCGGTAGAGCAGGCCATGCTCAATGCCGAGAACCGCCTGGCGCTGCTGCTGGGGGAGCCCCCCAATCACAAGACGGTAACCCGTCGCCTGCGCGACCAGTATGTGCCTGCCAGTGTCGCAGCCGGGCTGCCCTCGGAACTGCTGCGCCGGCGCCCCGACGTACTGCAGGCCGAGCAGGAACTGCGTGCTGCCAGCGAGGCGGTGGGTGTGGCTGCGGCCGGGCTGCTGCCCAGCATCCAACTGACCGGTGCCGGCGGCTACGAGAGTGCCGACTTCGGCGACCTGATGGACAGCGACGGTGAGTTCTGGATCGTGGACCTCGATATCGCCATGCCCCTGTTCAATGCCGGCGCCCGGCGCGCGGCGCTGACAGCGGCTGAGAGCCGTTTCAACCAGTCGCGGCTGGCTTACGAGCAGGTGGTGCTGGAGGCCCTGCGGGAGGTGTCGGATTCCCTCAACCAGTTCTACAAGGCCGGCGAAACCCTCCAGGCCCAGCAGGACCTGGAGAGAGCTTCCGCCGAGTACCTGAGCCTGGCCCGCAAGCGCTATCGCAACGGCGTGCTGTCCTATCTCGACGTGCTGGATGCCCAGCGCCGCCTGCTGGATGCCCAGACCGGCCTCACCGAGGCCCGGCGCCTGCAGCTCGACGCCCTGGTCGACCTTTACAAGGCCCTCGGCGGCGGCTGGGATCCCGGCGCGCTGGAAACCATCGCCGAATCCTCCCAGCGGTAGAGTTCGTCACCGGTTTTCGCTAATGATGTCGGCCAGCGAACAGGAACAACGCCATGCCTGACACCGTTACCGACGCCGTCCGCGCTCCGGCCGATACAGAGCAACCCGCAGCCCCCCAGACCAAACCCGGTCTGCTGACCTGGTTGGCGGTGGTGGCGCTGGTGTATCTGCTGCTGATCGGTGTCGGAGTGATCGGGGAAGGTTTCCGCTGGGTCTCCGGCGGTGACGAGGGTGCGGCAAAGATCTTCGCGTTCGCCCGCAACCCGCTGGTTGGCGTCATCCTCGGCATTCTCGCCACCGCGCTGGTGCAGTCCTCCAGCACTGTGACCTCGGTGATCGTCGGCCTGGTGGCCGGCGGGGTGCCGGTTTCCATTGCCGTGCCCATGATCATGGGCTCCAATATGGGCACCACCATTACCAACACAATCGTCAGCCTGGGGGCACTGCGTGAGCGCGACACGTTTAATCGCTCTTTCCAGGCCGCTACTGTCCACGATTTCTTTAATCTCTACAGCATCGTTATCTTCCTGCCTATCGAGGCCTACTTTCATCCGCTGGAGCGGCTGGCCGGGCATATGTCCCACTGGTTTGTGGGGGGCAGCGGCGCCTCCGTGAAGGAACTCAATGTGCTGGGTGCCATTACCAAGCCGGTAAGTGGTTTCGTGGTGGAGCTGTTCCAGTTCCTGCCGCTGCTGGGGGGTTACCTCGCCATCGTGGCGGGCATTGGTATGGTGATCGCGTCGGTGTTGTACCTGGGCCGACTCCTGCGTCGCACAATGACGGCCCAGGCCAGGGGCATCGTGCAACTGGCCATTGGTCGCCATCCCATGGCCGGTGTCGCCTCGGGCACGGCCATCACGGTATTGGTGCAGTCCTCATCCACGACAACCTCACTGGTGGTGCCGCTGGCGGGGGCTGGCATTCTGTCTACCAGGCAGGTGTTCCCCTTCACCATGGGCGCCAATATCGGCACCTGCATCACTGCCCTGCTGGCGGCGACCTCAGTCAGCGGCGCCAACCAGGAGTTCGCGCTGCAGATCGCCCTGGTGCACCTGATGTACAACGTGTTCGGGGTGACCGTGTTCCTGGTGACACCCTGGCTGAAAGATCGCCCGGTGCGCTCCGCCGAATGGCTGGGCAACCGCACCGAGCAGAATCGGGCCTGGGCCTTCGGCTATGTGTTCCTGGTGTTTTTTGTGGTGCCGGGCCTGGTGCTGGGCGGTGAGATGCTGCTGTCTGATGATCCGCCGGTGGTTGCCGCGCCTGCCGAGGACACCGCCCGCGAGTTGGAAGAGGCCGGTCTGCAGATCGAGTAGGGCCTGCTGGCTGTGCCGCGAGCGGCTGGTCTATACTGCGCGCCTTTTCCCGCGACAGATTCCCCTCGATGACCAGACCCCTGACTCTGCTGCTGAGCCTGGCGCTGGTGGCCTGTGCCCAGTTCCCCACCGCGTCCAACAGCGTCGAACAGGAACGGTTGCGAGCCCATATCGAGTTCTTGGCATCCGACGCCCTGCGGGGTCGCGCGGCCGGTACCCACGGTTACGATGCCGCGGCGGAATATGTGGCGGCCGAATACCGCAAGCTGGGCCTTAAGCCTGGCGGTGAAGGCGACAGCTACTTCCAACAGGTTCCCCTGCGCGAACACAGCCTGGTGGAGGGCAGTGCCAGTGCGGTGATCGAGACAGCCAGCGGACGCACGGCGCTCAAGTACCCTCAGGACTTCATCATGGGCCCCGATCGCCACCGCACCGCCGCCACCGTGGAGGCAGGCCTGGTGTTTGTGGGTTATGGCATTGTGGCGCCGCGTTTTGATCACGACGACTACGCCGGCCTGGATGTGAAGGGCAAGATTGCCGTGTTCCTGTCGGGCCGACCTGAAGCCTGGCCCACGGAAGAAGGTGCCCACCTGGCCTCCAGCACTGAAAAAGCGCGCCATGCGGTCGAGCGCGGCGCCGTCGGTGTGCTGATGCTGCACACGCCCCGGGAAGAGGCGGTGTTCTCCTGGGACAAAAGCGTGCGCTATCTCGGTCGACCCGGTATGGGCTGGGTAGGCCGCGATGGCCTGCCGAATAACTACTTCCCGGAAATCCAGGGTGCCGCGACCCTCAACCTCGACGCCGCCGGCATCCTGTTTGAAGGCGCCCCGGTCTCTATCGAGGAAGTGTTCCGGCGCGACAGTGAGCAGGGGCTCATCGAGGGCTTTGCCCTGCCCAACCGCATCGCCCTGGCGCGCAAGTCCAGCTACCGCGAGTTGAGCTCCCCCAATGTGATTGGCGTCATCGAGGGTAGCGATCCGGTGCTGAAAGACGAGGTGATCGTTTACAGCGCCCATCTCGACCACCTCGGTGTCATCCCGAACGCGGAAGGCGTGGAGGAGATCTATAACGGTGCCATGGACAATGCCGCCGGCATTGCCACCCTGCTGGAAACCGCCCGGGTGCTCGAGGCCGACAGGCCCAGGCGCTCGGTCATGATTCTGGCGGTGACCGCCGAGGAGAAGGGTCTGCTGGGCGCCGGCTACTTTGCCAACCACCCTACGGTGCCGATCGACCGTATTGTTGCCAACATCAACCTCGACATGCCGATGTTGACCTACCCCTTCGCCGACGTGGTGGCCTTCGGCGCTGAGCACAGCACCCTGCGGGGATTTGTCGACAGTGCCGCGGCCCGGGCCGGCATCAAGCTGTCACCGGATCCCATGCCCGAGCAGGGCCTGTTTGTCCGCAGCGATCACTATGAGCTGGTGAAAAAAGGGGTGCCCGCCGTATTCCTGATGACCGGCTTCGAGTCCCGGGACCCGAACCAGTCCGGCGCCGAGATCTGGCAAGCCCACCTCCGACAGCACTACCACCAGCCCAGCGACGACCTCAACCTGCCCATCGATTACCAGGCAGCCAGGGTGTTCACCGAGATCAATATCAACATCGGCCGCGAGATCGGCAACAGCCCCGAGCGCCCGCTATGGAATCACGGTGATTTCTTCGGCGAGGTGTTTGGCGGGCCCGTGGCGCCCGCGCCCTAGTCGTCCAGCCTGACCACCGGCGGCGCGTGGCGCGCCGCCTCGTTCTCGACCGCCCGGGTGGTGATATGCAGGTACAGGGACGCCACCCGCGCTACCAGTTCCTGCACTTCCGGGTGCTCATCGTAGACGTGGAGCATATGCCGCGAGCGCTCGAACACTTCTTCCATGTCGGCGATTTCGAGATCACTGAGCGTATCCCCACCATCTACCCTCGCCTTGAGGGCAATCAGGTTCGGAACATTGCGCCGGGTGCCGGCCAATTGGGCGGCCAGCGCGCCGGTCTCGTCCTCTTCGCGGTTGTGGTCGGTGATGTTCATTCGCATAGCATAGCCCGCTTTTCACACCACGGCGCGCGCTGCTGGCTTGCCATCGAGATAGAGTGCGGTCAGCATTCGAGAGCTGGGTCACATAAATGGTAATAGTTGGCATTTTTTGTAAAAACTGGCTTATAATCGCCCCCTGCACAAAATTTGTACATTTGTCCGATCCGGGCTCTCATCGGATGCCCCGCAGGACAGGGTGCAAGGAAAGAAAGCTACAAGGCTACAAGAAAGCTGCAAGAACAGCGGTAATAAGCAGCAAACAGCTAGGGTGAACGCGTGTCGGGATTGAAGCACCAGGCGGTAACAGCACTGGCGGTGATTGCATCGCTGGCGGCCCCCGTCTGGGCGCAAGGCCTGGACACCTCCCTCGATCTCACTCCTGATCTATTCGACGTACAGATGAAGCCCCGCGCCGAAGAGGAGGGCCTCAAGGAAGCCAGCTTCGGTTCCGGTCTGGGCTTTGCGCTCAGTAACAGTCTGCTGCAGTTCGACATGGACTACCGCGTCCAGAGCAAGCTGGCGGAATCCTCTACCCAGGCGGATGTCTCCCAGCGTGTAGGCGCTTCCCTGCAGAGCAGTCTGCTCAATGAACTGCTGGGTATGGACGCCGATATCAAGGCGGGTAGCACACTGCGCGATGGCGGCTACGTCTACAGCCTGGCGCCGGGCTTTTCCAAGTCGCTGGCCGACCTTGGCCGCCTCAATGTGCGCTACGAATATCTGCTCGACAAACCCAATGCCGATGCGGACGAACAGGAAAGGACGGCCTACACCATGGGCCTGCGTGGCGCTACCGACAACGGCCTGCTGGACTGGCACGGCAGCTACAGGACAACGGATGTGTTCGGCTCCGTGGACCAGCTTCGCAGCACCGAGCGCGTGGAGTTCACCTCCGGCCTGCAACTGGTACCCGAGCTGCGGCTGGAAGTCTCTGGCCATACCCTCGACGAGACCCGCTTCGAGGGCGGCTTGGTCAACGAGCTGTACAACGAAACCATGCTGGGGGCCGGCCTGTCCTGGTCGCCGTCCAACTATTACTCGGTCGCCTTCAAGGTGAATTCACTGGAAGAGTCCCGCCACCAGACCCAGGAGGTCTTCGGCAGCGGCACCGTCACCTGGTTCCCGCAGCGCAATATGGCCTTCACACTCAGCTACGGTGACCACCTGCACGAAGGGTCCCGCGGCGTGATGCTGGAAACCAGGATCGATCTCGGCGGTACCTGACGCCTGACTGGACAGTCTCGTCCGCTGACCCCAATAATTCCCCCTTTCTTCCTGCTGGAGAATCGGCCATGGCCGGAGGCAGCCTGTTACTGCTGATCGACGATATCGCCGCGGTGCTCGACGATGTGTCAGCCATGACCAAGGTGGCCGCTCGCAAAACCGCTGGGGTGCTGGGCGACGACCTGGCCGTCAATGCCGAGAAAGTGTCCGGTGTGCGGGCGGAGCGGGAGATTCCGGTGGTCTGGGCGGTGGCCAAGGGCAGCTTCCTCAACAAGCTGATCCTGGTACCCTCGGCGCTGCTGATCGCCGCGCTGCTTCCCATCCTGGTAACCATCCTGCTGATGCTGGGCGGACTCTACCTCTGTTATGAAGGCGTCGAGAAGCTCGCCCACAGCTTTCTGCACGGCGGCGCTGAAGAAGAGGCGCATCACTCGGAACACCTGGAGCATCTGGCGGGTTCGCCCGAGGAACTGGTGGCCCTGGAGAAGAAAAAGATTCGCGGTGCGATTCGTACCGATTTCATCCTGTCGGCGGAGATTATCGTGATTACCCTCGGCACCGTGGCAGAGGCGTCCACCCCGGTGCAGATCAGCGTGGTGTCGGGGATTGCCATCCTGATGACGGTTGGGGTCTACGGACTGGTGGCAGGGATCGTCAAGCTCGACGATGCCGGTCTATACCTGGCGCAGCGCGAGGGGGAAGGCGGCTGGCGGGGCTTCCAGCGCTGGCTGGGCCTGCGGCTGCTGGCCTTTGCGCCCTGGCTGATGAAAGCACTGGGGGTATTGGGTACGGCCGCCATGTTCCTGGTGGGCGGCGGCATCCTGGTGCACGGCCTGCACCCGGTGGAGCATGTGATCGAGGACGCCGTGGCCTGGGGCAATAGCCTGCCGGCAGTGGGCGTAGTCACCGGCGCCCTGGTGAACCCGCTGGCGGCGGCGCTGGTGGGCATTGTTGCCGGTGCCCTTGCGGTCGCGGTGATCGAGCTTGTGAAAAGAGTGCGCGGCTGATCCTTACAGCCAGCGATTCCATCGAAACAGCGCCGCCAGTCCTCCCATCAGCGCCACACACAGCCCGACGACAATCCAGAATGCCCCTTCATCGTCGACGCCTGGCATGCCGCCGACATTGATGCCCATCAGCCCGGTGAAAAAGCCTAGCGGCAGGAAGATGGTGGCCACTACCGTAAACACGTAGGAGCGACGGTTCATTTCCTCAGAGACCTGCGTAAGCAACTCGTCCTGAGCCGCTGCAGTGCGTTCGCGCACCGCATCGATATCTTCAATATGCCGGATCAGCCGGTCATTGATTTCCCGCAGGCGCAGTCGGTTCAGTTCGCCAATCCAGCCGATGGGCTCGCTGGCCAGACGATTCATCGCCTCGCGCTGGGGCGCCAGGTAGCGGCGCAGGCTGATGCACTGGCGCCGCAGTGCGGTCAGGTCTGTGCGCATGCTGCCCGTATCGCCGGCGACTACCTGCTCTTCGAGTTCGTCCACCTGCTCTTCCAGGTTGTCGACGGTGCCACCCATCCGCCAGGTGATCCTGTCGATCCAGGCCAACAGCAGGGACACGGCGTCAGAGGGTCCCACGCCGCCGTCGAGATCATCCAGCAGGTCCTCGGTGGACTGCAGTGAATACTTGCGGGTACTGATAATGCGCTGGCCGTTGCTCCACAGGCGAACTGACACCATGTCATCTGGCTGTTTGCCCGGGTTCAGGTTGACGCCACGCAACGCCAGCAGCAGGTTGTCGCCGCGATTGATGGCGCGCGGCCGCGTGTCTTCGGCCACCAGCGCCGAGTAGGCAATGTCGTTGAGGCCGCTGTCATTCACCAGCCATTCCCGGGCCGCTTCTTCTTCAAAGTCGAAGTGCAACCACAGGCAGCCCTGGTCGGAGGTCCAGTCAATGACTTCAGCCCAGCTCGCGTCGCGAGCGCCGCCCTGGCCGTCCAGCAGTTTCGCGTGCAGCAGTCCGGCCGGGGCTTCGCTCATGGTGCCCTGCCGGATTGAGATCCGTCACTGCCAGCCCCGGGTTTCTGCCCGAGTTCTTCCAGCCGCTGGTGGGAATCCACGCCCGACAGGCGTATGCCGATAAGGCTGGCGACCAGTACGGTGGTGTAGAAAATACCGGTGACGGCTTCCAGCGTGGCCAGCGTACGGGCGATGGGGCCCACCGGTGTGATCTCGCCGTAGCCCAGCGTGGAGATGGTCACAAAGCTGTAGTAGATCAGGGTGTGGGTTTTCTCCTGCCAAAGTCCGCCGGCGAGCCCGTTGAATGAGCCGGGCAGGAAAGCCTCGACGATCTGGTAGGCGAAAGCCCAGGCCATGGCCAGTAGCAGGTAGATGCAGATGGCGCCAACGATCTTGTTGGTATCGACAATGCCGGTGAACATCACCTGGCTCCAGGCCTGCCAGGTCGTAAGGCAGACAAACAGGAACACCATGATCACCTGGAACTTGGCGAGAAAGTTTGAGTCGATCAGGGTGTCGGTGATCATGGTGACTGAAATCACCATGGTCGCGCCCCATTTCCAACTGATGAAGTTGGTGCGCGGATTGTCTACCGCCCAGACGTTGATCACCAGGGTGATCATTAACACGAGGTTTACGAAGCGCTGGGTAAAGGTGAGATCGAACTGATCGGCGACGGAATCCATGACCATGAAGAACACCAGCGCCCCAAGCAGTATCTTGAAGTTGTTGCGCTCGTGCACGTGCGGAATGAAACCGGACATTGAGTGCTGCCTCTTGTTAGGTTCCCGCGAGTTTAGCACCCAGCCAGCGGCCCGCCCGCATCCAGCGTGCCTGCAGGCTGGGCATCTGCAGCAAGGACAGGGCGCCTACCACGTAACAGACGGCCGCCATGATCAGCAGCATGCGCTGTTCGAAGCCCGCCTCGGTATCTCCGCCGAACTGCCCGGTGCCGCCGCCAATCAGAATCAACACCGTGGAGAAGGCGCTGGCGTACAGTGGGCCGGTGGGCTGGTCAGAGAATATGCGCTGGCCGAACAGCAGCGCCAACGCCACAAAGCCTGACACCAGAAACGCGTAGGTCGGGCTCACCAGCAGCAGCTGGTAAAACACCACCGCGACCAGGCCGCCGCCGAGGTTGGCGACGATCAGTGCCTTGCCGCCGGCGGCGCCCACGGAAAAGTCGGGCTTGGCTGACAGGGTCGCAATCATGATCAGTGGCAACACCGCGCCGGTGGCGTTCATGGCCAGGCTGACCACGGCGACCGGCAGGATCACGGCGCTGCTCAACCACGCGGTGCGTAGCGGATGCGGGTCCACCGCCGCTTCGGCGGCGATGGGAGCCTGGGTGCCGCCCGGCACCAGCGTGTGTGCGACCAGCGTGCAGAGCAGTGCGGCAATCGCCGACACCAGGAAGCCCTGCGCCACCAGCAGTGCCAGCGCCGGTGTCGGACCGCCGACCACGGGAATCACCAGAATCGCCATGGTGCACAGCAGCACGATGAACTTCGAGGTGCCGCGTGCCCCCAGGTAGAAGGTGGTGTAGATGCCCAGGCAGAAGACAAAGGTGAATACGGCCGGGTAGGGGTAGAGGAACACAGTCACAAACAGGCCCGCGCCAAAGATAGTGGCAATCGCCAGCACGATCGCCAGCGCCGCCCTTGGGCCGGGGCGCGGCGCCCGGTTGCCGAGGAAGGCGGCGGTCAACAGGGTGGCCAGCCAGGACATGGACCAGTTCACGCCGTAGGCCAGCGCCACCGCGAGACCGACGCCGACGGCAAAACGCAGGGCGCAGCGGGCGTCGTCGTTCACGTCTTACCCGTGACCTGCCTTAGTAGGCATAGGACATCAAGCTGACAAAGCGCATCCACAGCCAGGCCAGGCTGTTGGTGATCCAGTTGCCGCTGGTGTAGACCACCACATCGGCCTGTCCGCCGCCGCGCAGCAAACCGCGGGCGCTGTCATCGGTGAAGCGGATGATGACCGGGAAGCGCTGGGAATCGCGCAGCCAGCTGTTTTCGCTGCTGACCGACTGTAGCTGGCCGGCGCTGGCAGCATTCTTCCAGTCCACGGCGAAGCCGGTGCTAACCACCTCGCCGTTAAATACCCGGCCCGGCGCCATGTCCAGGGCAATATCCACCGGGTCGCCCGGTTTGATGTTGCCGAGGCTGTTCTCGCGCATATAGGCCTCGATCCACACCGTGTCGGAAGAAATGAAGGTCATGATGGCCTGGCCCGCATTGGCATAGTTGCCGACCGCGATGTTCACGCTGGTGACACCGCCGTCCCCCGGCGAGCGCAGCTCGGTGCGCGCCAGGTCCAGGCGGGCTTTCTCGAGAGCGGCCAGCGCCTCCTGCAGATAGGCGTTGTCCTCGTCCTGGTCGCCGATCTGCTGCTGCACCTGCTGCAGGCGCGCGCGTGCGCTGTCGACATCGGCCCTGGACTTCTCGATCTCGGCGCGCGCCTTGTCGCCGTCGGTGACCGGCAGCACGCCGCGTTTTTCCAGCTCGAAGACCCGCGCGGCCTGGGCCTGGACGTAATCACGCTGGGTGATTGCCTGGGACAGTGCCGCCTGGGCCACGGTCAGTTCCTCCATGCCGCCGCCCAGTTGCTGGGTCACCTGCTCCAGCTTGGCCTCCGCCTGTTGTACGGCAATCTGGAAGTCGCTCTGGTCGATGCGCAGCAGCACGTCACCGGCGTCGACACGGCTGTTCACATCGACGTTGACCGCCACCACGTTCCCTGACACGCGTGGCACGATGGGCACAATATGGCCGGTGACCCGGGCCTGGTCGGTGTACGGCGTGTAGCGGTCGGCCACCAGGTACCAGACCAGCAGAAAGCCGCAGAAGCCAATTACTCCGAGGGTGAGCCGCTGGATACTGCGGTTGTCGTCTGCCGCCGGCGCGGCTGCCGGCGGCTGTGCGGTCGGGTTCTCCTGCTCAGCCATGGGCGCCTGCCTCTACCTGTGATTCCGCCTCGGCAACCCGCTCCTCACCGAGCTGGGCCTCCAGTTCCGTTGGGTCGTCAGCGTACAGCCAGAGGATAAACAGGTCGTAACCCAGGGCCAGTACCACGGCGCCCAGGAACAGGCCGACAATGCCGTTGAGAATGAAGCCGCCGATGGCGCCCAGAAAAATCACCACCATGGGCTGGCTGGAGCCGCGCCCCAGCAGGATGGGTTTCAGGACGTTGTCGGACAAGGCCACCACCACCATCCAGATGCCGAACAGGATTACGCCGATACCGTCGGCGACGGAGGCATAGTAGGCAACAATCGGGAACAGGATAATGCCGGTGGGTAATTGCACGGTGGCCATGATCAGCACCAGCAGGGTCCACAGACCGGCGCCGGGAATATCGGCAGCGATCAGCCCGATGCCGGCAAGAATGGCCTGGATCACTGCCACCCCCAGCACCCCCTGGGCCACGCTGCGCACCGTGCTGGAAGCCAGCGCGGCATATTTCTCGCCATCTTTGCCGGCCAGGCGACCGCCCAGTTTGCGGGCGAAGCCGCCGGCGCCCTCGTTGTAAGCCAGGAACACCCCGGCGATGATTACCGCCACGGCAAACTGCAGGATGCCCAGCCCGGCACCCGCGGCGGTGCGCACCAAAGTGCGCGCAGCGTCGCGAATCTGGTCCTGGAACTTGTCGAGTACGGCGCTGAGGTTTTCATTGGCGGCGCTCCAGAGCTCGTAGGTTTGCTCGCCGATCAGTGGGACACGCTTGACCCGCTCCGGTGCCGGCGGCACCTCCAGGCTGCCGTCCTGCAGTTCCTCGGCATATTCCTGGGCGGTGCCTACCAGGGTGCCGGACAACATCACCGTTGGTGTCAGGATGCCCGCGAGTATGGCCAGCGTGAACAGCGTGGCGGAGAGCCGGTGGCTTTGGCGAATCTTGTTGCGAAAGCCGTTGTAGGCGGGCAGCAGGGCGGCGGCGATGATCATCGCCCAGACAATAGTGGCAATGAACGGCTTCAGAATCTCGAAGCACCAGAGCACCAGTCCGACCACCAGGCCCACGCGAATCATGACTTCCATCGCGCGCGTGGTGTCCTGCTTCTGCTGCAGCATAGCTTCGGTGGGTTCCTGCATGGTGTGATTTCCCCTGGGTTTGATGACGTAGCGCCCGGAAACCCTTTTTTACTGCGGGCTTGGGCAGGCCACCGGTTTTATTCCTGTTGTGGTGGCTCGATGGCCGCTAATGTAGCACGTTTGCCGAGTGGTATTTCCACCGGCAAAGTCCCTTGCCAGTCGCGCTGCTCCCATTGCAGACTTGCTAGCCCTAAACACAGTCAGGACAGCGAGATCAGCATGTCGACCCCGTTGTGGCAGCCAAGCCAGGAACGCATCGACGCGGCCAACATCACCCGCTTCACCGAATTTGTGAACGGCCGCCACGGGCTGTCTCTGCAGGGCTACCCGGCACTTTACGACTGGTCTGTCAGCGCGCTGGAGGACTTCTGGTCCGCGACCTGGGATTTCTGCCGGGTGATTGCCCATGAGAAAGGGGATGTGGTGCTGCAGGCTCCTGGTGAGTTCTCCTCCGCCCAGCCACCCGGGGCGCGCTGGTTCCCGGAGGCCCGCCTCAACTTCGCAGAGAACCTGTTGCGCTATCGGGACGACCAGGTGGCCCTGGTGTCGCTGCTGGAGACCGGAGAGCGCCGCACGCTCACTTACGGCGAGCTTTACCGAAAGGTGGCGGCACTGGCAGCGAGCCTGCGCGCCGAGGGCGTTACACCCGGTGATCGTGTGGCGGGCTTTATGCCCAATATCCCAGAGACGGTCATCGCGATGCTGGCTACCGCCAGCCTGGGCGCCACCTGGTCCTCCTGTTCGCCGGACTTCGGTATCAATGGGGTGATGGACCGTTTTGGTCAGATCGAGCCGACGGTGCTTGTTACCGCCGATGGCTATTTCTACAACGGCAAGACCTGCGACAGCCTGGAAAGAGTGCGGGAAATCGCGGGGCGCATCAGCAGCCTGCGCCGGGTAGTGGTGGTGCCCGTAGTTGATGAGGCACCAGTTCTGGAGGGCATTCCCGACGGCGTGCTGTTTGACGCCTACCTCAGTGAGGGTGCCACGGAGCTGGATTTCCCGGGATTCCCCTTCGACCACCCGCTGTACATCATGTATTCCTCGGGCACCACTGGCATGCCCAAGTGCATCGTGCACGGCGCCGGCGGCACCCTGCTGCAACACCTCAAGGAGCACCAGCTGTTGGTGGACCTGAGTCGCAGCGACGTGTTTTTCTACTTCACTACCTGTGGCTGGATGATGTGGAACTGGCTGGTGTCCGGGCTCGCCAGCGGCGCCACCCTGGTGCTCTACGATGGCTCGCCTTTTGCCCGCCGCGGCCGGGTGCTGCTCGATGCCATCGACGCAGAAGGCATCAGCGTGTTTGGCGCCAGCGCCAAGTACTTTGCCGCCCTGGAGAAAGCCCGCCATCGCCCTGGAGAGCGCTACGAGCTGGCGCGGCTGCGCACGGTGCTGTCCACCGGCTCACCGCTGGCCCATGAGAGCTTTGAGTACATCTACCGGGAATTCAAATCCGACCTGTGTCTGTCCTCAATCAGCGGTGGCACCGACATTCTCTCCTGCTTTGTCGGCGGCAGCCCAATCCTGCCGGTCTACAAAGGTGAGATTCAGTGCCGCGGCCTGGGCATGGCGGTGGAAATCTGGGACGACGACGGCGCCGCCGTGATCGGTGAGAAGGGCGAGTTGGTGTGCACCCGGCCCTTCCCCTGCACGCCCATTGGCTTCTGGAATGATCCCGACGATGACAAGTACCGGGATGCCTACTTCGCTGCCTGGCCAGACGTCTGGGCCCACGGCGACTACGGCGAGCTGACTGACCACGGTGGCGTGGTGATACACGGGCGCTCCGACGCCGTGCTCAATCCCGGTGGTGTGCGCATTGGCACCGCGGAAATTTACCGTCAGGTGGAGAAGCTCGACGAAATCCAGGAGAGCATCGTAGTGGGTCAGGAGTGGCAGGACGATGTGCGCGTGGTGCTGTTCGTGGTGCTGAGTGAGGGCCTTGAGCTCGACGATAGCTTGCAGGCCCGCATCAAGGATGTGATTCGCAGCAACACCACGCCCCGCCATGTGCCGGCCAGGATTGTCGCGGTGACGGATATCCCCCGCACCATCAGTGGGAAGATTGTGGAGCTGGCAGTACGCAACGTCATTCATGATCGACCGGTGAAGAACACCGATGCGCTGGCCAACCCGGAAGCGCTGGCGCTGTACCGAAATCTGCCTGAGCTCAGTAAGTAAGCGTTAAGCGAGCGACTGCTAAGTTGTCTAAAGCGTGAATCCGTTCTAACACTGCGATAACAGTTTTATGCAATACTCCGGCAAACGCTGCCATAGAAGGATGGAGAAATGGTGTCCCAACGCTTGTGGGTAGCCTTGCTGCTGGCACTGGGCACAGCCGGCGCAGCTTTTGCAGATGATGAGCGGCGACCCGTATACGGGGCCCTGTACGGAGGTGGCGCCGAGTACGACGTGGATTTCGATTTCGCCGGCACGCTTGGCTTCGACCCGGAAGACAGCGGTGATACCTACGGTATTGGGCTGGGTTACGAAGTCAATTCCAACTGGTTCTTCCAGCTCGACTACACCCATACCGATGGCGACGATGTCGATATCGACCAGGTGTTCCTGTCGTTGAACTACCAGCGCCCGCTGTTTATTCCCAGGATGAAGGGCACGATCGGCCTGGTGGTGGGCGAGGGCAGCCTGGAATGGAACAGCCAGCCGGCTTTTGCCGACGCCATCTTTGACGACCTGGAGGATGAAGAATTCCTCTACGGCATCCAGTTGGGCCTCAACTACGATCTGGGCCGGCACTGGTCCACCAGCCTGACCTACCAGTACTTCGAGCAGGATTTCACCACCAACCTGGAAACCCCTGACGACGGCCGGCTGGAGTTCGAGCACAGCAGCCATCACTACCTGCTGTTCGGCATCCGCTTCCACCTGTAGGGTTTGCCGGAGTGCCTACTCCCACCAGCCGAGCACATCCTGGGCGATTGACCAGCGCCGGCTCTTGCGGGAGGTGACCCCGCCCTCCATCCAGTAGCTGTAAAGACGATCCACGCTGCCGTCGGCCTGTTTGAGCTGCACCCAGTTGCTGACCACTTCCTGCCATTCCGGCTCCCCGCGCGGCAGCGCATAGGCGGCCGGTACCCGCACCGGCGGGTCGGAGGGCACCACGCTATAGGCGGGGTAGCGGAAAGCATAGGCGGCCCCCTCTTCGGCGGTAAGCAGCAGCGCGTCGGCGGGCGGCTCACCCCGAAAGAAGGACTCGGCGCTTTCCAGTTCAACAAAGCGGGCGCCGGGTAGCTGCTCCCGCAGTCGCTGCTCAAAGTAGTGACTGCTCACCAGCGCGATATCGAAATCCGCCATCAGGCTGCCGTTCTCGCTGACCTGGTGGCGCATATGGTCCGGCACGATCAGCGCCATGCGCAGGTCCAGCACCGGACGGGCAAAGGCGGCGCGGCTATAGCGATCGGGCAGGCTGGCAATGCAGGACATGGCGATGTCGATCTGCGCTTCCCGCAGGGCGCTGTAGAGGGTAGCGAACTTGAAGGGGACGAGCTCCAGCTCAACGCCCAGATCATGGGCCAGGCTGTGGGCCATGTCGGCGTCAAACCCCACCACCTGGTCACCGTTGAGAAAGGTGCAGGGCAGATTGTTGGGCCGGTAGCCCACCCGCAGCACGCCGCGCTCGAGGATTTCATCAAAGCGGCGCCCCAGCCGGATATCGGTAATCGAGTACTCCTCAACCGCGTCTTCCGCATCTTCGTCGAGCAGGCGCTCGCCGGGCAGCGCCGGCGCCTCCAGCAGCACCCGGGCCGATACCTGCTGCACCCGGGGCTCAATGGCGGCCAGTACCTCATCACGGGCCGGCGGCACCGGCACGAAGGCTGAGAAGTAGGCGTAGAGCGCCACCAGCAGTGCCGCCGTGGCCCCGGCGCTGACCCCCAGGTAGCGGCCGATGCGAGCGGCGCTGAACTGCAGTTTGCCGCACACCGCCAGGGTGCCGATCACGCTCAGGACGATGATATGCAGGGCCGCCAGCATGGCGCCGAAGCGGCCCACCACCACGCCGGTCACCAGGAATAGCTGGAACATATCCGCCGGGATGCGCAGACTGTCGAGCATATAGGGCACCGCCACGTTGATGCTGCCGAACAGGCTGAACAGGCCGTTGAAGGCCAGCATCAGGCGCTGGCCTGCGTCGAGGCTGGTGTCGGTGAACCAGGCGGAAAACAGCACGAACAACAGCACGAGCATCTTGCCCAGGGACGGGAAGTTGAATGACACCGGCACGATGATGTCGATGGCCGACTCGGTCTCCTTTTCGGGCAGTGAATGCCTGGCCAGCAGGGTTTTGCAGTTCTCGGCGATCAGCGGCAGCACCACGAACTGGTTGCCGGTGGCAAAGGCGGTTACCAGCGCATCGCGGAAGGTGTCCAGCACTTCCCGGAAAGGGATGCCGCTGACGGCGCTGACCAGCCCCGGGAAGATCCAGAACGTGACCAGCAGCGCCACGGCGATATAGGTCACCAGGTACACCTGCACCCGGCCCAGCTCCTCCACGGTCATGGTGCCGGCCGCGGCGGCAGCAATCGCGAAGATTCCGTAGGGCGTCAGCTTCACAATCATGGCGTTGATGTGGCCCAGGGCATGGCTGAGGCTGTCGAAGATCGGCAGCACCTTGTCCTTGTCTTCCACGGAAATCAGGGCGAGGCCCATGAAAATGCTGAACAGCACGACGGCGGGCACGAGGTTGTTCGACAGGGAGTAGAAAATATTGTGGGGCAGGTACAGCTCCAGCAGGTCGGCGTCAGCGGCGCCGCTGAGCATGGGGCTGGAGAAAAAGGAGGCGCTGTCTCGGTCCGGGAAAGCCAGTGGAGCGATGAAAATCAACAGCAGTGCCAGCAGCCAGATCACCGCCAGCACCGCGGCGCCGCGCAGGGCGAGACGGCGGGCTTCCTGCAGTTCCATACGGCCGAAGCCGGCCACCAGCGATACCACAATGTAGGGCAGCACCGTCATTTGCAGCAGTTTGACGAAGATGTCGCCGACAAGCTTCAGGTCGGCCACCAGCTCGCCAAAGAACAGGCCGGTGGCAATGCCGGCAAACAGGCCGATGAAAATACGGGTGGAAAGCGCCATGATTATCCCCTCAGGGCCGCATCATAACGCGTCGCAATCGCTTTAATCAGGGTGCGATGAAGTCGGTGTCGTCGCGGTCGACGCTCACGGTCATGGGCAGGGATACCCAATGCGCCGCGCCGCTGCGGCCGTCCCCATGCAGGGCGGCACCAAAGGTGTAGCTGCGCCCTGTTTCCACCTCGAGTAGCGGGGTGACTGGCGTCAGCGGGCGCGCTACCGTGGCGGTCCAGCGGCCGTCGGTGTAGTCCACCTCGGCCTGCAGGCCGGCGCTGTCGAGCCTGTGAGGTTTGTCCAGCAGGGCATCCAGTTGCAGGACGCCGGATGCCAGGTCGATGGTCCACAGCTCCGCGAAGCGGCCGGCGGCCAGGTCCTGGGCGAGTTCCAGCTCCGGCCGGGTGACGGCGGGCTGACCAATGACGCGCCGCTGTGCCAGTGAAGCCCAGAGATATTTGGGCCTGCCCTTGTCGAAGCGCATGCCGCGCATATCGTCGTGACAGGCGGCCCAGCAGCCGCCGCGGCGGATCGCCGGGTCGTCCCCAAAGCCCCACATCAGGGACAGCTGGGAATCCTCGGGGCCGCCATCCCAGCTGAGCTGTGTAAGCAGTCGCTCGTCCTGACGGGAGAAACGCACACTCACCTGGCGCAGCCGCGGTTCCGGGCCGCCGAGAACTGCGCTGATCTCCGCTTCCTCACCGCGGTGGCACTGCCGGCAGTTGGTGCCCTGGCGCAGGGGCTGGGAGCCCGGGTGCTCGCTCACCAGCCACTCGGCGTCGGAATCGCCGGGGTCGAACAGGGTCAGCTCGCGTTCACTGACCGGTGGCGGCATAAACGGTTCTACGGCTTCCGGGTCGCCATGGGCCACGCCGGTATGACAGCCGATGCAGGTCATGTCGCCCTTGTCCATGACCCGATGGAAACCCTTGGCCCGGGCGCTGATCTTGTCGCTGCGGGCCATGGCGTCCAGGTTGTGGCAGCGACGACAGCCCATGGAGTCATTGGCCAGCATCACGCCCACCGGTGACTGGTCGGCGTGAGGATTGTGGCACTGGGTGCAGGGTGGGTTCATCCGCACCATCTTCTGGCGCCCATGTATGCCGGATTTCTGGGTTTTGTGGCAGGTCGTGCAGACCTCCATCTGCCCGCCGCTGGCCTTGATCGGGTCCTCGGTGACGTGCAGGTTGTGGCAGCTTATGCAGGTGACGTTGCTGGCCATGTGCAGGGCTTCGTTCCAGTGGCTCGCCACCGAGGTGCCGTGGCAGTCGAGGCACTGACTGTCCTGCAGGGCCGGGGAAGATGTCCAGCGTGGGCCGAAGCTGATGTCGGGCGCGGCCACGGTAGGGGCCGCCATGTGTTCCGCGCTGCCGCCGTGGCAGGCATCACAGGCCTGGCTGATGCCACCGTGAGCACTCCGCAGCATGGCATGCACGGGGCTTCCGTCGTCGTCCAGGTGGCAGCCGAGACAGTCCTCAGAGGCGAGTGCCTGGCCGCCACTCCAGGTCAGGCACAAAAACAACCACAGGCGTAGCGCCGAAGCGGACGCGCGGACGGCAATGCCACAACCGAAACCGCCGATCACGCCACGGCTATCGGTGTTCACCTAGCGGGGGGCTGCCATGCTGAGCTGTTCCTTCGGCGTGTGCGTCAGGCCGGCGTGGCAGTCGATGCAGGTGCGCTTGCCGGTTTCCAGCACCTTGTGGAAGGAGCGTGCCTTGGGCGACTGGGCCGAGGCCAGCATATGGCCGACCTCGTGGCAGTTGCGGCACTCCCGCGAGTCGTTGGCCTTGAGCCTGGCGATTTCCCGGGCCTTCATGGTCGGTGCGTGGGCGGCGTATTTTTCCGGTGTATCGATCACGCCGGTGATCCAGCCCCAGACTTCGCGGGAGGCCTGGATCTTGCGAATCATCTTCGGCCCGAACTCCTTGGGGATATGGCAATCGGAACAGGTGGGGCGCACACCGCTTTCGTTCATATGATGGGTGGTGCCCACCAGCATCATGCCGGCGTTGTCCGCCATCACGTGGCAGGACGTACAAAACTCCTCGGTGCTGGTGGCGTGCATGCTGTAGTTGAAGCCGGCAACACCCAGCACGCCCAGCACCAGGCCGCCGCCGACCAGCGTGGCCACGGAATACTTGTTGCTGGGATTGAAAAGAAACCCGATCAGACTCTTGAGCCAACCCATCACTCCCCCCCCGGAATTCGTCTGGACGCTCTGTATAGGCATCATCATAGCGTGTCTGCAAGGAGGGACAAGCGGCCTGGTCTATTCAGTCGCACTCGCGTCTCAGTTTGCGAAGTGGGGCTGGTCTGCGGTCAAATGCCTGCTAAAGTTGTGTAACGAGAGTATGAACCCGGGGAGTGGATGATGGTAAAGCTTGGCGTTTTTCTCGCGGTGGGGCTGCTGGCCAGCACGGCGCTTCTGGCAGCGGAAGTGGATGTGGACTGCACCATGTGTCACGACAGTGCGCCGGTGCCGGCCGACCACATGCCGGTGGACGAAATCTCCAACGAGAGCTGCGCAATGTGTCACGTGGCCGACGGCGATGACGCTTACTTTCGTGCCATGCACGAAAAACACGGCGAGGCCATGGGCTGCGATACCTGCCACAGCGACGCTTCTGTGGAGAGTGCCGCGCGCCTCAAGAAACTGCTGGGCAACTAAACAGCTAAGCTTCTCCCCAGGTGGGCAGTCGTTCCCGCGCAGGCGGGAATCCCGCAGTTAAGTGAGTCTCCGCTGCGGGGGGGGATAAAAAAAGGCCGGTGAGCAATCACCGGCCTTTTTCGTTTTCTGCTTCAGGTCAGTCGAGCAGGCCGTGGATCAGGTCTACGTCGGCACTGCGACCGCTGCCGTGGCAGACCTCACAGGTCTCGGTGACCTCGCCGCCATCCAGGGCGGCCTGGGTAGTCGCGAAGTTACCGCCGTTCTGCTCCATGTGAGCCCTGGCCGTGTCGTTCTCGTGGCAGCTGTAGCAGGCCGCCGACTCCGGTGAGATGACGACGTCGTCTGCCGGGTCGAGAACATCGGCACCGGTATCGATGACGGTGCCCAGCACGCTGCTGGCCAGCGGCAGTTGGTAGCCGGTGTCGCCATGGCAGGACGTGCAATCCGCCAGGTCGCCCGGGTACTGCACGTGCTCCTCGTCGTAGACATAGGTGGTAAAGCCGCGGAAGCCCACCACCTGCAGGGGATTGTCACGAATCGACGGGGCGTGGATGGCGTGAACCATGGTGGTGAAGTGAATGGACTCCTCATCCTTGCCGTCGGTGGGCGGGTTGAACGCCGTCTCGCGCACGCGCCGGTCGGTGTTGAGCGGGTTGTGGCAAGTGGCGCAAACCTCGATATTGCCGAAGCGGTTGTTGCCGTGAATCACCAGGTCCTGGTGGCAGCTGTTGCAGTTTTCAATGTTCACAATGCTGCGTCGCGGGCTGGCCATACCGTCGGCCTCGTCGATAGAGAAGCTGGCGATTACGTTCTGCATCCAGACGCTCTCCACGCCATTGTCCTCGTCCGGGTCGACGTCCACGCCGGGGTGGCCCTCGATGGTAGCACTGCCGCTGCCACCGGCGGCAACACCCGGTGCCAGGCTGCCATCGGGGATGGCTACACCGGAGACCACGTTAAAGCTGCCATCGCCGTTGGGCGTGGCCGTCGACAGGGCATCGATGCTGACCGTACTGGCGTTGTTGCCCTCATTACCGATGTTGTTGTACTCGCCGGTATCCCAGCCAATGGTAACCGCCAGACGGCTGTCGCCTCCGCCCTGGGTCCAGGGGTCGTCATTGAGAATATCCCAGTCGCTGCCATCCGTCGGGTTGGTGATGCGGAAGTCCACGCTGGGGAACTCGCCGGCACCCGTGTTGGTGACACTGAGGATTTCCGGCAGGTAGTTCTGGCTTTCGTCGCGCACCAGCATGGCATGGCTCTCGGCGATGCTGCCTGCCACCTGGCCCTCGGAGTGGCAGTCCGCGCAGCGGGAGTCGTCGGTCTGGCCGCCGGCGTGGACGCTGAAGTCGAAGGTGTCGTGACAGCTCCCGCAGGAGGCCATGGACGCATAGATGTTCCAGTTGTCACCCTGGTTGCTGAGCTGTACGTCCGGGTAGAAATCGTTGGTGGTGGACGAGCCCACGTGACAGTTCTGGCAGTTGCGAATGTCCTGCGGATACACAATGTTGGAGTAGTCGTACTCGTTGTCCCGGAAGCCCCAGAAGATGTAGGGCTCGCCATCCTGCACGCTGGGAAGGTTTTCACCCATGTGAATTTTGTGAATCATCACCTTCATATCTGCACTGTTGCCGCTGTTGGCATCGGTAGTGCCCGGGTTGTGGCAGGTGACGCAGTACTCGACCTCGATACGGTTGCCACCGTGAAAGGCGAGTGGGTTGTGGCAGCGGTTGCAGTTGTCTGTCAGCGCCACCTGATAGTTGAAGATGCCGCTGACTTCGCCGGTTTCGGGAATCCAGTCGTAGAAGGGGTTGACTGCATTTGGGCCGCCGTCGAACTGGATGGAAACCCGGTGGGTTTGAGCGGGTTCGAAGTCGAGGTTGAGATCCTCCTCCTTGGCCTGGGCGAGGATATCCGCCGGCAGGTTATTGACGTCGGTAGCAAAGGTGTAGCGGTAGGTGCCGTCACCAAAATTCTCGAAACTGCCATCGCGCTCGTAGAAGCCCTGCAGCTTGTCCTCGGTGCCGGGGCCCACCGAGCCCGCCTCCTCAATGCGGTTTACATAGGACTGCCAGTTGCCGGTGGCACCCCCCAGGTCGCTGGCTTGTAGCTTGGCGAGCACGAAACGGGTGTTGCCGACTTCCAGGTCGGTGATGGCGGTGTTGGCTTCGTCGGTGACCTGGAAGTCAACTACCGCATTGCCGCCGCTGAAGCTGGCGCTGTTAATAAAGGCAAATACCTCGCCGGCGTCGGCGTAGCCAACGGGTCCCGGGACCACCGGATCCGGCGGGTCGACTGGCTCATTGGGGGATGCGGGCCCGGGTTCCACCCCGGCCGCGCGGTCACCGCCGCCTCCGCCACCACACGCGGCCAGCAAGCCTATTGTCACCGCTGCCAGCCAGTACCTGATCTGTTGTCTGCCCATGGTCATCACCTTCAGCATGACGCCGCTACCCGGCGTACTCATTGCCACCGATAAATAATCGAAGTTCCTATGTAATGAAGATCCTCATCCGCCGGCTGTTCACCCAGGCTCAGCACCTTATCGATGCTGTTCTGCCTGACGCCGGAGATGGCCCAGTCTTCGCTGTCAAAATTCCAGTACTGGTAGTTGATACCCAGTGAGATCGCGTCGCGGAAGTGCCAGACGCCTTCCAGCACCAGGTGGTGCATCTCTGATTCGTAGTCCTGGGCAAAAGGCTCGTCGCTGAGGTCGTCAGCTCCACCGTTGCCAAACTCGTAGTCGGACTCGGTGTCCTGGTAGCTGTAGGTCGCGCTCAGGTCCATACGATCGGTCGGCGACCACTCCACCGCGAAGCCCACGGCGATGGCCTCGTCCTCGACATCCACGCCCCAGTTGCGGGACGGATCCGAGGCCTGTGGCAGCGGCGGAAACACTTCAAAAGCATTCTTGTCGAGACCGCCGCGGAAAGCGCGACCGGCCTGCTCGGATTCGTAGTCGTTGCTGCTGACCCAGGCGCTCAGCACCAGGTTGCTGGCGGCCACCCAGTTGGCGGTCAGGGAGATGCTTTCCAGGGTCTCGTCGGTGAGGCCCAGTTCGGTCTCGTCGTAGTCGTCTTCCCGGTACAAGAGGTTGAGGGCGATGTTCCAGTCCGCCGTCGGTTGCCAGTCCATATCCAGCCGGCCTTCAGCGCGCTCGCGGGTGGCGATGTGGTACTGGCTCAGCAGCGGGTGGTTCAGGTAGCGCTGGCTGTCCGGGGTGGCGTTGATGCGCTCGGTATCCAGGCGCGCAAAGTAGGATTGGTTCCAGACATACTCATCGGCGTTGCGATCACCGTACAAGCCTTCCAGTCGCAGGTTCAGGTTGCTGAGAATCGGCAGGCGATAGCGCAGCTTGTAGCGGTCCTCGTCGGATTCCATGACCGCGGCATTGTCGCGCTCTATCTCCTCGTATTCGTAGGTCAGCCACAGCTTGCTGCGTAAGGGCAGCGGGTAGCTGCCCTCGATGCCATAGGTGTTGATGCTGTAACTGTGTGCCGTATTGAACAACTGGCCGGCGCTGGTCGGGATCGCCCAGGCGTCACCCAACACGTACTGGTAGCCGTCGCGCGGCACATCGTAGTCGCGCTCCTCACCGTGGAAGTAGCCTTCCAGGCGCAGCTTGCGAATGGGGTTCCAGAACACCCGGCCGTCGAAGACCTTGGTCTCATACTCGCCGCCCAGGTTGTCCCGCGGCAGCACGCCGGGCACATCGAGGTTGGGATTGACGGTGAAATCCAGGAAGGCCTGGTCCTGCTCGGTCTTGCCGTAGCTGCCGTCCACCTGCACGCGCAGCTTGGGTGAGACAATCCAGGTGCCGGTCAGGCGCGCCCGGTAGAATTCATTGTCGGGCTCCAGCGCCAGGCCGCCAAAGCCCTCGGGAAAGCGCACATCCGGGCCGAAGTTGGCGTAGGGGTTCTGCCACTGCAGCAGGTCGTCGCCGTTCTCGAACTCGCTGTAGAAGAAGTTACCGGTGAGGGCCAGCGGACCGTCGGCGTAGTTCACCGTGAGGTCGAGCTCGGTGTTTTCGAAGTCCACGGCCCGCGGCAGGATGGCCGCATCACCGGCAGAGGCGTTGCCGAAGATGGCGCCGCCCATGTCGCGGTCACCTTCTTTTTCCTCGTAGAACAGTGTGCCTTCCACGCTCCAGGCGCTGCTGAGCGTGGCTTTCACGCCCAGGGTGTAGCGATCCCGGGTCAGCTCCTGATCAAAGCCGCGCAGGCTGGCTTCCAGGGCTGAGAAGTCGCTGGTGTTGACGCCGGACACCCAGTCATCGGGTAGCAGCAGGTTGTTGTCGCCGCGGAAGGGGGTGCGGCCGGAGTCATTGCGGACCTGCTGCTGGCTGTCGATCTCGAACCACACATCCCAGCGCTGGTTGCGCCAGCGGGCCTGGCCCTCGCGGGTATCCAGGCCCATATTGCTGCCGCTCAGATTCCAGAAGCTGCCGTCGGCGCTGCCGCTCCAGTCGAGGTTGCCGATGAAGATGGCCCCGTCCTCGTCGAGGCCGTTGTACTCGCCAAACTCGAAATTCTCGTCGCTCACATAGCCGACGCCGATTTCCGCCAGCCCCGTGTAGTCGGTCGCCCAGCGCGTGCTCAGGGGCCGGGTGTCGTCCTGCGCAAAGCCGCTGCCGCTGGCAACCGCCAGCGCCAGGAACAGCGGGGTGCGCCGGAACATGTTCACCGGGTCAGCCTCGCACCGCTGGGATGGTTGGAGCCGTGTACCTGGCTGTGGCAGTTCAGGCAGTTTTTGCCCAACACGTATTGGTTGCTGCTGCCACTGGTTGTGCTGCGACCGTCATAGGCCACGCTCGGATGGAAGGCGGCGGAGTGACACTGCTGGCACTGGAACGGCCCGCGGGCGGTCAGCAGGTTGGGTTGCACGGTACCGTGTGGGTTGTGGCAGTAGCCGCAGTTTTCCGTGACCGGCTGGTGCTCCCAGAGGAAGGGCCCGCGCTTCTCCTGGTGGCATTCGTAGCAGTTGTCGTTCAGCGTGGGCGCGGTCAGCATGGCCTCGGTGGCCGCGCCGTGAGGGTTGTGACAGTCGGTACAGGCCGTCTTGCCCTCGAGAATGGGGTGGCGCGAGGGCAGGCGCATCTGCGCCTGCTGGCGGGTGTGGCAGCTCAGGCAGTTTTCCAGTTGGCCTGCGGCCGTCAGCATCGGGTCCCTGGGGGTGTGCGAGTCATGGCAGCTGGTGCAGGCAAGCTCTTCCTGCTCATGCACGCCACCGAGCCAGAACATCTGTTCTTCCTTCTGGTGACAGGTCAGGCAGGCTCCGTTGCTGTCGGCGGTGGCGGATTCCCACTTGGGTCCAAAGCTGACATCCGGCGCATTGCGGGTCGGCCCGCGCTGGTGGTCATCGCTGGCACCGTGGCAGCTAACGCAGCTGGCCGCACCGCCACCTTCCAACTGGCCGTGGGGCGTACGGAAAATGGCGTGCACGGGCTGGTCCGCAGTCTCCCGGTGACACATCAGGCAGCGCGGCTCTACCGCAGCCTTTTCCGGCTCCTGGGCGCTTACCGCGGGTGCGGTCATCCCTGCAGCTATTATTATCAGCAGCGCGCCAAGCACTGCCCTTAGGTCCTGCACAGTAACCCCCTACCGCGACAAGAACAGTTGTATAGGCTCTGTTCACCTGTCCAAAAGCACAGATGATCACCTTGAATTGACAGTCTTATAGTCGAGAATTGTTGACGCAACAAGCACCCGCGAAGGAAAAACTGATCTATGCCAAGTTAGTTCAACTTGGCCGGTGCGAGGTCTAGCCGGGGATGCCGAGCTGTGCAAGCAGCAGGGCGAGGATAAACATTGAGGTGAATCTGCGGGTGTGGTCGAAGGCAAAAGCGGAAAACCACAGTGGCCAGATGTTTTCCGGATAACCGTCCGGCGCGGCGGTGGGCTTGGGCTGGCGGAAAGCCTGCACCAGCTTCCGCAGCACCGGCAGGTTGACCAGCACCGCCAGCAGCAGCCAGTGGGCGCGGCCGCTGATCACAAGGCCGAGACAGCCCAGGTATTGCAACACCAGCATGCCGATCACCCAGCGGCGGGCGCGGGACTCGCCGAGGATTACCGGCAGGGTGCGAACTTTCTTGGCCTCATCCAGGTCCAGCTTGTCGATGTGCTTGCCGAACAGCACCGTGGTGGGGCCCAGGGCATACAGCAGGCTGAGCCAGGTTACATCCCAGCTCCAACTTCCCGCCATGACGTAATAGGTGCCGCCCACCATCAGCGGCCCCCAGACCAACAACACCGCGGGCTCCCCCAGGCCGTAGTACTTGAGCGGCCAGGTATAGAACAGTACAAAAAAGGCGCCGGCCAGCATCAGGTCCAGGGTCAGGCCGCTGCGCGCCCACACCAGCCACAGCCCGAGCAGGATCGCCACGCCGCCGGTAAACCCGACATAGCCCCAGAAGCGCCGCGGCGACAGCAAGCCGTCTTCCAGCACGTGCACGCCGTACTGGTTGCGATAGTAGTTGTCGCGGTCGATGCCCCGGCGTGAGTCGGTGTAGTCGTTCAGCAGGTTATTGGTGGCGTGGGCAAACACCAGGCCCAGGCAGCAGATACTCCAGATAGTCCAGTCGAACAGCCCCTCTGCGGCGGCCAGCAGCCCGCCGAGGGCGGCGGACATGAAGGTCATGAACAGCACCGACGCGCGGGTGGCGATCAGCCAGCGGGCGACGACATCCAGCCGACCCCACTCGTCGGGGGTCAGCTTGGGCATGGTATTGAGGGCCTGGGCCCAGACTCTGGGATTCACGCGCTACCTCGCCCGGACTCTGGGCCGGGTCTGCCTGCGTGCAGTATGATGAATCAGGCGCTGCGCTGACCAGTGACCAGGTCGCGGAACTTGTCGAGCAGGGTTTCGTACTTGTAGTCGGTAAACTCGCCGGCATCGAGGAACATGCCGTGTTCATCACAGACTTCGTACCAGATATGGGGCTGGCTCGGGTCAGAGGTTTTGTGCATGCGGATGCCGCAGTGCGGGCAGTCGATGTCTTCCACCTCGTTCCAGCGTTTGCCGATTTCGGGATCCCCGGTGTCCAGCGCCTCACCCATCCAGCGCTCTTTCAGCGCCTCGGCTTCGCCCGTGTCGAACCAGATGCCATGGCAGTTGGTGCAGCGGTCGACCTTGAGGTTGCCGTAGCTGACTTCTTCCATGCCGTGGTGGCACTTCGGGCACTGCAGGGAGTGAATCTCCGCGACGTATTTCATTTATTCAGGCCTTCCGGTGAGGTGATCTACCGGGCAAAGTGTAGCCGAACGCCGTTAAAATGAAAGGGCGTAGTACATGCCGTGGAGAGAAGTTTTTGGGCTTGATCGCCGGAATCAGCCGCGCTGGGGGACGTCCACGTACACCAGGTTGCCGCCGCCGGCATGTACCGTCACCATGGCCTTGAAGCTCTGGGCGAGTTGAACCGGCAGCAGCTTGCGTACCGGCAGCTTGGCATCTGCGTCGAAGCTGACGCGGCACAGCTCGGCCCGGCACTCGACGCCGCGCAGAATGGCATCGCTCAGCGGTTCGGAGTCAAAGGCCATGGCAATCAGCGCATACACCTCAGGGTCGGCGCTGCCCCAGCTGGACTGGAACAGGCGAGCGGCTGTGCTGGCACCGGCTGGCGCCTGCTCGATGCTCTCGGGCAGGCTGGCGGCCGCGGTCACGGCAACGTTGAAATCATCGCTGGTCTGCGGCAACTTCACGTTCGCAAAGCTCACCACCGCAGCCAGTGCCGCAGGCACGGCCAGCAGGGTGGCAGCTTTCGCGAAGCGTCTTTTCTGTTTTGACTTACTCATGGCGGGAACCATAAAAGAAGGAATCGACCCATGCCGCCTCATGGCCCGGCTTTTGTGACTTGTGTCGGTTTTGCCCCCGGTTTCTGTGAACCCGTTCACAGAGTCCCGGGGGCTGTGGGGGGTGGCTGTGTCCCCGGCTGATGTCGCCGCCATCGTCACTCTCACCCTGGCGGGATTTGTGGCGACCAATATCGACAACCTGTTGATCCTGGTAACGCTGCTGGCGACCAGCGGCAGTCGCTGGCCGGTGCTGGCCGGCTACGGGGCGGCGGCCACCACTGTACTGGCGCTGTGCCTGTTGGGCGGCGCACTGGGCAGCATGATACGACCGGAGTGGGTGGGTTTCCTGGGCTTTATCCCGGTGGTGATGGGCCTGCAACTGGGTTGGCGCGGCTGGCGGCGGCGACATGAGGACCAGGTGCCGGGCGCCACGTCTCCGCAGGGTGCGGCCGGGGCCGCTTTCCTGTTGACCCTGTCCAACAGCGGCGACAGCATTGCCCTGTTCCTGCCACTGCTGGCGGAAACCGAGCGCGAGTCGGTGATGCTGTTACTGGCACTGTACTTGGGCCTGGTGTTGGCCTGGGCTTCATTCGCCCGCTTCGTGGCGGCCCGGCGGCCGCTGGCGGCGGCGCTGGCAAATCACAGCCGCTGGCTGCTGCCCTGCGTG
>JANQLM010000035.1 GCA_028280635.1 Halieaceae bacterium | reverse complement strand
GCAATTCCGCCAGGGCGGAGTCAATGGCATCGCGATTCATGGCGGCGACGCGCCGCGACTTGCGGCCATAGCTGGCTTCCACCGCCTGTTTGATGGCGGCGATCGCATCATCTGTAGGCAGTACGCCGGCGATGGCAAAGAAGCAGGTCTGCATGATGGTGTTGATGCGCTTGCCGAGGCCGTTGTCGAAAGCCACCTGGTAGGCATCGATCACGTAGAACTTAAGCTGTTTGTCGATGATATGGCGCTGGTAATTCCTCGGCAGCGTATCCCAGACCAACTGCGGGTCGGCGTCGGTATTGAGCAGGAAGGTGCCACCCGGGGCCGCCTTCTCCAGCATGTCGTAGCGCTCCAGGAACACTGGCTGGTGACAGGCGATGAAATCCGCCTCACCGTCTTCCACCAGATAGGCCGAGCGAATCGGCTGCGGACCAAAACGCAGGTGGGAAATAGTAACCGCGCCGGACTTCTTGGAGTCGTAGACAAAGTAGCCCTGGGCATACAGGTCGGTCTGCTCGCCAATGATCTTGATGGAATTCTTGTTGGCACTCACCGTGCCGTCGGAGCCCAGACCATAGAACAGGGCCTGCACGCTGTCCTTGTGGGCATCGCTGCGGTAACTCGGGTCCCAGTCAAGGCTGAGGTGACTGACATCGTCATTGATGCCGATGGTGAAGTGCCGACGCGGGGTTTCACTGGCCAGCTCCGCAAAAACCGCCGCCACCATGGCCGGGGTGAACTCCTTGGAGGACAGGCCATAGCGCCCGCCGCATACCGTGGGCATGGCCTGCGGCCGCAGCTCGGCCAAAGCCGTGAGCACATCCTTGTACAAGGGCTCGCCGTCGGCGCCGGGTTCCTTGGTGCGATCCAGCACCGCGATGGCGCGGCAGCTTTCAGGCAGCGCCGCCACCAGCGCCTCGGCACTTAACGGCCTGAACAGGCGTACCGCCAGCACACCCACCTTCTCGCCGGCAGCCACCAGCCCGGGCACAGTTTCACGGGCGGTTTCCGCCCCGGAGCCCATCAGCACAATAACGCGCTCAGCGTCCTCGGCGCCGAAGTAGTCAAACAGGCGGTAGTGTCGCCCGGTCGCGGCGCCGTACTCGTCCATGACCTGCTGCACGATGTCCGGGAAGCCGTCATAGATCGGGTTGATGGCCTCACGCGCCTGGAAGAACACATCGGGATTCTGGGAGCTGCCGCGCAGCACCGGGGCTTCCGGGATCAGGGCGCGGCTGCGATGGGCGTCTACCGCCTCGCTGTCCAGCAACTCGCGGATGAGCTCGCGGTCCGGCAGTTCCACCTTGGCGACCTCATGGGACGTGCGGAAACCGTCGAAGAAGTGCAGCATGGGGATACGCCCCCGCAGGCTCGCCTGCTGGGCGATAAAGGCAAAGTCCAGGGCCTCCTGGACGGAGTTGGAGCAGAGCATGCCGTAGCCAGTGCTACGCACCGCCATCACATCGCTGTGATCGCCGAAGATCGACAGGGCATGGGTGGCCACCGTGCGGGCCGCCACGTGGATCACCATGGGCGAGAGCTCTCCGGCGATCTTGAACATATTGGGCAGCATCAACAGCAGGCCCTGGGAGGCGGTAAAGGTGGTCGCCAGGCTGCCCGCCTGCAGAGCACCGTGGATGGCGCCCGCTGCACCGGCCTCGCTCTGCATTTCAAACACATCGGGCACGGCGCCCCAGAGATTGGTGACGCCGGCGGCGCTCCAGTCATCGGTGTGTTCGCCCATGGGAGAGGCTGGGGTAATCGGGTAGATTGCCACCACCTCATTGAGCAGGTGCGCAATGCGCGCCGCAGCCTCATTGCCGTCCAGCATTACCGTTTGCTGCGCCATCATCGCGCTCTCCAATACCTCGGAGAGTCTTACTCTGCCGTCGCCGGGGCAAAAATACCTTGAGCCAGCGCAAGCCAGCGGGAATCAGGGCCTTCACCTTTTGGCCGGGCGTGGCACAAAAAAAGGGGCCCGCAGGCCCCTTGATCTTGCTGATCGCGAGGATCAGAAGTTGTAGGTCAGGTCCAAACCGCTGATACGGCCGGGGTTGGGGTGGTTGAAGCCTCCGCCGAATTCCGGCGCCGGAATGATCTCTTCCAGGAAGTCCTCATCCGTGGCATTGCGGCTCCAGGCCACCACCGACCAGTTCTCGCCGTGCAGGCCGGCGCGCAGGTTGAGGGTGAAGTAGTCATCCCGCTCGGAGCGCGAGAACTCACTGGGGCCAAAACCGAAGCCGGGTACACCGTAGACATCAGACAGATCGGTGAAGAAGTTGATCGTCTCGTTGTCCTGCACCGAGTGGAACCAGGTGCTGCCCACATACATATAGTCGGCGCGGGCGGTGAACTCCAGCTCGCCAAACACCGGGGTGCGGAACTGCACACTCAGGTTGCCGTTGGCTTCCGGCGCGTAGGGCAGGTCATTGCCCTCGGTATAGGGTCGGTTCTGGTTCTCCTTGATCTCGGTGTCGACGATGCCGTAGCCACCGGAGAAGGTGAAGTACTCGTTCATGGCGTAGGCGAAATCCACCTCGGCACCGAAGATCTCCGCCTCTTCGATGTTGGTTACCACGCGCAGCAGGCCGAAGGGACCGGCGAAGAAGTTGAAGAACTGGTAGTCCTCAATCTCGGTGTAAAACACCGCTGCATTCAGGCGCAGGCGATTGTCGAGCCAGTTCGACTTCACACCGATCTCGTAGGTGTCGGTGACTTCCTTGTCGAAGTCATCGCGCACGTTTTGCGGCGCCGTCGGATAGGTGCCGAAGGCGCCGTCCACCGTGGCCTGGCTGCCGATGCTGTTAAAGCCGCCGGAACGGAAGCCCACGCCATAGGAGGCGTAAGCCGTGACCTGGTCAGTGAAGGTATGGGTGTAGCTGATCTTCGGCTGCCACTGATCGAAGGTCTCATCCCGGTCAGGAATGGAATCGGTGCCGGAACCATCAAAGGCCGGGTTAATCGGCGGCGTTTCCCCAAGGAGGCCAAAAATCTGGGCGGCGCGTACATTGGGTACGTTGTTGGAGACCTCGCGCTGTTCTTCGTCATAGCGCAGGGCCAGGGCCAGCTCGCCCCTTTCACCGATATCCAGCTCGATCTGGCCGAAAGCGGCAAACACTTCGGTGTCGAAGTCATCCCAGAACAGCTGGTCGGTGGGGTTGGGGCCGTCCGGCGGAACATAGGGCGCCTTGCGGAAGCCCAGGCCCAGGTCGGCGCCGTAAGCCACCACTACTTCACGCTCGATATCGGCGTAGTAGACACCTGCCACCCAGCGGAATGCGCCGTCTTCGTTGGACGTGAGCTTGACCTCGATGGAGCTGCTCTCCTGGTTGCGTTCCTGGTACTGGTAACCGTCACAGGTGGTCGGCGAGTAGGCCGGCAACAGGCCGTTCAGGCCACCGAACTCCTCGACGTAGGTGCCTGGCGGGTTGCCGTCCTGGATCGCATAGAAGGGGCTCACCAAAAGCGATGTATCGAAGCTGTTGTAGCTTTCTATACAGGCTGCCTGCGATTCCGGGTTACCGAGCGAGTAACCGCCGAAGGCCGCGCTGGTGCCGTCTGACAACAGGGACTCTTCCAGGTCATCGTAGGCGCCGATCACCGTCAACGTACCGAAGTCCAACTCGTAGTCCGCCTTGATGGAGAAGAACGTGTTCTCCTGCTCATTCTCGCCGGGCGTATTGAAGATGAAGCGGAAGTTGGTGTCGTTGACGTCCTTGTTGAGGTCCGGGTTGCCGACAAAGGCCGCGGCGCCCGGCAGGTTGAAGGTAGCGTTAAAGTTGATCGCACCCCCTTCCACATCCCGGTAAGCCAGCTGGGTGTCCACGCTCAGGCGGTCATTGGGCTCCCAGATGAAGCGGGCCCGGGCGTTGGTTTCCTCGAGATAGTTGATGACGTCGTCTTCACCGGTAAAGTCGTTCTCAAACTGACCGTCGGTCTCCCGGTAATTGAAGGTCACCCGGCCGTAGAGCTCATCCTCGATGATGGCGCCGCTGACCATGGCCTGGCCCCGCACCAGATTGTCATCACCGATACCACCCATGACTCGGGCTTCAAACTCATTGGTGGGCCGCTTGCTGTTGACGATAATCGCGCCGGAAGACGCGTTTCGCCCGTACAGCGCACCCTGCGGGCCTTTTAGCACTTCGATCTGTTCGATATCGAACAGCTCGCCATTGAAACCGTTGGGGTTGGTGATCAACACTCCGTCCAGCACGTAGGCGAAGGACGCTTCCGAGTCCCGCGTTGAGTACTGGCCGCGAATGGTGACCTGGGTGTCACCGGCGTTAGCCGTGTCAACAATGGTGACATTCGGCGTCAGGCCAACGAAGTCCTGGGGACGCTCGATACCCGCATCCTGGATAAGCTGCGAGGTGAACGCCGTGACGGCAATGGGCACGTCCTGCAGGCTCTCTGAGCGCTTGCGGGCGGTTACCACGATTTCTTCCAACAAAGCCTGTGCAGCTACCGGCATTGGCAGTGACAGTCCCGACCCAATAATGGCAGCCGCAACTGCCTGCGTGATTACGCGTTTTTGCATTGTTATAAGCCCCTGTGTGTGACCTGGGATGTGGACAATTCCTGTACATTACGTGTGAAAACCGGTTTCAGACCAGACAAAGTCACACCCCCAGCAGGGTTATCACGTGATCAAGAGGCAGGACGTCAGCGTACTTGGCGTTCATGTCGTGCAGGTTGGACTCGTGAGCCTCGCGGTTGCGGTCCCCCACCGCCTCACGAGGCACGACCACGGGATAGTCGTACTGCAGGCCGTCTACCACGGTGGCGCGCACACAGCCGCTGGTGGTCAACCCGGTCACGACCAGCGAGTCGACACCGGCCGCCGCCAGCCGTCTGTCGAGGTCAGTCCCGTGAAAGGCGCTGGCCCACTGTTTCTCAACCAGGGTTTCGCCGGGCTCGGGGGCCAGCGCCGGGTCCACCTCTACCCAGCGGGAGCCGGGTTCCAGCACATTGAGGGCCGGCAGCCGGGCGCGGAACACCCGCGCCTGGTCGGCGTCGTGGTAAACCACGGTAGTGAAGAAAACCGGCAGTTCGCACGCCCGAAAAGCCGCCAGCAATGCGGCATTGGCCGCCACCACCTCCGGGCACTCGCTGCCCAATGGACAGTCGGGGTCGGTGAAGCCGTTGATCATGTCCACCAGCAGCAGGGCCGGTCGCTGCCCAAGCGCCACTGCCCTGCGCTCAAGATCCATCGGTATCCTCACAGAGCTGCAACTGGGCGCCGAAGGTATCTGACGCCGCCAGGTCCGCAATTCGCCAGCCCTCCAGGCCCGTGCGCACGGCACTGACTTCACCACCCGTGGCCCGGGTGTCCGCCAGCGCAGCATCGAGGTCGTCTACCGACAGCGACAACAGCATGAAGCCCTCACCCTGCTCGCGCAGCATGCGCGCAGGCTCCCCCTCATCACCCGTGGGCTGTACCAGCACCAGCCAGCTCTCGCCGAGACGAAAACGCGCGGTCAGCACACCGCGGCCAGTCAGCTCGCCGCGGATCGCAGGCCCCAGTCCCAGCAGTTCCCGGTAGCGTGCTTCCGCTTCGTCGAGATCACGAACCAGGAAGTTGATGTGGTGAATGCCGCTGATATGCCCTGCCATGCCTGTGCCCGGGAGCTATGATTTGCTTGCTACGCACGGCGGTTTCCGCCCGAAAACGCCGCTGTTTTTTCGGCATCATAGCACTGGTTAGCCCCGCCAAAGGGCTTTACACTAGCGCAAAATAACGACTTCGGGCGGAGCCCTGGTGATAAACCCCCAGATACTCGCAAACTTGCCCAACCTCGAAAGCTTCCTCGATCACTGCGAGCGCAAGCGTTTCAAGGCGCGCTCCATTATTGTTGAAGCGGGCGAACCCAGTGAGTCGTTTTTCTTCGTTATCGACGGCACCCTTGCCATCAGTATCAAGAGCGACGACGACCAGGACCTGATCCTCAACTACGTGAACGCCGGCGACTTTTTCGGCGAGATGGGCCTCTACAAGCGCGTCTCCAAGGTGCGCTACGCGACCGTGCAGGCGAAGACCGAGTGCGAAGTGGCGGAGATCAACTACGACAGCTTCCACGACCTCAAGGATGAGTACCCGGACGTGCTCTACCACATCGGCGCGCAGATGGCCGAGCGCCTCACCCAGACCACCCGCAAACTACACGACCTGGCCTTCGTGGATGCCCGTGGCCGCATCACCAACGCCCTGTTGGACCTGTGCCGCGAGCCTGCCGCACTGACCCACCCGGACGGCATGCAGCTCAAGGTGTCGCGCCAGGAGCTGGCGCGCATTGCCGGCTGTTCCCGGGAAGTCGCCGGGCGCATGCTGAAAAAGCTGGAAAGCGAAGGCCTGGTGGAAGTCAGCGGCCACACCATCGTGGTGCGCGGCGAACGCGAGGTGCTGCAAGCACCCGAGATGCCCGAAAGGGCTTAGTCCCCAACAATCCCTTCGCTGGCAGGATCGTGAGCTGCGCCAGGCGGGATTCGACTGTCGGCAAACCATCAGGACGCGCTTTGAGAGTCACCCGCAAAAAGGGTTGTCCGCGAGCACTGTCCGAGTCCCAAAAATCGCGCAGCGATTTTGGTCGAGTTGCGCAGCGGCTTTTTGCGGGTGACTCTCAGCGGCCGTTTGCCGGCAGTCGAATCCCGCCTGGCGCTGCCCCTCGGCCTCTACTGCTTATCCATCTGCTCCCGGCGCTCCTGCTCCGCCTTCTGCATCATGTCCTCGACGTCCTCGGCTTTGGTCATGGAATCGAGCTGGTGCTGGGGAATCGCGCCCTTGGGTTCTTCCTCGGCGGCGCAGGCGGCCAGCAGGGTGGCGGTAAACAGGGCGATCAGGATGCGAGTCATGGCAGGGCCTCCTCCAGGAATTGGTCGATGGCGGCGACGCAGTCCGGTTCGTCGAGGATGGGGGCGTGGCCGCGGTTGGGTATCTGCGCCACGCTCAGGTCCGGTTTGCGGGTCTGCATTTCCGCCACGCAGTCCTCAGCGAGTATGTCAGAGAGCACGCCGCGAATCACCAGGGTGGGGACGGGCTTGAGCGCATCGAAGGCCGGCCACATGTCCGGCGGCACTGCGGCATCCTGGTCTTCGGTCATGGGTTTGGAGATAGCCGGGTCGTAGGCCAGCACCGGCACACCCTGTTCGTTCTCGCGGTACAGAGCGTGACAGAAGCTCAGCCACTGCGCGTCGCTGAAGTCAGGGAACTCCTTGCCGTTGATGGCCTGTTGTTCGGCCACGGCATCCTCCCAGTTGGAGACGGGCTGCGATTTGCCGACGTAGCCCTTGATCCGCTCCAGCCCCGCCGGATTCACCACCGGGCCTATGTCGTTCATGATCACCGCCTGCATGCGCTCCGGCTGCATGGCGGTCATGATCATCGACATCAGGCCGCCGAGGGAGGTGCCCAACAGAACAACCCTGTCCAGCTCCAGCAGATCGAGCAGGGTGAACATGTCCTGCACATAGATCGCCGGCTGGTAGTGCTCGTGATTTGAGTCCCACTGTGAGTTGCCGCGGCCGCGCTGCTCCACCACCACCAGGCGGAAGTCCTTTGCCAGGTGGTCGGCGATGGCGGCGAAATCCGCTGAGTTGCGGGTCAGGCCGTGCATGCAGAGGATGGTGGCCCGAGGCGCGAGATGCGCGTAATCGCGGGCGTAAAGCTGCAGGCCGTCATGGCCGGCATAGTAGAGATCCTGGAAGTTGGCCATGGGTCAGTCCCCGTCGTTGCGTGTGATCGTTCCTGGTCAGTCGTAGCGCAGGTCTGCGTACTGGCTGCGCAGCTCCCGCTTGAGAATCTTGCCATTGGGGTTGCGCGGCAGTTCTGTCACCGCCACCACGTCGGCCAGGCGCTGCTGCTTGCCCAACTGCTTATTGGCCCAGTCCAGCACTGCAGCGGCGTCAAACTGCTCCGGGTTGTCGGGTACCGCCAGCGCCACGGGCGTTTCACCCCAGCGGGAGCTGGCGGCGCCGATCACCGCGACATCATTGACCTGCTCATGGCGCACCAGCACTGCTTCTATATCCTGCGGATAAATATTCTGGCCGCCCGACAGGATCATGTCCTTCTTGCGATCGACGATATAAAGAAAGCCCTCTTTGTCGAGCTTGCCGATATCCCCGGAACGCAGCCACTCAACACCGTCACCATCGACCAGCCGGGCCTCTGCGTTGGCATCATCCCGCTGCCAGTAGCCGGGCATGGTGATGCGACCGCGCGAGATGATTTCGCCGCTGCCACCGGCGGCCACGGGCTGGCCCGCATCGTCGACAATGCGGATGTCGGTGCCCAGCAGCGGCTTGCCCACCGAGGCCCAGCGGCCATCGGCATCTTCCGGGTCGAGGGTGGTGATGATGCCCTCGGTCAGGCCGTACAACTCGATGATGCCGCAGGGGAAGGCGCTGAAAATATCACGCTTAAGCTGTTCATGCAGGGGCGAGCCGCAGGACATCATGGCCTGCATGCTGGAGACGTCATCGCCTGGCCCAATAGCCTCGATCACTCGCTGGAACTGGATGGGCACCATGGCGGTATGGGTCACGCGCTCTGCCTTAACCGTGTCGATAAAGCTGCGTGCCTCGAAGCGCCGGTGAATCACCAGGCTGCCGCCCCCCAGCAGCGTGCAGAGCATGCCTACCCAGGAGATATTGGAGTACAGACCAATCGTCAGCAGAGTGCGCGCCGCGCCGTGATAGCGCAGGGCAATCGCCAGGTCATAGGCCCAGTCCAGGCGGCCGCGGTGGCTGTGGGCAATACCCTTCGGTTGTCCGGTGGTGCCGGAGCTGTAGATGATATTGATCAGCGCAGCGTCGGCCAACGGGATATCCGGCAAGGATTCAGGCTGGCCGGCTGCCAGTTCCGCCAGGGCCTGCCAGCCAGCGCCCACCGCCACATCACAGAGTTTCAGCACCAGGCTGTCAGGCAGTGCGATGGCATCGAAGCGGGGCAGCTGGTCCTCGGTGGCAATCAGGGCGCGAATTCCCGCGTCCTGAAGCATCGACTGCATGGCATCGTCGCTGACCGATAGATTGATTGGCACTACTACAGCGCCGGCGGCAACGCTGCCCAACAGCGCCTGCAGCATGGGCAGGCCATTGGACATTACAATGCCGACCCGGTCACCGGGACCAATACCGGCAGCGATCAGGCCGTGGGCAAGCCGGTGGTTGGCGGCGACGAACTCGCGCCAGCTGAGCCGCTCCCCGTCACAGCAGACCGCCTCCCGATCACCGCGCCAGCGGCCGTGCAGGGCAAGGATTTGCGGCAGCAGCGGAGCCTGAGACTCAAATGTGCTCATGAAAAGAACCGTGGAAAAAAGGGCCGCATCCCTGCGGCCCACTGTCACAGAGGCCTAGAAGGTATATTCCACTGTAGCGGTCCAGGTCCGCGGCGGAGCGTAGAACACGGTGGTGTTGTTCTCTAGGCCCAGGGACGACGGGCAGTCCTGGAAGCCGAAGCAGTAACCGGCGGTGCGGATTTCCTCATCTCCCAGGTTCTTGCCGTGCAGGCCCAGCGACCAGTGCCCTTCCGGGCTCAGCCACACCACGCTGGCGTTGTACATGTTGTAAGAGTCCTGGTCGATATCCGGTGCAGCAATCTCGAACTGCTGAATGTCGTCCTTGAAAGACCAGTTGGCGGTCATGTTGAGGGTGCCGCCGTAGAAATCCGCCACGTAGGTCAGGCCCAGGAAGGCCATGTTCTCCGGCGTGTTCTGGATCTCGCGCTGGTCTGAGACGTCCTGGCCGTCAAAGATCCACTCCTTGATCTCGGCATCCAGATAGCTGTAGGCAAACTGCGCGGAGAGCCGGTTGGTGATCAGCCAGTTGCCCTCGACCTCGAGACCGGAGATTTCAGCTTCGCCGGCGTTGGTCACCGTACCGACAAAGTCGTCGTTGACGCCGTCGCCGTCGGTATCAACCCCCACCGAGCCGGGAATCTGCATGTCATCGTATTCGCTGTAGAACAGCGCGACATTGGTGCGCAGGCGACCGTCCAGCCAGTCGGCTTTCAGGCCCACCTCGAAGCTGTCGAGGGTCTCCTCATCGAAGCCTTCAGCCGCTTCCGGCGTGTCGAAGTTGGCGCCTCGGGGGTCGAAGCTGCCGGCTTTCCAGCCCTGGCTGTAACCGGCGTAGACCTGGGCATCGTCGTTGATGCGGTAGGTGACATTAATGCGCGGCGCCAGGTTGTCGAAGGTCTCGTCGTTTTCGTAGTCACTGGTCACGGCATTGAGGATGGCGTCGTCATTACCAAAGGCCGGCGAGCCGATGCCCAGGTAGCTGGCCCGGAATACATCGGCGTCGCGCTGATCGTCGGTCCAGCGCAGGCCCACGGACAGCGACCACTGCTCATTGAAATCGTAGGTCACGTCACCGAACACGGACCAGGCCTCAGTGTCGATCTGGCCGCCGGTGTAGGCGGTCAGGCCAATGTCGGGCACCAGCTGCGCCAGCACCACGTCGAAGTCGTTGCCGGCTTCCGCATCCAGGTAGTACACACCAACCACGGCGTTCCAGCGCTCATCGCTGTACAGCAGTTGGAACTCCTGGCTGAACTGCTCGTTCTCGTAGATCACCTGGGCGTCGAAGTCCATCTGAGGCAGGCTGTCGAAATCGATCACCGAATCGGTGTCGTCTTCACGGTAGGCGGTGATGGAGCGCAGGGTGATACGGTCGTTCACATCCCAGTCGATGCTCAGGCTGCCGCCCTGCACTTCCACTTCGTTGTTGCCGCCGATGCCTGCCGTCGAGGGCTGGTCCTCCGCACCTGCGAAGGTGTCGTAAACATCACCCAGCACTGGCTCACCGGTGGTCACCGCCGGGTAGGGGCGATGGCCCGCCACCGGATTGGTGTCGTCCTGGGTGTTGTCGTAGGCAAAGCGCACCAACAGGTCTTCGCTGGGCTCCCATTCCGCGCTGAGGCGGAAGGCGAAGATATCCTTCTCGTACTGGTCTTCACCGGTGGTGAGGTTTTCACCGAAACCGTCGCGCTGGAAAGACGCCACAGTGCCCCCTACCCGGAAGGTATCACTCAGGGGCACCGACGCGGTGCCGACCAGGTCCATCTGATCCTGTTCACCATAAGAAGCGCGCACGCTGAACTCGGGTTCGTCAGAGAGACGGCGGGTCACGTACTTGATGGCGCCGCCCACCGCGTTGCGGCCATAGAGTGTGCCCTGCGGGCCGCGCAGCACTTCAATGCGCTCCACGTCATAGATGTCCAGCAGCGAGCCCTGGGGCCGCGCCAGGTAGACATCGTCGATATACAGCGCCACACCCTGCTCGAAGCCGGCCAGTGGGTCCTGCTGGCCGATGCCGCGGATAAACGCGGTCAGCGTGGTGTTGGTGGCCCGGGTAGGCTCCAGGGTCACGCTGGGTGCCTGCTGGGCCAGCTCGGTGATATCGGCAGCGCCGCGCAGCTTGAGGTCATCGCCGGTGAAGGCGGTGACCGCAATTGGCACCTCCTGCAGGCTTTCGCTGCGGCGCCGTGCGGTGACGGTAATCTCTTCCAGAACAGCCCCTGCCTGCGCACTGGTCGGCATGGGGGCAAAGGCTGCGGTGGATGCCAGGGCCACGGCCACGGCGAGACGGTTGCGGGTGTGGGATGTGTTCATTGTGAGATACCTTTTATATTTATAAGTTTCAACATTTGTTGAAATTAACGGCAAAAATATTCAACAGTCGTTGAATTGTCAAGACCATTGCGACGGGTGGTTAGTGAATTTTTCTCAAGCGGAACGCCGCAGTCGCAACATACCCAGCGCCAACAGGGTGTAGCCCACCGAGAAGATGATCGCGTAACTCGCGGACACCGCGGGGTTGCTGATGCCGCCAAGCAGGTTGAGCCACAGGTGCAGCAGCAGGCCCATGGCAGCCGCACTGGCAGCCAGCCACACCGGCAGCAGCCCGCGGTACAACACACCGAACAGGATGGGCACCGTCGAGGCAGCAGCGAGGCCGTACACTCCCTTCTGGGCGAACAGCCCGATCAGGGGCGGCGGGTTCCAGGCCAGGACCAGGCCCAGGATGCCAACGCCGATCAGTACGTAACGCGACCACAACAGGCCGCGATCCCGCGCCGCCTGCTCGCCGGCTGTCGGCACCACGATATCGTTCACCACCATCGCGGACAGCGCCACCAGAATGCCGTCCAGGGTGCTCATCCCCGCTGCCAGCAGGGTCACAAAGATAAAGGTCAACAGGTATTCACCCGCCGTGGAACGGGCAAATTCGCGCAGCAGGTACTCGCGCAACACCGTATCCTGGGCGTCCACCTCGACCCCCGACAGGCGCGCATAGAAGCCTACCACCAGCATCAGGGAAAACAGCCCGCCCACCACCGCCGTGGTGCCGATGAAGCGGCTGATATCCCGCTCCGAGCGCAGGTACAGTACCTTGGTGAGGATATGCGGCTGCAGCATGAGTGCGAAAGTGATGATAAAACCGCTGCCAAATACGGAAAAAAAGCTGAAGTAGAGCTGGCTGTCGGGATTGAACACGGCCGCGTAGTTGTCGCCCACCGAGCGCAGGGCCACCAGCGGCTCGCCTTCGAAGAGATGCCAGCCGTCCACAAACAGGTAGAGGGCGATGCCCAGCATCATGATGCCCTGCAGGGTGTTGGTATAGGCGTGGGCGTAGGTGCCCCCCATCAGCACGTAGGAAAAGACAAACAGCAGCACCAGCACCAGGGCGGTCTTCTGCCCCACGGGGAACAGGCCCGTGACCAGCAGGCTGCAACCGACCAGGATAAGCACCACGAAGGTCACCGACAGCAGGTTGATCAGGGCGAAGAACAGGCGCAGGCCATTGCTGCCATAGCGCGCGTGTATCCAGCCCGGTATGGTCATCGCACCACCCGCCTCGCCCATACGCAGGAAGCCACGGGTCAACACCAGGAAGGCGCAGAGAATACCCAGCACCGCCGCCACCCCGTAGTGGAGATAGGCCGAGAGGCCGTGCACGTAAACGAAGCCCGGGTTGATCACAAACGTGGCCGTGGAGGAAATCGATGCCGCCAGGGTGATACCCACCAGGTAGGGGTTCATATCCTTGTTGCCAATGGTAAAGCCACGGATATCGCGAGTGCGCCGCATGCCGATCCACGACAACCAGTAGACGACGATCACGTAGAATCCCAGCAGGAGATACTTGAAAATGTCGGGCGTCATCGGTGGGTGGCTCCCCGCTCGCTTTTTTATGACGGCTCACTATAATGCGAAACAGCAGCATTTCAACAGTTGTTGAAATTGTTGAGAACCATTCAGAACAGCAATAACAGGGCAATGCCAGCAAAGCGCAACACCAACGCCAGCAGCAAGGGCAGCACCAGCAAGCGCGATCGCATCCTCGATGTGGCGGAGAAGCTGTTCGCCGAACACGGCTACGATGGGGTCACCCTGCGCCAGATCGCCAGCGGCGCAAAAGTCGACGTGGCCCTGGCCAGCTACCATTTCGGCAAGAAGCTGGACCTGTTCAACGCGGTGTTTGAGCGCCGCTCGGCCTACCTCAACGAGGCCCGCCATGAGGCGCTGCGCCGGGTGCAGGAGGAAGCCGGCACAGCGGGGCCCACCGTGGAGCAGATCATCGAAGCGTTCCTGCGACCGCTGGAGCTGGCCCAGGAGACCGGCGACGACGGCTGGCGCCACTACCTGGCCCTGGTGGCCTACATCAACAACAGCCCCTACTGGGGGCGGCGCATGATGTCGAAAATGTTCGACAGCCTGGTCAACGAGTTTATCGATGCCCTGCGCCAGGCGCTGCCCGGCGCCTCGGATACCGATCTGTACTGGTGCTACCACAATATGTCCGGGGCGCTGACCCTGACCCTGGCGGACACGGGCCGTATTGACGCGCTCTCCGGCGGGCTGTGTTCCTCTTCTGACTTCGAGGCGGCTTACGACCACATGATTCCCTTCATGGCGGCCGGCTTTCGCAAAATCTGCGGGAGCTGAGGCCTAGCCCTCCACGACCCCGCCGAGGTTTACAAGCACCCGCCCCGGTCTTAACCTAGGCAGCCCGTTTTCGGGGCAAACAATAACAGTCGCTGCCGGACTCAATGGCGGCAGCTTGCAGGGGAAAATGGCGCCAGTTGTATCGCAACGGGTGCCAGGGACAGAACCATCAAGGTCAGGGCACTCTACAGTTCTACTCGGGTAGCAGGCGCTGCGGCGCCCTATGATTCGCTTACCCTGAAGGTGTACTACCCCAGCCGCTTCAGCGACTCGGTGGAGGAGCGCAGTACCGGCCTGGTGGCGCTGGAATCCGCACGCGCGCCCTTTCCCATTGTCATCCTGCTCCCGGGCGAAGACCTCTCCCAGGAGAGCTATAGCTGGCTGGCCACGGAGTTGGCCCAGGCGGGCTCGGTCGTGGCCACCTATAGCTGGATCTGTGAAGACACCAATGGCCAGATGCGTTCCGGGCCCGGCCAGCAGCGCAAGCGCCTGAGTCATAAACGCTACGGCCGCAAGCCCTCATGCCCGGCACTGCCGGCGGTCTTCTCCGCCCTCAAGCGTCTCAATAAGACCGGCCTGCTCGCCAACCAGCTCAACCTGTCCTGCGTGGTACTGGGCGGACATGGCCTGGGTGGCCGCATGGCCCTGCTGAACGCCAACCGCGACTGGTTTCCCGCGGTGTGCGGCGCCTTTGCCTACGGTGGCCACGCACTGGCCGACCCGGAGCAGGGCTGGGCCAGGCGCGACGTGCTGCCGCTGGCGCCGGACATGCCCCTGTTACTGATTGCGGGCAGCAACGACGGGGTGCTGGATACGGAAACCGCCCACCTGGCCGGCAGCGATGCCAGCCCCACCTGGGCGGTGGAACGCAGCTTCAGCCGCGGCATCAAGGGCCGGCGCGGTGACCGTCACCTGGTGATTGTCAAAGGAGGCAGCCACTACAACTTCACTTCGCCGCGAGACCTCACCACCGGCAAGCACTTTCTCGATCGCCGCACCCGGGGTCACGGCAAAGCGGTCCGGCAGTACCTGGCCCAGTTGTTGGTGACATTCTGCGACCAGACCTGCCGCGGCGACCCGATGACCATGGCAGACCTCAGCGCCCTCTGCGATGCCAGCCACCCAATGGTGGCCCGCGCCGAACACAAGTAGGACGGCAGCCGTCAGGCTCCAAACCGCAGCGCGGCGCCTGCCGTAACAAGCGCATGACGCAACCCCTGATCTACTGGTTTCGCCAGGACCTGAGACTGTCCGACCTGCCCGGCCTGCAGGCGGCGGGCGATCGACCCATCATTCCCGTGTTCATTTACGACACCGCGGCGGCCGGCCGTTGGGCGCCGGGCGGCGCCTCGCGCTGGTGGCTGCACCACAGCCTGGTGGCACTCGCTGGCGACATCGAAGCCCGGGGAGGCCGGCTGCTGGTTTACGCCGGCGATACCGGGGAGATTCTTGCCAGGCTGGCGAAGTCGACCGACGCCGCGGGTATCCACTGCAGCCGCAGCTACGAGCCCTGGGCCGCCCGGCTGGAACGCGAGATACACGACCAGTTTTCCGACAGCGCCTGCGAACTGAAGCGGTTTCCCGGCAGCCTGCTGTTTGAGCCCGAGCAGATTGCCAACCAGAGCGGCGAGCCATTCAAGGTGTTCACGCCGTTCTGGAAAGCCTGCCGCCGCCAGCCGGCGCCGGGCACAGCAAAACCGGCGCCGGAGGCCGGCGCTTTCCTGGCCAAAGCTGCACTGCCGGCGGCGCCCGGCATCGAGGCGCTGGAGCTGTTGCCCACCCGCCCCAACTGGGCGGCAGGCTGGGAATCGCTCTGGCAGCCCGGCAGCAGCGGCGCGCTCGAGCAGCTTGGGCGCTTTCTCGAGGGCGGCATCCACAGTTACAGCGACGGGCGCGACCGCCCGGCGCTGGATGTCACCAGCCGGCTGTC
>JANQLM010000010.1 GCA_028280635.1 Halieaceae bacterium | reverse complement strand
TTTCTCAACGGTCAGCAGGCCCTGCTTGATGGCATACAGCGGGATCGCGTGCACCAGATCGCGCAGGGTGATGCCCGGCTGCATTTCACCGGAGAATCGCACCAGCACCGATTCCGGCATATCCAGGGGCATTACGCCGGTGGCCGCGGCGAAAGCGACCAGGCCTGAACCCGCCGGGAAGGAAATTCCCATCGGGAAACGGGTGTGGGAGTCACCGCCGGTGCCTACCGTGTCGGGCAGCAGCATGCGGTTCAACCAGGAGTGGATGATGCCGTCACCCGGGCGCAGGGATACACCGCCGCGGGTCATGATGAAGTCGGGCAGGGTGTGTTGGGTGTCGATGTCCACCGGCTTCGGGTAGGCCGCGGTGTGGCAGAAGGACTGCATAGTGAGGTCGGCGGAGAAGCCGAGGCAGGCCAGGTCCTTGAGTTCGTCGCGGGTCATGGGGCCGGTGGTGTCCTGGCTGCCCACCGTGGTCATACGCGGCTCACAGTAAGTGCCGGGGCGCACGCCCTCCATGCCGCAGGCAGCTCCGACCATTTTCTGGGCCAGGGTGTAGCCCTTGCCGGTGTCTGCCGGCTGCTCGGGCTTGCGGAACAGCTCTGACTCGGGCAGTCCCAGCGACTCCCGGGCGCGGGTGGTGAGACCACGGCCGATGATCAGGTTGATGCGGCCGCCGGCGCGGACTTCGTCCAGCAGGACCTCGGACTTCAATTCGAACTCGGAAAGCACGGCGCCGGATTCGGAGAGGATCTTGCCTTCGTAGGGGCGGATCTCGATCACGTCGCCCATGCCCAGATCGTCAACGGGGGCTTCAAAGACCAGCGCGCCGGCGTCCTCCATGGTGTTGTAGAAAATCGGGGCAACCTTGCCGCCGATGCAGATGCCGCCGTTCTTCTTGTTGGGTACGCCGTCCATGTCGTCACCGAAGAACCACAGCACCGAGTTCGTGGCGGACTTTCGAGAGGAGCCGGTGCCGACCACGTCGCCAACAAAGGCGACCGGCAGGCCCTTGGCCTTGATGGCTTCGATCTGGGCCATGGGGCCTTTCACGCCGTGCTCTTCAGGCTCGAGGCCATCGCGAGTCATCTTGTACATGGCCAGCGCATGCAGCGGGATATCCGGGCGCGACCAGGCATCGGGGGCAGGGGACAGGTCGTCGGTGTTGGTTTCGCCGGTGACCTTGAACACTGCCGTCTTGATCGATTCCGGCACCTCGGGCTGGCTGGTAAACCATTCGGCGTCTGCCCAGCTCTGCATAACGGCGCTGGCGTTCTCGTTGCCCGCCCTGGCCAGTTCTTCCACGTCGTGGAAGGCATCGAACATCAGCAGCGTGTGCTTGAGCTGCTCCGCGGCAACAGCGCCCAGGGCAGCGTCAGACAGCAGCCCCACCAGGGTCTCGATGTTGTAACCGCCCAGCATATTGCCGAGCAGCCGCACGGCTGCTTCTGCATCGATAAGCGGGCACGCGGTTTCGCCCTTGGCGACGGCGGACAGGAAACCGGCCTTGACATAGGCGGCCTCGTCCACGCCCGGCGGCACACGCTCACTGATCAGCTCCAGCAGCGTCTGTTCCTCGCCGGCGGGTGGCGCCTTCAGAAGCTCTACCAGTTCCGCTACCTGCTCGGGGCTGAGCGGCTTGGGCGGGATGCCCTGGGTGGCCCGTTCTTCAACATGTTCACGGTAGGCTTCAAGCACGATACAAACTCCTGAAAGGACAAAAATAACGGTGGCGGATTATAGCCCAAGCGGCTATTTGCCGCACTGGATTGGGGGCAATACTGTGCATTCACCGGGGTGATATCTTAGAATGCCAGCATGCTCGAACCCCGTGTTAAAACCCCTTGTATCGGTGTGTGTTCCACCGGTATCGGCGACCGTGTCTGCCGCGGTTGCAAGCGCTTTGCCCATGAGGTCATCAACTGGAACGGCTATACGGATGCCGAGAAGCGGCTGATCGACGAGCGCCTGGGCGATTTCCTCAGCCGTTGTACCCAGAATAAGCTGCAGGTGCTGGACGCGGCACTGCTGGAGCGTCAGTTGATCAGCCAGCAAATCGCCTATCCGGCCCACCGTGACGTTTACTGCTGGGCCTATGCGCTGTTGAAAGCGGGTGCCAGCCAGATTGATGACCCGGCGGAATACGGCCTGCAGATTGATGCCGAGTTTCGCAGTACGCCGCTGTCGGAGCTGCGGAAAGCCATCGACGATGAGTTCTACATTCTTTCCGAGGCTTACTACCAGCGCTATGTCAGCGTGGTAGAAACGGCCTGATGCCCACACCCGCCATCGACGAAGTCGGGCAACTGGTGGCGCCACTGCGCGAGTTCCTGGGCTGCGACACGCCGCCGGAGTGGATTGATTGGGCGCTGGCGAATCCCGCCTTGCTGCTGATTGATCACGCCAACTGTGAAAAGAAGGCCGCGTCCACGGCCCTCAAGCTGATTTTCCGCTACACGGACTACCCGGACCTGCTGCACAAGCTGTCGCGGCTCGCCCGTGAGGAACTCAGGCATTTCGAGCAGGTGCTGAAGATCATGCAGCGTCGGGGTATCCACTACCGGACCATCGGTGCTGCCCGCTATGCCGGCGGACTGCATGCCGCGGTGCGCTCCAGTGAGCCGGAGCGGCTGGTGGATACGCTGGTGGTGGGAGCGATCATCGAAGCCCGCTCCTGCGAACGTTTCGCGGCGCTGGCACCGCACCTGGATAAGGAATTGGCGGACTTCTACCGGTCCTTGCTGAAGTCGGAGTCCCGGCATTTCCGCGACTACCTGAAGCTTGCAAAACAGGCCTCCGACAGCGCTGAAGTGGCGAGGAGGGTGGAGGTGTTCCTTGCCCTGGAAGCGCCGCTGATCCAGGGCAAAGATGCCGAGTTCCGCTTCCACAGCGGAATACCCGGCGAGGTTATGGCTGTAAGCGCTTGAAATAAAAGCGCTTTTAGAGAGTTAAAGTGAAATCGAGCCGGCTTACTCGGTCACTTCCACGGATTCTATAAGCACGTCTTCGACGGGCACATCCTGATGGCCGGCGGCGGAGCCCGTAGCCACAGCTTTGATGGCGTCTACCACTTCAGTACCGGACACAACCTTGCCAAACACCGCGTAGCCCCAGCCCTGGGGCGTGGGAGAGCTGTGGTTCAGGAAGTCATTGTCCTTTACGTTGATAAAGAACTGCGCGGTGGCCGAGTGCGGGTCCATGGTGCGGGCCATGGCGAGGGTATAACAATCATTCCTGAGGCCGTTGTCGGCTTCGTTCTCAATGGGTGTGCCGGTGGGCTTCTGGTTCATGCCCGGCTCGAAGCCGCCGCCCTGGATCATGAAGCCATCGATGACGCGGTGAAAGATGGTGCCGTTGTAGAAGCCATCACGGGCATAGGCGAGAAAGTTCTCGCTGCTCTTCGGCGCCTTGTCGAAATCCAGTTCGATGGAGATATCGCCATGGTTGGTTTTGAGTACGATCATTGGGAGGGACCTCGTTGCTAGTGTCGGAACAGGTCGCGCATGATACGGTCTTTTTGCCCGCCAGGGGAACCGTCCCGGAACCTGTCGCGAGTACTACAGAATCATAGAGAGGTTCCCTATAATACGCGCCCTCTCAACAGCCTCTACCAGGACGAAACCGCAGGCATGACAGACACGACCGCCCCCAGCAATTTCCTCGACAATATTGTGCGCGAGGACCTCGAGAGCGGCCGCGTCAGTGAAGTTGTCACCCGCTTCCCGCCCGAGCCCAACGGCTACCTGCACATCGGCCACGCCAAGTCCATCAGCGTGAACTTTGGCCTGGCCGAGCGCTTCGGTGGGCGTTGCAACCTGCGTTTTGATGACACCAACCCGCTCAAAGAAAGCCAGGAGTACATCGAGTCTATCCAGGCGGACGTTCAGTGGCTGGGCTACCACTGGGACGGGGAGGTGAAGTATGCCTCGTCCTATTTTGACCAGCTCTACCAGTGGGCCAGGCATTTGGTACGCGAGGGCAAAGCCTATGTCTGCGACCTGTCCGCGGATGAAACCCGCGAATACCGGGGTACGCTGACCGAGCCTGGCCGCAACAGCCCCTACCGGGAGCGTACGGTGGACGAGAACCTGGCACTGCTGGAAGGCATGAAAACCGGCGAGTTCGATGAGGGCAGCCGCGTGCTGCGCGCGAAGATCGATATGGCCTCGCCGAATATGAATATGCGCGACCCCACCCTGTACCGGATTCGCAAGGTCAGCCATCACCAGACCGGCGACGACTGGTGCATCTACCCGACCTATGATTTCGCCCATGGGCAGGAAGACGCGATCGAGGGCATCAGCCACTCGGTATGCACCCTGGAGTTTGAGGATCACCGCCCGCTGTACGACTGGCTGATTGATAACCTGCCGGTGCCATCGCGCCCGCGCCAGTATGAGTTCGGTCGGCTCAACCCCAGCTACACCGTGACCAGCAAGCGCAAGCTCAAGCAGCTGGTGGACGAAGGTGTGGTGAGTGGCTGGGACGATCCGCGCATGCCCACTATTTCCGGTATGCGTCGGCGCGGCTACTCCCCGGCGGCCATCCGCCGCTTCTGCGATATGATCGGCACCACCCGCAGCGACGGCATTGTCGATGTCGCCATGCTGGAACACGCCATTCGCGACGATCTCAATGAGAACGCACCGCGCGCCATGTGCGTGGTCGACCCCTTGCGTGTGGTGTTGGTGAATTACTCGGAAGACAGGCTGGAGACCATAGCCGCGCCGGCCCACCCGAGCCGCGAGGACCTCGGAGAACGCGAACTGCCTTTCACCCGCGAACTGTTAATCGATCGCGATGATTTCCGGGAAGAGGCCAACAAGAAGTACAAGCGACTGGTGCTGGGCAAGCGAGTGCGGCTGCGCAATGCCTACGTGATCGAGGCCGTTGACGTGGAGCGCGATGGCGCGGGGGAGATCAGCGCGGTACTGTGCACAGTGGTTGAAGATACCCTGGGTAAGGACCCGGCCGACGGCGTGAAGCCGAAAGGCGTGATCCACTGGGTGTCTGCGGTTCACGGCGTGCCCGTGGAGCTGCGGCTCTACGATCGGTTGTTCCAGGTGGAAGCGCCGGATCGCGGCGACGAGGATTTCCATCACTACCTGACGCCGGACTCGCTGCGGGTGACGACTGCCGCAGTGGCGGAACCCGGGCTGGTGGCGGCTGTGTCTGAGCAGTCTTTCCAGTTTGAGCGCGAGGGCTACTTTGTCGCCGACCGCTTCGATCACAGCGCTGACGCTCCGGTGTTCAACAAAACTATTGGCCTGCGCGATACCTGGCAGCGCCAGGGCAACTGACGGAGAACACGATGAGCCTGGTGCTGTACAACACCCTGAGCGGTGAAAAAGAACGCTTCGAGCCGCTGGTGCCCGATCGGGTGACCATGTACGTATGCGGACCGACGGTGTACAACCTTGCCCACATCGGCAATGCGCGCCCGGCGGTAGTATTCGACACGCTGTTCCGACTGTTGCAAACCCACTACGACGAGGTGGTATACGCCCGCAACATCACCGACATCGACGACAAGATCATCACCGCCTGCGCGGAGACCGGTCGTGAGATGGCTGACTTTACCGAGGAGTTCACTCTCAAGTACCGGGAGGACATGGGCGCCCTGGGTGTACTCGCACCCTCGCTGGAGCCGCAGGCGACCGATCACATTGCTGAAATGATCAGCCTAACGGAGACGCTGATAGAAAAGGGGCACGCCTATGAATCCGCTGGCCATGTGCTGTTCGCGGGTCAGTCCATGGAAGACTACGGCAAGCTCTCTCACCGCAGCCTTGACGATATGCTGGCGGGAGCCCGGGTCGAGGTGGCGGACTACAAGCGCTACCCGGGTGATTTTGTTCTCTGGAAGCCCTCCAGCGAGGAGGAGCCTGGCTGGGAGAGCCCCTGGGGGCGTGGCCGCCCGGGCTGGCACCTGGAGTGCTCGGCCATGACCCACGCCCACCTGGGCGAGACGGTTGATATCCACGGTGGTGGCCGCGATCTCATCTTCCCGCATCACGAGAATGAGATTGCCCAGAGCCAGTGTGCCCATGGCACTGACTACGTGCGCTACTGGATGCACAACGCTTACCTCGATATCGATGGTGAGAAGATGTCCAAGTCGCTGGGCAACTTCCGCATGGTGCGCGATCTGCTGGATCAGTTCCCTGGTGAAGTGCTGCGCTTTGCCCTGTTGTCGGCGCACTACCGCTCTCCGCTGAATTTCTCCGCCGAGCTGCTCGCCCAGGCACGGTCTTCACTGGACTCTTTTTACACGGCGCTGCGTGAGGTAGCGGAGGTTGAGGTTGACGATGAAATAGTGCTGGCTGACGAGCCTTTCTATGCAGCACTCAATGATGACCTCAATACCCCGCAGGCCATCGCGGAACTGCATGCCCTGGCCAAGGCGCTCAACAAGGCTGGCCCGACCGACAAACCGCATCTCAAGGCACGCCTGCTGGCGGGAGCGGACCTCCTGGGGCTGCTGACGGCAGATCCGGAGACATGGTTCCAACAGGCTGCCAGTGATGATGCCATCAGCGCTGAGGAAATCGAGGCGGCCATTGCCGAACGACAGCAGGCCAAGGTCGACAGGGACTTTGCCCGGGCCGATGAGTTGCGTGACCACCTGGCATCCCAGGGTGTGATTCTCGAAGACTCGCGGGATGGAACCTCGTGGCGGCGTAGTTAGTGCCGCTGAGTTCGGCGCTGCCGCAGGCCGTGCTTCCGGCACGTTCCCAGTCTCCCCAGTGGCCGCCGTAGCCCTCTCTACTGCCGGGTAGTTGCAGTTATCGCGGTGGTCTCGGTGTTTTTGTGACACTCGTCGTTTTCTTTTGGCGTGATTCCGGTAAAACGTGGAATCGGTTATCCGTTAAACAGCCAAAGGATGGGGATCATGAAGAGCTGTGTACGCCAACCGACCATTGAAGGGGTGAACCATACCGCCAGCGGCAAGTACGCGGTCATCGATGGGCGCCAGGTGGCGCTTCCGGTAGACGCGCGTTTCTACTTCCAGGACAAGCGAGGCTGCTGGTACTGGTCAAGCCGCAAGCCGCGGGTAAAGGGCGATGACTGGACGCCCAACAAGGCACCGGTGCAAATCCAGTCCGACCAGGGCTACCACCGGTGCCTGATCACTCCGGCGCTGGCGGCGGCCGGCGCCTGGCGGGATACCGTGATGCGGGTGATCAGCCAGGACAATATGCCCATGGCCCTGTCTCGCTAAAAAGGCGCCGCGCTGTACGCGCTGTAGTAAAAGCCACACTGATCCTGCCGCCGTGAAAGCGCGCGGGCAGGAGAAAAGGAGAAAAAGGGTGGGTTGACGCGGGGAGGGCGGTCAGGCCGCCGCCTGTTCCTGGGTCTTGATCCAGTCCGCAAGTTCCTCGCGGCCCTGCACCAGGGACTTGATCACGCGCATGTGGAACGTGCGGTAGAGCGTATCCCACTCCGCCCGCGCCAGGTGCAGGACGACGGCTCGCTTGGTGTCAACGTCCTTGGGCAGGCCGCCTGGGTCACACACCTCACCCTTGAGCCCGCAGGTCAGCAGTTCCTGGACCATGACGTTCTTGGCGTTTTCCTGGATGTTCTGTTCCATGGTGTCCAGCGCGCCCTTGAGTTTGGCGCGCATGGGAAAGTCTTCCGCTCGAATCAGGTTGTGCAGGAATACCGGGAACAGGAATTCGATGACGCGCTTGGCCTGCGCTTCGTTAGCCTCGTGCAGGTCCATCTTGATCTTGGGCAGAATTGGGCCACTGGTTGCCAGCACGTTGACACTTTCCAGGTCCTGGAACATGTCCATGCGTGAGCAGACCAGCGCTCGATGGGTCAGTGGGTAAGCCGAAGTGGTCATTGTCGTTCTTGTATACCCTTCTCGTTACTCGCTTGCTGCCGGGGTCGTGGCCCCGAAATACTCCCGGAATTGGGCATCCCCTCGCCCCGTCCCCTGATTCTGCGGGAGCCTCCGAGTCGTGCGCGGAGACTCTTACCAGCAACTTCCGTCGCTACAATCCCGAGCGCTACGTTCCCTGGTACCGCATTCCCTAGCGCTGCAGGGTAAACGTGATCGGTATAGCCATCACGTAGCTGTCGCCTTCATCGGACACCAACTCCTCCCGGGCTACTGCGGACAGCTCGGGGAACGGTGCAGCGCGCTTGACAGCTGACTGCGCGGCCTTATCGAGGCCGGTGTGACCTGATGTTGAATCAATCACGACTTCTATCAGGTCACCAGACTCGTCGAGATGCGCCAGCAATTCTACCCTACCTTCCCACTGGTATTTAATGGCGCGACGCGGATATTTGACCTCTCCGTATACCTGACGCATGACCGTGCTCACATAATCCTGAAGCTGTCGCTGGTATTCGCGGTCGTCCAACTGCGAAAGCTCGTCGTTGATCTCTGCAACGGCCTCTTCAGGTACTTCAGCCATGGCCACCTGTTCCGGGGCTGCCGGCGCTGCTGCCGCCGGTTCGGGTGCCGCGGCCTGTGGCGCGGGCTCGGGCGTCGCCGGAGCGGGGGCCGCAACAGCTTGCGGCGCCGGAGCGGCTGCTACCTGAACAGGTTCGGGGGTCGGTGCAACGGGCGTGGGCTCGGGCACGACCGGGGCAGGGGCCGGAGCCGGGGCCGGCTCGGGTGGGGGCGCCGTCCAGTCTGTAATTGCGGCGACACGCTCGTCCGAGGGTGCCAGTGCGCTGAAACGGTCCATCATGCCGGCGTCGATGGTCCCTGCCAGCAGCGGCGTGCGGAACGTGGACGCAGCACCATCGCCAACCCAGCCCGCATAGAAGAAGTCAAACACGTCGCCTTCGCTGACGCGCAACAGTTCGACGCTATTGAGGATGAACACTGTCTCGTCATCCTCGTTCAGGTAAATGACGAAACGGTCCCCTTGGCGCAGGGAGCCTTTCATGCTCTCCTTGAGTTCCGCCAGGGCGTTGACGGCGCTGTCCGGGGCACGGTCGCCAGAGCCGAGTTCGCCCTGTAGCAAAATGGTGCCGGAGAAGCCACGGCTGCTAATGCGACGGGTGGCGATCCGGTATTCCATGGCCTTCGGCGGCGGTGCCAGCATGAGGTTTTGCATAACTGCGCCGTAGGGCAGCTGCAGGCCGGCCATGTAGATGTCGCGGGCGGTTTCCGTATAGACCGACAGGCCCACAGTTTCCAGTTCGTCCTGGGCCTTGGGTGCACCGGAAAACAGCATTGTGACGATGGCGGCCATCGTCCCCAGGAGGCGCTTGTAGTCAGACAGCATGGTTGTTTCTCGTCGAATGGTCTTGGACAACATGTTATGCAGGACTAACTTGCCCAAGCCTGCAAGGGGAGACAAGAAAAATGTTCAATAAAGTGAAGAAAGTCCCGATTTTGGAAAAATGGCGCAACACATTTGCGTTGATTTGCATTTCCAACTTTTGCCCTATGCCGGGTAAGCGAGTCCTAATCAATATAGCCATTGTATGGCAACGCCCGCGGAGTAAACTGCTTGTGGAATCAGCCGCTTAGCGTTGCCAAGCCCGGCGGGAGCGCAGATAAATTGCAGCAAAGTGTTGCATTCTTCACAAAAACGCATTTTTTTGTTTCCAATATCTTGCCTGACAAGAATACTGGCGCAGTGGTTACGTGAGGCCGGCGGCGCCGGTCTATTGCTGGGCCTGTGAACAGGTGAGATTTCATCTCAAGAACAGGGAGAGAATATGTCTCAAGAAAATAACGGCACGAAAGGGCGCGTACTCCTGGTGGATGACGACAAGATCATCCGGATCAAGGGTACCAAGATGCTCGAGCAGTGCGGCTGCGAAGTGGTCACCGCGGAGAACGGCTGGGATGCGGTAACGCAGCTCGAGGACGTCAAGCCCGACCTTATCCTTCTCGATATCACCATGGAGCCCATGGACGGCTTCAAGACACTGACGCTGATCAGGGCGAGCAAGGGCGAGTTCAAGGACACGCCGGTGGTCATGCTCAGTTCCCATGACGACGTCTTTACCATGGGCAAATCCAAGGACCGCGGTTGTTCCGCCTACCTTGAAAAGCCCCTGGAGATGGAATCCCTCCAGCAAATCCTGCAGGAATTCCTGACGGTGCGCGAGGCTTCCTAAATGGATGTCCAGAGCTACAACTGCCTCAGGGAGATATCGGAGCACATCGAGCACCGATCGGCCCCTGTACCGCTGGCCAATGAGTACATCGAGTACTGGCACGGCGCCGCCTTTGAAGTGCTGGGGACGCGCTGCGTGGCCAGCATGAAAGAGGCGCGCAAGGTGGTTGACCTTACACCGACGATTACCATCCCGGGCACGAAGCCCTGGGTGCGCGGTCTCGCCAATATTGGCGGTCGCGTGCTGGCTATCGGTGATCTTTCCGCTTTTCTCTCCCAGGGGAAGGTTACTTCGAATGGCAAGCAGGCGCTGGTGATCAGCGGCCGCGGAATACACGCCGGCGTCGTGATCGACGCGAGTTTTGGCGGAGTGCGTTTTCCCATCAACGACCTGCGTGATGAGCAGGGTGATGTGGATGCACTGAGACCTTTCATCAGTGGTGTTTTTTCCTCGGAAACCGGGGATTACGCCGTTTTTAACATTGACCGATTACTCAATCACCCCGACTTCATGGAAGCCGGGGTAAAAGCTCTAAGTTAGGGGAGGAGTGAGACCATGAGTCCCGCCAAGAAGAGAAGTTCAGGACGCGTGGATGGCACGATGATCCTGTTGGTGCTGGCATTGCTTGCCGGCATGGGGGGTTTTGCCTACAACCTGCTGCAGATGAATATGAGCGCAGGCTGGGATGAGCAGTACCGCAACACTGCTGGCAGCCTGCGGGTTGCCGCTCAGCAGATCAACGTGAGCGCGCGCGAGGCGTTTTCGGGTAACCAGGAAGCCTTTGCGGCCCTGCAAACGCGCCGCCAGGCATTCATGCGCCAGAAGGACATCCTGCGCGAAGGCGACCCCGCGGCTGGCTTGCCCGCCCCGGGTCCGTCGATGAACGTATTCCTGTCCCGTATCGACAATGACTGGGACAAGATTCGCGCCGGTTCCCAGGCGATTCTGACCGCCCAGGAGCGCATTCTTTTTACCCATGGCGTATCCGACAACCTCAACACCAACATCAAACAGATTCAGGCTTACTACGCCGATATTGTTGATATCGTCGGTGAATCCAACGTGTCCAACACCACGCTGCTGGCAGCCCAGCAGCAGCTTTGGCTGATTGAGCGGATCGGTCGCAACATCGACCGCATTCTCGCCGGTGGTGAAACTGCTCCTGAAGCGGCGGAAGAATTCCGCCGGGATGCGCTGCAGTTCCAGGTAAATGCGGACGGCCTGCGCAGCGGTGACCGCTCTCGCGACATCAATCGCCTGACCCAGGCGGAAGCGATTGAGACCCTGAGCCTGGCGGAAGAACTCTATGGCCAGGTCAGTGAGTCGGTGGAAGACATTTATGCTGCGACACCGGAGCTGATTGCCGCCGCCCAGGCTGTTGAAACGGTCTCCGACACGATTCCGGCCCTGAACGTGAACGTGGGCGATGCACTGGTACACGTGGACCAGCTCGGCGATACCCGCCCGCTGTCAGCCACGACCGCCACTTATCTGGCCGGTTTCTGTGTGCTGCTGTTTGCCCTGATTATGTTCCGCTTCAACGGCGCCCGCGCCCAGGAACGCCAGGCCCAGGCCCAGGCGGAAATGACCGAAAACGAGATCCAGAACAAAGTGTTCGAGATCGAGCCGCTGGCCGAGGGCAACCTGTCCCGCGACCTCACAGTGACCGACGGTATCACCAAGCCGATTGCTATCGCGATCAACCAGCTGCTGGACTGGATCCGGGGCGTTGTGAACTCGGTGAACAACTCAAGTTTGCAGGTAAATGAAGCGGTAGAGCTGTCTGCCAAGGCATCCGGCGAAGTAAAGAGTTCGCTGGAAGAGGTGGGCGGCATCGTGGCGGACACGGCGTCAACCTCCAATGAGCTGAGCCTGATCAACAACCACATGGCTGAGCTTGCAGAAACGACGGACCAGGCCTCGGACGAAGCGGTGGCCGCGGCCCGTGAGGGTGACGTGGGCATTCAGACCCTGATGGTGTCGGTTGAGGAAATTCGTGAATCCCAGCAGACGGTAGCCAAGACCAGTAAGCGCCTGGGTGACGATATCGAAATCGTCGCCGACCTGCTGTTCAAGATTCGCGAGGTCGCAAACGCGATTTCGACCCTCGCCATGAACACCCGTATTGAGGCGGCGTCCTACTCCGGTGAGGGTGGCCAGCGCTTCGCGGGTATTGCGGACGAAACCGGTAAGCTGGCTAACCAGACCAACGACATCGTGCAGGAAGCTGACCGCGCGATTCGTTCGGTGTCCAACCGTATGGCGGAAACCAACCGCAACATGGAAGACGCCACCCAGTCGCTGGTGAAGCTGACCGGTATTGCCTCCGATGTACGCGAGCGCTTCGAGCGCATTCTGTCCCTGTCGGAGCAAACCCGTAACTACATGGGTGATATGCGCCAGCAGATTCAGCAGTCCGGTAACTCCTCCAGTCGCGTAACCGAATCGGTGAGTGAGATTCTCGAGCGGACCCTCAGCACCCAGCGCGCTGCAGACCGCATGGACTCAGCCACGAATGACCTGCGGACCCTGTTCGACCGCCTGCGTGAAGACACCCAGCGCTTCAAGTTGGCCGAGGAAGAGGGCTTCGAGGCGGCCATGGATGATGTGCCGACCCTGCAGTCCGATGATATGGGCGAAGACGCCGAGATGGCGGAGTTGGCCGATATGGACGATTTCGACATGCCGGAAGAGCACAAAAAGGCTAGCTAAGCATGGGCGTGGCTGAATATCCCAGTATCTCGGACGAGGAACTCCCGCGCTGGGAGACCTGGATCGAGAAGACCACCGGCATTGTGCTGCGTGGCCGCAAGCATGTGCTGGAGCAGGGGATCTACCCCCGGCTGCTGGCCTGCGGGATATCCAGCCTCGAGGAGTACCGTCGCCTGATCGATCTCGGCCAGGGCGGCGGCCTCGAAAAAGCCGCGCTGATTGACCAGTTGACCGTCAAGGACTCGAGCTTCTTTCGCAATGAGTCGGCGATGAACGCTGTAGGCGAGTACCTGCTGCGGCTGTCCCGGGAAGTTGAGAAAGAAGACTACGAAATCCGCGTCTGGTCGGTCGGCTGTGCACTGGGTCAGGAAGCTTACTCGCTGGCCATGGTGACTGCGGAGTATTTTGAGTACACCGATCAGCGCTGGCAGGTTCTGGGTACTGACATCAGCCCCACCGCGGTCATCCACGCCACTCGGGGCGTTTATAGCGACAAGCAGATTACGGGCATCTCAAAGCACCGCAAGGTGCGCTTTTTCGAGCAGGCGGAAGAGGGTTGGGCGATCGAGCCGGGCCTCAGGCAGCGGGTGCGTTTTGGCACCTCCAACCTGCGCGACCTGGACAACTGCCCTTACCGTGGACAGGACGTGATCTTCTGCCAGAACGTTTTGATCTATTTTCGCGAGGAGATGGTCCACAGCATCCTGGACCATTTCGTGGAGCGCCTGAACCCCGGCGGCCTGTTGGTGCTGGGTGCCGGTGAAGCTCCGGACTGGAATTCTTCCCGGGTGGTTCGCTGGCTGCCCGGGCGACTCAATGCCTACCGCGTATGCTAATGGACATGAGCTATGACACAACACTTTGACTTCGTTGCTCTCGGTTGGGTTGAAAAATACCTGCGCGAGGAGATGGATACTGCCAGGCAGCATCTCCATGCCTACCAGCATGAGCCCGACGAGATTCGCCACCTGCGCGAGGCACTGCGCAATGTGCACTCTGCGACCGGGGTACTCAAGCTGTGCGCACTCGACCCGGCGGCGCTCCTCACCCAGGAGATCGAGCGTGTCATAGGGCAGCTCATCATAGGCAAGATTGCCGGCGAAGCTCGCAGGCTGGCAATGACGGAACTGGCGGCCGCCATGGAGGCGCTGCCCGCCTACCTGGCCAATGTGCGCGCCAAGCGTGAGGTTTCAGCGGGCGTCATCGCCAACGTGATCAATGACCTGCGTCATTTCGGCAACCGCCCCTCGTTGCCCGATTCACTGTTTTTCAACCCGGCCATCAAGCCTACCGCGGGTATTTCCAGCGGCGAGCAGCCGGCGGCTGATGCCAAGCTCAAGCAATTCGGTGCCCGCGCGATGCGCGTATGCGCCCAGTATTCCAAAGCGGCCCTGAAGAAGGATCGCGATGCGCTCAAGCAGCTGTTCGCGGTCGGCAAACATGCCACACCGCTGCTGGCGGGCACACAGATGGAACCCTACTTCCGCTGTCACATGGGGCTGATCGAGGTCCTGGCCCAGCCCTACGGCAAGAGCGATGAGGTGATTCTCGATATCTTCAAGAACACCTTCGCGTTCCTGAAATCACTGGCGCTGACCGGAGAAGCGGCGGTCGAAGACGCCAATCCGGCGCCGTACATCAAGAAAATGCTGTACTACATCGCCAAAACCCCTGCGCCGACTGCCCTGCAGCAGGGCCTGCGCGATAGCTTCGGTGTGCAGGATGTGGATGATGTGGGCGTTGCCAGCGCCGGTCGCCTGATCCAGGAGGATGACCTTCTGGAGGCGCTCAATCACACCATGAACCAGTTGCTGGAGGTGATGGAGTTCATGACCTCCCAGCACCGGGAGATTTTCTCCGGCAACCAGGTGCTGGTCGGTACCATGGTGCCGCAGCTTCGCCAGGTGGGCCTGCAGCTCAAGGCAATCGGCCTCAACACCCATGCCGATACAATCTCCCAGCAATACGAAGCGCTGAAGGAACTGTCCGAGCGAGATGAGCCGGCCCCGCAGTCAGACCTGCTGGACTTCGGCGGTGCCCTGGTGGCGGTCAAGGAGAACCTCGAGCACAAGCTCAAGCATGGCCTGTCCGCCGAAGGCGACAGTATGGGCCACGATCTCGACTCCGCGATCATGGCGCAGACTTTCCGCTGCCTGAATGACATGAAGAGCAGCATCAACCGCGAGTTTGCACGCCAGGACCTGACGGCCTTTACGTCAGATACCAGCAATGCTGCGGTCACCGTGGCGATGCTGCGACCGGTACATCGCGGCGCTTCCCTGGTAGACAATGACGAAATCCAGGCCCGCGTAGCCGAGTGGGAGAAAGGCGAGTTGCCCACCCGCGATGAGCTGGTAGGCCTCGCCAACACCCTGCTGGAGGAAATTCCCGAGAACTCCTATGCCGAGCAGGCCGCTGCCGATATGGAGCAGGTCGTATCGGTGCTCTCGCTGATGGAAGACAAGCAGCGTGAGTCACAGATTCTCAACCAGTGTATCAAGTTCATCCGCGATTCCATCGGGCTGGGTGGCCTGGTGAACGACGCCGGCATGGCCTGCTTCGCCGAGGCGATTGCCGCACTTGAACAGTTTATGGAGCGTCGCACCGAAGATCCTCTCGGCAATGCCGACGACCATCTCGACCGTGCCGAAGCGAGGGCCAGGCTACTGGCGGCGCATATCGAGCATCGCGCCACCTCACTGCCCGCGGCAGACAACGTGGTGCAGTTCGGCGCGCAGTCTGAGGAGCCTGCGGCCGGACTGGCCTTCGAAGACGCCGGCGTGGCCCAGGAAGACGATGATTTCGGCGCTGACCTGGATGACCAGGAACCGGCGAGCAGCGTGTCCATGGAGCTTGAAGAGCCTGACGAAGTGCAGGTTGCCGTGGACGCGACCCAGGATCCGGAGCCGGTCGCAGAAAAGCCGGTGGTGCAGGACGATGGCAGTGGCACGCCCTGGCGCGAGGCCCTGGAAATCTGGGTGGCCAGCGATGTGGACCGCGGCCCTGATGCGCCGCTGGAGAACCCTGACGCGGATATCGACGAGGAGCTTGTCGAGTGCTTCGTGGAAGAAGCTCGCAAGTATGTCCGCAAGCTCGAAGATGCGTCGCCCCAGTTCGCCGAAGAGCTGGACAATGAAAAGTACATTCTCGATATTCGCGCTGTATTCCACACCATGAAGGGAAGTGCGCGAACCATCGAGCTGCATGAATTCGGTGAATTCATGTACGACATGGAGAAGATCTTTAACGCTCTGCGGGATGGCTATATCAAAGGCACACCGGAAATGGCCGAACTGCTGCAGGCAGTAACGGGCAAACTGCCAGCCTTTGTCGACCTGATGATGCAGCGCGTTCCGATGTACACGGCGGATTTCAGCATCCCACACCAGATCGCAGCGGCGATCTCCGAGAAGCGCTTTGATGTCAGCACCACCCGGGTATCCACCGGGGAGGAAGATGATCAGGCTGCTGGGGAGGAGTCAGAGCCTTCAGCCAGTGAAGAGCCTTCAGCCGGTGAAGAGCCTTCAGCCGAAGCAGAGCCCTCAGCCGGTGAAGAGCCCTCAGCCGGTGAAGAGCCCTCAGCCGGTGAAGAGCCCTCAGCCAGTGAGGAGGAGCCCACACTGGAATCCGCATCTCCCGCCGCGGATGATCCTGCGGTAGCAGAACAACTGTCGCCCGTGGACGCGCCTGCTGTCGAAGCAGATATCGATGCCTGGAACCTGGATAGTACTGACGACATCATTGAGGCATTGTCCAACCGGCTCAAGGCAACGCCCGCCGACGACGACACCGGTGCCCTGGTGCTGCTACACGCCGCCGTTCCCGTACTCAAGGAGCTTGCGGACGCCAGTATCCTTGGTCTCGATGACACGGGTCTGTCACATATGCTGGGCTGGCCCGCGCTGCAATCGGCCGCCGCCAATAGTGAGAGTGGCACAGTGGACGCCGGCGGCGGCGCGCCCGTGCTCAGTAAACTGTCCGCCTCCGCCGTGGAAGGTGTGAAACGCTACTTCAAGACACTCGAGAGTGGTTCAGCCGAGGGCAGCAGCCACACGGACCTGGAGAACTTTGTTCGCCAGTCTCTCGGCCTGCCAGGCGCTTTCCCCGCTGCCGAGGAAACCCTGGCGCAGGATGCTGAAGACGAGCTTGCCGATATAGAGCTGCAGGCTGATTCCTATGCCGGCGACGCCGGTGGAGCTGACTTCAGTCCCGAAGATATTCCAGTCACGGAGGCACCGGAAGGTGGCTTCGCCGACTTCACGGAGCTCATGGTGGAAGGAGATCCCCTGAGCCCAAAGCCCGATGGCGCCTCCGAACCAGAGCAGCCTCTGGGGAGTGAGAGCGCCCTTTCTGATGAAGACGACATAGGGTTCGGTTTCGACGAGAACCTCGGAGAAGGTCTCGACGATTTCGAGCTTGGCTCGGGCAGCCTGCCTGCCGGATCCCTGGACCTCGATGGTGAGTTCGGCGCCCTGGGTGATGAAGCGGACACGGATCTGGAACTTACCGATGATGATCTGCCGGTGCCGGAACTGGAGGAAATTGATGTCCAGGCAGTTGCCGAAGCAGATGAGACGCCGGCCGACGAAGCCCCGGAGCTGACCGACGCGCTTGACGAGATCACCTTGGAGGAAGTCCCGGCGGACTCTGTGTTGGAGGAGCCAGAGGTAGCAGAGGTAGCAGAGATTGAGTCGTCTGTAGAAGCTGACGCCGACGAGCCCGAACCCGAAGTGGCTGACACGGCCGAAGAAGAAGCAGCCACCGATAACGTGGTGGAGTTCCCGGTTGTCGACATCGACACTGAATTGCTGGAGATATTCCTCGAGACCCTGGACGATTCCATCGAAGCCGTTGATACCGCGGTGTCCAGCCTTGCCTCCGACGACGGCAGCGCCCTGCAGAAACTCAAGAACACGCTGCATACACTGAAGGGTGGCGCCAACTCTATCGGCCTGCGCAACTACGGCGCGCTGGTGCACGATTTCGAAAGCCAGATCAGTTCGCTGGAGGTCGCGGGCAAACTCACGGCCCAGGAAGGCCAGTCTGCCGTCTACGGCCAGGTTGACCTGCTGCACGAGGCATCCCAGTTCGTCAAGCTCAAACAAACTGACTGGGGCGTGGTAGTCCCGGAAGCAGCCTCCGGGTCCAGTGATGAAGAGGTAGTAGAGGAAGAAGACATCGCCCAGGTTGTGGGCCGGGTCGACTCGATCCGCGTCGGCACCTCCAAGATCGACCGCCTGCTCGACGTTGGACTGGAGGTCAGCATGAGCAACGTGCGGACCCGTCGCGCCCTGGATCGCGCGATGCAGGATCGCCTGTCCGTGCAGGGACTCGCGCGTCGCGTCGAGGAAATCGTCGACAAGCTGTCCCTGCAACTGGATACCGAAATCCAGGCCAAGACGGAAGCGGTGCCCCAGGGTGAGTCCTTCGATCCTCTGGAGATGGACCGACTGACAGAGAAGCAGGGCCTGGCAGCCATTTTGCGCGAGGCGGCCTTTGACCTCCACGAGGAAGCCAAGGAGCTCGGCGAGCAGGTCCAGAATGCGATGAGCGAGGCGATTTCCTCGTCCCGCCTGATCGAAGGCAGTCAATCCGACTTGCGTCTGTTGCGGCTGGTGAACTTCTCACGCCTGGGCCCGGGTTTCCGGCGCATCGTCAACCAGGTCAGCCGGCAATTGGGCAAGAACGTCGAATTTGACCTGACCTGTGACGACGGTGGCCTGGACGTCAGTGTCTTCGAGCAGGTAAAGACTGCGCTCGAGCACATGCTGCGGAACGCGGTTGACCACGGGGTGGAAATGCCGGAGGAGCGGACCGCCCGCGGCAAGTCAGACACCGGCAAGGTGTCACTGATTATTTATCGCCAGGCGGCGGAATTCGTTATCCGCCTTATGGACGACGGCAAGGGCCTCGCTCCCGAGACACTTCGCCGCAAGGCCGTGGAGCGCGGCATCATTGGCGAAGACGAGCGCATATCGGAAGAGGCGGCCCTGCAGTTGATCTTCCACAGTGGCCTGTCCACGGCCGACAAGGTCACGGACATTTCCGGCCGCGGCGTGGGTATGGACGTGGTGCAGCAATCCATCGCGCAGATCGGTGGATCGGTGGAAGTCAGCTCCAAACCAGGCTTCTACACCCAGTTCGATATCCGCGTACCCGCCAGTATCATGGTGAACGGGGCCCTGCTGGCCACGATTGGCGAAGAGGAGGTCGCGGTGCCGTTGACCTCGCTGGATGGGTCGGATTTCCGCCACCGGGATGCCATTGCCAAGGCGATCTCTGATCGCAGCGAACGCCTGACTTTCCGCAACGAGCAGTACGAACTGCGCTACCTGGGCACCGTGCGTGGCGCGATGCCGCCGCCGACTCATGACCTGATGCCCGACTTTGTTCCGGTGTTGTTCGCCCGCCACGGTCGGCGCCGGGTGGCATTCTTTGCAGACTCGGTCACCAATGCTGAAGAACTCGTGATTCGCAGCCTGGGTGCACAGTTCACCGGTGTGCCGGGCATTGCCGGTGGCTCCCTGAAGTCGGACGGCCAGCCGGTATTGGCACTGGACCTCAACGAACTGATACGCCAGGTGGACTACGCCGACAGCCTGCGCGAAGAGCCTCTGGATGCCGACGATAGCCGCATCGTGGTGCTCTGCGTGGATGACTCGGTGATGATGCGTCGCACCTATGAAAAGCGCCTCTCCAGCCTCAATTACGACGTTGTCACCGCGGAAGACGGAGAGGCGGCCCTGGACTACCTGGCGGACACGGTTCGCCCGCCGGACTTTATATTCACAGACCTCGAGATGCCCAATATGAACGGCTTCGACTTCATCGCCAACATGCGGCGCCTGCCGGTCATGGCCGATGTGCCGACCGTGGTGGTGTCCTCGCGGGATGGCGACAAACACCGCGCAGAGGCGCGCAAGGTCGGTGCCACCGACTTTATGGCCAAGGGCTCCAACAGTGCTGAGGGTATGCAGGCCATGATACAGCGCCACCTGACCGGCCAGGCACTGGCGAGCTGATTGACGGACAACAGAGACGAATAAGGCAATGGCAAATAGCGCAGCAACCGACAACCTCGAAGTGGCCATGCTTCCCCTGTCAGACGGTCGCCAGATCATGGTGCCGCTACAGGCCCTGGCAGAGGTGCAGCAGGTTAACTTTGCCGGGCGACCAATGGGCGACCTGGGGGAATTTACCTGGCGCGGTTATGAGCTGGCGATTCAGTCATTGGACGAGGTCTGTGGCCTGCCGGCACCAGACCCTGAGCGGCTCACCACGGTAGGTGTGTTCAAGGCCGACAAGGATATGGATCCGCCGTTTCGAGCCCTGGCCTTCTCCGGCACGGCGTCGCCGGGTAGTGTGGAGCCCTCGTGGCTGACCTCGGTGGATCTGCCCCAGGAAGGGGTATTTGTAGGCGCCACGCGGCTGCACAACGAGTTGTACCTGATTCCCGACCTGCCGCGCATGCTCTTCGAGGCCAGCTAGGTCGCTGGTGACTGGAGGAGTGCTGAGGCCATGGCCAACAGGAGTGCAGGAGAGCGAAGAGGGACAGCGAGTGAAGCCGGGCTGACGGCCCTTCGCAGCTTCTCAGCGAGTCCTGGTTCTCGCCATCCCCGTCATCTCCCTGGCTTGACCCCCCGGGCAGCACCCGGAGTTTCATCCAGTGAATCAGCCGATAAAGTTGGCGCGGCTCTCTCGGGCCAGTCTCTCGATATTTGCGTAGCGCTTCGGGTAGTGGCGTTTCATCAGTTCCGCCACCCGATTGAGATCGAGGACACCGGAGTGCACGACGATGTAACGCCCGGCACGACGGTCGTAGCTGATGATGACTCCATCGTGTTTGCACAGCCGGCTTTTCACGTAGTGGAACGTGCGTTCGCTGCAATCAGTGGCGGTGCTGAACACCTTGGGATCGTCGGTGTGAACCATGTGCAGCGCCAGCAACACCAGGTATTTTCGGTGTGGGCTTTTGGCGGGCACAGATTCGAGCTCATCTGTCAGCGCTTCTTCCTGGACATCGCCCTGGGAGATACTCCCGGCCATGTCCTGATGAGTATTGGCGCTTTCAAACGCATTGCCGAAACGGGAAGACATTCTTCACCTCACATTGGTACATCTTATTGGCAGCGTGGCGGAGTGGCTATTACAGGAACGGTATTAACCGGGCCCGGAAAAACCACATGGCGCACAGTGCCGTTTGCGTTTGCCGCGGAAGCGAAGCTCTGCGGCTCCTGCCAATGCCGGGTGGTAATTCCCCAGGGCGCGCAGCAAATGCTGTCACGACCGCCCGGTCAGTTGGCTTCACGCAACACGTTTACCCGGTCAGCAGTGCGGCTTGCGGCAAGGCGCAGCTCCGAGGAGCGCCTGCCGGTACCGATCTTTTTACTGCCCCGGCGTACACGTCAACGGGTGAGTCAACACCGCATCCAGCCTGTGAAGAAACAGGCCAATGTACAACTGTCGACTCGAGTTGCCACCCCTACCAAGGCGCTTGCCGTTAGTAAAGGTTTTACCCCGTCGCCGCGTGTGCCGGAGAGCACCGGGCGTACCAATGGAGTAACAATAACGCCGCTTCCGCACAGGTCAAGGCATTTTTGGCGGGGCGACGCAACATTGTGTCGTGCCGCCAACGGACATGCATTGTCCTGTGGGTGGCCGGATACAACCAGCAACAGGATGGCTAGCTATGCTGCTGAGCAAGGTAAATACGCGACACCCGCGCCTGCCGCTGCCTGAGCAGGAACTGCGGGACGCGGTGAGGCAGGGCAAGGTCTCAGACATCGTTTTGCGCGGTGTAACGCCCGAAGGGTTCATTGTGGAAGGCATCTATCAACCGGAAGGCGGCCTGCCTGTACCGGCGGTGATGGTCACCCGGGCGGGTACGGAAAAAACCATTAAGTGCCCCGACCGTGCGCTGGCCTGTCTGCGGCGGCTGGGTGTCGAAGAATTTGTGGTAGATGTCAGCCGCTGGGACCCTGGCGCAGCTTTTAATCCAACCCGGGAATCTTACCTGTCACGCCGCCGTCGCCAGCACCACGAGGCGACCCAGGCCCGTATTGAGACCCTGCTAAGCCTCAGCCCCGCGAACGCTGGTTTGTCAGCGCTGGGTGGCAGCGCCCAGCACAAGCTGCAGCGGTTGACCAGCGCTCTGGTGGGCAACCGGGTGGATGAGTACGATCTCCGGGCGCTGGCCCTGTGCTGGTGTGATGTCTACATCTCACGCTTTCCCATCCCCGAGAGGGCCGAAAAAGCCTTATTGCGCTACGCCGTCGGTGCTGGCCTGGAGGCCCCGGAACTGGCTGAGCAGTTGAGCGAATACTGCAGCGAGGAATTCAAGCGGCGTTGCAAAAACCAGTACCTGTCATCACTGGACTTGGGTGAGGCCGGCTAGAGAGGCCGCGGATACATCGCCAGCAACCGCCGCGCCAGCCCCTCTGGCGTATCGACCACCGAAGCCAACCGGGCCTGCAGTGCGGAGCGGGGCATCGACGGCGCTTCACAGGTTTCAGGGTCTTGCACCCAGATGCGTGTACCCAGCGCCGCCAGGGCGGCGAGTCCTTCGCAGCCATCGCGACCGGCACCGCTCAGCACAATGGCCCCGCTGGGTTTGATGCCTGATAGCGACAGCAGCAGGTTGTCGATGCTCGGGGTTTCCGGTGTTGGCCACGGGTCCCGTGTGCTGTAGACCTCACCCTGGCGTCCAAAGCGCAACTGGCTGCTGGCGGGTGTTATCAGCATTTGACCGGGGTTCAACCAGTGACGGCCCAGCGCCAGCGAACAGCGAATGTCCTGGTTGGCGGCGCCAATCAGAGTCAGGCTCCCTTCCTGGCGCGGGTCGATATGTTGTGCATAGATGAATGCGATTCTTGGTACGTGGGTGAAACCCCGCAGGAACTGCTTTACCGATCCGAATGCGCCGGTTGATCCCGACAGCACCCAGACCCCTTCTACCTTCGCGAAACGCCCCGGTTCGGATTGGGTACGTGCGGCATCAGCGTGGCGGATATCGGCAGTCCAGCGGTCCAGGGTGCCGATGATGCGTTCACACCAGCCCCGGTAAGCCTTGATGTCGGCCGGGTCGGGCCGGTTGCTCAGCGCGACGAGGCGCGGCTCAAGCCACAGCGTGGCCTCAGCCACGGCATTGCTGTTCTCGCAATCGACCACCCAGGCATCCACTGGCTGCAGGGAATCCGGGGCCAGGTGTTCCGGTGATACCCGCAGGATCCGGTAACCGGCGCGTAGAATATCCCCCGCCAGCACGGGCGAGGTGTGGTCGCAAATGAGCCCAATCAGGGGGTCATTCTGCATGGGGATAACCACTGTTTGCTCAGTGCTAGCAGACCAGCGTCAGGTGCCTTACGCAACGCATTTCTTCCAAAAATGGTAGAAATTCCCGGTTTCTGCACCCAGTGTGGAACAAGTTCATGTATTAGGTGACTCCGGCTCCTAATGCCCAGTCTTTCCGTGTATATTCCGGGCATGCTCGAACAACAGGTGTCCTGACCACATGTCGCGCCCCGTCGACCTGGCCTGCTTCAGCGCCCACTATCTGGCGTTGCTTCGGCGTTTTCCGAACCAGATGCAGTCCAACGCGGCCCTGGTCATGTCGACACCTGATGCCCCCGGCGCACTGGTGTTTGCCGCCAGTCACAACCATCATTACCTCATGTTCCACGACCCCGACGGGTTCAGTGAAGGCGTCTACGAGTTCGGCCTACCGGTGGAGTTTTTCGAGGCCGTAGGGCCGCGCCACATGGACAACCTGGGCCGGGATGCGAGCTTGCGGCTGGCCCTGTCCAACGGCGAATACCGGCTCTACCAGGGCACGGCCAACGACCGCGTGTTCGATGCGCGTGCCGATGAGGACATTGTGTTTACCTGGTCAGGGCGGATCACTCGCGCCCAGGAACAGCTACGGGATGCTTTTGACGCCATCCTCTACCTCCACCAGTCCGGCGCCAGTGTGCCGGTCAAACAGGCCCTGAGTGCGACTTACTTTTCTGAGGTCAACTTCATTCGCACCCAGTTGACACGCCGCGGCCCTGTGCTGGTGGGTCATCGCTGGGTTCGGCTCCCTGATGACAGCGTGCGCTGCCTCAGCCAGTTCACTACCGGCAAGGGCGATAATGCCCGCGTGGAAGCCGTGCTCTGTGTTGATGCGGACATGGCGCTGGGCTGAGCTAACCCACTTCACAGTCCTGGTGTCGCTTTCCCTGAATTTGTGAATCGCGTCAAACTTCGACCCGCCGGGCGTAGACTTGCCGCAGCCCCCCCCCTAATGTCAGCGCAAATATCAGCGATAAGGCATGCCGCGTGCGAGGCTACAACGAACGCGAACTCAAACAACTCGTTATCAGCGAGGAACTTAGCCATCCGAGAGTCGACTCGGATGGCTCCGGCTACCAGCTGCGTTTCGATCTGGGCGCCCGACTGCGGGATGCCCGGCAGCGGGATGAAGCCGACGGCACGTTGACCACCTTTCGCGGCCAGCCCAAGCGCTTCCGCAGCCACCGCACCCTCATCCAGAATATGAAGAAGCTGGGAATCGCCCGCTGGCACTGTCGCCTGGACGCCGACGAGGGCTGATCAGCCCATACTTTTCTCGCCCGACTCCACGCTCTGGTAGATCAGAGTGTTGATCGTCATGGGGCCAACGCCACCGGGCACCGGTGTGTAGGCCGCCACCCGGTCAGAGATGGCGGATAGCTCGATGTCACCAACGCCGCCCGGGTGGTAGCCGGCATCGACGACCACGGCGCCATCTTTTATCCAGTCGCCACGAATAAACTCCGGTTTGCCCACCGCACCCACCAAGATGTCTGCCTGCCTGACCAGCTCCGGCAGATCCCGGGTACGTGAGTGGCAGATGGTCACGGTGGCGTTCTCGTTGAGCAGCATCATCGCCATCGGCTTGCCGAGAATCGGCGAACGGCCCACGACCACCGCATGCTTGCCTTCCAGCTCGACCTCATAAGCTTCCAGAGTACGCATGATGCCCTGGGGTGTGGCGCAGCCGTAGGCCGGCTCGCCCATCGCCATGCGGCCGAAGCCCAGGCACGTGACGCCGTCCACGTCCTTGGCGAGATCGATGGCATCGAAACAGGCGCGTTCATCAATCTGGGGTGGGGTGGGGTGCTGCAACAGGATGCCATGCACGTCCGGGTTGGCATTGAGCTCGTCGATTTTGTCCAGCAACTGCTCAGTCGAGGTATCCGACGGAAGCTCTATGGCCAGTGATTCCATGCCGACGCGGCGGCAGGCGTTGCCCTTCATCCGCACATAGGTTGCGGAGGCGGGGTCGTCACCCACCAGGATGGTAGCGAGGATCGGCGTTTTGCCCCCGGACTTCTCCTTCAGTCGCGCAACGCGCTCCTGCAGTTCTGCTTCGCTCTTGGCGGCCAGCGCTTTTCCATCGAGGACCAGTGCGGTCATGACTTGGGGGCTCCTGAGGCTGAAAATCGAAGCCGCGGATTATCGCACGCTGCCGCGACTCACAAAAGCCGCGAGCCCCCGTTTCAATTGACGACCTGGGGGGCGGCGGGTATGATTCGCGCTCCTGAAAAGCAGGGTGGTTTCGGGGCATCGGGGTATAGCGCAGTCTGGTAGCGCGCCTGCTTTGGGAGCAGGATGTCGGGGGTTCGAATCCCTCTACCCCGACCAATCACTATCCCGGCGAAACAAGCGTCCCTGTTCAGGAGACTGCTTGCCAGGTCTGAGACCAGGTCGAGCGCAAAACACAGTGGTGGCCGTAGCTCATCAGGTAGAGCACCGGATTGTGGCTCCGGAGGTGGGGGGTTCGAGACCCCTCGGCCACCCCAATTTTCCCGCCTTGATTACCGCCTGTAGCCAAACTGGGTAAGGCAAGCGACTGCAAAGCACCGTTTTACTCGTCTGCCGGGTCGCGTTAGCGACACGGGAGCAACAGCAAGCCGCGAGGCTTGCCATCCCCCAGGTGGCACGAGAGAATTCACACGCCTTGATACCCGCCCGTAGCTCAGCT
>JANQLM010000123.1 GCA_028280635.1 Halieaceae bacterium | reverse complement strand
TGCCGCCCGGAGTTCGTGAAGGCTTTCGAGATCATGGCCAACCTTGCCACCCGGGTCGGGGTGGAGGAGGGCGGTCTGCGCGTAGATACACCGTTGATCGACCTCCACAAGCACGAAATCATCCGCCGCGGCCTGGCGCTGGGTGTGGACTACAGCCTCACCGTTTCCTGCTACCAGGCCACAGAAGACGGTGAAGCCTGCGGCAAATGCGATAGCTGTCGCCTGCGCCGGGAAGGCTTCGAAGCCGCCGGCATCCCCGATCCCACCCGCTATCGCTGAACCCCCGGACGCGGTAAAAAACTCCTTGAGTTTTCCCCGCCAATCCGTAACATACGCGCCCTCGGGTCGTTAGCTCAGCTGGTAGAGCAGTTGGCTTTTAACCAATTGGTCACTGGTTCGAATCCAGTACGACCCACCAAACAAATGAAAAGGGCCACCCCGATGGGGTGGCCCTTTTCATTTGTGTCGAGGGTTGTGCGGATCGAGCCTGTCGGTTCGACAAGATGCGACCGAAGGAGCATCTTGGACGCCCGCAGCATCGCCAAGCGATGTGAGGAGGGCCTGCCCCTCTTTTCGGGTACGCCCGGAGCGTGATTACGCCCCAAAGGGCGTAATCATCAATCCAGTAGCGCTAAACCATAAGCCAACTCAGCGAATACTGAGGGGCTAGAATCCCAAACCGTTCACCCAGGACGAACCACTCAACGATTCACCACCACCCCAACACGCTTTCCAGCATCCGCCAACCTCTCCAACAGGGCATACACATAGACCACAATCCCCCCCATCTCCAGCCCCTCCTCCAGGGCATTCCAGAGGTTGTACTCCAGCGTGTCCAGCAAATCCTGTTCCTCGTACCACAGCGTGCCCCGCTCAACACCCACGGCGCCGCCGAGGTAGAGAATGCCACCGATAATGCACATCCAGCGGGTACGCGACGGCAGCTTGAGCAGGAAGGGAATGAAACTCAGCCCCACCAGCAGGCCGATGGCGGCACCAAAGGTAGTCCAGTGGGTGTCCTCGACGACGGTATTCACGAATTCGTGGAAGCCCGCCACTTCATCCAGCGATAGCAGGCAGAAGCCCGCCGCCAGCAACCACCACCAGCGGCGCAGCCCCGGGTCCAGTCGGCCCAGCAGCCAGCTCAACATGCCGGCGAGGAACAGCAGCAGGGTGCTGAACCAGGTACCCAGGCCTTCTTCTTCGTCCAGGTCGAAAAAAGAGTAGTAGAGCCAGTCGTCCAGCGGCAGTGCGTCCAGGTACCAGGCCAGCATGGCCGCCACATGCAGGACGATCAGAGAAGCTGCGATGGTCGCCAGCAGAAGGCCTGTGCGCCGGGCGGAGAGCTCAAATTCCATGGGTGACGGCTGGTGACAGGTTTAGCGCGGCTCAAGCCCTCGGGCTTCGCGCTCCCTGTTCATGCGGTCGCGGTCGCTCTCCAGGCGCTCACCCAGCTCGTTCTCTTCCACCGTGCCGGCGATATGCCGCTCAGCGAGGCCGGCGTTGTACATGATGCGCTTGACCGGTGTGACGCTGAGTACCGTGCGCAGCGGCGAATCGAGAAAGTTGTAAAAGTACTCCTCGCTGTCCGCGTCGTCGGGATTGAGCTTCTTTGCCAGGGCGCGGTAGAACCAGTACTTGGTGTCATCGTCGTCGTGAAACTCACCGGTGCCCTTGAAGGTAATGGCGCCGCTGGGCAGATCATCCGGCGTACCCGCCGGGTAACCCATGCTGCTCACGTTCACTGACACGCGGTTGTCGCGGCGAATTGCCGACGCCCGGTGGCGGTGTGAGGCAAAGGTGATCCAGATTTTGCCGCCATGCCAGACAAAGGCATGGGTCACGCCCACCGGCCAGCCGTCCTTGGTGGACCACATCAGCACGCATTCGCTGGAGTGGTCCATGAGCTGGTCGATCTCCTCGTCACTGAAGGGGTAGATGGAGACCACTTCGTGGTCGGTGGTTTGTGCCATGCGCTTGCTCCTGGGAAGACCGGGTAAAAGCCGGTGCAGTGATTATTGGTGTTATTCAGCCCTCAGAGCTTAGCAGACTTGGGACCGCCACTTTCACCGGATGCGTTGCGCCGCCAGCGCCTGGTAGTAGGGTGCCATGGCCTCGGCCAGCGCGAGGTGTTTGCCGCTAAGCGCGGGTTCGCGCTGTTGGTAAGGTGCGAAGCCGGTGGAGGCCTCCACGCTCTGGTACCAATGGGGTGCCCACACGCCGTCGCTGTCGCGGCGGCCGGCGGGCCAGTGCAGCATGTGCTCCGGTAGCCACTCAACGCCGAGCTTATCGCATAGCTTGCTGAGAATGGCACCGGGGTTTTTGAGGATATCGGCGGAATCCACCACCAGGGGTTCGCGGCCGCACAGTGTGGTGATTTCTTCGAACAGCTCCACCTGGCGCACGATGCCGATGGCCTCTTCAGAGGCGGTGGGCATCTTCTGCAGGTAGGAGGCGATCACTTCCGCCGGGTCGCGTATCAGGAAGCAGTGAGTGAGCCCCGTGCACCAGTCCATGTTCATACCGCGCGGCATGTGGTGGGTCATGTGTTTCTGGTAGTGCAGCGGGGTGCCGGTGTCCGATTCGGTGAGCTCGCTCGCCACGATATCCCGGGCGGTGCTCTGGGCCTTCAGGATCTGCTCGCGACAGGGGTGCTCAAGGCCGGTCTCCCGCAGGTAGCAGGCGTAGAAGGGCTCATCGACCACGCTGCAGTCGGGCCGGTTCTCCCAGCTACGCATCATGGCCGTGGAAATATTGCGCGGTCCCGACCACATGGCGATCCGCAGGCTCATTGGCGGCACTCGGACTCGATCAACTCCAGGTAGAGGGTTTGCAGCCGCTCAATCACGGGTCGGCTGGCGCCGTCGCCAATGCGGCGGCCATCGATATCCACCACCGGTGTCAGCCCGGCAAAGGTGCCTGTAACAAACGCCTCGTCGGCGCCGTAGGTTTGCATCACTGAGAAGTTCTTCTCGAACACCGGGATGCCGTTTGTCTTGCACAAGTTGATGACATTGCGGCGGGTAATGCCGTCCAGGCAGTAGTCGCCGGAGGAAGTCCACACCTCGCCTTCGCGCACGATAAAGAAGTGGGTGGAGTTACAGGTCGCAACATGGCCGTGGGGGTCCAGCATCAGCGCTTCGTCATAGCCCGCTTTATTGGCCTGGATGCAGCCGAAAATACAGTTGAGCTTGGAGTGGCTGTTGATGCGTGGGTCCTGTACGTCGGCATAGCCGCGGCGCACATACACGGTGTAGAGGCGAATGCCGCGCTCGTTGAGCGTGGGATCCGGGGTTTTGTACTCGGGGATAATCACAATGGTGGGCCCGCCGATGGTCACCGCGGGGTCCTGGTAGGGCGTGGATTTGATGCCGCGGCTCACCATCAGGCGGATGTGCACATCGTCCTCCATCCCGTTGGCCGCCAGTGTGTCGTAGAGCCGCTGTGCCAGATCGTCCTGGCTCAGGCCCATGTCCAGGTCCAGGGCTTTGGCGCCTTCCCACAGCCGTTTCATATGCCGGCCCAGGAACGGAATCCTGCCGTGGTGCACACGCAGGCCCTCCCAGACGCCGTCCCCGAGTATGAAACCGCTGTCAAACACCGATACCACCGCCTTGTCGCGGTGAAACAGCTCGCCATTGATGTTGATAAGAATGTCCTGGTTGCGCTCGTCCTGGCGATAGCTATGGGTGCTATTGCTCATATCGGTGTCCGGTCTCCATGGCTTGCATGCAATCCACTACGGTAGGTGAGGCCGTCTCGGGGTGTCAACGGGATCGCGGATCGCCCCGAACGCGGGATCACTGACCGTGGGCGGGTAGTGATGTGAGACAGGAGCACCGTTTTTGCACATGCCCTGATTTTACCTAGACTGAATGGAAGCAATAACGATAAGAGCGGGCTATGCAGAGAATAATAAAGTACCTGACGCTGATACTGGTCATCTCCCTGTTCACCGGCTGTCTCCAGGTGCAACTCTACGGACCGGTGGCGGGCGCCACCGTCACCGTGACCGAGTTACGTAATGGCGCCGTTATTCAGGTGCAGGCCGAATCCTCGGATGAGCCCTACCTGCGCGAACTCTACGGTGATGCCGCCTGGGACAGCTTCAGCGCGCTGCTGCAGTACCTCTTTTACGGCGCGGTCACACCCGATACCGCCGCACTGGACGACGACGCGCTCTACCTGGTGACCGCCAGTGCCGGCAGCGATGTCGATGCGGCTGACGCTAACGGCCTGCCTGATGAGTCTTTTACCGATGTGCAGGGTCAGTGGCGGGCGATTATGTCAGGGGCCCAGCTCAAGTCCTTTGGGGCCAAGGTGTCAGCGCTTACAGAGGCCGCCTATCTCTGGCTCGAGCCCGAGCTGGCGGCCCTGGACGATGTCCAGGTGGCCTACAACCTCGACCTGCTGGCACAGAGCCTGCTGCTGGAGGACCTGTCCGCGGACCAGCGCATTGATGGCTGGGACCTGTTGCTGTGGAGTCGCAGAACCAATGCCGACGCGCTGGTGGTCTCTGAGGCGGGGCTGGATGCCATCGCCGACAGCGTGATAGCCGGCGCTGATGACGCCAGCCGGCGGCTGTTGGCTGACAGTGTGATCAGCCTGTCGGTAGACAAGAACTACCCGCTGGCGGATACGCCGGCGCAACAGCTCAGGCAGGAGCTTCGCGGGCTGGTGTTTGATGCCTTCCTGCAGGCGTCTTATGACGCCATACTGCTGCGCCATCCGGAGTGGATCGTCGAACTGGGCCTCAGCGGCTACGACCTGCAAGGAAACGAGCTCAACAACGTCTCCGATACCTATGCCCGTGAAACCTACGACATCGTCGAGGTGATTCTGGAGGCGTTGCTGGCCACCGACCGACAACGGCTGAGTGACGCGCAGCAGCGGTCCTATGACATCTACCAGTGGTATCTGGAAGACTGGCTTGCCGAGGAGGAATTCCTGCTCTACGACTACCCGGCCAGCTCGTTTATCACCAGCGTCCCGGTACAGACAGCCTTCTTTTTTTCTGACATCCAGCCACTGCAATCGGCCCGGGATGTGGACGACTACCTGGCGCGACTGGCGCAGGTGGACGAGAAGTTCCTGCAGCTACGCGTGGCTGTCGCGGCGCGGGCGGACGCCGGCATTATCGAGCCCGCGACGACGCTGGGCTGGGCAACCGGCTACTACGAGTCGCTGGCCAACACAGTGGCGACAGCGAGCCCATACTACACGCGCCTGGCCGGCGCCCTGGATTCCATCGATGGGCTGACCAGTGCCCAGCGCACAGCGCGTCTGAACGAGGCGCTGGCGATCGTCGAGCAGCAGGTGCTGCCGGCCTATACGGCCTTGCACGAAGACCTGGCAGCGCTGTCTTCTCGGGCGCCGGCGGCAATTGGTTTCGGCCAGCACGAGGGGGGCAGGGACTTTTACCAGTATGCCCTGAGGCATCACACCACCACTGATCTCAGCGCCGAAGAGATTCATCAGCTGGGCCTGGATGAACTGGCGCGGGTGCGGGCGGAAATCAACGCCGCCGCCGTAGCCCTGGGCTTTGAAGATGGCGCGAGCCTGGGTGAGATCTTCTTCCAGGTGTACAGCGACGCCGGCGTGCTGGTCGGCAACGCCATCGTCCGCGAGTACGAAGAGCTCATCGATTTTGCCTACAGCGAAATAGACGAGGCCTTTGACCAGTTGCCGGAGCAGGAACTGGTAGTTATTGGCGGTTCGACGGGCGGTTTCTACGTCGCCGGCTCCGACGACGGGTCCCGCCCGGGCGTTTTCTACGCGCGGGCGGTGGGTGAAGAGTCCTACTACATCATGCCCACCATTGCCTTTCACGAGGGGATTCCCGGCCACCACCTGCAGATCGCGCTGGCCCAGGAGCAGGGTCTGCCCGCTTTCCAGCGCTTCACCACCTTTACCGGCTACGCCGAGGGCTGGGCCCTGTACGCCGAGCGGCTGGCCTATGAACTGGGCTGGTATGACAACGACCCCTACGGCAACCTGGGGCGCCTGTACTGGGAAGGCATCCGCGCGGCCCGGCTAGCCACTGACACCGGTATCCACCACTACGGCTGGTCGTGGCAGCAGGCCTCTGACTTCTTTGCTGAGAATACCGGCATGCCGGACTTCCTGGTGCAGGGATCAATCGCCCGTTTCATGCGCTGGCCCGGGCAGGCCACCGCTTACATGACCGGCCTGCTGCGAATTCTGGATATGCGCGAGCAATACCAGGCCGCCCGCGGCGCCGAGTACAACATCAAGGACTTTCACAACCTGATTCTGCTGGATGGCTCGATGCCGCTGCCGATCTTGCAACAGGTGGTTGACGAGGCCAGCAACTGATGGCGATACGGCATGCGTTTGCCTGCTAGCCGCTTCAGGGTGTCAGCGGAACCACCGCATCGGGTCCCACCCCGAACAGGCGCTCACTCCGCGCCGGCTCGATCGGGTAGCCGCCGGTCAGGTCGCCGAAGGAGGGCAGCACCATGCCGGCTGCCCGTTGCCAGAACACCGGCATGCGCAGCGAGTCCCCGCGGGTCGATACCCGGGTCACGGGGTGGATGTGCCCGGCCAGGTAGTAGCCGTCGTGGCTCTCTGCGGGTTCATGTACCAGATGAAAAGGTGCCAGCGACAACTGCTGATGCCAGTGCACCCCCGTGAGTGCGTCCCGGTCCAGGTGAATATCGTGATTGCCCAGCACCACGTGAATCTCGGCCGGCCTGGCGGCACGCCAGCGATTGAAACGCGGATAGAAATCGTGGCCGTCGGGCAGGGCGCCATGGATGAAATCACCCAGTATGTACAGCTCACGGGCCGCGTGCTCGGTAATCAGCGTCGAGAGCAGCGCCAGGTCCGCGGCATCGCTGCCTTCCGGGAGGGCGATCCCCTCGCGGCGAAACACGGCGCTCTTGCCGAAGTGGGTGTCGGCCACCAGCACCGCGCGCCGCCGCGGCCAGACCAGTGCCTGGCGATGGTCCAGGAGCAGGCGTTCACCGCAAAGCTCGATCTCGGTCATGAAGCCGCGCGCCGCCGCCGTGGTGCGGTATCGGCGGCCTTGTTGAGGGACTCCAGCATGCGCCTGAGGCGCACGCTCCACTTTTCGGAGCTGACAGTCTGGGAGCGAATGCGCTCGGCCCACAGTGGGAAGGCCAACGGTGTGAGGCGCGCCGGCTCGGTGAGTACCCACTCCACGCGCTGCAGGCGGATCAGGCTGTCCTGCAGGCGACCGAATTCCAACTGGTAGCGCATTACCTCCCGCATGGCCTGGTCCACCAGCAGGTTGTCCGGGTCGTACTTCGCCAGCACGTCGTAGATCAGCCCGCTGGAGGCCTGGATCTGGCGGGTAGACTTGCCGCTGCCCGGGTAGCCGGTGAACACCAGGCCTGCCACCTGGGCGATCTCCCGAAACTGGCGCTTGCCGGTCTCCGCACTGTTGATACTGGCCACCAGATCATCCAGCAGATTGTCGGGGGAGAGGGCTTCCCGCAGGGCGTCCTCCGCCCGCGCGAACTCGCCTCGGGTCAACAGTTCAAAGCCGTAGTCATTGGCCCAGGCGCGGAAGGTGATTTGCCGGCTCTGGCTGAGGCGCCAGGCCAGTAGGGCCGCCAGGCCTTCGTTGACCGCGCGCCCGGCAAAGGTGAATACGAACAGGTGTTTGCCCTCCCGGGTGCTGACCTGCTCGACCAAAAGCTGCTGCTCCGTGGGCAGCGCCGACCAGGCCGCCTGCAGCTTGAGAATCGGCGCGATGGCTCTCAGCTCGGGCGCCTTTACACTGTCCGGGGCGCCCAGCAGGCGCCGGGTGTAGTCAGACAGCTCAGTGGACAGTGGCGCCTTGCCACCCTGCCAGCGCGGCACGATGCGGGTCTGTTTGCCCGCCAGTTTTACGTAGGCGGTCATTTCCTTGACCCTGACCAGTTGCAGCACCCGGCCATTGAACAGGAAGCCGTCGCTGGTCTTGAGGCGGCTGATGAAGCTTTCCTCGATGGTCCCCAGGGAGCCGCCGCTGGTCCACCTCAGCTTCATGGCTGAGTCACTGGTGATGGTGCCGATAGCCATGCGGTGGCGCTGGGCCACGCGCCTGCTCTCCACCCGATAGCGTGCCTGCTCCGAGACCACGCGATGGTATTCCGGGTAGTGTTCAAGGGCGGCGCCGCCACGGGTGATGAACAGCAGCACCCAGGCCCAGGCGTCCCGGCTGAGTTGTTCGAAGGCGTGGGTGCGCCTGACTTCCTCGTACAGCTCATCGTCGGTAAAGCCGGCACCCAGCGCGATGCTGACGCAGTGTTGCACCAGGACATCGAGGCACAGGCTCATCGGGCGCCGGCTCTCGATGGTCTTCTCCTTCGCCGCCTGTCGCGCCGCGGCAATCTCGGCCAGCTCAAAGGCGTGGGTAGGAACACACAGCACGCGGCTGGGCTGGCCGGGGCTGTGGCCTGAACGCCCGGCCCGCTGCAGCAGGCGGGCGATGCCCTTGGGGGAGCCGATCTGCAGCACCTGCTCCACCGGGCTGAAATCCACTCCCAGGTCCAGGGATGAGGTGCAGACCACGCAGCGCAGGCTGCCGTCCTTCAGCCCAGCCTCCACCTGGTCGCGTACCGAGCGGCTCAGTGAGGCATGATGCAGGGCAAACTGGCCGATCAGGTCGGGCCGCGCCTTGAGTATCCCTTCAAACCACAGCTCCGCCTGGGAACGTGTGTTGGTGAAGATCAGGGTAGAGCCCGCCCTCTCGACCCGCTCAAGCACCTCGGGCAGCAAGTTCAGTCCCAGGTGCCCGGCCCAGGGAAAACGCTCCAGGCTGTTGGGGATCAGGGCGTCGATCTCGATGTGTTTCTTCTGTTTGGCGACCACGATACGGGGCGACTGGCCCGGGCCCAGCAGCACCCGGGCGGCTTCCTCCAGATTGCCGATAGTGGCGGACATTCCCCAGGTCTTCAGTGCCGGGTTGAGTGACCTGAGGCGTGCCAGGCACAGTTCCAGTTGAACCCCGCGTTTGCTGCCCACCAGTTCGTGCCACTCGTCGACAATCACCGCGTCCAGTTGCCTAAGCTTGGGCTGGAAGTCGGGGTAGGTAAGCAGCAGCGACAGGGATTCCGGCGTGGTGACCAGCGCAGTAGGCGGTGTTTTGCGCAGTCGCGCGCGCTGGCTGGCGGAGGAATCGCCGGTGCGGCGCATGATGGTCCAGTCGAGGCCGAGATCGGCCACGCTGTCCAACAGGGCTTTTTCCGTGTCCGCCGCCAGCGCACGCATTGGCGTAATCCAGAGTATGCGCAGGCCGGCGGGCGTCGTGTCGCCGGCCCGGAGCCGGGCGATCACCGGGCCAAACCAGGCGGCCAGCGTCTTGCCGGTGCCGGTGGGTGCGTGAATCAGTCCAGATTCACCGCGGTTAAAGGCCTCCCAGGCCTGGCGCTGGAAAGCTGCCGGCTTCCAGCCGCGCTGGTCGTAGAACTCGGCGATAGGGGCGGGCAGGCGCACGATCAGTGATTGCCGTACAGGCTCAGCAGGTCCTTGACCTGCTCGAGGGTGTTGGCATCTTCCGGGCGCATGTCGGTGCGCCAGCGGGCAATACGCGGGAAGCGCAGGGCCACACCGCTCTTATGGCGGGTCGAGGCATTGATGCCTTCAAAGGCCAGCTCAAAGACCTGCTCGGCGCTGACCGAGCGCACCGGGCCGAAACGCTCCAGGGTATTGGCGCGAATCCAGCGATTGAGGGTGTTGATTTCCGCGTCGGTCAGGCCCGAGTAGGCCTTGGCAATCGGGATAAGCTGGCGCCCGTTGTCCTGCTCGGTCCAGACGGCGAAGGTGTAGTCGGTGAACAGGGTGGCGCGGCGGCCGCTGCCGGCCTGGGCGTAGATCATGACCGCATCCACGGTCAGCGGCTCCACTTTCCATTTCCACCAGGCGCCTTTCTTGCGCCCGGTGAGGTAGGGCGAGCCGGCGGCTTTCAGCATCAGGCCCTCGACGCCGCGCTCGCGACTGCCTTCCCGGGCGTCAACCAGCTCGGCCCAGCTACCGGCTTCCAGCAGCGGGGAGGTGGCGATACTGTCTCCGGCGCCCTCGGTGAGCTGCACGGCGTGGGCGCGGCGCTCGCGCATACCCAGGGTCCGGAGATCCTCACCGGCTCTTTCCAGGCAATCGTAGGCCAGCAGGCGCACTGGAACGTCCGCCAGCAGCTTCTTACCCACGGTCTTGCGGCCGATGCGGCGTTGCAGCTCCGCAAAAGGCAGTACCCCGTCCTTCCAGGCCAGCAGTTCCCCATCCAGCACGCAGTCTTCCAGCGCGGCGGCCGCGGCGACCACCTCCGGGAAACGCTCGGTAATCAACTCTTCGCCCCGCGACCATAAGCTGATTTCTCCCCGCCGCTTGATGAGCTGGGCGCGGATGCCGTCCCATTTCCACTCCGCCAGCCAGTCTGCCCGCGGACCCAGTTCGGCCGGGTCCTGTTCCAGGGGTGAGGCCAGGTAGAAGGGGTAGGGGCGAGAGCCCAGGTCGGCGCTGATATCGGGGTTGATCAGCTCAGCAAACCAGGCGGCGCTGGGTTGCCAGTCACCCATCAGCCGGTGGGTGATCACGTCGCGCGGCAGCCCGGCCAGTTCAGCCACTGCCCGTGCCACCAGGGTCTGCGATACCCCGACCCGCAGCCCGCCGGTGATCAGTTTGGTCACAAGAAAGGCGCTCAACTGGGGCAGCTCGCGCCACCAGTCCATCAGCTTCCGTTTCTTGGCCTCTTCATCGAGTCCCGCCAGCGGCAGGATTTCCTGCTCCATCCACTGGCTCAGGGAGCGTTGCTCGGGCGTTTCCCGGGCGGCGCGCAATTCTTCGGTGAGCAAGGAGGCGGTTTCCGCAAAATCACCCACCGTGGCATAGGCGTCCAGTACCATCCACTCCGGGTAGCCGGTCAGGGTTTGCAGTGCCTCCTTCAGCAGCGGTCTTCCCGCGAGCCGCTTGGCGCGGCGGCCGGAG
>JANQLM010000122.1 GCA_028280635.1 Halieaceae bacterium | reverse complement strand
ACTCTGGAATTCATTGATCTCGCTGCTGGCCTGCCTGGGCCTGCTGCTGGGCTTTGCGCTGTTGTTTTCCCCGGTACCCATTGGCGTGATTCTGATTGCCGTCAGCCTATCCGTGTTGATCTACGTGAATCATGGCGTGCAGAACCTGTTGCGCGAGATTCGCACTGAGTACGACCACCTCAACGACAAGCTGCACTGGCTGGAGGATAAGGCCAGCGCGAGAGCCCGCTTCGTGAGCAATGCCCTGGGCAAGACGCGCCCGGACTACAGGGTGGACATGGACTGAACCGGGGTGGCAGCCCTGTGGGCTTTGGCGTAGTTTAGGCAAAAAGCTTCAGCAAAATGATGTTCACCGGAGCCCGCCATGTCAGAACCCGGAATTAGCACGCCTGTTCGAGATGAACTCTCCGCCGCCCTGTCTCTGCGCGACACCATCAGTGCGCGTACCGATGAGATCGAGGCCGGCAAAATGGTCCCCGCCGATCTCATCCAGTTGCTTAACGAGCAGGGGCTGTTCGGCCTGACCATTCCGGCGGCTCTCGGCGGCGCCGAACGCACACCCGCAGAAGTACTGGCCCTGATCGAGGAGCTGAGTTACGCCGACAGCGCCGTAGCCTGGTGCGCGATGATCTACCTGACTACTGCCATGTCGGCGGCCCAGCTATCAGAGACGCACGCAGCCAGTATTTATCGGCCCGGAGTAATCACCGCCGGCGCCACGGCGCCCACCGGGCGTGCCCGCCGGGTCGAGGGTGGCCTGGAGGTCACCGGCCGCTGGGCCTGGGGGTCCGGTACCCACCACGCAGACTGGATTGTCGGCGGCGTGATGGTGGAGGACAGCGACGACATCCTGCGTTTCCCCGGCGGCGCGCCGGCGGTGCATATTGTCTACTTCGATAAATCCCAGGTGATCCTGCACGACAACTGGGACCCCTCCGGAATGCGCGGTACCGGCAGCGTGGATTTCGAAGTGAATAATGCCTTCGTACCTGAAGGTCGCTGGATAGTGCAGGGCAGTGGCGAGCTGACCATCGACACGCCGCTGTATCGCTTCCCCTTCTTTGGCTTCTTCGCCGCTTGCGTGGCGGCCATCCCGCTGGGGATTGCGCGGCGCGCTCTGGACGACTTCGCGGAGCTGGCCCGGGGTAAGGCCACCGGGCGTAAGAGCCTCGCGGAATCCTCACTCACCCAGATGGAGTACGGCCAGGCGGATGCCCAGTCCGAGGCGGCGCGGCACTACCTGTTCAGCACGGTATCCCGGGTTTGGGAAGATGTGGCGGCCGGCAAGGCAGCCAGCCAGGAACAGATGCGCCAGCTCCGGCTGGCGGCTACCCAGTCCACCATGCTGGCCGCGGCGGCGGTAGACAAGCTCTACAACGCCGGTGGCGGTACTTCACTGCAGGGGCATTGCAGCCTGCAGCGGCATTTCCGGGATGTGCATGTCGCGACCCAGCATCGCATGGTCAGCACCGGCTTGCTGCAGCTCGGCGGCGCCATGGCTCTGGTAGAGGATCACCCGGGCTCGCCGCAGCTCTAGCTTGTCCACCTAGGCGGGATCGAAAGCCACGTACTGGTCGTGGCCCATGTGTTCCAGGGCCATTTTCACCAGCTCCCTCGCAGAACCGTTGCCGGCGACCGCTTCCACCGTCATGACATCAATGCCTTCGGGCTTCAGCTCGTGGGCCAGGGTTTCCCCGAGCCGTCGGGTTGAGCCTGCCATATCCACCACGATTACGCCGGCGTGCCGACGCTGCCGCAGTCGCGGCATGAATACCCGGGTCAGCGAGCTCAACAGCGAGCCGGCCATGCGCGGGTGGCCGGCCTCGATGCCACAGATAAGCAGGCCGATATCGCGGTGCTCGCAGGCCGGGTAGAGCTGCTCGGGAAAGTGCGGCGCGTCGATATCCCCGGTATACAGGTCGACTCCAACGCCTTCGTGATCACGCAGCCGCGCCGCCAGCGCTTCCAGCGCGGCGGGATCATGGCTCGGTAACACCAGGTCGAAACCGCCCTTGGCCAGCTCGGCGGCAAAAGCAGCGCCGGTATCGGCGGTGACTTCCATGACCAGGGCGGCGGGGCCGTAACGCTGCAGGAATTCGTAGGGGTGCATCCGGGTCTCCTTGTCGGTCGGCAGCCAATCTAAAACAAATGGTCGGCGGAGGCGAGGGTATACTGGTCGGCAGGAGGACAGCATGTTCGAGCGCACTCATCTGGCCTGCCTGGCGACACTGCCGGACGGCTACCCCTTTGCTGACATGATGGCGGCGGCCGCTGGCGCCGGCTTCGAGGAATTCGCGGCCTGGCTGTTGTCACTGGACCGCGGTCGCGAGGAACTCGGCAGCCTCGATGCCGTCAAGGCGACAATGGACCAACATGGCCTGCGGGTCAGCGTGCTGGAGCTGTTGCACGCCTGGGCCGTTGGCGAACCCACCGCCATCGCCGAGGAGCTTGCCGTGGTGCAACACTTCGCTGAGGTGTTTGATCCCGATGTGGTGCTGGCGGCGGCGCTGGTACCCGAGCTGCACGCCCATGCCGTGGCCGCCCTCAAGGCTCACTGCCAGGCCCTGGCACCGCGCAAGGTGGCACTGGAATTCCTGCCCTTCACCGGCGTCCCCAGCCTGGCCGCTGCCCTGGCCCTGCGCGATGAAGTGGACGAGCCCAACCTCGGACTGGTGATCGATAGCTGGCATTTCGCCCGCGCCGGTTTCGAGTACGAACTGCTGGAACAGCTGCCAGGGGAGTGGGTTTACTTTGTGCAGTTGAATGATGCCGATCGCGAGCCCTGGGCGGACCCGATTGCTGAAACCATGGGTGGGCGCCTGCGTCCGGGTGAGGGAGCGGTGGACTGGCCGCGCTTCATCGGCATTCTGGAGGCCAAGCAATTGAGCTGCCCCATCGGCAGTGAACAGTACAGCGATGCGGTCAAAAACCTGCCGCTGGACGTTGCCTGCCGCTACCTGCATGACTCCGTGCAGGCCATCATCACTGACCCGTCATCCCAGCCTGGTCAAAATCGGTGACGCGGGTCTCATTGGCCTGAATTGACCAAGTTCAGGGGGTGGCCGGGCTGGGTCAGGGCGACATAATACGGCCTCCGCTAGATCAAAAAGGATAACTCGGTGGACCTTCGCACCCTCAAGCACGTCGCTTACATCAACTTTGCTCGCTTCATGGTGAACTTCGCCCCGGGGGTGTCCTACCTGGCCTTTGCCGGTGAGGGCAGTGCCCGTAGCCTGTGCCGACATATCGAACATCGCGGTGTCCGCAGGCTGCTGGTGGTTACCGACGCCATGCTGGTAAAGCTGGGCGTGGTGGAGCAGGCACTGGCAGGCCTCGCCGATACCGGTGTCCAGTATGCAATCTTTGACGGCGTAACGCCCGATCCCACTTATGCGGTTGTGGATGCGGGCATGGACAAGTATGTGCAGGAGAATTGTGACGGTCTGCTGGCCATCGGTGGGGGTTCCTCAATAGACGCCGCCAAGATTATCGGCATTGCCATTACTCATCCCGACGATCCCTCCGCATACGTGGGCTTCGGTAAGGCCAGGGAGGACATCCCGCCGCTGTTTGCCATCCCGACCACCTCGGGTACCGGCTCAGAGGCTACCATGGGCGCGGTGATCTCCGACAACGAGACTCACGAAAAGGGCATTATCTCCGGCCAGAACCTGATGCCGCTGGCGGTGTGCCTGGATCCCACCCTGATGAAAGGCATGCCCAAGGCCATCACGGCAGCAACCGGCATGGATGCACTGACCCACGCGGTGGAGGCCTACATCAGCGCCTGGACCCGTGGCGACGCCCGCGAAAAGGCGGCTGCAGCGGCTAAGCTGATCTACAAGTATCTGCCGGTGGCCTTCGAAGACGGCAGCGATATCAACGCCCGCGATGCCATGGCCCAGGCGGCCTATATGGCAGGCCAAGCCATCAATCAGGTGAACGTGGGCAACGTACACGCCATTGCTCACCAACTGGGTGCGCGCTACGGCGTACCCCACGGCATCGCCAACGCCATGGTGATGCCCCATGTCCTGAAGCTGAGCCTGCCGGCCGTCTCCGGACGCCTGGCGGAGCTGGGCGCCATGGTGGGTTACAACGGGGCAGAGGACTTCATTACCTCCATCCAGGCCATGAACCGCAAGCTGGGCATCCCCGAGCAGGTGCACAAACTGGAGGCCGCTCATTTCGACGCCGTTGCCGAGGGCGCGCTGGTGGAAGCTGATGGCTACCCGGTACCGTATATGATGAGCGTCGAGGACGTTCATACCGTCTTGAATCAACTGACCTGAGAGAGTCGACCATGACTACTGCAAGCCAGCAGGCAGCCGAGAGCTACCAGGCCGCCGATGTCCTGAATGCCGAACTGATGGGCCATGAGACCACCATGCACGGCTACTTCGACTATATGCGAGAGAACGATCCGGTGGCCTGGGTGGAACACCCGGACTACCACCCGTTCTGGTCGCTGACGAAGTACGACGATATCAAGTTTATCGGCAGCAACAATGACCGCTTCCTGAGCGCCCCGCGCACGGTGCTGATTCCCATTGAGTTCGAAGAGATGCTGCTGGAGAAGTTCGGCACCCGCAACGGCCTGGAAACACTGATTCACATGGACCGGCCCAAGCACCTCAAGCTGCGCCGGGTGACCCGCGAGTGGTTCCTGCCGCGCTCCATCGAAAAGCTGGATGCGGAAGTGAAATCCCTGTGTACGGAATACGTGGACAAGATGGAGGCCATGGGCGGCGAGTGTGATTTCGTCAAGGACATCACGCTGCTATACCCCTTGCGCATTATCATGTCGATTCTCGGACTGCCCCGGGAGAGTGAGGCCACCATGCTCAAGCTCACCCAGGAAATCTTCGGCGGCCAGGACCCTGACCTGGCCCGGGACCCCAACCTGGAGCAGGTCAACGCTGAGACCATCCTGGAGTTTGGTGCCTACTTCGACGAGGTGATCAAGGACCGCAAGCAGAATCCCCAGGATGACCTGGCCACGGTGCTGGCCAATGCCGAAGTCGATGGCAAGCCGATGGAGCCCCTGGACCAGATGAGCTATTTCATCATTGCCGCCAGCGCGGGCCACGACACGACCTCGGCGGTGCTGGGTGCCGGCATGAAGGCGCTGCTGGACCACCCCGAACAGATGGAGAAGTGGCGGGACAACCCGGAGCTGGACGACAACGCCGCCAAGGAATTGATGCGCTGGGTCTCCCCGGTGCGACACATGGTGCGCACCTCCACCGAGGAGATTGAAGTCAGTGGCAAGCTGATCAAGCCCGGCGACAATATGGCGCTGTGGTTCCCGGCCGCCAACCGTGACCCGGCCCAGTTCGACCGCCCCAACGACTTGGACATCACCCGCGATCCCAAACTGCACCTGGCCTTTGGCTACGGCTCCCACATGTGCCTTGGCCAACACCTGGCCACCCTGGAAGTGGCGCGCTTTTACCGCGAGCTGCTGTCACGCCTGGACTACATCGAGATGGACGGTGACCCCACGTGGATTCACGCCATCTTCGTGGGTGGCCTGAAGTCCATGCCGGTGAAGTACAAGTTCAAGTAGCGCACAGGGAGAGTCACGATCGTGAAAGCCATACATCTGAACCAGCCCGGCGGCCTGGATAATCTCCTCGTTGCCGATATCGCGCCCCGCGACCCCGGTCCCGGAGAGATTCGGGTTCGCAACCACGCCAGCTCGCTCAATTTTCACGACTACGCGGTGGTGATCGGCATGATTCCCACCGAGGACAAGCGTATCCCGATGTCGGATGGTGCCGGCGTGGTGGAAGCAGTGGGTGAGGGGGTCACCGGATTTGCCGAAGGTGACCAGGTGATGAGTGTGTTCTTCCCCAACTGGGAGAGCGGCGACCCACAGCGCGAGTGGATGAGCGATGTGCCGGGCGACATGGCGAATGGTTTTGCCGCTGAGACGGTAACGATGCCGGCGCGCTGTTTTACCCGCATGCCGGCGGGCTACAGCTTCGAACAGGCGGCGACGCTGCCCTGCGCCGCACTGACCGCCTGGCGCGCGCTGATGGTCGAGGCGCAGATCAAGCCCGGCGATACGGTGCTGGTGCAGGGCAGTGGCGGAGTCTCCCTGTTTGCCCTGCAGTTTGCCAAAGCCGCGGGCTGCCGCGTGATCGCGACCTCGTCTACGGATGAGAAGCTGGCGCGCCTGGAATCCCTGGGCGCCGATATGCTCATCAACTACAAAACCGACGAGGCCTGGGGCAACAAAGTGCTGGAACTCACCGGTGGCGAAGGCGCAGACGTTATTGTCGAAGTCGGCGGTGCCGGTACCCTGGCCCAGTCCGTGCGGGCGGCGGCATTCAGCGGTCACATTTCCATGATTGGCGTACTGACCGGTATCAGTGGTGAGGTGCCTACCGCGGAGCTGTTTTCCAAGAACGCGGTGATCAATGGCATTACCGTGGGCTCCCGCAGTGAGCAGCTCGATATGGTGAAGGCCATTGAGAGCAACGGTATCGAACCGGTGATCAGCCACAGCTTTGCACTGGAAGACATTGCCGACGCCTTCCGGCTACAGGAATCCCACGGCCACTTTGGCAAAATCTGCCTGAAGTTTTAAACCGTCCTGGTTCGCGCGCGCTTATCCCTGCGCGCGCGAGTTACTACACTGACGCTTCCATCATCGGAGCGTCAGCATGAAAATCGGACTCTGCCTGCCCTACATGAAGCGCGGTATGACCCGCGAGGATTATCATCGCTGGTTTCACCATATTGACCAGGGCCCTTTCCACAGCCTGTCCTGCGGTGAACGCATACTTGGCCCCAGCTTTGATATGCGCATTCTGCTGGCCAGCGCCGCGGCCATTACCGAGCGCGTGGAGATCAACACCACGCTCTATGTACTGCCCATGCACAATGCGGTGCGCGCCGCCAAGGAGATTGCCAGCCTGGATGTGTTGAGCGGTGGACGCCTGACGGTGACTGTGGGCTACGGCGGCCGTGAACAGGATTACCAGGCTGTTGGCGCCACCTATTCCGGCAGGCACGCGCGCATGGATGAGCAGGTGAATATCATGCGCAACATTTGGGCACAGCAGCCGCCGATAGACGGTTGCGATGCTGTAGGCCCGGAACCCACTCAGCCTGGCGGCCCGCGGGTTTACACCGGTGCCATGGGTCCGAAGGGCATGGCGCGCAGTGCACGCTGGGCCGATGGAGTGTATGCCTGGTCGGGCAATGGTGAGCGCGAAGAAATCGCCAACACCCTGGCGCTGGCGGACGCTGCCTGGCGTGATGCGGGGCGCGACGTTTCACCCTATAAAATGGGCGGTTTCTGGTACTGCCTTGCTGAGAACGGCCAGCAGAAGTTGTACGACTACTGCTACAACTACCTGCTGATTGCCGGCGAAGACGTCGCCACCTGGATGGCCAACAGCGTGCACCGCAGTCACCCGGACGCGGTGAAGGAAGCCCTGGACAGTCTCGAAGCTGCCGGTTGCGAAGAGGCGATGCTGTCGCCAGTGACTGCAGAGCTCTGTGAAATTGATCGCCTGGCCGACATTATCGAGTCGCGATAGCCCCGTAAAAATTAGACTTGTGTGGGTTTGCATTTTCCTCAATAGGTTTACACTGTGCCTGCGGTACCTCTTCCACCACGGAGTGCAAACACATGTTGGAGAAAGAACTGGCTGAAGCCATCAAGATGGCGGAGCGCGCAAACAAGGAAGTGGAAAAAATGCGCACCCGTCTGCTGGCCGAAGCAGAAAAAGCAGTAAAGCAGGGCAAGCGTGAGCTGCAGTCTGCACGCAAGAAGCAGAAAACGGCCAATGCCCGCCTGAAGAGAGCGCGGGCTTCACTGGCCAAGCGTCCCACCACCGAAAACCGTAAACAGGTCGATCAACTTGTCAGCCAGGCCAGGCAGATGGCCGAGATGACTGCGGACATTGCCAAGGCAGTAGCTGATGCTGTTGAGCGCCTGGTTCCTTTGAAAGCGGATGCCATTCTCGAGGAACGCAAGGCCAAGGCGGCTGAGCGTGCAGCGGCGATGGTAGAAAAAGCAGCCGAGCAGCAGGCCAAGCGTCGTGCCAAGACGGCCGCCAAGAAGGCCAAGAAGAAGCCCGCCGCGAAAAAAGCTGCAGCCAAGAAAAAGGCACCTGCCAAGAAAAAGGCGGCCGCCAAGAAAAAGGCACCGGCCAGGAAAAAGGCACCCGCCAAGAAAAAGGTGGCCGCCAAACGTAAGGCTGCTCCCAAGAAGGCGCGCCCCAAGGCCGCACCCAAGAAGAAAGCCTGATCTCCCCCATAGCGGCGCCCGACTGGGCGCCGCTTCACATCCGCCTCGGCAACGTGCGGAGCGGTATATCTCTCCCGCAGTAATTTCCCTGTAAGCGCTGCTGTTTCCAGCGGTGAGTCCGTTCCGGGTTCCCTGTTGCCAATTATGGACCGATTGGTACATAATTTGGACCTCTGTAGTAAGAGTTCTGTTTCAGCCATGGCAAGACCCCTGGAGTTCGATCGTGACGCGGCACGCGAGGCCGCCCTCAAGCTGTTCTGGTGCCAGGGCTATGCGGCCACTTCTCTACAGCAACTGCTGGACGCCATGGCGATTGGCCGCAGTAGCTTCTATGCCGCCTTTGGCGACAAGCGGGAGCTGTTCATCGAAATTGTTGCACTGTTCCGCGATCGCACTATCGCCATCCTGGAGCAGGCTCGTGAGGAGCTGGGTCCGAGTGCTGCGATTCCCGAATTCTTCCGACACACTGTGCTGGGTGTTCCCGCCCGGCGCGTGCGGCGTGGCTGTCTGATGGTCAACGCACTGCTGGAACTCGCAGACGTCGACGACGAGCTCGGCCGCTTCGCCAGCGACAGCCTCGATCAGATAGAGCACCGCTTTGCACACTATCTGGAAGAGGCCCAGCAGGCGGGTGAGATGCAGGAACGGCTGTCGCCGGGTGAAGCTGCGCGGCAACTCATGCTGATCAACCAGGGTTTGCGGGTGGCGAGCCGCCAGGGTCACAGCCGGCCCAAGCTGGCCGCCGCCTTGAATACCTCACTGCGTCTGCTGGGCTTGCCGGCCGCGGCCTGACGCACTTTTTCTCATCAGGAGACATTCATGATTTCAGCGGAAATGCCCTACCAGAAACACTTCACCGATGTTGAGGGGCTGCAACTGGCTCACGTGGAAGAGGGTGAGGGCGATCCCATCGTGCTGCTGCACGGTAACCCTACTTCTTCCTACCTGTGGCGTAACGTGGTGCCTCACCTCGTGGGTTCCGGTCGCGTAATCGTGCCTGACCTGGTCGGCCAGGGAGATTCCGCCAAACTGCCGATTGAGCAGGGGCCGGAGCGTTATAGTTTTGCTGCGGTCTATGCGCTGCTGGAGAAGCAGCTTGCCGCTCTGGGCTGCGATGCCAACGTCACCCTGGTGATCCACGACTGGGGCAGTGCGCTGGGTTTCCACTGGGCGCAGAACCATCCCGGGGCGGTGTGCGGTATCGCCTATATGGAAGGCATCACCATGCCGGTGGAGTGGGAGGACTGGCCCGAGGCCGCCCGCGGCATCTTCCAGGGCTTTCGCTCCGAGAAGGGGGAGGACCTGGTGCTGAACCGCAATATGTTTATCGAAGCTGTGCTGCCCAGCGCCGTCATTCGCGATCTCGGCGAGGAAGAAATGCAGCACTACCGCGCGGCATTCGCAACGCCCGATGATCGGCAGCCAACGCTCAACTGGCCCCGCCAAATCCCCATTAGCGGCGAGCCTGCCCCTATGGTGGAACTGGTAGCGAGCTACGGCCGTTGGCTGGAAACTACCGATAAGCTGCCGAAACTGTTTATCAATGCCGAGCCCGGCTCCATCCTGATCGGCCGGCAGCGCGAGTACTGTCGCAGCTGGCCCAACCAGCAGGAAGTGACCGTAAAGGGCAACCATTTCATCCAGGAAGACTCACCGGATGAGATCGGCAAGGCCGTGGCACAATGGCTGGCCGGCATCCAGTAGTCACACACATTACCCAACGCTCAAGATAAGGAGGAGAAACAACATGGCCGATGTACCCGCATACGTGGTCGCAAACTTTCAGGTGCACGATGCAGACACTTACCGCCAGTACGAAAAGGGCTTCTTCCCTATTCTCAAGCGCTATGACGGCGAGTTCTTCACCTATGACGACAACACAGTGACATTTGAGGGCAGCGCCCCGCGCAGCGGCCGTATGGTGCTGTTTAAATTCCCCTCGGCGGAAAAGGCCGAGGCCTGGTACAAAGACCCGGACTACCAGGCCCTTTCAGAGCACCGGCGCGCCGGTACCCATCTCGAGTTCCTGACCATGCTGCACGGCCTGCCGCCGCGCGACTAGTTCCGGTTTCTAGTCGACAGCAATGAGAGACTCGAAGAGCTGTCTGGCTTCTTCGAGTTTCTCGGTGATGGGGTAGTCGGGGTTAACGGCCCAGTTCACGATCAGCGCGTTGGTGGTGCCCATTACCGTGTCCGCCAGCAACTCCGCACTGAAGCTGCGGCTGGTATCGCCGGCTTCCTGCCCTTCCCTGAACACGTCCGCCAGGTAGTCGCGCAGGGAGTTGCTGACCTCGCGCAGGTGGTTTTCATCGTCCAGTGAGCCCGGTGCGATCAGGATCAGGGCCCGGTCAATCTCGCCGTAGCCTGCGAGATTGTTTTCCATGTAGGTGAGCATGGCGCCGACCTGGCTGGCAGTGTCGCTGTGTTGCTTCATGAGGCGTGCCAGCATGTGGTCCGCGGTAAACCACACCCGGCTGCGGCTCAGGGATTGCAGCAGCGCCTGCTTGTTGGGGTAGTGTCCATAGAAGGTGCGCCGCGCGACATCCGCCACTGAGCAGATCTGCTCGATGCTGACCTCGTCAATCCCGTGCTGCTTGAACAGCTTGTAGGCCGCCTGCTCAATACGTTCCCGTATCTCCAGCTTGCGTTTTTCGCGCCGCCCCAGTGGGGTGGCCAGGTTGTCCATGGCTTCCATGTCGCTGCCTGTTGCATCCTCCGACACTATCGACTATAAAAGTATACAACTGTGCATCATTGCTCAAGTGTGAATGTTGCCTGAGCAGGTAAATTTCGCCACCTGAGTGCGCCAGGTCAAGTCAATCCACCCCTGAAGACGGGCACTGACCCCGCATGAGGACCCCATGTCTGAACGCCTGATAGTCGTTTCCTCCGATTGCCACGCCGGCCTGCCCATCTGGGACTACAAGCCCTACATCGAGGAGAAATACCACGAGATGATGGACATGGCTGTTCCCATCCAGATCGAGATGACCCAGAAAGCGGAAGATAGCTTTCTTATCAAGGAGATCAACGACGAGTGGCGCCAGGGCATTGAGCAGGAGCTGACCGGCGCCTGGGACTACGAGCAGCGCGTGAAGATGCTGGACCGCGACGGTATCGCCGCGGAGGTGATTTTCGTGGACGGTATCACCGAGACCAATACGCCGCCGTTCGGCGCGGGTCTGTCCCTGCCCACCAAGGACATCGTGCCCGAGTTGCAGTGGGCCGGCGCCATGGCCCATAACCGCTGGCTGGCAGAGCTGTGCGCCAATGACCCCGCGCGCCATATCGGTGTGGCCATTATCCCACTGCTGTGGGACGTCGACGAGGCGGTGGAGAAAGTGCGCTGGTGCGCGGAGCAGGGTTTCCGCGCGGTGATGATTCCGTCAATGACCAATGACTTCCCCGGCTACCACCACACCAAGTACCACCCCTTCTGGGAAGCCTGCGAAGACCTTGGTGTGATTGTACATTTCCACTCCGGGCCGGGTCCGATGGCGGATTTCTTTGGTGCCGGCTGGCCCGATGAGTCTGCAGATGACTTCCCCGGCGCCATGGGCATCTATGTCTCCGAAGTGATGTGGTGGCTGTACCGGCCGCTGACCTTCATGATCTGGGGTGGTGTGTTTGAGCAGTACCCGAAGCTCAAGACGGTGATCACCGAGGGTGGCACCACCTGGATGCTGCCGAGCTGGTTGCGCATGCTGGATCACAACTACACCGACGTGCACCACTCCGCCAAGCTCGGCGATTTTCGCAGCCACCTGTCCATGAAACCCAGCGACTACTTCCGCCGCAACATCGGCGTGGGTGCTTCCTGCATCCCGCGGGCGGATGTGGAAATGCGCGAGCTGGTGGGCGTGGACAAGATGATGTGGGGCAGCGACTACCCGCACCCGGAAGGCACCTGGCCCAAGACCGGCGAGATTCTCGACGAGGTGTTCACCGGTTTCCCAGCGGACGATGTGGCGGCCATCCTCGGCCGCAACGCCATCAATTTCTACGGCCTGGACGCGGATGCCCTGCAAACCGTGGCAGACCGCATCGGCCCCGACCCCAGTCGTTTTGCATAACGGCCCGACAGCCACTGGCGAGGAGAGCAACGCATGAACAGCGTTCACGAACCGATCAACACCGAAGGCCTGGGCGACTGCGAATCCAAGGCAGCCCCCCAGCTACCGTTTCCCATCGGCTGGTACTCCATCGAGCGCGCCCGCAACCTGGGCAAGGGCGAGGTAAAACCTGTTTATGCCTTTGACCGCGAGCTCGTGCTGTTCCGCACCCGCGAGGGCAAAGCGGTAGTGCTGGATGCCTTCTGTCCCCACCTCGGCGCCCACCTCGGTCACGGCGGTCGCGTGATCGGTGAGAACCTGCGCTGTCCCTTTCACGGCTGGAAGTTCGGCAGCGACGGCCACTGCACGGAGATTCCCTACTGCGACGATATTCCCAGCCGCGCGCAGCTACGGAGTTGGCCGGTAAGCGAGACCAATGGCGACATCATGGTCTGGTTCCACCCGGAAGGCGCGGCCCCCGCCTGGCAAGTGCCGGAAGTGCCGGAGCTGTCCGACGACAACTGGAGTGAGGCCCAGTACTGGGAATTCACCATTCCCAATCACGTACAGAACATCGCCGAGAACGTCTGCGACCCGGAGCACTTCCAATACGTGCACGGCCAGCAGAACACGCCGCCCAATGACATCACCATTGCCGATGACGGTCGCGTGCTGACGCTGGTGGCCGAGGCGGAAGCCACGGACCGGAGCCCGGCCAATACCCTAACGGCGATCGTGCACAACCCGGGGCTGGCCATTGTGCGCACCCACTACGGACCCGGTGCCGAGATGCTGGTCTACTCGACGGCCCAGCCGACCAGGCCCAACGAGACCCATATGCGCTGGACCCTGACGGTACGCAAGGAGATTGTCGATCTGGCCGGCGACGACGTCATGGAAGGCATCAAGAGCGGCATCATGGACGACTACCCGATCTGGGAGCACAAGATCTACCGGGAGAAGCCGGTGTTCTGCCAGGGTGACAAGACCCTGGTCATGTTCCGCAAGTGGGTCCGCCAGTTTTACCTCTAAAAGGGGGCAGAGCCCTTTTTACAGAACACGCGCCACGCACAACGTAAGCAGTCAAAAAGGGCTCTGACCCCTTTTTTCCAACAACAGGAGAAGCCCATGAGTAACGCTCCCCAGGGACCGACCGGTGACATCATCAACTGGCCGATGCTGAAGATTGTCTACCGCACGGACCCCGACAAGATTGCAGCCCTGCTGCCGCCGGGTATCGAACCCGGTGCCAACCCGCACGTCAACCTGACCATCTATAACTTCCCGGTGCCGGACGTACCCGAGTACGGCATCGTCACCACCGTGGATGCCGACTACGACGGCACGCCGGGGGAGTACACCCTGGGTTACGGTATCGACCAGGAGTCGGCCATCTTCATTTCCCAGGAGATGAACGGCCAGCCCAAGTACCCCTGCGAGACCCACTACTACCGCATGATGAACAAGGTGTCGGCGCGCTGTATCCACCACGGCTACACCTTCGTCGAGTTTGAAGGTGAATCCACCGGTGAGGCGGCCCCCCAGGACGAGTGGGTGCAGAACGAGTGGTGGATCAAGGTATCCCGCGCCGTCAGCGTCGGCGGTCCTGCCACCGGCTACGATTTCCCGCCCCACGTGGTGCATGTGATGAGCAAGTACGGCACCGCCCACAGGGAAAAAGTGAACGGCACCCTGACCCTGCGTGACAGCCCCTGGGATCCGCTGGCCAGCAAGCTGCCCATGCGCGAACAGGTGTCGGCACACCTGTGGTGGCCGATATTCCTGGATCGCCAGATCAGCCTCGCAGGCCCGCTGGACCCGGAGGGCTTCCTGCCCTTCGCCGATACCATCTCCGGTTCCCGCTGGCCGGGCGTTAACGGCGCGCCAGCGCCGGAGCAGGCCGCCGACCCGGCCGCCGCGGCCTAGCCGACAGGCAGCGCCAGGGGCAGAGACCGTGAGGCTCTGCCCCTTTTTGGTTTCAGTCCGTTTTGTTTTCTGTAACGGCCAGCAGTTATGCTGGCCGCTTCTTCAATTGAGTTGTTTTCATGGACCACCTACCGACCAAACTGGATTTTGAAGGCGCCCACAACTTTCGCGATATGGGCGGCTACCCGCTGGAAGGCGGGCGCCGCGTGCGCAGCGGCAAGTTGTTCCGCTCCGATCACCTCGGGCGGCTGACCGATGCCGACCAACACCTGCTGGATGAGATCAGCCTGCGCACGGTGGTCGATCTGCGCCGGCACGAGGAGCGCTCGGAAATCCTCGATCGGGTCGACAACCCGTCGGTGGAGCAACTTTGGCTGCCGGTTAGCGCCGAAGCCGCCGACGTCGTCACCCTGCGCCGCAGCCTGGAGCGCGGCGAGATGGGGCCGGAGGATGCGGTGGAGTTCCTGCGGGTCGCCAACCGCCAGTTCGTGGAAGTGTTCAGCACCGTGTTTCGGGATTTCCTGCACCTGCTGTTGGAATCGCACCGCTACCCACTGGTGTTCCACTGCTCCGCCGGCAAGGACCGGGTGGGTTTTGCCGCCGCCATGACCCTGTTTGCCCTGGGCGCGGACGAAGACACCGTGATGCACGACTACCTCGCCACCAATCACATTACGGCCAACTACGTGGAAGGCCTGGTGGATGGCGTTACCGAGGCGCCGGTGCCGGGCATGGACATCAATGGCGACGCGCTGCGCAAGCTGATGCAGGTGGAGAGAGACTACCTGGGCGGCGCACTGGCGCTGATGCATGAGCGCCACGGCAGCGTGCTCGGCTTTATCGAGGAAGCGCTGGATTTCGGCGCCGGCAAACGCGCGGAGCTCACAGCTTTGCTCACCGAATAACCGGCCCTCAGAAGCGGCGGCAGGCCGCTATCAACGCCTCCACACCTTCATCCGATACATCCTGGTGAAACACCCAGCGGTGCCCGTTCACGGTGATACCGGCAGCGGCCAGGTGTTCAATCAGCGGCGCCATGTCGATGTTGCTGTCCAGGAACAGCATATTGGTTTGCGGCTCATGGGCGAGCCGCCACCAGGGCAGGTCCGCCAGCTCGGCGGCCACCCGTGCGGCCCGGGCATGATCCTCGGCGAGGCGCTCGATATTGTGTTGCAGCGCGTACAGCCCGGCGGCGGCAATTACGCCGGCCTGGCGCATACCGCCGCCGACCATCTTGCGCCAACGCCGGGCCCGGGCAATGGTTTCGGCATCACCCACCAGTACAGAGCCCGCCGGCGCCGCCAGCCCTTTTGACAGGCAGATCGATACCGTGTCGAAGTGCCGGGCGATGTCTTTCAGCGACACACCCAGTGCCACCGCGGCGTTGCCGACCCGGGCGCCGTCGAGGTGGCGACCCAGGCCGCGGCGCTGGGCCAGGGCGCTGGCCTCGGCCATATAGTCCAGCGACAGCACCTTGCCGTCGGTGGTGTTCTCCAGGCACAGCAGGCGGGTGATGGCGAAGTGGGAGTCATCGGGCTTGATGGAGGCCTCCACCGCCTCCAGCGCCAGTTCTCCGCGCTCATTGAAGGGCAGGGGGCAGGGCTGGATACCGCCCAATACCGCGGCGCCGCCACCCTCGTAGCGATAGGTGTGTGCGCTCAAACCGACGATGTATTCATGGCCGCGCTGGCAGTGGCTGAGCAGGGCGATCAGGTTGGTCTGGGTGCCGGACGGCGCGAAGACGGCGGCTTGCTTGCCAGTGAGTTCGGCGGCGTAGGCCTCAAGGGCGTTCACAGTCGGGTCTTCACCGTAGACATCGTCGCCCAGTTCCGCCGCCTGCATG
>JANQLM010000048.1 GCA_028280635.1 Halieaceae bacterium | reverse complement strand
TGCCGCCGCCGCGGATGCGGAACTGGATCGGGACATCGAAATCGCCTGCCGTATGGCCAAGGCCCAGGCGGTGGATGCACTGACCTTTGCCGGTGATCGCGCTGTCCAGTTCCACGGCGGTATGGGCTTCACCTATGAATGTGATGCCCAGCTTTATATTCGCCGCGCCCAGCATGCGCAGCAGCAGTTCGGGGATGCCTGGCATCACCGCAAGCGCCTGGCCGGCCTGTTGCTTGATAACGCCGCCTAGATAGTGACAAACACGGAGAAAAAAACATGAAAGACCTGTTCGACGTCAGCGGCAAGGTAGCCGTGGTGACCGGTGGCAGCACCGGCATTGGCGCCATGATTGCCCGCGGTTTCGTGGAAAACGGCGTGAAGACGTATATCACCGCCCGCAAGCAGCCGCAGCTCGACGAGACGGCGGCCGCCCTGAGCCAGTTCGGTGAGTGCATCGCGGTCCAGTCCGACCTGTCCACCATGGAGGGCTTGAACGCCTTCGCCGATGCAGTACTGGCAAAAGAAGCCAGGATCGACATTCTTATCAACAACGCCGGCGCCACCTGGGGTGCCCCGGTGGATGAATTCCCGGAGAGCGGCTGGGACAAGGTGATGGACCTCAATGTGAAATCCATCTTCTTCCTGACCCAGCGCTTCCTGCCGGCACTGCGTGCGGCGGGCAGCAAGGACGACCCGGCGCGGGTGGTCAACATCGCCTCTATCAACGGCATTACCCACCCGGGTATGGACAACTATTCCTACTCCGCCAGCAAGGCGGCGGTAATTCAGCTCACCCGCCATATGGCGGCGGACCTGGGCCCGGACAATATCAATATCAACGGCATTGCGCCCGGCTTTTTCCCCAGCAAGATGACGGCCTTCCTGCTGCCCGATGACCCGGAGGAGATGGAAGTCACCGAGCAGCCCATCCGTCGCCTGGGGCGCGCGGAGGACGCTGCCGGCACTACGATCTACCTTTGCTCGAAAGCCAGTAACTACCTGTGCGGTCACACCATTGTCATGGACGGCGGTGTGATCGCCGGGTCCTGAAACGCCATGCCTCTCAGTAAACTGAGCCGTTCCATTGACGGCAGCCGGGCCATTATCACCGGTGCCGCCAGCGGCATCGGCCGCGCAACGGCCTGCCTGTTTGCCGATGAGGGAGCGGTGCTGGCCCTGCTGGACCGGAATGCCGAGGCCCTGGCGGCACTTCAGGCCGAGATCGAGGCGGCCGGCGGCCAGGCCCGGGTCTTTGCCGTCGACCTCGCTGAGCGAGACAGGGTCACCGAAACTATCGGCGCCGCTATCAGTGCCCTGGGTGGGCTGGACATCCTGGTCAACAACGCCGGGCTGGCGATTCCCGCCGCCGTCGATAGCGAGGATTATCCGGCCTCCTGGGATACGTCCCTGGCGGTGATGGTCGAGGCGCAGGCCTGGGCGGCACGCACGGCGCTGCCGGCGCTGCGCCAGGCGGCGCACCCACGCATTGTCAACCTGGCCTCTACCGAGGGCCTGGGCGCCACCCGTTTTAACAGCGCCTACGTGGTGGCCAAGCACGCCGCCGTCGGCCTGACCCGGGCATTGGCGGTGGACCTGGGTAAGGAGGGCATCACGGTCAACGCGGTGTGTCCGGGCCCGGTGCGCACCAGCATTACCGAGGCCATTCCGGAAGCTGACAAGCAGACTTTCGCACAGCGCCGCACCGCCCTGCGTCGCTATGCTGAGCCCGAAGAGATCGCCCACGCGATTCTGCACCTGGCGCTGCCGGCTTCCAGCTTTATCACCGGCGCCACCCTGGTGGCGGACGGTGGTGTGACCATTCGCAACGCCTGATTCGGGAACCCAAGCCCTATGAATATCGAGAAAACCGCGGCCCATTTTGATCTCAGCGGCAAAGTCGTGCTGGTGACCGGCGGCAGCCGCGGCCTGGGCCTGGCCATGTGCCGTGGCTTCTCCGAGGCGGGTGCCTCGGTGGTGGTCAGTTCCCGCAAGCAGGATGCCTGCGATGCCGCGGCCACCGCCATTGCCGAGGCTACCGGCCAGGACTGTGTCGGCATGGCGTGTCACGTCGGCGACTGGGACGCCTGTGATGCGCTGGTGGATGCCGTGTACGAGCGTTTCGGGCGCATCGATGTGCTGGTGAACAACGCCGGCATGTCGCCGCTGTATCCCTCGCTGACCAGCGTCACCCGGGAACTGTGGGACAAGGTAGCCGCGGTCAACCTGGCGGGACCCTTTCGGCTGTCAGCCGTGGTGGGGGAGCGTATGGCGGCGGGCGGGGGCGGCAGTATCATCAATGTCAGCAGTATCGCCGCGGTATCTCCCACTCCCCATGAGGTGCCCTACGGCACCGCCAAGGCAGGGCTTAATAATCTTACCGAGTCCATCGCCCGGGCCTATGCCCCGAGGGTGCGCTGCAACTGCATCATGCCAGGCCCCTTCGCGACGGATATCTCCAAAGCCTGGACGCCGGAGGTGGTCGCTGCTTTCGAGTCCATGGTGCCCTTGGGCCGGGTGGGTGAGCCGGAAGAGGTGGTGGGGGCTGCGCTGTTCCTGGCCAGCGATGCCGGCAGCTACACCAATGGCGCCATTCTCAAGATCGATGGCGGCGCCGCCTACAATTGAAGCCTGTTGCCGGGAGCTCTAGGCCAGCGCCGCCCGGATAAGCTGGCGAAGCTGGGCTTCGAAGCACTGCCGGGTATCCGCCATCTGCCGCTTGCCGAAGATGTTGTCCAGGGTGGGTTGGGATACAGCGAAGTAGTGCGCGGCGCCCAGTAGCTGGTAAACCACGGCCAGCGCCTGGGCGCGGCTGAACTTGCGGTTTACTGACTGCACTGTGCTGACGAGCTCTTCGAGGTAGTCCTTCAGGTACCAGTTGCCGGCTCTGTCTGCGCGCTGTTCGTTGTCCAGCAGCTCGCGCATGATCAGGCGCGCGGAATCCTGGTGTGCCATCTGCCCGCGGAATTGCGCCAGCAGCATCTCTTCCAGTTGTTCTGCCGGGTCGGGGCTGTTTTCCCTGATCTCGCTGTTGTTCGCCGCCAGTCTTTCCGACAGAGAGCGCAGCACTTCACCGTAGAGCTTTTCCTTGTTGCCAAAGTGGTGCAGCAGGGCCTGTTTGGTCAAGCCCAGTTCCCGGGCGATGGTGGCGATACTGGCGCCGTAGAAACCTTTCTCGGCGAACAGATGCTCGGCGGCGGCCAGGAATTGTTCTCGCGTGGTGGCAGTCATGCTCTGTCTCCCTTTGCGACGAGTGTACGGCATGGCTTGACAACTTACCAAACGGTAAGTACATTCCTTACCAATTGGTAAGCCAGCTATTTGCAGCGGAGAGCACAATGCAGCAGGAAACCCAGGTCGAGCTCCTCAAGGAGCTGGTGGAATTGCACGACACAAAGGCCCCGTACCTGTCGGAGCCGTGGACCAGGGTTTCGCCAGAGCGCTATATCGACCCTGCCGTGTTTGCCCGTGAGCGGGAGCGTATTTTTCGCGCCCGGCCGCTGATTGCGGCCCATGTCAGTGAGATCAGGGGGGCGGGCGCCTACCTGACCCGTGAACTGGCGGGCAAGCCGCTGTTGCTGGTGCGCGACGAGAGCGGCACCGTACGTTGCTTCATGAATGTCTGCCGGCATCGGGGTGCCCAACTGGTTGGTGAAGCTAGCGGCTGCAAACATCGCTTCAGCTGCCCCTATCACGCCTGGACCTGGAACAGCAGTGGCGACCTGATTGGCGTGCCCCATGAAAAAACCGGCTTTCCCGGGCTGGACCGCGAGGCCTACCGCCTGCATGAGGTACCCTGTGAGGAACGTGCCGGCTGGGTGTGGGTGTCTTTCTCGGCGGACAGGACCATTGATGTGGCAGCCCACCTCGGGGAACTGGACGGGGAGTTCAGCCGCCTTGATGCCGAGTCCCATGTCATCTACGAAACCAGCACCCGCGACCTGGAATCCAACTGGAAAATCCTGGTGGAGGGCGGACTGGAGGCCTACCACTTTCGTGTAGCCCACCGTGAAACCATCGCGCCTCTGTTTCTTGACAACCTGTCATCCTACCGCTGTGTCGGCCAGCACATCCGTTCGGTATTGCCGCGCAGCAGTCTCCCGGACATGGCGGCCCAGCCCAGTGAAGACTGGGAAATCAACAAGCACGCCAACCTGTTGTACACCATCTTCCCCGGTTCCCAGTTCCTGGTGCAGGAGGATCATTTCATCTGGATCCAGGGTGTTCCGGTCTCCGCCAGCCGCACCAGGCTGCGGCTTTCCACCATGATCCCCTCCAGCGAAGCCACGCCGGAGAAGGAAAGCTATTGGAAGCGCAACCACGCCCTGACCCTGTACACCCTGGACGAGGATTTCGAACTGGGGGAGGCCATTCAGCGCGGCCTGGATACGGGCGCCAACCCGCACCTCAACTTCGGGCGATTCGAGGGCGCGCTGGTCAGGTTCAACGCCATGGTGGATGAGGCCATCAGCTAAGGGGCGCATCGCGCCCGGGCGGGTCGACGTCGGTCAGGCGGCGGAGGCCAGGGACGCCTTAAGGGTATCGCGGCTCAGGCGGTAAGCCACCCAGTACTTGTAGATATTGCTGACATACTGCACCGTTTCGCGGCCGATGCGTTTGGCGGCGATGACCTCGACATTGTCGAACCAGACATTCGGATCCAGCCCCTGGCGCTCGGCTTCGCGACGCAGCCTGGCCACCCGGGCCGGGCCTGCGTTGTAGGCGGCGAAGGAGAACAGGGTCTTGTTGAGGTCGGACATGGGCTCCTTTTCAAAATAGCGGTCGCGGATGAAACGCAGGTACTTGTTGCCGGCGTGAATATTGTCTTCCAGGCCGCTGATATCCGGTATGCCCACGTTCTTGTCGGCGGCGGTGCTGGGCAGCATCTGCATGATGCCGATGGCGCCGGTGTGGCTGCGGGCGCTGTTGTCGAGGCGCGATTCCTGGTAGGCCTGGGACATCACCATTAACCAGTCGAAGTCGTATTGGGCGGCGTACTTCTGGAACAGGTGGGCGGTCTCGTTGAACTTCTGCATTTCCGGCGAAGCCAGGTGATTGCGAATGTAGGTGTTGTCGTCCAGGTAACGCTTCAGCAGCATATTGCCCAACAGCGTACCTTCGCCATTGCGACGCAGGAACTTGTCCACCATCGCCTTGAGCTCCGGGGTATCCTTGCGCATGGCCCAGGCAATGGCGCCACCCTCACGCAGTTCGACGTCTTCGTGGACGCGGATGTTTTCGAAGATCTGCTCCCAGAACTGGGCCTTGTGCGAGTCCATGACGATGGTGTCGATCAGCCCGGCATTCACCATCTCCAGCAGGTCTTCGTCCTCCAGGTGCTCATCGACCTCGACGATATTCATGGGCGTCAGTCCGCGTTGCTCGAATTCGGCATTGAGCGTCGAGAGACTCTCGAAATAGCTGCTGGAGCCACGCGTGTGGATGATGCGGCCGGCCAGCTGGTCGCGGCTGCTGACCGGATCGGCATGAGCGCCGGTGACGGCGATTTCCCGCACATTGCGATAGATGGGCCGTGAGAATGCCACTCGCTGCTCGCGTTCCGACGTGACCGTCAGATTGGCTACCGCCACGTCCCCGTAGCCCGCTTCCAGGGCCGGCAGCAGTTGGTCGCGGGTGACGGGGATGAATACCACCCTCATTTTGATGGTTTTCGTCTTGAGTTCCTTGTTGAGGAACTTTTCGAATTCCACCAGCGCGTCATGGGACAGGCCGCGCTGGGTGGCGCCGTCGAAGAAATAAAAGGTCTTGCTGTGAGTGACGAGGGCGCGCAGCACGTTGGCCTCGCGCATTTCGATGAACTTGCGGGGTGCGCGGTCGGTTACCTGGTCCAGGTAGTCCAGCGGCCGCCTGTCATTGGCGAGGGGTACCGGGCTGTCGGGCTCCGCCGTGGTGTCCGCCTCGACGGTCGCTGCCACCGGGGCAGGGGCTGTGGCCTCCACGTTCCCTGCCGGCTCGCGATAGAGCAGGCCAACGCCAATCAAGAGGACGGCAAGCCCGGTAACCAGTGCATATCCAATCTTTCCCATAACCTTCCAAACTACCACGGGTATACGCGGCAAGCGACTGATAAAAATAGAATTTTTTACACTTGAGCACAGCGTTCAGCGGCCCTGTCAGCGTCCTCAAGCGGTTTCGGGCTCAAACCCGGCCAGTGCTGCCATTTGCGAGAACAGCTCAACAATATCAGCCACCTGGCCGTCATCGTTAAACTCCCGGTAAAGCGTATTGACGTTGACGGCGATGCGCTCCGCGTCCAACCAGCCGGCAAAGGGGCCGAGGGCAATATCCCGCGCCGCGTCAAAGGGGCTGAGGCCCGCTTCGTAGCGCGCCCGTGCCTCGTCCCGGATGAAGGCCAGGTACTCCCGCACCCGGCGCACGCCGAGCTTGTCGGTAACGGGGCCGTGGCCCGGTACGATGGTGTCGACGTCCATCGCCTCGATACGCTCACAGGCGGCGATCCAGTTTGCTACCGGACCTTCCCACATGATGGGTGTGCCCTCGATAAACAGGATATCGCCGGTGAATACGGTACGGTCCGCCGGGCTGTGCACCAGCACGTCGCCGCGGGTGTGGGCCGGTCCCACTTCGATCAGTTCCACCGGCTTGTCGCCGACCGTCAGGGACAGGGCGCCCCTGAAAGTGCGGGTTGGCGGGGTGAAGGTGATGCCATCGAAACGAAAAGCACCGAAGCAGTGCTTGAGGTAGGCCCCGGCTGGCCCGAGCTCGTCTGCCATCGCCATGAAAGCCGCCAGCGCCTCCGGCGGGAGTTCGTTCATCTCTTGTGCCGAGGCCTCCGAGGCGATGATCTCGGCCCCCGTTACCAGCTCGTTGCCGTGACAATGATCGCCGTTGGCGTGGGTGTTCACCAGCCGGTCGAACTGGGCGGCCGCCAGTGGTGCGGCGTCACGCATTGCGGCCAGCATGTCGCGGGTCAGGTCGAGGTCGAACAGGGTGTCGACCAGCAGGGATTGTTCGCCGTCGGTAATCAGCCCGGCATTGCTCCAGCCCCAGGAACCATCGGGGGCCAGCCACGCATAGCAGCCATTGCCCAGTTCATGCAGTCCCCTGTCGTAGGTCCACGGCATAATGTCACCCCTGTTTGCAACCGCCAGTCATAATAGGTTAAATCGCGTTTCTTGTGTTGAGGGGCTGCCGCAGAGTGGCCTCCATGCCTGTTTGTCCGGGGGAAAGTCAATGATCTGGTTATTGGTGGTGTTGGTCGCGGTACTGGTGGCGATCAACCTGTTTGTTCTGCGGGGTGAGGACCTCAAGGTTTACGATTCCCCCCGGCCCGAGCCCCTGAACAAGGGCGCCGACCCCAGCCAGGCGCATTTCGAGGCAATCGCCTCGCTGGGTGATATGAACAGCGCCCTGCAGTCCGCCTCACGCAAGGAGCAGCTCACGGTAATGCGCAACAGCATGGATGAGCTTGGCGCCGAGGTGGCGTTCGAGGGCGAGATTATCCCGGTCGACAGCGCCGGCATCCGCGGTGAGTGGATTCTTGCCCCCGGCGCGGATCCCGCCCGGCGGCTGTTGTACATCCACGGGGGCGCCTTCGTGGCGGGCAGTCCCCTCAGCCATCGCGCTATCACTACGGAATACGCCCGCCGTTACGGTGGCGCCGTGTTTTCCCTGGACTACCGGCTGATGCCGGAGCACCCACGCCAGGCCGGTATTGAGGACTGCCGGGCCGCCTACCGCTGGATACTGGATACCGGCCCCCAGGGCCCGGGTCGCGCGCGCGAGCTGTTCGTTTCGGGTGACTCCGCCGGGGGCAACCTGAGCCTGTCGCTGTCCAACTGGGTTCGCGACCAGGGGCTGATGGCACCCAACGGGGTGATCGCCCTGTCGCCGGCCACGGATAACACCTTTGCCAGCCCCAGCCTGAAAACCAATGTCGATAGCGACCATATGCTGGGCCCGCTGTTTGGGAAAATGAACCGCGTGCCCAAAGTGCTGCTGCGGCTGGTCAACCTGTTCAACAACCGCATGCCGCCGCGCCACCCCAATGTATCGCCGGTGTACGCGGATCTCGCCAGGCTGCCTCCAACCCTGGTGCATGTGAGCGCCCAGGAGATGCTGCTGGACGACGCAGTGCGATACGTCAACAAGGCGCGCTCCCAGGGCTCTCCGGTGGAGCTGCAGGCCTGGGGCCATATGCTGCATGTCTGGCACATATTCGTGCGCCAGGACATGGAGGAGGCGCGTCACGCCTTCGACCAGATCGAGCGCTTCATGTCGGAGCACCGCGTCAGATCCTCCGGTGAGGCCGCTGCATGATTCGCGGCGCACTCCACCTGCTGTGGATGGCAGTCAGCGTGATCCCTTACGCGGTCTTCATCCTGATTCTGTCTATCTTTCTGCGCGGTCGCCCGCTGTACAAGCTGGCCGTGGGCTGGCTGTGGCAGGTCACTCAGGCAGCGCGCCTGATCGGTGGTGTGCAGTACCGCTTGCACGGCTTCGAGAACCTGCCACCGGCGGAGTCCAACGAGCCGATCATTCTGTGCTCCAAGCACCAGTCCACTTGGGAAACGTTTGCGCTGCCCACCCTGGCCACTCATCCCCTGGCCTATGTATTCAAGAAAGAGCTGCTGATGATTCCCTTCTTCGGCTGGGCCATGGGCCGCCTGGACATGATCCATATCGATCGCAGCAAGCGCTCGGAGGCCTGGAACAAGGTGGCAGAGCAGGGCCGTGAGCTGATGGGCAAGGGTGTCTGGGTCATCATGTTCCCCGAGGGCACCCGCACTGAGCGCGGCAGCCAGGGCGTCTACAAGACCGGTGCCACCCGGCTGGCGGTGGCGACCGGCGCCAGCATCATACCCATCGCCGTGACCTCGGCGCGCTGTTGGCCGCGGCGCAGCTTTCGCCTGATACCTGGCACCGTGGATGTCTCCTTCGGCAAGCCGATCCCCGCGGAGAGCAGGGAGCCTGATGAATTGATGAGAGAAGTGGAGAACTGGATCGAGACGGAAATGCGCCGACTGGATCCTGAAGCCTATGCGTAAGTTCCTGCTGTTTTTCCTGGTCCTGGTGGTGCTGCCGCTGCTGATACTGGGCGTGGTGCTGACGGTGGCAAAGCAACCGGTACCGCTGGCACCGGAATCGGCCAGCGCGGCCCGGCTGGCACCTGGGCCCTTTGAGGTTCGGCAATTTGATGAAACTTTTGTCGATACCAGCCGGCCCAGCCCCGCGCACGACAGTTTCCAGGGTTCTGACCAGCGCGAGCTGCTGGCCACGGTCTGGCATCCGCCGGGCTACGAGGACGGCCCCTACCCGCTAATCGTCTACAGCCACGGCTTTTCATCCAACCGCAGGGGCGGCGCCTACCTGGGAGAGCATCTCGCCAGCCACGGTTACGTGGTTGTGGCAGCCAACTTTCCGCTGACCAACACCTATGCGCCCGATCGCCCCTGGGTGCGGGATATCGTCAACCAGCCGGGGGACGTGAGCTTTCTTATCGACCAGCTGCTGGCGCGCTCCACCGATGCCGATGACGGGCTCTGGCGCATGATCGATGAGCGGCGCATCGGCGTTACCGGCATCAGTCTGGGCGGTATGACCTCCACCCTGGCCGCCTTCCACCCGGAACTGGGGGACGAACGTATCGGCGCGGCGATGTCCATCGCCGGTCCCACGCGCCAGTTCCTGCCGGCGTTCTTCCGGCACCGGGAGGTGCCTTTCCTGATGTTGGCCGCGGATATCGATGCGCTGGTGCCCTTTGCCAGCAACGCGGCGCCGGTGCTGGATATGGTGCCCGAGTCGCAGCTTGTTACGGTGCTCAACGGCTCCCATACCGGCTTTTCCGGCCAGTCCACACCGCTGCGTTTCATGTCCAACCCCGATGCCCTGGGATGCTACATCGTGCTCAGGAACATCGAGAACGATAACGACGACTTCTGGCTGGACGTGTTGGGTACCCGGGAGCAGGGCATCAACTACGATGCCGTCAATGAGCTGTGCCTGATGGACCCGCTACCCGTGGCCATGAATCCGATGCGCCAGCAGATGATTACCGCGCTGGTGGTGCGTGCCTTCTTCGACAGCCAGTTTGCCGATGAGGACGATGACCGGGAGTTGGCCCAGGACTTCCTCTCGGACGTCTTGCCGGGGGAGCTGGAGGAGGTGCGCTACCAGGCCGCTGACTGAGATTACAGCCCTGAGCCAGCGAGCACGGGATTCCTAGGAGGCGGCGCGGCGCTGGTCGGGCGCGGTCTGTTCCTCTTCGCGCAGCCGCACCGGTCCGAACTGGTCCGGGTACAGGCCCTTCATCGGCGCGTAGAACCCCCGCAGCAGCCCCATGTCACGCTTGACGTCGCCACTCATGGGCAGCGCCGGGCCAAAGCCGCCGCGCTTCTGGCCGAAATCCAGGTAGGAGGGCACGATCGGCACATTGGCGCCGCGGGCAATGTGGTAGAAACCGGACTTCCAGAACTCGGTACGCGCCCGGGTGCCTTCCGCCGGCACTACCAGCGCCAGTTCCTCGCGCTCCGCGAAAGCCTCGACCATCGCCTCCACCACGTTGTTGTTGCTGCGCCGCTGTATCGGAACCCCGCCCAGGGCGCGCATTACCCAGCCGTAGGGTGGCTTGAACAGGCTGTGCTTGCCCATCCAGTTGATGCGAATGCCGAAGGCCCACGCAAACAGCATCATCAGCGGGAAGTCCCAGTTGGAGGTATGGGGCGCCGCGATCAGCACATACTTGTGATGCAGGGGCTTGCCCCCTTCAATTTTCCAGCCCAGTGCCGTCAGCAGGGCACGGGCAAACCAGCGCCTCAAGGCGTGTTCCTCACGAATGCGTTAATCGGGAATGCTCAGCCGGCCTCCGCGTCGGTGGCAATGATGCCGGCCAGCTTGCGAGCGTGGCGCTTTTTATCATCCACATTCATGTTTCGCAATATTTGTATGCGCTGGGCCTGCGGAGAGCCAGCCCCGTGCAGTGATTCTGTGAGGTAGCCCACAGCGTTGCGGCCCAGGGTCATGTTCTCGATCAGGCGCAGGATGCGCACCCGGTCCTCGGTGGGAATATCGTCCCGACCCTTGAAGAAGCGCTCCAGCAACTCGCCGGTGTCGCTGGACTCGAAATCCTTTTCCGAGGGCAGGGTGACCATCAGCCCTCCGGCCAGGTCCTGGGCCAGGCGCGAAATCTCGTAGGGGAAGCGCGTGACATTGTGTTTGCAGACATTGGAGAGCATGCCGTCATTGATCCAGGCACCCGAGGGCAGCGGATAGGCCTGGTGCGAAGAAGCGATGCCCGAGGAAAAAATGGTCTCGTTGAGATGTGTCATCTCCACCAGCTTGTCCTTGATATGGGAAGCGCCTTCCACACCGTTGTATTCGGCAATGGTGGCGGCAGCCCCCACCATCACGTCGCCCAGTCCCGTTTTGCAGACATAGCTGGCGCGGTGGTAATCGGTGAAACGCTCCACCAGCAGGCTGGCGAACTCCCATTCGCCGTCCATGAACACGTGCTCCCAGGGGATGAACACCCGATCGAACACGACCAGCACTTCCTGGCCTGAATAACGGGCATTGCCCTGGTCGATTTCGCCGCCCTCCAGGGCGCGGGTGTCGCAGGACTGGCGACCGTAGATGAAGGTCAGGCCGGGGGTCTGCAGCGGTACGGCGCCGATCACGGCGTAGTCGCGGTCCGCCTCTGACAGGCGCATGGTCGGCATGACCATCACCCAGTGAGAGTTGAGCCCGCCGGTCATATGGGCCTTGGCGCCGGACACGTAGAGACCGTGTTCGTCGCGATCAACGACGCGCATGAACATGTCCGGGTCGGCCTGCTCGTGGGGTGCCTTGCTGCGGTCGCCCTTTGGGTCGGTCATGCCGGCGGCGATGATCAGGTTGTGGCGCTGCAGGCCCTCCAGCAGCTTCAGGAAACGGCTGTGGTACTCGGTGCCGTGGGCCTGGTCTATATCGTAGGTCAGTGAGTGCATGACCGAGATGCAGTCCAGGCCGGCGCAGCGCTGGAAACAGGTGCCGGTGATTTGCCCCATGCGGCGCTGCATGCGGTTCTTGTTGACCAGGTCTTCGGGGCTGGTGGGAATGTGCAGGAAACGGTTGACCCGGGTGCCGGTATAGGGCGATTCCGCGGTGGCCAGGTCCGGGTCGTCCTGGGCCAGCTGATAGGAGGCCGCCAGGGCGTTGATGGACGGGCGAATAATCGGGTGGTCTACCGGCTCCTCGATCTGCTCGCCAAACAGGAACACCTTGAGGCCGCGACCGCGCAGGCTGTCGATGTAGTCGTCCCCGGACTCCAGGCGATCCTGGAACAGGGCCCAGCGCTGCTCAGCACTGCGACCTACCGCGCCTGTCGGTGAAGCGGTTGAGAGGGTGGAAAGGCTGGCGCCAGCTTGCTCGCTCATGGTGTTATCTCCCGTGCCTCTACGGTTCTTTCCTGTGGATGCTGCCTGCTACACTGTGAAACAGTATCTTATAAATCCGTGTGCCGCATGGTGTTCCCGCCGGGCCGGAGCCGGGTGGCTTGCCTCCAGGCAGCCCCCGTGGTCAGCGCCCATGGCTAACACCCATAAAAAGCGGTCACCCATAACACTCATAACCCATAACACTCATAACCCATAACACTCATAAAAAGCAGTCGCAGACATAACAGGACGATAAACCGTGTATGCCATTAAAATTATTGCTCTTCTGTTATACAGCTTCCTGGGCTATGTCGCCATCACCCGTCCGCTGACCCTGGAGTCCAACCTCTGCATCGGGATTCTGCTGTCACTGGCTATCGCCCATGCGTTCGAGTGTGTGATGTTCCGCAGGGTGATTGCCGAGGCCCCCGGAAACACCGCCTGGCATGTGCTGAACACCTTCCTGTTTGGCATTTTCCATATGTTTTACATGAAAGACCTGATTCGCGAGCGCGGTGAGCAGCCTGCCTGAACGGCGCCGGGAGTTCAGCTCACGGCTCGATCCCTGGCCCGCCGCCGCCCTTTGGGCCAGCCTGGGCATGGACGGCCCGGCACCGGCCCTGGGCCTGCCCCTGCTGTGGCATTGGCTCTACTTCCTCGACACACCAGACCGGGAACAACAGGGTGCGGATGGCCACCCGCGGCCCGGCAGCTTCTTCCCGGACATCGAGCAGCCGCGGCGCATGTTTGTGGGTGGGCGCTGTCGCTTGCACCGCCACCTGCAGTTGGGTGTGGAGGGCGTGATGGAGGAGTCGGTGTTGTCCTGCCAGGAGAAGCAGGGCAGCACTGGCGGCATGACGCTACTGACCGTGGGCTACCGCTACCGGCAGCGCGGGGCGCTCTGTATCGAGGAGGAGCGTGATTTCATGTACCTGCCGGCGCGCGGGGAGCCCGCGGAGCCGGCCCACAGTGGTGAACTGGCGCCGGTGCCTGACAGCCGCCTGGCGCTGGACGTCGACACCGACCCGGTGCTGCTGTTCAAGTTTTCTGCGCTGACTTTTAACGGCCACCGTATCCACTATGACGGCGACTACGCGCGCGATGTTGAAGGCTATCCCGAACCGGTGGTGCACGGCCCGTTGACCGCGCTGTTGCTGGCGATGCTGGCGACAGACGCCAATCCGGGCATCAGCAGCTTTAGCTTCCGGGCACGGGCACCGCTGTATTGCGGTGATCGCCTGCGCCTGCGAGGCAATATCGACAACGGCGATAACGGGATTTCACTGACGGCGTACCGCCCGGATGGGCGGGCAGCCATGACTGCGGAGGCAAACGAATGATCGAACGCTTGTTCCTGGGGCTGCAGGTCCTGTTGTTTATCCCCTACGGGCTCTATTGCCTGGTCGATCCGGCGATGTTGTCCGGGGCCGCCGGGGTGACTGCCAACAGCGTGACCGGCACCATCGAACTGCAGGCCATGTACGGCGGCCTGCAGGTGGCGGTCGGGGTGCTGTGCCTGTTGGGCCTGCTGCGCAAGCACCTGGAGCAGGTGGCGCTCACCACACTGCTGTTCCTGTTTGCCGGGCTGGCGGTGGTGCGGGTGAGCCTGGCCTTTATGCACGGTGATTTCAGCGGCTACACGGTGTTTGCCATGAGCTACGAGACTGTCTGCCTGGTGTTCCTGGGCTGGCTGCTGCTGGTGCGCCCGGTGCCGCTCAATCCTTCTTGATCAGGCTTTCCAGCAGGTCGATGGGTAGCGGAAACACAATCATCGAGCTGCGATCGCGGGACAATTCCGTCAGCGTCTGCATGTAGCGTAGCTGCAGCGCCTGGCTCTGGCGGGAGAGGGTTTCCGCCGCCTCCAGCAGCTTGGCTGAGGCCTGCATCTCACCTTCGGCGTGAATCACCTTGGCGCGTCTCTCGCGCTCAGCCTCCGCCTGTTTGGCGATGGCGCGAATCATGCTCTCGTCCAGGTCCACGTGCTTGATTTCGACGTTGATCACCTTGATGCCCCAGGATTCAGTCTGTTCGTCCAGCAGTACCTGGATACCCTGGTTGAGCTTGTCGCGCTGGGCCAGCATGTCGTCGAGCTCGTGCTGGCCGAGTATCGAGCGCAGGGTGGTCTGGGCCAATTGGGCAGTGGCTTCGAAGAAGTCTTCCACATTGATAATGGCCCGCTCCGGGTCGACCACCCGGAAATAGATGACCGCGCTGACCTTCACGGACACGTTGTCGCGGGAAATCACGTCCTGGGTCGGTACGTCGTAGACCAGGGTGCGCAGGTCCACCTTGACCATCTGTTGGATGCCGGGCACCACGATAATCAAGCCCGGACCTTTCACCTTCTGGAAGCGGCCCAGGAAGAAAATGACACCGCGCTCATACTCCCGCAGGATCCGGAAGGTGTAGAACAGGATCCCGATAACAAAGAACAGGATGACCGGCCAGAACATATCCATTAGCTGTGCTCCTTTTCAACGATCAAGGTGAGGCCATCGACGGCGCGAACCACGACCGGGTCTCCCTGGTCCAGGTCCTCACTGCACTGGGCTTCCCAGATTTCCCCTCCGGCCCGCACCTGGCCCTGGCCCAGCGCCGTCGCCGCCATACCTATCATCTGCTCGACACCGGTGGTGACGGCCTGGTGGCGCATACGCAGGGCGATGGAGACGGTTACGATAATCAGTGCGGCACTGGTCAGGGCGACGGAAGCCAGCAATGGCCAGCCGACCCGGAAGGCCTCGATGTCGGTATCGAACAGGATCACCCCGCCAAACATGAAGGCCACCAGGCCCCCGACGCCGAGGATCCCGAAACTGGGCGAGACCGCCTCGGCGACCATCAGGGCAATCCCGAGCAGCAGCAGGGCCAGCCCCGCGTAGTTCACCGGCAGTAGCTGCAGGGCGTAGCCCGCCAACAGCAGGCAGATAACGCCGATAGTGCCCGGCACCAGGGAGCCGGGATTGTAAAACTCGAGAATGATGCCGTAGAAGCCGATCATACCCAGGATCAGTACCAGGCTTGGATTGGTGATGATGCTGAGGAATTCCGTACGCCAGTCGGGTGCTGCCTGGTGCAATGGCGCGCCGGTCAGCTCCAGGGTCAGCGTCTCTCCGTCAATCATCACCTCGCGCCACTCGGCCTGGGTCAGCAGATCGTTGAGGTTGCGGGCGACGATATCGATCACGCCCTGTTCCAGCGCTTCTTCCGCTGACAGGCTGGCGGCATCGCGCACCGCCAGTTCCGCCCATTCGGCGTTGCGGCCGCGAAGGGTCGCCAGGCCGCGGATGTAGGCGGCGGCATCGTTGACCATCTTGCGGTTCATGGCATTACCAGGGGCAGCCTCGGTGCCTTCGTCCTCAGCCTCCGGGTCGGCGGCCGGGGAGGGTGGGGTGGGCGCTCCCAGCGGTACCGGTGTCGCCGCGCCCAGGTTGGTGGCGGGGGCCATGGCGGCGATATGGCTGGCGTAGAGAATATAGGTGCCGGCACTGGCGGCGCGTGCCCCCTGGGGGGTGACATAACTGGCGACGGGTACCGGCGAGGCGAGAATGGCCTCGATAATATCGCGCATGGCGCCGTCCAGGCCGCCGGGTGTGTTCATGCGAATCACCGCCAGCCTGGCGCCGGCTTCGGCGGCGCGGGCCAGGCCGCGCACCAGGTAGTCGCTGGTCGCGGGTCCCACCGCGCCGTCCAGGTCCAGCACCCAGATGGCATCCAGGGGGGGCGGCTCTTCGGCGGCTCTGATTCCTGGCGACAAGGTCACCGCGAGCAGCACCGCCACGGCCAAAAAAACAGGCTTCATATCATCACTATAGCAGCCTGAACGCGGCGCTATTGTGTCAGGCGCGAACGCACGGGCGGCCCCCGGGTATCAACTGAATTCGTCCGTGGTATAGACCGATACCTGCATCGCATCGGACCAGCCCTGGCGCGGCAGGCCGGCCTTGGCGCGCAGTTCACTGACGAAGCGATCCCGGTCCGGGATTTTCTCCCATACGCTGGGCAGGTAGGTAGAGCGTTTATTGCCTTCCTGCAGCACCAGTCCATGAATGCCGGGCTGCAGGTAGTCCAGCAGGGCCTGTCGCGATTCGACGTCGATGATGCGAGGCGGGCTCAATACCGATATATGCAGATCCACCGCCGGATACTCGCCAGCCGTGAGTGGCTTGAAGCGCCGGTCCCGAAAGGCGGCGGCGCCGGCGTTATGCACCACGTCTGCCAGCAGAGGGCGGCTGGCGGCCAGGCTGCCGATACAGCCGCGCAGGGCGCCGCGTAGATTCAGGGTGACAAAGCTGGCGCGCGGCTTGTGCAGCTCGGCGTCAAAGCGTTCGAGTGGGAAACTCAGTTCACCCTTGCCGTGTAAGCCGTGGTGAATGGCGCTCCGTGCCAGGTGCAGGAGTTGCTGACGGGCGGCGAGCCCCAGCCTCTCCTGTTCCGGCTGTTGCTTCGCATCGACACTGTTCGTTTCTTCCGCGTCCACCACCCAGGCACCGTAGCCCACCACGCGGGACCGGTCGCCGGCGGTATCCCCGGAATTGTTCATACCGAGACGGCGAATGTCCAGGCCGCGCTGCTTGAGGACGCTGAGGAGGCCGTTCAGGGGGCGCGCGCCGCAGGCTTCCTCGCCCCTGAGGTCGGTGGCCCTGGCCTCGATCCGCTGCGCGGTGCTGCTGTCTCGGGAGCACGCCTGGTCGTAGTCCAGGAAATGGCTGAGGTCTGAGCTGATCACCAGCAGGGTCTCAGGCCCGCCCCACAGTGCCTCGATCACTGCGCCGACCTGTCCCGGGCTGGCGTCCCCGACCACCAGCGGTAGCAGACTGAAATTTTCCAGGCAGCGCTGCAGAAAGGGCAGATGCACCTCCAGGCTGTGCTCCGGGCCGTGCGCGGCATCGCGCTGGTGTACGCCGGGCAGCGCCCGGATGCGTTCCAGCCCCTCGGTATCCAGCGGGACATCCCCCAGTGGGGTGCGGTAGTGGGTGGCGCTGGTGCTGGCGATGCCCTGGAAGCCCACCCTGTGGGAAGGGCCCAGCAGGATCACGCGGCGGATGCTCTGGGTGTGGCCTTCAAGCTGGCGATAGGCGCGGGCGGCCAGTGGGCCCGAGTAGATATAGCCGGCGTGAGGTGCCACCAGCACCTTGGGTGTGGCCGTTTGCGCCGGTGATGCGGCGCCTGCCAGCAGGCTGTCCACGTCCTGCCGCAGCAGAGCGGGGTCTGCCGGGTAAAAGCGGCCGGCCACGGCGGGCAGTCTCACTTGCGCCATGACCCCTAGTGTATACTCGCACTACGATGAACGCCTCCACCGTGCCAACCCGTTACTGGCATGACCTGGGGGATGGGCGTGTGCAATGCGACCTCTGTCCCCGGGCCTGCAAGCTGCGCGATGGGCAGCAAGGGCTCTGCTATGTGCGCGCCTGCGAGGATGGTGAGGTGGTGCTGACCACCTACGGCCGCTCCAGCGGCTTCTGCATCGACCCCATCGAGAAAAAGCCCCTCAAACACTTCCTGCCCGGCACGCCCGTTCTGTCTTTTGGCACGGCAGGCTGCAACCTGGCCTGCAAGTTTTGCCAGAACTGGGATATGAGCAAGTCCCGGGAGATGGATACCCTGGCGGCCGCCGCCAGCCCGGCCACTCTCGCCCGGGCAGCCCGCGAGACCGGTTGCCGCTCCATCGCCTATACCTACAACGACCCGGTGATTTTTCACGAGTACGCCATCGGTGTGGCCCAGGCATCACGGGAGCAGGGCATCAGGTCGGTGGCGGTGACCGCCGGGTACATCTGCCCGGAACCGCGCCGCGAGTTTTTTGCTGCCATGGACGCCGCCAATATCGATCTCAAGGCATTCACTGAAGAATTCTATTACGAGCTCTGCGGGGCGCATCTCAACGAGGTGCTGGACACCATCGCCTACGTCTACCATGACACCGACGTCTGGCTGGAACTCACCACGCTGCTGATTCCCGGCAAGAACGACTCGGACGCCGAACTCTCCCTGCTGTGTCGCTGGGTGGTGGAGGAACTCGGGCCGGACGTGCCCCTGCATTTCACGGCCTTCCATCCCGACTGGAAGATGCGCGACCTGCCGCGCACCCCGGCCGAGACCCTGTTCCGCGCCCGGCGCATTGCCCTGGACAGCGGCGTGCACTATGCATTTACTGGCAACATACATGACCCGCAGGGTAATTCTTCCTGGTGCCATGCCTGTGGAGAGCTGTTAATCGAGCGCGACTGGCACAGCCTGGGTGAGTGGCAGCTATCAGTGGACGGTTGCTGCCGGAGCTGCGGCACAAAAATACCCGGGGTGTTTGAGCCGGAACCCGGCACCTGGGGCGCCCAGCGGCGGACGGTACGCTTCCTAGAGGCGAGCGTCGCGCACAAATAGGCCAGCCGACTGGATAGACTAAGCTTGGGAGGTTTCCAAGCGAGGTTCCCATGCGCAAGAAAGTAGAATTCCCGAGTAATGGCCTGACCCTTAGCGGAGCACTGGAGCTGCCGGAAACGCCGGTACGCTGCTACGCACTGTTCGCTCACTGCTTTACCTGCGGCAAGGACGTGGCGGCGGCGTCGCGCATTTCGCGCGCCCTCAATGACGACGGGATAGCCGTGCTGCGATTCGATTTCACCGGCCTTGGCAACAGCGACGGCGATTTCTCCAACACCAACTTCTCCAGCAATATCCAGGATCTGCTGGCGGCTTGCGAATTCCTGCGGCGGGACTACCAGGCCCCGGCGCTGTTGATCGGGCACAGCCTGGGCGGCGCCGCGGTGCTGGCCATGGCCGCGCAGGTGCCGGAGGCGACGGCTGTGGTAACCATCGGCGCCCCGCACCAGGCTGAACACGTGATACATAATTTTTCCGCCTCGCTGGACACCATTCGCGAGCAGGGGGAAGCGGAGGTCTCCCTGGCCGGGCGCAGCTTCAGGATCAAGCGCCAGTTCATTGAAGACCTGGAGAGCTACCAGAGCGGGGGCATCGGCAAACTGTCAAAGGCGCTGCTGGTCATGCACGCGCCCGGAGACGATACCGTCAGCATTCGCGAGGCGGAGAAAATCTACCTGGAAGCCCGCCATCCCAAGAGTTTCATCAGCCTTGATGACGCCGATCACCTGCTCACTCGAAAAGCCGACTCCGACTACGTGGCCCGCAGCATTGCCGGGTGGGCCAGCCGCTACCTGCCGGAGCCGGAGGCGCCGACTGCGGTGGTGCTGGACAAGGGCCAGGTCAGGGTGGAGGAACTGAATCACCGCTTTACCCAACGGGTGCACACTGATGACCACCACTGGCAGGCGGATGAGCCAAGGTCGGTGGGTGGTGATGACACCGGCCCGGACCCCTATGAACACCTGCTGGCGGCACTGGGTACCTGTACCGCCATGACCCTGCGTATGTACGCCAGTCACAAGCAGATACCGCTGGAGCACGTGGAGGTGGAGCTTGAGCACGGCCGCGATCACGTCGAAGACTGTGCCGACTGCGAGGAAGGTGGCGGGAAGCTTGAGGTCATCGATCGCAGTATCACCCTGCGGGGTGAGCTAACTCCGGAACAACGCGAGCGCTTGCTGCAGATCACCGATCGCTGCCCGGTGCATCGCACCCTGCACGGCGAACTGGCCGTGTATTCGCGGCTGGTGGAGTAGGCCGCCCGCCGGGCTGTCAGCCCGCCAGCACCAGTTGCCCCTCGCAGAGGCGGCACTGATAGCGGGCCTGGCCTCGCTGAATGGTGTTGTGGCGGCGAGTGGACAACTGGTGTTCTCGGCACAGGCACTGGTAGCGAAAGCGGCGCTGCCGGCGGGTGGGTATGCCGGTCAGGTCGAAATCACCGGTGACGCGCGGGTCGGCGCCGAAGTCCGCCATTACTGCAAGCCATTCGCGACCGTGGGGTCTGACCCGGTGCAGGCCATACAGGCAGTGCACGACGTAGTGAGCCACTTCGTGGGGCACGGTGCCGCTGAAGTTGTCCTCAAAGTACTTGGCGAACAGCCAGGGGTTGTAGCGGATTCGGGCGTCATTCCTGCGCACCCGGAACATACCGGCGCTGCTGCCCATGAGATCGAAGTCCACCGGCACGGGCGGGAAGTCCCGGCCGTAAAGATCAGCCGCAAGCCTGACATAGCGCAGGGTTTCCGCTCTCACCAGGGCCTGCTGTGGCTTGTCGATGGGCTCGATCATGGGCAGCATGATAGCGAAGCCCGGCGGTGATTCACCAGCACCTGTCCGCGGCGAGGTACAGCGCGAGCTAACCGCGCTCTGCATCAATAAGGAGAACAAAATGCCCGCCAGCGTGAAAAGCGACCTGCACATTGCCCGCGAAGCAAGCCCCCTGCTCATCGATGAAGTGGCGGCAGGGCTCGCCATCCCCACCGATGCCCTGATCAGCTACGGCACCTCGAAGGCCAAGCTGAGCCACGATTTCTGCGATTCAGTGCACGACAACGGCAATGGCAAGCTGGTTCTGGTGACGGCGATTTCACCGACTCCGATGGGTGAGGGCAAGACCGCCACCGCAGTGGGCCTGGCAGATGGGCTGCGTCACATCGGCAAGAACAGCCTGGTGTGCCTGCGGGAACCGAGCCTGGGGCCGGTGTTCGGCATGAAGGGCGGGGCCGCGGGGGGCGGCTATGCCCAGGTCCTGCCCATGGAAGATATCAACCTGCATTTCACTGGCGACCTGCACGCCATCGGTGCCGCCCACAACCTGTTGGCGGCCATGCTGGACAACCACCTGCACTGGGGCAACGGCCTCGACTTCGACGTGCGGCGCCGTACCTGGGGGCGGGTGGTCGATATGAATGACCGGGCCCTGCGACACCTGGTGGCGGGCCTGGGCGGCCCGGGCAACAGCCTGCCACGCCAGACCGGCTTCGATATCACCGTGGCCTCGGAAGTGATGGCAATCTTCTGCCTGGCGGAGAGCCTGGCCGACCTCAAGCAGCGGCTGGGCAACATTGTGGTGGGCTACAACAACAGCGGCGATCAGCTGCGTGCCGCCGAGCTGGGCGCTGACGGTGCCATGAGCGCCCTGTTGCGCGATGCCCTGCAGCCCAACCTGGTGCAGACGCTCGAGCATACACCGGCCATCGTTCACGGCGGCCCTTTCGCCAATATCGCCCACGGCTGCAACTCGGTGATTGCCACCCGCAGCGCCCTCAAGCTGGCGGACTACGTGGTGACCGAGGCGGGCTTCGGCTCCGACCTGGGCGCCGAGAAGTTCTTCAACATCAAGTGCCGGCAGGCGGGCTTAGCCCCTGCCGCCAGTGTGCTGGTAGCCACGGTAAGAGCCCTCAAGTTCAACGGCGGCGCCGCCCAGGGGGCACTGGAGACCGAAGACCTGGCGGCGCTGGAAGCCGGCCTGGTCAATCTCAAGCGCCACCTGGACAACCTCAAGGCCTTTGGCGCCCCGGTGGTGGTGGCGATCAATCGCTTTACCGCCGATAGCGATGCCGAGCTGGCGCTGCTCGCCGATTTCTGCGAAACGCAGGGCGTCCCTGCCTGCCTCGCCAGCCACTGGGCAGAGGGCGGGGCCGGCGCCGCTGAGCTGGCCCGGGCCGTCGTTGAGCTGGCCGAGGGCGACGTGGAGCCGACCTTCAGCTACCCGTCGCGATTGTCGCTGCTGGAGAAGGTCGAAACAATTGCCCGCTCGGTCTACGGCGCCGCGGATGTGGTGGCCGAGAAGAAGAGCCGCCGTCACCTGCAGGCATTGGAAGAGGCGGGTTATGGCGACCTGCCGGTATGCATGGCCAAGACCCCCTACAGTTTTACCGCCGACCCCTCGGTGAAAGGTGCCCCCAGCGGTTTTGAACTGCCCGTACGGGAGGTACGCCTGTCTGCGGGCGCCGGCTTTGTGGTTGTGCTCTGTGGCGACCTGTTCACCATGCCCGGCCTGCCACGGTCACCCGCAGCGGAGCGCATTAGCGTCAATGGTGATGGCCAGATCGAGGGCTTGTTCTGAGAGTGCTCCGTAGGCCGGGTGCAGGCTGTGTAAGGGTCTTTCCGGACACGCTACAAGCATGATATCCCTGTCATGCTTGTAGCGTGTCCCGGACGGTCCCTGAGTACCGCGCGTGCGGGTTCAATGCTATGAATAGAAGCTCACGCAGGTGTCGGTCGGTCCTTATCCCAGCCGTTTCTCGAGTGCGTCGCAGAAGGTCCTGAGGATTTCGATGCGGGCGTAGCGCTTGTTGTTGCCGGGTACCAGGGTCCAGGGCGTGCTTGCGGTGCTGGTGTGGGCCACCATGTCGTGTACCGCCAGCTCGTAGTCGTGCCACTTTTCCCGGTTGCGCCAGTCTTCCTCGGTGATCTTGTGTTGCTTGTGCGGGGTTTCCTCGCGCAGTTGGAAGCGCGCCAGCTGTTCTTCCTGGGAGATATGCAGCCAGAACTTCAGCAGCACCGAGCCATGGTCCACCAGTTGCTCCTCGAAGCGGTTGATCTCCGAATAGGCACGTTGCCACTCGTGGTCTGCGGCAAAGCCTTCCACGCGCTCCACCAGTACCCGGCCGTACCAGGAGCGGTCGAAGAGGGTGAATTTTCCGTCCCGGCCGAGCTGACGCCAGAAGCGCCAGAGATAGTGATGCGAGGCCTCTTCGTCGGTAGGCGCGGCGTATTGCAGCAGGTGATACAGGCGCGGGTCGATGGACTGGGTGACCCGCCGTATGGCGCTGCCCTTGCCGGCGGCATCCCAGCCCTCGAATACCGCAATACAGGCGAGCTTTTCACGGCGCGCCTGCCAGGCCAGGGTCTCCAGGCGCTGTTGGTAGTGAGCGAGTTGCTCCCTGTACTCTTCGGTCTCCAGGGTGGCATCCAGGGGTATCTTGTCCAGCACCGTCGGCTGGTTGCCATTGGTGGGCTGGACCGGCGCCATGGTATTGGGTGCGGGGGGCGGCTCTGCCAACCGCGCCGCCAGCCGCTGCTGCACCACCTGCCCGGCTGACAATTCCCGGTAGTTGTCGTCGGTGGCCTCTACCAGGTGCCAGGGGCTGGGGCCGGTGTCGGTGGCGCGGATCGCCAGTTCACTGACGCGCACCAGGTTGGCATAGCCCCGTTCGAACTCATCGGAAGAGTTTTCCGACAGTTCGATACGGGTGAGTTCCCGTAGCTGGTCTGCCTGCAGCCGTTCCCTGGCGATGCCCGGCGGCAGGTGAAACCACAGCTTGATGACCAGCGCGCCGTCAGCGCAGAGCATGCGTTCCAGGTCCTCGATGCGCTGCATCTCGACATTGAGCTGTGCTTCGGTAATGGCGCCGCTGGCGGCGTTGATGATCGGGCGGGTGTACCAGGAGCCGAAGAAAACTCCGATACGGCCGTTGCCGGGCAGGGCGCGCCAGAAGCGCCACAGGTAGGGGCGCTGTTCTTCTTCGTCGGAGTGGTCCCAGAAGGCGTGAGTTTCGATAAGACGGGGGTCCATCCACTCATTGAGGCGGTGTACCACCGAACCCTTACCCGCCCCCTCGACACCGGAGACGATGATAATGACCGGGAAATCCGCCTCCTCGAGTTTGAACTGCAGCGCCAGCAACTGCTCCCGCAGGGTTTGCACGGCGGCATTGAAATCCTTGCGCTTGAGCTTGCGGCCCAGCTCCAGGGTTTCAAACACGCGTGCGCAACTCTTGCAGCCGCCTGGCGTGACGGCCTGGGGATAGACCAGGGCCCGGGATCACCCGGGCCGTGGCTGAAGCGATCAGTTGAACAGTTCCGGCTGTTCGGTGGTGATCACATCGTAGAGCGGCTGGAAGCTAAACCAGCCCGCCAGGTGGCTGCCCACGGTTTCGCGGGTTTTGACCGCATGCTCGTGTTGGATTTTCACCGGCGTGCCAACGGCTTCCGCCATCAGCTGGGCCTGGCAGCTACGCTCCATGGTGATGAACCACCAGGCGGCCTCGTCGACGCTCTCGCCCACGGTCAGCAGGCCGTGGTTCTGCAGGATGGCGGCCTTGCAGTCGCCCAGCGCCGCGGCGATGCGCTCACCCTCGGAGTTGTCCAGCACCACGCCGGTGAAGTCGTCGAACAGGGCGTGGTCCTCGTAGAACGCGCAGGCGTCCTGGGTCAGCGGGTCCAGCAGGCGGCCCAGGGATGACCAGGTCTTGCCATACACCGAGTGAGAGTGGGCGGCGGCAGTGACGTTGGGCTTGGCCATATGGATCTGCGAGTGGATAGTAAAGGCAGCGCCGTTGAGCAGACCCTGGCCCTCGACGATATTGCCCTTGTGATCGACGCACAGCAGGTCGGACACGGTCATCAGTTTGAAGGACTTGCCCATGGGGTTCACCCAGAAGTGGTCCTCGTGTTCGGGGTCGCGCACGGTAATGTGGCCGGCGACACCCTCGTCGAAGCCGAACTTGCCGAACAGGCGCAGCGCGGCGGCCAGCTTCTGTTTGCGCTCCTTGCGCACGTCCTCGACGGACTGGGGTTGCTCGCTTACCATCTCGTCGGCGAGATCACTGTTCATCACAATCTTATTGGCGGCTTCGCTCATGGGTTTCCTCTCTAGCTTTAGGTTTGTACCGTGAGTATAGAAAATTTGTTACAGCCCTGGTTACATCAGTGGGGCATCAGTGATTCCAGTGCGCTGGCCGAGTGGATCGCCGGCATGCAGCCCCTGGAACTGCCCCGCGACCAGTACCTGCTTCACGCCGGTGATCGCAGTCGCGCCATTTACCTGGTGCGGCAGGGCCTGCTCAGGCTCTACTACACCGACAGCGACGGCCGCGAGCGCAACAAAGCGTTCTACGGCGCCGGCGACATCACTGGCCCGGTCAGCGCCATCATGAGCGACCGGCCGGCGAGTTTTTCCATCCAGGCCCTGGAGCCCTGCGAACTGGTCGCTGCCGATCTCGCCCAGTTGCTGGCACTGGCACCCTCACACCCGGAGGTCTCGAGCCTGGTCATTCGCCTGCTCTCCGAGGCCTTTATGCGCAACGAGCAGCGCGAGGCCCTGTTGCTGACCTGCAATGCCGAGCAGCGATACCGCTGGCTGCTGGACCACCAGCCGGAGCTGGTGGAACGCATTCCCCAGTACCATATCGCGGCTTACCTGGGGGTCGACGCGGTATCGCTGTCCCGCATCAAACGTAAGCTGAATATTGCCAGCCCCGGGGAGTCAGCGCCTTAACATTTGCTAAGCGGCGGCGCTGTCCCGGCACAGCTCCAGCCAGGCCCTGAGACCGGCTGAGCGGTATTTCTGGCGGTGCAATACAATGGAAAGCTGGCGTCGAAAATCCCGTTCCGGCACCGACACCGGCACCAGTGACCCACGCCGGAAGGCATCACTGAGACAGATGCGCGACAGGCAACCGAGGCCGAGGCCGGCTTCCACCGCGCGCTTGATGGCCTCGGTATGCTGCAGTTCCAGGTTGATGTCCAGCTCCGGCAGGATACCCGCCATGGCCCGGTCGAAGGCCTGGCGCGTGCCGGAACCGGGCTCGCGCACCACCCAGGGGGTATTGCGAAGCTGGGTATCGCTGAGGGCTGCGAGCTGGGCGTAGGGGTGGCCGGGAGGTGCGAATACCACCAGTTCGTCATCACGCCAGTGGGAGATTTCGAGATCCGGGTGGCTCAATTCCCCCTCGATCATGCCCACATCCAGCTCGAAGTGGGCGAGCTGCTCGGCAATGGTCCGGGTGTTGGCCACGTGCAGGCTTACGTCAGAGCGGGGAAAGGTCTCCCGAAACCGAGCCAGCATGCCCACCGCCAGGTAGTTGCCGATGGTGAGGGTGGCGCCCACCCGCAGGTGGCCCGGCGCGCCGCCCTGGGCGAAGCTGTCTTCAAGCTCCCGGGCGCGCTCCAGCAGCGCTTCAGCCTGCGGTTGAAGATAATCACCTAACTCATTGATTTTCAATCGCTTACCGACTCTTTCGAATAGCTGTACATCGAACTGGTTTTCGAGGTCCCGGAGTGCGCTGCTGGCCGCGGACTGGGACATGGCCAGGGTTTGAGCGGCGCGGCTGAGATTGCCGTGGCGTGCGGTGGCCAGGAATACTTCCAGCTGCCGAAGGGTATAACGCATGGTTTGGCGCCCATCTATACCTAAAAAACCGAATAATAATATAGATAATAACCATTTCACCAATAATAGATGTGGCCGTACTCTCTCCCATTGACTGGAGGAATTCCCATGGCAAGCCTGTTGAGAGAAACGGTGACCGATGTTCACCACTGGACGGACACACTGTTCAGCTTCAAGACCACCCGGGATCCGGGTTTCCGCTTCAAGAGCGGCTACTTCACCATGATCGGACTGGAAGACCAGGGCCGGCCGCTGCTGCGCGCTTACAGCATGGCCAGCGCCCACTACGAGGAGGAGCTGGAGTTCTTCAGCATCAAGGTGCAGGACGGCCCCCTGACCTCGAAGCTGCAGCATATTCGCCCCGGGGATGAAATCCTGGTCAACAGCAAGGCCACCGGCACCCTGGTGGAAGACAACCTGCTGCCTGGCAAGCACCTGTACCTGATCGCTACCGGCACCGGGCTTGCGCCGTTCCTGAGCATCATCCGCGACCCGGAAATCTATGAGAACTTCGACAAGGTTATTCTCACCCATGGCTGCCGTTACGTGGACGAGTTGGCCTACAAAGACATCATTACAGAGCACCTTCCCAGCAATGAGTATTTCGGCGAGTTGGTGCAGGAAAAGCTGGTTTATTACCCGACCGTCACCCGCGAGGAGTTCCACACCATGGGCCGGCTTACCGACCTGATGGCCGAGGACCGGGTATCAGCAGACGTGGGCCTGCCGGCGATTTCGCCCGAGCATGACCGCTTCATGATCTGCGGCAGCCCCAGCATGCTCAAGGACTTTACCGCCATGCTGGACGAGCGGGGTTTCAGCGAGACCCGCAACGGTGAGATCGGCCACTACGTGATCGAGCGGGCCTTCGTCGAGCAGTAGTCTACTCGAGAGCTTATTCGAGGCCGCCGCTCGCCGGGGCCGGTCGCGCCCGCTGGTTGTAGAGCAGGGCTGTGAGGCGCGCGATGTCCTCCTCGGTGAGTTTTGAATAGTCCTGGCTCTGGTCGCTGCCAACTTCCATGCCGCGCTGCAGGGCGGGGCGCTCTCCCAGTTCGGTAAACCAGCGCTTGACGTACCTGAACTCGTCGAGGTCGATGCCGGCCTGCTCGTAGTAGGCGGCCCAGGGGTAGCAGGCCATATCGGCAATCGTATAGCTGTCGCCGGCCAGGTAGCGGCGATCGTAGAGCCGGTTGTTCATGACTCCGTACAGCCGGTGGGTTTCATCCATAAAGCGTGTCAGGGCATAGCTCTGGTCGCCCTCACGATCCTTGAGGCGGGCAAAGTGTCCGCGCTCGCCCATCTTGGGCCCCTGGTTGGCCATCTGCCACATCAACCACTGGTTCACCTCCCAGCGCTCCCGCAGGCCGGCACCACCGAATGCCTGGTGCTTGTCCGCGAGGTAGAGCATACAGGCGCCGGATTCGAACACCGACAGGGGCGCGCCGCCATCAGCAGGCTCATCGTCGACGATCGCGGGCATGCGGTTGTTGGGGCTGATGGCGAGGAAGTCGTCGCCGAACTGGTCGCCCATGCCGATGTTGCAGTACACCACTCGGTAGGGAATCTGCGCCTCTTCCAGCAGGATGCTTACTTTCTTGCCGTTGGGCGTAGGCCAGTAGTGCAGGTCGATCATTGGGAAGCTCCGTAGCTGGGGGCAGTTTACTTAATTGTTGATGCAATTAAGCAAACTGTCCCCGTTCAACGTTCAGGGTAACCCGGCGTGCGGAGTCGACACCCGCACCATCTCAATTTTGCCAGTGCGCGATTCGGCGGCGGCGCGGTGGTCTGAGCTGGCCGCGGTGACGGCAAACAGGGTGCAGCCGTCCTCCCCACCGAGCATGCAGGCATAGCAGAACTGGCTGGTTTCCACCCGGCGTACGATGGTGCCGCCTTCCGCCAGGCAGATCACTTCCGGCGCCAGGGCGTTCGCTACCCACACCTGCCGTTTCTCGTTCAAGCAGATACCGTCCGGGGCGATTCCCTCCAGTGGGGCCCAGATGCGGCGATTCTCCAGCCTGCCGCCGCTGCCGATGTCGAAGGCCGTCAGGCAGCCGCCCAGGGTCTCGGCGACGATCAGGGTCGCTCCATCCGGAGTGACCACTGTACCGTTGGGGAAGTGCATTTCGGGCGCGGCCACGGCCACGCTGCCGTCAGGGTCAACCCGGACCAGGTTGGTGGTGGGGTGATCGAGGATGACGTCAGTGCCGCGGGCTTCCAACTCGGCGTCCAGGTCGAAGCCGAAGTTGCCTACCCAGGCGCGGCCCTGGCCGTCCACCACCATGTCGTTGCAGAGGTGGGCGGTGTGCTCGCGCAGGTCGGCATAGTCCCCCACACTGCCATCTGCCTCGCGCACCAGCAGCTTGCGGGCTTTCATGGCCACTACCAGCAGGCGGCCGTCTGGCAGCCAACCCAGGCCGGAGGGTTGATCATCCAGTTCAAACTCCGTGCGCAGGTCGCCGGCGCCGCTGACCGACTTGACCGCGTGGTCATAGAAATCACTGAACCAGAGCCTGCCTTCGCGCCAGCGCGGGCCCTCTCCGAAGTGCAGTCCTTCGACCAGGGTGGTGGTATCTGCCATACGGGGCTCCTGCGATTACGCTCAGCGCGGGTCGAGGCGGTCGGCCTCGCTGAACTCTTTCTCGATGCGGGTCTGCAGATCCACCCGGGCGCTGCCCTTGAGCTGTTGGGCATCCTTGAGGCGCTGGTTGCGCCGGTGCTTACGGTAGTAAGTCACCAGTTCGGCGAAAGCGGCCTGGTGCAGTTCCCCGGCGATCAGCTTCTCGATCAGGTCGATATCGATACCCATCCGGTAGGCAATGCGGCTGGGGCGAATATTGTGAGCGTAGAACTCCGCCACGATGCGGATCTGCTGTTCCAGCGGGTAATGGCATTCGCGCGAGTAACCATAGGGTGGTGACGGCGTGCGGGTGTCCGGCTTGGGTTCGCTCATGGGGCGCATACTAGACGCTGGGGCCGCGCTTCGCCAACCCCCGCCCCGCAAAGCCCGAGCTATCACCAGGCTATACAGGGCTTCCTTACCGGCTGCGAAAGGGGATCTGGCAATAGCTGACCCCGCGCCGGGGCCGCGTGCGCATGCGTTCCAGGTAGAGCTCCAGGGAGTTCATTGACAGCTCGACATTGTTGGTGGGGCCCAGGAACACGTGGTCAAGCTGCATATGGTTGCCCGTGCCGTCCGCCAGCGAGAAACGATAGAAGGGCACCATCATTGCCGCGCCTTCGCGGAAGTCTACACGCTCGTCGCAGGAGTCGGAGATCATCGGCGAGACGATGCGCCATTCCTGTTCTTCCTCGAAGGAAGGGTGCTTGAGAATGGCGGCAATGCGTAGCAGGTCGCCCTCGATATGTTCGAACACATCGTAGTAGGACTGGGTGGGGTGGCGGCTGCTGGGGTCGTCGTTTTCACCGAGCCTGAGGGCGGTCACCTCGATGGCGTCCACCACCTCGCGTATCAGTCGCCGCTGCTTCTCCGGCGAGTACAGGCAGCGCGCCACCTGGAAGTGCTGGCTAGCGGCGCAATGCCTGATGTGCTCCGGTGCAAAGCCCAGGCTCACGCCTTTGCCATGGGCGCTGTAGCCGCGCCACTGGGACAGCAGGTTGCCGTTGGCCCGGAACGAGGCGCCGAACAGCATGGGCCCGCTGACCACCCGGTGGGAGAGCCATTCCAGCAACTGGTTGAGCAGGCGCGGGTGGTCCGTGCCGTCGATCACGCGCTGGGTGACATGGGTTTTCAGCAGGTTGAGGGTATGGCGCAGCTCGGCGGAGTCGTTCATGTAGCGGATGTCGCTGGCCCGCAGCTCGCCGGAGCTGACGATCCCGGTCATGCCGCTGAAAGAGGTGTAGTGGTAGAGGGTGTCGGCGGGTGCGTCGTCGAACAGTTGCCGGCTGATGGTATCTAACATGTCGCTCTGCGGGTTTCAGCTGTGGGGCAGGTGATACCACGCCAATAAAACAGCTTTGTTACATTGCGTCCTGCGTTCAGGGGCTGTGAACTGCGCCGCGCCGGGCGCCTTTGAGGCGTTGCCACAGTCGCGCCAGCGCGCTGCGGATGTCTTCGCCGATGCAATACAGGGCCGGCACCATGAGCAGGGTGACAAACAACGCAAACATGACGCCGAAGGCCAGCGCCAGCACCGCCGGCTTGAGGAACTGGGCATCAATAGAGCGCTCGGCCATGATCGGCATCAGGCCGATAAAGGTGGTGAGCGTGGTCAGCAGGATGGGGCGGAAGCGGTGTACACCGGCGTTCTCCACGGCCCTGAAGACATCTTCGCCACGCTCGCGCAGGCGCCCGATGTAGTCCACCAGCACCAGGTTGTCGTTGACCACCACCCCGGCGGCGGCGCCAATGCCGAAGTAGGAGAACATCGCCATGGAAACTCCGAACATCAGATGGCCGTACACCGCACCCATGAAACCGAAGGGGATGGCGGTCATGATCAGCAGCGGCAGCCAGTAGGAGCGGAAAGCCACGGCGATCAGTGCGTACATCACGAACAGGGCAATGGTGTACAGGGAGAGAATCTCCGTGAGGAAAAACTCCTCGTTTTCCGCCTGGCCAGCCTTCAATACCACCAGGTCGGCGTGGCGCTCCTTGAATGCGGGCAGGAAGTTATCACTCATGTCACTGCTGATGTTGCTCATGAGTTCCGCGGACAGGTCGGCACTGATCTGTACCATGCGCTCTCCGTCCCGGCGCTGGATGCGCCGCAGGCCGGTGGTCAGCTCTACATCCACCACCGAGAACAGTGGCACCTCGCGGCCATCCCCGGTGCGCACCCGGAAATCGCGCAAACTGTCCAGGTTGCGGCGCTGTTCCTGCGGGTAGCGCACCATCACCTTGACGTCGCCGTTTTCCCGCGGCAGTCGCTGTACTTCCTCACCGTAATAGGCCTGACGTACCTGGCGGGAAACCTCGGCAAGGCTGAGCCCGAGCTTCTCGGTACCGGGCAGCAGGCTCATGTGCAGCTCTTCGGTTTGTCCCTGCAGGTTGTCACGCACGAAATAGGTGCCGTCGTAGGATTGCAGCTGGGCCTTGAGCTCCTGACTGGCCAGTGCCAGCACCTCGCTGTCCCGGTGGCGCAGCACGTAGGAAACCCCCGGTGATTCCCTGTCTATGGTGTAGTTGATCTCGATTTCGTCGGCATCGGGCACATCGCCGACCAGGTCGCGGAGCCGGTCGGCGGTCTCCTTGGCGGTCATGTCGCGCAGCTCTGGCGGGACCAGTTCGATAATCGCCAGCACGCTGTCGCGCCGGGCCCGGGTGTACCAGCCGTGAATCAGTTTGCCGGTGCCGCCTTCCTCCGCCCGCGCCTCCACCTCGGCGATCAGCTTGCGCTGGGCCACCTGGAACTGGTCGAGTATCTCCATGGAGCGTGAATAGGGATTGCCGGTGGGCATCTGCGCCTGAACAAACACCTGGGTACCCTGCACTTCGGGCATAAAGGCAAACTTCACCCAGCCGCTGGTGAACACGCCAACGCTGATCAGGAAGGCGCCCATAAACAGGCTGACCGTGAGGTAGCGGCGTTCGATGGCCAGCACCAGGCAGCGGCGGAAGCGGCTGTTGGCAAAATTGACAATGCCTTCCTCCAACTGCCGCTGCCTGCGCATCAGGCCTGAGAGTTTTTCCCGGTGATCGAGCTTGCGCAGGTGAGCGGGAAGAATAAAAAACGCCTCGATAATCGAGATCAGCAGGGCGACGGTGATCACCACGGAAAGCTGCTTGGTAATCTGCGCCTCGGCCAGGGAAACAAAGAACCAGGGCGCGAAGGCGATCACCGTGGTCAGCACCGCGAAAATGACCGGTTTGGAGACAGCGTAGGCGCCCTCGATGGCACTGTCCGGTCCGCCGCCCTCGTGGCTGTGGCGGTGGATGCTCTCGCCGACCACGATAGCGTCATCCACCACGATGCCCAGTACCAGCAGGAAAGCGAAGGTGGACATGACGTTGAGCGAGACATTGTTCGCCGGCAGCAGCGAAAAGGTGCCGAGGAAGGCAACGGCAATACCGGCGGTGACCCACAGGGCCACCTTGGGTCGCAGCGACAGGATCAACACCAGGAACACCAGCAGCAGGCCCAGGTACGCGGACTGCATGATTGTGCTCATGGTGCCGCGGTAGATGTCCGCCGAGTCACCCCACAGGGTGAGCTCCACACCCTGCGGCAGGGTTCGCTGGCGTTCCTCGATCCAGGCGCGCATGGTCTCGCTGCTTTTGACGACCTGCATGTACTCCTGCGACATCACCATCAGCAGAATCGCCGGCTCGCCATTGAGTGTGGCGAGGATATCCTCGTCCTCAAAGCCATCTATGATGGTGGCGACATCGCCCAGGGTCACTATGCCGCCGTCGCGGCTCTGGCGCACCACGATGCGGGAGAAGTCCTGCTCGTTGTCGGCAAGGTTGCGCGCCCGCAGTCGCACGTCACCGGTGGCTGTCCGGACCTGTCCGGAAGAGAGGTTGATGGAGCTGGCGCGTACCGCATTGGCGACCTCATCAAAGCTCAGGCCGTAGCGGCGCATATCCCGTTCGGACAGCTCTATGGACACCTCTTCCTTGCGCGCACCGAACAGGTTGACGATGGAGATGTAGGGCAGTCGCGCGAGTTCGTCGCGCAGGTCTTCTGCAAGCCGTACCAGCTGTCGCTCGGTGAGTACGTCACTGTGTACGGCGATGCGCGCCATTTCGTCCCGGAACACGGTGCGACGCACCTGGGTATTCTCCACGTCCCTGGGCAGCGAGGTGACGGAGTCGACCGCGTTTTTCACCTCGTTGAGAAAATTGTCGAGGTCGACGCCGGCGTAGGTTTGCACCTCGAGGCGAGCCAGGTTTTCCGAAGCGGTGGAGTAGACCCGGTAGACATTGTCCACGCCCTTGAGGGCCTCTTCCATGCGCAGGATGATCTGCTCTTCGACCTCCTGTGGCGCGGCCCCCGGCCAGGTGGCTTCGATTTCCACCTGGTTGGGTTTGAAGAAGGGGAAAGCCTCGCGCTCCATGGCATTAAAGCCCAGGAAGCCCGCCAGCAGGATGCCCACCATCAACAGGTTGGCGGCCACAGGGTTGTGCACCCACCAGGCAATCAGGCGTTTCATGGCGGGTGCCTTCGCCTAGCCGGGGCCGCTGCCCGCCGGGGTGGCACTGACCAGCGCCGCGCTGTCGTCATCGGCCTTGAGCGCCATGCCGGGAATCGGGTTGCGGATTGTTGAGGTGATCAGGCGGTCACCGGCTTTCACGCCGTCTTCAATAATGGCGTGGTGTGGCGAGCTGTGGCTGACGCTGACGGCGCGAATCTCCAGTTCGTTGTCAGCGTTGATGACATAGACCGTGTCGCCCGCGCGCAGGGCCTTGCGCGGGATGCGCACCGCATCGGCCAGCTCGCGTCCCTGCACCGTCGCGGTGACGTAGAGGCCCACGGCCAGGGGCATGCCGGTAGCGGACACGTTCTCACCATAGGGGTCTTCCACCTCAGCGATGGCATACAGTGTGCGTGTCTCACGATCGATGGAAGCGTCCAGCCGCAGCAGTTCGCCCTGCCACTGTTGATTGCTGCCGGCTACGTCAGCTTCCAGAGTGACGGGTAGGCCGGCGCCGGGTTCCGCCCGAAATCCGATCGGCAGCCCCAGGGTGGCGAGCTGGTCGTAGGTGATGGGCAGGCGAATCTCGACCTTGTCGGTGGCAAAAGCCTCGCCCAGCGGCGCACCGACGGTTACGTACTGACCGAGATCCACATAGGTATTGGCCATGCGGCCGGTGAAGGGCAGGGAGACCCGGGTGCGCGCCAGGTTGACCCGGGCCTGCTCAAAGTCGGCTTCCGCCGCCTTCAAGGCGGCGCGGGCTTCGGCGACCTGGGGCTTTTTCAATGCCAGGTCCGAGGGGTTGGGAGTGTCTATCAACTGCTTGCGGGCGACATCGGCGTCAGCCAGGGCCAGCTCCAGGGCAACCCGGGCTTCCGCCACCCTGGCCTCGGCCTGGCTCAGGGCCAACTGGTAATCGGTATCGTCGATGCGCACCAGGGCGGCGTCGGGGCTGACCGCGCCGCCTTCCATGAACTCCGGGCTCACTTCGACAATGCGGCCGGACACTTCCGCCACCATGTCGATGGACACGCGTGAACGCACCTCACCCTGGGTGACCACTTCCAGGGTCACCTGGTCGCGTTCGACCGATTCCACAAACACCGTAATCGGTCTCGGTCCCTGCTCGCGTTTTTCCGGTGTGGGTTGATTGGCCTGCAAAAGCATGAAAACGGCAACAGCAGCAACCAGCACCAGGAGCGGGGCAACTTTTTTGATCAGTGTGTCTTCCCCCAAGTCCAGCAAATCGCGGCGCGCGCCTCTTCCCGGTACCACGGATGCGCCTCGCGGGGTGCGCCCTCAGGGACGCAACAGTAGGGTAATCATAGCGCACATTAACCTCCGCGGGTGAAGTCTCACTGCACCGCCGTTTGTGGTTAAATGCGGCAAAACTAACGATATTCCAATAACAAAGCAGAGTAGTTGCAGCATGCGTCCACTAGTTCTCCCCCTGGCCCTGACCCTGGTGTTCCTCGTTTCCGCTTGTGGCTCTGGCGGCAGTATTCCCAAGACCGCGCCGGCGGGTCCGGTCTTGCTTCCCGTGGCGGTGCCCACGGTCTCGGACCCGCCCGACGCCGGAAACTTGTTCCTGCAGGCGAATGCCTTCGATCTCGCCATCATCGACTACGAGGCCCGGGAGTATTTTTACGAAGGCACGGCCAGTGCCTTTACCAACCTCAACGAGCTGCTACCGGACGGCACCTGGGAAGCTGAACCCGCAGAGCAGGCCGAGTACCGCACCCGCCTGGTAGTGCATCGCCCGCTAGACCCGGCGGACTTCAACGGCTCGGTGATCGTGGAGTGGCTGAATGTCACCTCGGGCTTCGATATTCCGCCCAGTTGGGGCAGCGGGCATGTGGAGATGTACCGCAGTGGACACATCTGGATTGGCGTATCGGCGCAGATCGTCGGTATCGAGGGCAGCGAGGGCAGTCTCGCGCCATTCCATCTGAAGGCGGTAAACCCGGAACGCTACGGCAGCCTGCTGCACCCGGGTGACAGTTTTTCCTACGATATATTTACCCAGGTGACTGCGGTCCTCAGAGGTCAGGCCAACCTTGACGTGCTGGCGGGCATGGTGCCGGACCGCATCGCCGCCTACGGCGAATCCCAGTCCGCCGGCAGGTTGGTCACCTACATCAACGCCGTGCAGCCCCGCTATGGCGCTTACGATGGTTTCATGGTGCACAGTCGCGGCGGCGGTTCCTCTGCCCTGGCGCAGGAGCCGCAGGTGCCGATCGATACACCGCCACTGCCGCGGGTGCGTGAAGACATCGGCGTACCGGTGATCACTTTCCAGACGGAAACCGACCTGACCATCCTCAACTACTTCGGGGCGCGCCAGGCCGACAGCGACAACTTCCGCCTGTGGGAGGTGGCGGGTACCGCCCATGCCGACTACTACACAATCGTCAGCGGGCGGCTCGATGCCACCGGGGAGCCGCGCTTCGCGGAAGTGGTGGAGGAAGACACGGTGCTTGGCATCCTGCGTTGTGATGCACCCTTCAATTCCGGCCCCATGCACTATGTGTTTGCGCGCGCGGTGCGGGCGCTGGACGACTGGATTCAGTTCGGCACGGCGCCTCCCTCTGGCCCGCTGCTGGACCTGACGGATGACGGCGGCGCCTTTTTGCGGGATTCGCTGGGCAATGTCACCGGCGGTATTCGAACACCCTACGTGGACGCCCCGAGCGCCATCCTGTCGGGAGAAGGACAGAGCAGTGGCGGCTTCTGTCGCCTGTTTGGCACCACCCAATTGTTCAGCGCCGAGCAGATGGCCAGCCTCTATGTCGACGAAGCCGGTTTTGTGGCGGCGGTGACTGCTGCCACCGAGGCAGCGGTCGCTGCTGATTTCCTGTTGCAGGAAGACGCCGAAGCCATCATTGCCTGGGCGCCGGAGCAGTGGCGCCGGCAGCAGGGTGAGTAAGGTCCGCTGAAGGCGCGGGCGACTAGCTCACCAGGTCCCAATAGGGGCGTTCGCCGATGGTTTCTGCCAGGCAGTCGACAAACAGCCGTACCTTGCTCGACAGGTGGCGATGGCGAGGATACAGGGCGCAAAGCGTCAGGGTGGTAGGTTCGTAGTCCGGCATCAGGGTGCGCAGTTCTCCGGCCTGCAGCGAGGCGCCGACGATGAACGTGGGCAGCAGCGCGATGCCGCGCCCCCGGCAGGCAGCCGCGGCCAGCACCTCACCATTGTTGGACCACATGGCACAGTTCACGGCCACCGATTCCTCGCCTTCGGGCCCATTGAGCCGCCACTGGATGCCGGTGGCCTGGTAGCCATAGTGGAGGCAGCGGTGCTCCGCGAGTTCTGCCGGTACGGCGGGCTCGCCGGCCTCCGACAGGTAGGCGGGGGAGGCGCACAGTACCCGGCGCACCGGGGTGATTTCACGGGTTGCCAGGCTGGTGCTGTGGTGGGGCTCACTGATGCGAATGGAGACGTCGAAGCCTTCTTCCAGCGGGTCCACGAAGCGGTCATTGAGGCTCAGTTCAACCCGCAGGTCCGGGTAGCGGTCCATGAAACTGCCGACGATCTCGGGCAGGTGCAGGGTGCCGAAGGACATCGGCGCGTTGATTCTCAGGGTGCCTACCGGCAGGCCCTGGGCTTCCCGCACGGCACTGAGCGCCAGGTCTACCTCCGCCAGCACCGACAGGCAGCGCTGGTAAAAGGCAAGGCCGGTATCCGTCGGCTTGACCACCCGGGTGCTGCGCAGCAGTAACTGGGCTCCCAGGCTCTCCTCGAGCTTCTTGACCTGCTTGTTGACCACAGCCCGGGAGACACCCATCTCGCGGGCTGCCGCGGCAAATCCCCCGGCTTCCACCACCCGGGCAAAACTCCGCATGCCCTCCAGGATGTCCATCAGCCCTCCGAATATTGTCAACAATAAAGTTACAGAATGTTTCCATAATGCCTAATTGTTTCCTATTGGACAAACAATAAACTGTATTTATCAACCACACAGGAGGACCCAAACATGACGATTCGACCGAGTGCAGAGCGTGGCGTGGCCAACTTCGGCTGGCTGGACAGCAAGCACAGCTTCTCCTTTGGCCACTACTTCGACCAGCGCTATATGGGCCACGGGCCTTTGCGGGTGATCAACGAAGACCGGGTAAAGCCCGGCCGCGGCTTCGACACCCACGGCCACAGTGATATGGAGATCATCTCCTATGTGCTGGACGGCGCCCTGGAGCACAATGACAGCATGGGCAACGGCTCGCTGATTCGTCCCGGCGATGTACAGCGCATGACGGCGGGGACCGGTGTACGCCACAGCGAGTACAACGCCTCCGACAGCGAGGAAGTCCACTTCCTGCAGATCTGGATTCTGCCGGAAGTCCAGGGTCTGGAGCCCGGTTACGAGCAGAAGCCCTTTGGTCGCGAAGACAAGCTCAACCAGCTGCGGCTGGTCGGTGCCCGTGACGGTCGCGATGGGGCGGTTGTGATTCACAGGGATGTGGACCTCTACGCCTCGATTCTCGAGTCCGGCAGGGCGCTTGATCATGCGATTGCCGGCGACCGCAAAGGCTGGCTGCAGGTGGCAGGTGGCAGCCTGCTGGTCAACGGCCAACGCCTGGAGCAGGGCGATGGCGCCGCGCTGGATGGCGGCGACCACTTGCACATCGAAGCTGCTGAAGAGTCGGAATTCCTGCTCTTTGACATGGGCTGAAGGCTATTAATGTGAGCTGAAGGCTCTTGATATGGGCTGAAGGCTCGCGGGCCCGTTAAACGGGCCCGCACCTCACTGCGTAACAAATGCTGTTCACACTGTTTTTCACGCCATCCAACACCCAGCGGGAGATTTCACCATGAGCTTTGAAAATGCCGAAGACGCAGCCTGCGCGGAGCGAGAGGGCAGTATTGAACTGTTGATCGAGCCGCGGGAGACCGATCTCGGGGAGTTTACCGTGCGCCGTTCACTGCCTTCGCGCAGGCGCCGCAAGGTGGGACCGTTCGTGTTCTTCGATCACATGGGCCCGGCGGAATTCCCGCCAGGGAAGGGCATCTCGGTGCGGCCGCACCCGCACATCGGTATCGCCACCATCACCTACCTGTTTGAAGGCGAGATCATGCACCGGGACAGTCTCGGCGTGGTGCAGCCTATTCAGGCCGGGGCGATCAACCTGATGACAGCGGGTAGCGGCATCGTCCACTCTGAGCGAGCCGGTGACGATCTCGATGAGCTCAGCCGCCTGCATGGCATCCAATCCTGGATTGCCCTGCCTGAACAGGACCAGGAGCGCGCCCCGGACTTCAGCCACTATCCCGCGACCGACCTGCCCGGGATTTCCCTGCCCGGTGCACACGCCACCCTGATTATGGGCTCGGCTTTTGGCGAAGAGTCGCCGGTGATGAGCTATTCCCGCACCCTGTACATGGACTGCCGGCTGCAGGCGGGCGCCGAGTTGTCACTGCCTGATGACGAACAGGAGCTCGCGGTGTACGTGGTCGAAGGCGAGGTGGTGATCGACGAAGACAGCCACGGCGCCGGGGTGATGGCGGTCGCCTGTCCCGGCAAGTCGCTGACGCTCAGGGCCAGCCAGGAGAGCCGGGTGATGGTTATTGGCGGTGATCGCCTGGGCGAGCGTCATATCTTCTGGAACTTTGTGCACAGTGACCCCGCGCGAATCGAACAGGCCAAGCTGGACTGGAAGGAAGGGCGCTTCCCGAAGGTCGAAGGCGACGATGAGTACATTCCCCTGCCGGAATAATGAACCGGCAGCTTTTATCGACATCAGACAGACAGGAACTTCCAATGAGCAAGGGAATCGCCCCGGTAGAACACCCCATCCATGCGCTGTTGACCGAGCGTCACAGCCCCTATGCCTTTGATCCGGCGCGCGAGGTGAGCGAGGTAGACCTCAGTAGCCTGTTCGAAGCGGCGCGCTGGACCATGTCTTCATACAATGCCCAGCCCTGGCGCTACATCGTCGGCGTCAGGGGCCGCAGCCAGGCCACCTGGGACACGCTTCACCAGGTGTTGCTGGAAGGCAACCAGCCCTGGGCCGCCAACGCCCCGGTGCTGGCCCTGGGGGTGATCGAAAAGCACTTCGAGTACAACGGCAAGCCCAACAAGGCGGCCGCCCACGACCTCGGCGCCGCCTCCGCGATGCTCACCCTGGAGGCGACCGCTCGCGGCCTGGTGGTACACCAGATGATCGGCATAGACCCGGATGCCGCCCACGGCGCTTTCGGCCTGGCTGACAGCCAGGAGGCCCTGACCGGCCTGGCCATAGGCTATGAGGGCACGCCCGATGTGATTCCCGCACAGTACGCCGAGCGCGACGAAGCTCCCCGCGAACGCAAGCCGCTGGCTGACATCATTATCGACGGGGGGCTGTGATAGGCTGCCTGCGTTTAGTGCGGGAAGCGAGCGTGTGACAAGGTTTTGCGAATCGGCGGCGGAAGCCGTCGCCTCCATCGAGAGCGGTGAGTACATCTGGTGCCATTCCATGGCCGCCACCCCGACGGTACTGCTGGAGGCACTCGCTGAGCACGCGCTCAACTGCAGCGGCCTCACCTTGATGCAGCTGCATCTGGAGCACGCCAGCGCCGTCTGCGGCGAGGCGCTGCACGGTCATCTTCGGCATCGGGTGTTCTTCGCCGGCAAGGACACCCGCGACCTGATCAACGCCGGGCTGGCGGACTACGTGCCTATTTTTCTGTCCGAGCTGCCCAAGTTGTTCCGTCGCGGTGAACAGCAGGTCAACACGGCGCTGATCCAGGTGTCCTCCCCCGACCAGCACGGCAACTGCACCCTGGGTATTTCGGTGGAGGCCACCAAGGCGGCCTGCGAGGTGGCAGACCGTGTGATCGCCCATGTGAATCCCAGCATGCCCCGCACCCACGGCGATGCCTTCATTCCGCTGGATGCCATCGACATCGCCTATCTGGAAGACGCGCCCTTGATCACTATCGAGCCCCGCCCGGCCAACGAGGTGACAAGCCGCATCGGGGAGCACATCGCCAGCCTCATCGATGACGGTGACTGCCTGCAGATGGGCATCGGCGCGATTCCCGATGCGGCCCTGTCCAACCTGGGTGACCGCAAGCACCTGGGCGTGCACACCGAAATGTTTTCCGACGGGCTGCTGCCCCTGGTGGAGTGCGGCGCCGTGGACAATTCACGCAAGAAGCGCCAGCGTGGCAAGATCGTCACCGGCTTCGCCATGGGCAGCGAGGCCCTGTATCGATTCGTCGATGACAATCCGGAAGTGATTTTCCTGGATATCGAGTACGTGAACGACCCCACGGTGATTGCCCGCAACAAGCATGTGGTGTCGATCAACAGCGCCATCCAGATCGATCTTAGCGGCCAGGTGTGCGCCGACTCGATGGGCCCGCGGGTTTACTCGGGCGTGGGCGGCCAGGTGGATTTTGTGCTGGGGGCGGCTTTCTCCGAGGGAGGCAAGTCGGTGATCGCGCTGCCCAGCACGGCCCGGGACGGACAGGTTACCCGCCTGGTGACCATGCTGACCCTCGGCTCCGGCGTGGTCACCACCCGCGCCCACGTGGACTACATTGTTACCGAGTACGGCATCGCCCGCCTGCGCGGCCACTCGGTGATTGAGCGCGCCCGTGAGTTGATCGGTATCGCCCATCCGGATTTCCGGGAGGCCCTGGCGCGAGAGGCGCACGATGAGTTGGGGCTGCGCCTGTAACCCGACAATCGCGGTGGCTGAATAAACACAACGCTGTAAAGGAGCTGGCCATGGTGGTCGACAAAGCAGAGAACCTCGAGAAGTTCATGGAGGGCGTGGTAGAGCGCAACCCGGGCGAGCCGGAGTTTCACCAGGCGGTCCACGAGGTGGCGATGGATATCATTCCCTATATCCAGGACAAGCCGCGCTACAAGGATTTGCGCATCCTGGAGCGCATGACCGAGCCCGACCGGGTCGTCAGCTTCCGCGTGGTCTGGGAGGACGACGTCGGCGAGCTGAGGGTCAACCGGGGCTTCCGGGTGCAGCAGAACAACGCCATTGGCCCCTACAAGGGGGGTATTCGATTTCACCCCTCGGTCAACCAGGGCATGCTGAAGTTCCTGGCCTTTGAGCAGACCTTCAAGAACTCCCTGACCGGCCTGCCCATGGGCGGCGGCAAGGGGGGTGCCAACTTCGACCCCAAGGGGCGTTCGGACCGTGAGGTGATGCGCTTCTGCCAGGCCTTCATGACCGAGCTGCACCGCCACATTGGCCCCGATACCGACGTGCCGGCGGGGGACATCGGCGTCGGCGCCCGTGAGGTGGGTTACCTGTTCGGCCAGTACAAGCGCCTGGCCAACCGCTTTGAAGGTGTGCTCACCGGCAAGGCCCTGGAGTTTGGCGGCAGTCACATACGCACCGAAGCCACCGGCTACGGCACGGTATACATGATGGAAGAGATGCTCACCCACCACGGCGAGCACATCGAGGGCCAGCGCTGTCTGGTGTCGGGCTCCGGGAACGTGGCCACCTATTGTGCGGAAAAGCTGATTGCCATGGGCGGTAAGGTGCTGACCCTGTCCGATTCCAATGGCATGGTGTATGCCCCGAAGGGTATCACCCAGGACCAGGTGGACTGGGTCAAGGAGCTTAAGACCGTGCGCCGCGGGCGGATTTCCGAGGCGGCGGAAGAATTCGGTTTCGATTACCACGACGGCGCGGAGCCCTGGGGCATCGAGGCCGACCTGGCTTTCCCCTGTGCCACCCAGAACGAAATTGATGGCGAGGAGGCTCGAACGCTGCTGAAGAACGGGGTGAGAGGGGTATCGGAGGGCGCCAATATGCCTACTACCCCGGAAGCGATCAGCCTGTTCAGCGAGGCCAGGCGCATGCTGCATGCGCCCGCCAAGGCGGCGAACGCCGGCGGGGTGGCGGTGTCCGGCCTGGAGATGAGCCAGAACAGCCTGCGCCTGCAGTGGAGTGAGTCAGAGGTGGATGAGCGCCTGCGCAAGATTATCCGCAGCATCCACGACCAGTGCGTGGAATACGGTGTGCAGTCAGGTGGGCATGTGGATTACTTCAAGGGCGCCAATATCGCAGGTTTTACCAAGGTGGCGGACGCCATGTTGGCCTACGGGGTGATGTAGTCGTGCGCTGAACTGGCCGCTTTCGGCGGCTGTCAGCACAGATTCCTGAACAGCAGCAGCAGCCGCTTGGTACGGCTGAGCCGCTCAAGCAGGGATCTGGGCTCCTCGTTTTCCACCAGGAAGTTGGAAAAACCCGGCAGCAGCGAAACATCCACGCCGCCCAGCTCGATGAAACCCATCTGCCAGTCGGAGAACTCACGTTCCGTGATGTAGTCCTGAAACAGGATTTCCACGCGCTCATGGCGGGGATCTTTCTGGATCAGTTCATACAGGGACAGGACGTCCTGTTTGCGGCCTTCAATCACCTGCAGGAAGGAGTCATCCCTGTGCAGCAGGAGGCCGGTGATGCCGTTTTTCTGGTTAAAGTCCCTGGCTTCGTTGAGCAGTTCGATCAGGCCTGCCGTGCCCAGCGGCTTTGTCTGCGTACTCGCATAGCCAAGAGTGTATAACCGGTCAGCCGTGGCATCGGGCGTTTCGGCGTGTATCACACCGCTTACCGCATCTCGTCCCATTCGCCGTGCGCCCCCTGGCGCTCGAAACTCGCGGACTATCCGTGCCTGAATAGTGCGAGCCTGCTTGAATTTGCAGTATAGACAACTATAATTGACAAGCCAACTGTCAAAAAAACTTTACACAGTAAGACAGAACACGACTTATCAGTCCACGGGCGTTAAATACACGCCGCAAATATCGCCCCCAGGCGACACGAGGGTAACGAGATGAACCAGATGGCTGCTATCGACGACAGCAACACTGACAACAAGCCCGAAACCAACACCAATGACACCACTGCGCAGGCTGTGAAAGACACCCTGCTGGCGCCTCGTTTTTATAAGACGAACTACGCCGAGATGGATCGTCTCGACGTCAATCCCGTTCGCGAGGAATGGGACAAGATGCTCGCAGAGTATGCCGCAGATAACAACCACGATCACTTTCGTGGCGAAGTGGATTACGACGCCGAGATGCACGAACTGTCTCCGGAGCTGAGGGAAGAGTTCGTCGACTTCCTGGTCAGCTCCATTACCGCGGAGTACTCGGGCTGCGTGCTCTATAACGAAATCAAGAAAAACGTGGACAATAAGGACGTGCAGGACCTGATGGCCTATATGGCTCGTGACGAGTCCCGCCACGCCGGCTTTATCAACCGCGCCCTCAAGCATCTCGGGGTAGCGGTGGACCTGGGCTTTCTGAAGCGCGAGAAGGACTACACCTACTTCAAGCCCAAGTACATCTACTACGCCACCTACCTGTCAGAGAAGATTGGTTACGCTCGCTACATCACCATTTTCAGGCACCTGGAGAAGCACCCGGAAAAGCGTTTTCACCCGATCTTCCGTTGGTTCCAGGAATGGTGCAATGACGAATTCCGTCACGGCGAATCCCTGGCGTTGATCATGCGCGCCAACCCCCACCTGCTGCGCGGTTACAACAAGCTGTGGATTCGTTTCTTCCTGCTGGCGGTGTACTCCACCATGTATGTCCGCGACCACACCCGGCCGCAGCTCTACCATGCCCTTGGCATGGATCCCACCGAGTTTGATTTCCGGGTTTTCGAAATCACCACAGAGATCAGCCGCCAGGTATTCCCGCTGACCCTGGACACCGACAGCCCACGCTTCCGCGCCGGGCTTGAGCGTCTCAGGGAGATCAATGTGCGAATCCAGGAGCTGCGGGAGCGCGGCGGCCTGGTGGCCGGGGTCAAGCGGCTGGGCCTTTCAGCGGCCGCCGGCCTGACTTTCCTGCGCTTGTACCTGCACCCCACCAGGAGCAACGAGATCCCCGCCGAGCCGCGCCTGGCCCCGGTCTGGTAAGGTTCTCAGTCCGCTCTTTCCTGCCCCGGGCTGCTTCGCCGCAGCCTGAGGGCGAGATCTCCGAGATGTGCCGCCAGTGCCACCAGCAGGGCGGTGGATATCCACGGCCAGGGGGCGTCCACCAGGCTTGCGCGCAGGGCCAGCATCAGTGCGATGCCGGCAATGATATTGGGTAACAGTTGAAAGACTCGAAGCTCGCTGCCCAGCCGCCGCAGCAACCAGGGCAGGGCGGCGATTTCCAGCGCCACCAGTAGCAACACCAGGTCGACAATCCTGCCCGAGGCGAACCAGTCCGCCATGTGTTGGGAAGCGCCGTTCGCTAGACCCGGGCGAGCCCCAGCAGGTGAGCCATATCCTTGAAGAAAATCCGCGCATGGGCGGCTGGCCGGGCGCGCACCAGTTTCTTCTGGGTGTAGGCCTGCCAGGTCAGGTATTGCACATCCGGGTCCTTGCACATACTGACGAAACGCTCCCGACGCTTGTCGCTGGAATACCAGAACTTCTGCATCATGCCGAGGATCCAGAATACCCGGCCGTGCTCCTTCATGAAGCGCTTGCGGGCTGTGCCCAGGGCGCGGGCATCACCGGTGGCCAGGCACTCCATGACCGCTTCGGCGGCCAACTGCCCGCCGTACATGGCGTAGTAGATGCCCTCGCCAGAGGCCGGCGCTACCACGCCGGCGGCGTCTCCCGCGAGCACGATATTAGCGCCATCGTCCCAGCGCCGCAGCGGCTTAAGTGGGATCGGCGCGCCTTCTCGCCGCAGGGTTTCGGCGCACTCCAGGTTGACCTCGCGACGCAGGGCCTTGACGGAGTCTGGTGCGGAAAAGCCCTTCATTTCGCTGCCGACACCAATGCTGGTGGTCTCGCCATGGGGGAAGACCCAGGCGTAGAAGTCCGGTGACAGATTGCCCTGGTACCAGACGTCCGCGCGATGGCGGTCGAAGTTGCCGCCGGCTGAGCCAATTGGTGAGCGTACGATTTCGTGATAGGCCAGCACACATTTTTTCTGGTCGCCACCGGGGACGTAGGATTTTGCTACCTGCGAGTTGGCGCCGTCCGCGCCAATCACGGTGCGGCCAATGACGGTGACCACTTCGCCGCCGTTTTCCTTGTCGGTGAAGTCCACTTCCACCCGGCCATCGTCCCGGCGCCGCAGCTGCTTGAAGCTGCCGATGCGTTGGCTGGCGCCGGCCTCTACGGCACGCTGCCGCAGCCAGGGGTCGAACACTTCCCGGTCGACCATGCCGACGTAGGTGTCGCCCACGGGCATGTCGACTTTGGTCTGGGTCGGCGACACCATGCGTGCTGAGGTGACCTTGGCCACCAGCAGGTGCTGGGGAATGTCGTAGTCTTCAATAAGCCGCGGCGGGATGGCGCCGCCACAGGGTTTGATCCTGAAGGCGCGCTCCAGCATCAACACGCTGTGGCCGGCCCGGGCCAGGTCGTTGGCTGCGGTAGCGCCGGCCGGTCCGCCACCGATCACGATGACGTCGAATTCCTCCGGGTGCCGCGCGAGCGGCGCATGCGAGCTGTCGGTCGCATTGGCCGGGCTGGCCGCGTCCTGGTGTGTGGCTTTTTGTTCGCTCATGGCTGCTACCTCTCGTTGAGCAGGCTGGCGACGGCTACCTCTCCAAAGGCGGGTGCCGCTGCGTGTTGGGGTTGGGTATTGCGCACGGCACTTCCCAGCCGTGCGGCCCACAGGAACAGGATCGCCTCGGCGCTGAACACCAGGGCATAGGCGGAGGCCGGGTCGGCCACGAACTGACGGGTGGCGTCTATCGCCACCGTGCCCAGGAAGCCGCCGAGGGCAAAGGCAATGGCCTGGGCGGCGCCCCAAAGGCCCATGCGCAGCCCCTCGCGGCGGGCGCGGCCGTCGGCGGCCAGGTTCATCATTGACGCAATGGCTGCTACGGCGAATGCGCCATTGGACGCGCCGAGCAGAAACACATTGGTGGCCAGGGGCCAGTGTTCGGCGTAGCCGCCGCCGGTGGCGATGCCCAGTAGGGCCAGACCAGAGGCGATACAGCCGCCTACAGTCCAGCGCCGCAGGTGCGCCACGCTGTTGAGCTTCAGCAGGCTGCCACTGAGGGCCACCATGAGCATGCCCATCAGCACGCCGCTGTGTTGAATGCCGGCCAGCTGTGTGGATTCACCGGGTGTCATCCCGAATACCGTGCCGGCGAAGGGCTCCAGGATCAGGTCCTGGGCGCTGAAAGCCAGCATCGAGACAAACACAAATACCGTGAACTGGCGGGCCTGGCGCTCTTCCCAGATTTCGCGCAGCGCGACCCGAAAATCCGGCATGCCGGCGCCGTCCCCGGCTTCGGCATCGTCCGAGCTGTAGCCGACGGCACTGGCTTCAATGCCGCGGATGGCGAACAGGGTGATAATCACCGCCGCCAGGGATACCGTGCCGGTGACCGTTACCAGCCGCTGCGGACTGAAGGGATCCAGGAATTGCCCGGCGACGCCGGCAGTGATGGCGAAGCCGGCAATCATCATGATCCACACCAGGGTGGCGGCGGCGGGCCTGCGTCCGGGTGCCACTTTCTTTGCCAGCAGCACCAACAGGGAGGTGCCGGCGGCGCCCGCCCCCAGGCCGATCATGAGGAAGGCCAGCACGGCCAGTCCGACGCCCCAGGCCAGGGTGGCGTCCATCAGGGTGGTGGCAAACGCGGCGAGCACGCCGCCGCTGGCGAGTACCAGTATGCCGCCAATGATCCAGGGTGTGCGCCGCCCACCCACATCAGAGCCGTAGCCCACGTGGGGGCGTGTCATCTGCACCATGTGGTGCAGTGCCACCAGTATCCCGGGAAGCATGGCGGGTAGAGCCAGTTCTACCACCATCACCCGGTTCAGGGTTGACGTGGTGAGGACGATGACGGCCCCCAGGGCGGTCTGTACCAGGCCCAGGCGAATGATTGCCAGCCAGCCCAGGCCGCCGTAATTGCCTGCTTCCGCGCGGTTCATGCCAGACCTCTTGTCATGCCAGACCTCTTATAGCGACGGCACTGGCCATCATGCCCAGTACGTAGAGTGTGACGCCGGTGCCGTTGTACCAGGGGGCCAATGCCCTGGGGTCGCGCAGCATCTTGCGCATGGCGGCAAGCTGCAGCGCCAGCAGGGCGGCAACAATGCCCGCAAACAGCGGCTGGCCCCAGTCGTAGAGCAGGGCGATCACAAATAGCTGCGGTACGCCCATCACCAGGCAGGCCACCTTGGCCGCGCGCTCAGCGCCCAGTTGCACCGGCAGGCTGCGAATGCCCAGGGAGTGATCGCCCTCCAGCGCCTTGAAGTCGTTCAGCGTCATGATGCCGTGTGCGCCCAGGCTGTAGAGGAAGGCCAGGGCCAGCACTGGCGTGCCGGGCAGGGCGCCCAGGAACACGGCGGCGCCGGTCACCCATGCGAGCCCCTCGTAGGAAATGCCTACCGCGAGGTTGCCAAGCCAGCCGTTCTGCTTGAAGCGCAGGGGCGGGGCGCTGTACGCCCAGGCCAGGATCAGGCCCAGCAGGGTGGCCCAGAACACCGTGACACCAAGACTCATTCCCAGGAGCAGGCTCATGAAGGACCAGGTGATGGCCAGGTACAGACCCCAACTGCCGGGTACGCGGCCGGAGGGTATTGGCCGGTGGGGTTCATTGATGGCGTCCACTTCGCGGTCAAACCAGTCGTTCACTACCTGGCTGGCGCCACAGACCATGGGCCCAGCCAGCACAATGCCGGATAGCAGCAGCAGGGGTGTATCAATGGGGTTGGCGCCGGAGGAGACGGCGCCGCAGGCAAAAGCCCACATCGGCGGAAACCAGGTGATTGGCTTCAGCAGTTGCAGCAGGCCGCGCAATTCGGGGCGGGAGCTGGGTGTGGGCGCCATGGCTTCAGGGAGCATGACTGTAATATAGAAATAACACCTCTGACTGTCAATTAAAATGGACAGTCAGAGGTGTCAAAATTCTTGATGTGACTTAAGCGAGGTGCGTTTAGGTCTCAGCCGGCTTCATCACCGGGGCCGTCGATCTCATAGCGGCGCAGCTTGGCGTACAGGCTTTGCCGGCTCAGGCCCAGCAGTTCCGCGGCGGACGCGCGGTTGTCGTGAGTGAGCGCAAGCGCGGCTTCGATGCACAGGGCCTCGATCACGTCGGTGGATTCACGCACCAGGTCCTTGAGTGGAACCCGTCCCACCCGCTTGGTGATCTGTTCGATGGAGCGGGGCAGTTGCGCGGCGGAGGGGTGCTCGGCGGCGACGCGGCGCCCCACATCCCTGATAAAGAAGGCGAGGTTCCGCCCTCGGGAATTGGACAGTGCGGTGGCGGACACCTCCACATCGGCAGTGGAGCCCTGTTCCCCCTGCAGGGTGGTGCTGAACAGCTTGACGTTGGTGTTCTTGCGCAGGTTGGTCAGCAGTACGCTGAGATCCACGCCGGAGCGTCCCAGCCAGCGATCGGCGAGTTGCCCAAGTACCTGCTCCTGGGACACCACCTGAGCCAGCTCCAGGAAGGTCTGGTTGGCGGCGATGACGCGACCGTCTTCATCGGTCAGCAGGATGGCGTCCGGCGACGACTGCAGGGATGCCCCCAGCAGCGCGTCCGCGCCATGCTCCATGCTGACGCCCTCGGTGCCGTGATCGGCAAAGCGCACCAGGAAGCGCGCCTCATTGCCCTGGCGCAGGAAGGTGGCGTTGATATCAAAGCAGTGGTCGCCGTGTTCGGTGTGCACCTCTTCGATGCTGCCGCGTCCGGCCAGTCGCACTTCATCGAGCAGGGCCTTGACGCTGCGGGTGCCGGTTTTGTCCAGTCCGACCGGGAACGGTTTGCCGGCGATGGAGTCCTGGTCCGGGGACAGCAGGGCGGCGGCCCGCGGGTTGGATTCGATCACCCGCTGGCTGTCGCCGTCCACCACGATGATCGCGTCACTGACCATGTCGAACAAGCGCTTGTATCGGGTTTCAATCTGGCGCAGTCGCCAGTAGTCCTGCTCCAGCGCCTGTTGGGCGTTCATCAGCTGTTGGCGCAGGTTGGCTTCCGGCCGCATGTCCTGCCCGAGCACCAGGATTTCGGCATTGTTGCCCCGCGCTACCGCGCGGTAGCGGACCAGCAGGTCGCTGTCGTCATCATCCAGCTCGTGACTGGCATCGCAGCTGCCGACGCTGCCGGGGCTGGCGGTGGTCTGTTGCAGCAGCTCTTCTACGCGGGGCCGGGTTTCTGCCGTGGCAAGCTCGCGCAGGTCTCTGCCGACCCAACTGTCATCCACAGCGCCGGCCAGGTCTTCGCTATTCACGGACAATTCAAGGATGTGGCCACTGGCGTCCAGTAGCATTGTGAAGTCGGCCATTCTCGTTACGAGGTCGGCCGATGCCTGAGGGTCCAACTGACCTAGCACGCGCAGTTTCCGTTTCTCAATAAAGGGTGGCTTTTACCGCGGTCAGATGACGCGGTTGGGGCGAATCCGACCGTTGGCCGTGCGAGCGCGTCGCTTGCATATACCTCGGTCATTCGAGTTAATCGCAAACCCTGCGCTATGTCAAATTTATTGGACTTCATTAAGTGTAAGGCAATATTGACAGTTTGACCGACAAGCGCTAGATTCTTTGGTAATCCAACAATAACCGGCGCTGCCCCCCAGTGATGACAGAGTCAGTATCGTCACAAGAGATTTCCCTCTACACGCCCGAGCAGCGGCGACGCAGGGACGCCACGCGCTGGACTTTGGTGCAGGGGATATTGGCGCCGCTCCAGTTTCTGGTCTTTCTTGTCAGCCTCCTGCTGGTGGTCAATTTCCTGTCGACGGGGGAAGGCCTTGGAGCCGCAACCTGGTCGGTGTTATTAAAAACCGCGGTTTTATACATCATTATGATAACCGGCGCCATCTGGGAAAAGGTTGTCTTCGGTCAATATCTGTTTGCTGAGGCCTTTTATTGGGAAGATGTGGTGAGCATGCTGGTGATCGCGCTGCACACCGCTTACCTGGCCGCCTGGCTGTTTGACCTGGCTTCTCCGGCCACCCAGATGAGCATTGCGCTGGCCGCCTACGCTGTGTACGTCGTCAATGCCGCCCAGTTCCTGGTCAAGCTGAGGCGCGCCAGGCTCGAGTCCCATGAGCCTCCGCCGCTGGCACTGGTGCAGTCATGAGTAGCGCTGTCCTCGCCAGTGATTCCACGCTGCAGGCGAGGCAGGAGCGGGGACAGCGCGCCGTATTCTGTGGCCTGACATCCATCGTCTGGTTGCATCGCAAAATCCAGGACGCCTTCTTCCTGGTGGTGGGTTCGCGGACCTGTGCACACCTGCTGCAGTCTGCCGCCGGTGTGATGATTTTTGCGGAGCCCCGTTTCGCCACCGCCATACTGCAGGACAAAGATCTCGCCGGCCTCGCCGACTGCAACGAGGAACTCGACCGGGTGGTCGGCCAACTGGTGGAGCGCAGGCCGGATATCAAGACGGTATTCCTGGTGGGCAGTTGCCCGTCCGAGGTCATCAAGTTGGACCTGGGTAATGCCGCCCAGCGACTGCAGCGCAACCACGGCGGCAAGGTGAGCTTCGTCGATTTTACCGGCAGCGGAATCGAGACCACCTTCACCCAGGGTGAAGACAGTTGCCTGCAGCGGCTGGCAGGCGAACTGCCGGGCGATGACGGCGTTGAACAACTGCTGGTGGTGGGCACCCTCGCGGACATCGTCGAGGATCAGTTCCGGCGCCTGTTCGATGCGCTGGGTATACCCGCGGTACGCTTTTTCCCCGGCCGCCGTGCCGAGGAGCTCCCCCCGGTTGGCGCCGGTACCCGGGTGCTCCTGGCGCAGCCCTGGCTCGGGGATACCTCTCGCGCGCTTGCGGAGCGCGGCGCCACGCTGTTGCCGGCTCCCTATCCGCTGGGCGCGGAGGGCACCCTGGCCTGGCTGCGCGCCGCCGCCGATGCCTTTGGCGTGAGTGCAGCGCGCTTCGATGAAGTGACCTCCGCGCCTTACCAGCGCGCGGTCAAGGCCCTGGCAATACACCGCGAGCGTCTCGCCGGACAAACGGTAAGCCTGCTACCGGACTCCCAACTGGAGATTCCACTGGCTCGTTTCCTGGCCGAAGAGTGCGGCATGCAACTGGGTGAGGTGGGCACACCGTTCCTGGAACAGGCCCTGATGGCCGAAGAACTGGCCCGACTGCCGGAGGATACCGAGCTCACCGAAGGCCAGGACCTCGAACCACAGCTCGCACGCCTGCGCGCCGCGCGACCGGACCTGACCGTCTGTGGCCTGGGTATTGCCAATCCGCTGGAGGCGGAGGGCCTGCGCACCAAGTGGTCTATCGAGCTTGTGTTTACCCCGATCCAGGGCTTTGACCAGGCCGCCGACCTGGCGGGCCTGTTCACGCGTCCGCTGGCGCGGGAGCAGCGCCTGGGAGGTTTCCAATGGAGCTGAGCCTGTGGACCTACGAGGGCCCGCCCCATGTCGGAGCCATTCGCGTTGCAGCTTCAATGGAAGGTGTGCACCTGCTGTTGCACTCACCGCAGGGTGATACCTACGCGGACCTGCTATTCACCATGATCGAGCGCCACAAGCGCCGGCCGCCGGTCACCTATACAACATTCCAGGCCCGGGATCTCGGCGACGATACTGCCAACCTGGTGCTGCGCGCCGCCGCGGATGCCTGCCAACACCACCAGCCGCAGCTGCTGCTGGTCGGTGATTCCTGCACCGCGGAGTTGCTGCAGGATCAACCCGGCACCCTGGTCAACGGCGCCGGTCTGCCGATCCCCGTCATCCCGTTGGAGATGCTGGCCTATTCGCGCAAGGAAAACTGGGGTGCCAGTGAAACCCTTTACAGTCTGGTGCGCGGTTTGCTGTCCGCCAGGGCGCCGGCTCCCGGCGGTGAGCGCCCGACCCGTGAACCCGACCGCGCCCCCAGCGTCAACCTGCTGGGCCCCAGCAGTCTGGGCTTCCGCTGCCGCGACGATGTGCGCGAGATCAGTGAGCTGCTGGAGCGGGTAGGGGTCAGGGTCAATGTAGTGGCGCCACTCGGCGCGAGCCCTGGTGACCTGCTGCGCATTCCGGAGGCAGACGCCAACGTCTGCCTGTACCCGGAGGTGGCCGACACCACCTGCGACTGGCTCAAGCGCAGCTTTGGCCAGCCGGTGATTCGCACCGTGCCCATTGGCGTCGGTGCCACCCGCGACTTCCTGCGCGAGGTGACGGAGGTCACGGGAGCAGATGTCTCCGGCGTGCTGGATGACGAGTTTTCCAACTTGCCCTGGTATTCGCGCTCGGTGGATTCCACCTACCTCACCGGCAAGCGTGTGTTCATCTTTGCCGATGCCAGCCACGCGGTGGCGGCGGCGCGAATCGCCAGCGAGGAACTCGGCTTTGATGTCGTCGGCCTCGGCACCTATGCCCGCGAGCAGGCGCGCGACGTCAGGCAGATGGCCAAATCGCTGGGCCTGGAAGCGCTGATTACCGACGACTACCTGGTGGTCGAACGGGCGGTGGCAGACCTGCAACCGGAACTGGTGCTGGGTACACAAATGGAGCGCCACATCGCCAAGCGCCAGGGCATTGGTTGCGCGGTGATTTCCACCCCGGCCCACGTACAGGATTATCCCGCCCGCTACTCGCCACAGATGGGCTTCGAAGGCGCCAATGTCATTTTTGATAGCTGGGTGCACCCGCTGATGATGGGGCTGGAAGAGCATCTGCTGACCATGTTCCGCGAGGACTTCGAATTCAATGAACAGGTGACCGCCTCACACCTGGCCTCCGGCGGCGGCAGCCACGAACGCGCCGCACCCCAACCCGCAGCGGACGCCGCCAGCCTGACGCTGGCCTGGGATGCGGACGCCGAACAAGAACTCAAGAAAATCCCGTTCTTTGTACGCGGCAAGGCCCGCCGCAATACGGAGCGCTATGCCGCCGAGCGCGGCCTCGAGACTATCGACCTGGATACGCTGTATGAAGCAAAAGCGCACTTCAGCAATTAATGCCACGCCGATAAAGGTGGTTGTCGTCACTCTCGACAATCACCTCAACACGGTGATGAAGGAAGCCCATGCCAAGCTGCGGGCAGTGTTGCCCGGGTTGGAGTTGTGCATGCATGCCGCCACCAACTGGGAGGCGGACCCGGAGGCACTCGATGCCTGCCACGCGGATATCGCCAGCGGCGACATTGTCGTGGTGACCATGCTGTTCCTCGAGCACCAGATCAATGCGGTGCTGCCGGCCCTGGCAGCCCGCCGGGATGATTGCGACGCCATGATTTGCGCCATGTCGGCAGCGGAAGTCATGAAACTGACCCGCATGGGGCGTTTCACCATGGACGGCGAGGCCACCGGGCCGATGGCGCTCCTGAAGCGCCTGCGCGGCAAGAGCAAGGGCTCAAGACAGGGGGCGGGCGCCCAGCAGGTCTCCATCCTCCGGCAGTTACCGAGAATCCTGCGGTTCATCCCGGGCACCGCCCAGGATGTGCGGGCCTACTTCCTGACCCTGCAGTACTGGCTCGCATCCAGTGAAGAGAACGTCTGTGAAATGGTGGCCTTCCTGGTGGACCGCTACGCCGCCGGTGAACGCGAAAGCCTGCGCGGTAGCCTTAAGGTGGCCGCACCGGTGGAATACCCGGAGACAGGCGTATATCACCCGCGCATGAAAGGCCGCATCAGCGCCAAAGTCGGCGGCCTGCCACGCAAGCGCGGCAAGGCGGGCAGGGTAGGGGTGCTGATCATGCGCTCCTACGCCCTGGCCGGCAACACGGCCCACTACGACGCGGTGATCGAAGGCCTCGAGGCGAAAGGTTTCAGCGTGGTGCCCGCCTTCGCCAGTGGGCTCGATGCGAGACCCGCCGTGGAAAGCTATTTCATCAAGGACGGGGAAACCACGGTGGACGCGGTGGTGTCGCTGACCGGCTTTTCCCTGGTGGGTGGGCCGGCCTATAACGATGCCCAGGCGGCCGAAGAGTTGCTGGCCAGTCTCGACGTACCCTACATCGCGGCCCAGCCCCTGGAGTTCCAGAGTGTCGATCAATGGCAGCGCTCAGAGCACGGCCTCACGCCGATCGAGGCGACCATGATGGTGGCGATCCCGGAGCTGGAAGGCGCTACCGGACCGATTATCTACGGCGGTCGCTCGGCGGACGGCGCCGAGGACATGTCACCCCACAATGAGCGCATCGATACCCTGGTGGCCCGTGTCGCGCGCCTGGTGGATTTGCGCAAGCAACCGCGCCGGGACCGCAAGCTGGCGGTGGTGCTGTTCAACTTCCCGCCCAATGGCGGTAACACCGGCACCGCGGCCCAGCTCTCGGTGTTCAGCTCTCTCTACAACACCCTGGAGATGCTGGCGCGGGAAGGCTACACGGTGGATCTGCCCCAGAGCCCGGATGCACTGCGCGAGGCGGTCACCGAGGGCAATGCCCTGCAGTACGGTGTCTACGCCAATGTGCACGATCGCATCGACGTTGACGATCACCTGGCCCGGGAGAATCATCTGGACGAGATCGAGGCCCAGTGGGGCCCGGCGCCAGGCAAGCAGCTCAGCGATGGGCGCTCCCTGTTTGTGCTCGGGGCCCAATTCGGCAATGTGCTGGTGGGGGTTCAACCGGCCTTTGGCTGGGAAGGTGACCCCATGCGCCTGCTGTTCGAGCAGGGCTTTGCACCGACCCATGCCTTCAGCGCTTTCTATCGTTACCTGCGGGAAGACTTCGGTGCATCCGCCGTGCTGCACTACGGTACCCACGGCGCCCTCGAATTCATGCCGGGCAAGCAGGTGGGCATGTCCGGTGAATGCTGGCCGGATCGCCTGATTGGCGACCTGCCGCACTACTACCTGTACGCCTCCAACAATCCTTCGGAAGGTCTGTTGGCGAAGCGCCGCAGTGCCGCCACCCTGATTACCTATATGACGCCGCCGGTCACCGAGTCAGAGCTGTATCGCGGCCTGGTTGAACTCAAGGAATCCATCGGCCACTGGCGCACCCGCGATGAAGCAGAGCGGCAGGCCTGCGGTGAACAGGCCGTGTTGATCCAGTCCCAGGCGGCCGCACTGGACCTGGCTGAGCTGGAGCCCGAATGGGATCACCAGAGCGCCGACGCCATCGAGGCCCTGCGCCTGCAGCTGATCGAACTGGAGCACACCTTGATTCCCTTCGGCCTGCACGAGGTGGGAGCGCCGATTCCCCATGAGCAGCGCCGTGAGCTGCTGCGTTCGGTGGCCCGCGCCAGCCACAGCCTGGAACTGGACGATGAGCAGCTCGAGGCGTTGATGGAAGGTGCCGCGGCCAAGGCCGGGGATGCCTCCGGCGAGGTGCTGGATTCCCTGGCCTTAGTGGCGAAGCAACTGTCCAGCAATGACGAGCTGCCGGCCATTCTGCACGCCTTGGACGGCGGCTACGTCCGCCCGGCCCCCGGCGGTGACCTGCTGCGCAACCCCGATGTGCTGCCTACGGGCCGTAACCTGCACGGTTTTGACCCTTACTGCCTGCCATCGGCCTTTGCCGTGCGTGAAGGCCGGGCCCAGGCTGAGGATCTGCTGGCGCGGCATGCGGCGGAAGGCAATGGCGTGCCCGAATCCATCGCCCTGGTGCTGTGGGGCAGTGACAATATGAAGAACGAGGGTGGGCCGATTGCCCAGGCCCTGGCGTTGATGGGCGCGGAGCCACGCCGGGACGGCTACGGCCGGCTGTGCGGCGCTCAGCTCATTCCGCTGGAGGAACTGGGGCGGCCGCGCATCGACGTGGTCATTACCCTGTCAGGCATTTTCCGCGACCTGCTGCCGCTGCAGACCCGGATGCTGGCGGAGGCAGCGCTGCTGGCGGCGTCTGCCGACGAAACCCCGGAACAGAATTTTGTGCGCAAGCACAGCCTGGCCTACCAGGCCAAGCACGACTGCGACCTGGTCACCGCCTCCCTGCGGGTGTTCAGCAACGCTGAAGGCGCCTACGGCTCCAACGTCAACCTGCTGGTGGACAGCGCCCGCTGGGAAGAGGAAGACGAGCTGGCCGAGGCCTACAGCCGCCGCAAGTGCTTTGCCTACGGCTGTGACGGCCAGCCCGCCCAGCAATCCGAACTGCTGCAGAGCATGTTGGGCGGTGTCGACCTGGCCTACCAGAATCTCGATTCGGTAGAGCTGGGGGTCACCACAGTGGATCACTACTTCGACACGCTTGGCGGAATCAGCCGGGCGGTGCAGCGCTCCCGCGGCAGCGAGGTGCCGGTCTACATCTCCGACCAGACCATGGCCAATGGCAAGGTGCGCACCCTGTCCGAGCAGCTCGCTCTGGAGACCCGCTCGCGCATGCTCAACCCCAAGTGGTACGAGAGCATGCTGCAGCACGGTTACGAAGGGGTGCGCAGTATCGAGACCCACGTGACCAACACGGTGGGCTGGTCTGCCACTACCGGCCAGGTAGCGCCCTGGGTGTACCAGCGCCTGTCGGAGACCTTCATTCTTGACGAGGATATGCGCAAGCGTCTCGCTGAGCTTAATCCTTCCGCTTCGGTCAAGGTGGCACACCGCCTGCTTGAGGCACACGAACGCCAGTACTGGCATCCCGACGAAAACACGCTCAATGCACTCAAGCAGGCCGGGGAAGACCTGGAAGACTGGCTTGAAGGCATTTCACCGGAGGTAGCAGCGTGAACCAATTGACGAATATTCCCGTGCACAGCATTGACCCCGGAGATGGGGATGGTGAGGGCAGCCTGCAGGTTCACCTCGATCCTGACATGGCTATCGACAAGGCCAAGGTATTTGCCGTTTACGGCAAGGGCGGCATTGGCAAGAGCACCACCTCGTCCAACCTGTCGGTGGCTTTCTCCAAGCTGGGCAAGCGGGTCATACAAATCGGCTGCGATCCCAAGCACGACTCTACCTTCACCCTGACCAAGGCCCTGATGCCCACCGTCATCGATGTGCTCGAATCGGTGGAGTTTCACGCCGAGGAATTGCGCCCGGAAGACTACATGTACGAGGGCTACAACGGGGTGATGTGCGTGGAGGCCGGTGGCCCCCCCGCCGGCACCGGCTGTGGCGGTTACGTGGTCGGCCAGACGGTGAAGCTGCTCAAGCAGCACCACCTGCTGGAAGACGCCGATGTGGTGATCTTCGATGTGCTCGGGGACGTGGTGTGCGGCGGCTTTGCCTCGCCCCTGCAGCACGCCGAGCGAGCGCTGGTGGTGACGGCCAACGATTTTGATTCCATTTTCGCAATGAACCGCATTGCTTCCGCCATCGGCGCCAAGTCGAAGAACTACCCGGTGCGCCTCGGTGGCGTCATCGCCAACCGCAGTGCCGACACCGACGAAATCGATCGTTTCAACGAGGCGGTGGGCCTGCAAAGACTCGCACATTTCCCGGACCTGGACGTAATCCGCCGCAGCCGATTGAAGAAATCGACGCTGTTTGAAATGGATCCGGTCGATGGTCTGGCGGAAGTCCAGCAGGAATACCTCAATCTGGCCCAGTCCCTGTGGGACGGGGTCGATGAACTCGACGTGACGCCGATGAAGGATCGCGACCTGTTCGACTTCCTGGGATTTGATTGATGAGCGTATCGAGCTACGAACAGACCCGCTCCGAGCTGGAAACCTATTTTGACCAGACCGCGGTAGAAGCCTGGAAGCGCCTGACCTCGGATGCCCCGGTGGGTCGCATCCGTCGCACGGTGCGCGCCGGCCGCGACCAGATGCGCGCAACCCTGCTGAATTGGTTGCCCGAGGACCTGAGCGATCGGCGCGTACTGGATGCGGGCTGCGGCACCGGCGCATTTGCCCTGGAAGCGGCGCGGCGGGGCGCCCGGGTGGTGGCGACCGATCTGTCGCCAACCCTGGTGGAACTGGCCAGTGAACGCCTGCCGGAGGAGCTGCGGGGCCGGGTGGAGTTCCGGGTCGGTGACATGTCCAGCGCCGATCTCGGGGAGTTTGACCACGTGGTGGCCATGGACTCACTGATTCACTACCAGCTCGAGGATGTGATGGCTGTACTGCACCAGATGACATCCCGTGCCGGCCGCAGCGTTCTGTTTACCTTTGCCCCCAGTACGCCGCTGCTGGCGGCCATGCATACGGTGGGCAGGCTGTTCCCCCGCGGCAACCGGGCGCCGGCGATTCAACCGGTGGCGGAAGATGCGTTGGCGCGGACCGTGGCTCTGGAACTGGGCGCCCGGGGCTGGAGTGCGGGTCGAAGCTATCGGGTGAACAGTGGTTTCTATACTTCCCAGGCGATGGAGCTGATCGCCCGGTGAAGTTCTCCGTGCCGCAAATCAGCGAGCGCTGGCTGCCTTTTGCGGATGCGGCCAGCAGTGAGCTGCCGCTCGGGCGTATTCTGCGGCTGTCGCTGTTCCAGTTTTCCGTGGGCATGGCGGTAGTGCTGCTCAACGGCACACTCAACCGGGTCATGGTACTGGAACTCGACCAACCCGCCTGGCTGGTCTCACTGATGGTGTCGCTGCCATTGCTGTTTGCCCCCCTGCGCGCCCTGGTCGGTCATCGCTCGGATCACCATCGCTCCTACCTGGGCTGGCGGCGGGTGCCCTACATCTGGCTGGGCACCATGGCGCAGTTCGGTGGCCTGGCGATCATGCCTTTTGCCCTGATCGTACTGACGGAACCGCACAACGGGCCGCTGTGGGCGGGGATGGCGGCGTCAGCGCTGGCTTTCCTGCTGGTGGGCGCGGGCCTGCACACGACGCAAACGGCAGGTCTGGCCCTGGCCACGGACCTGGCATCGGATCGCCTGCGGCCGCGGGTAGTGGCGCTGCTCTACGTCACCCTGCTGGTGGGCATGATTCTCAGCTCGCTGGCCTTTGCCGCGCTGCTGCAGGAATTTGACTACATCCGCCTGATCCGCGTGGTGCAGGGTGCCGCGGTGGTCACCATGGTGCTCAACGTGATCGCCCTGTGGAAGCAGGAGGCCCGCAACCCGACGCTGACCGCCCACGGTCGGGCGCGCCCCCGCTTCAGGGAAAGCTGGTCTCAGCTCAAGCAGAGTGGGCGGGCGCCGCGCCTGCTGCTGGCCGTCGGCCTCGGTTCGATCGGCTTTTCCATGCAGGACATTCTGCTGGAGCCCTACGGTGGCCAGGTGCTCGGCCTGTCGGTAGCGGCCACCACCGGCCTCACCGCAATTTTCAGTCTTGGCATGCTGGCGGCCTTCGCGCTCGCCTCACGCCAGCTCAGCGAAGGGCGAGACCCGTTGCGGCTGGCGGCCAACGGCGCACTGGTAGGGATTTTTGCGTTTTCCGCCGTGCTGCTGGCGGCGCCGCTGGAGTCCGGTCTGCTGTTTCGTCTTGGCACCGCCGCGATTGGTTTCGGCTCCGGGGCCTTTGCCATAGGTACCCTGACGGCGGCCATGGACCTCGCCGAGGGCGGCCGCTCCGGTATCGCGCTGGGTGCCTGGGGCGCCGTGCAGGCCACGGCCACAGGGCTGGCCATCGCCGGCGGTGGCGGGCTGCGGGACAGTGTGGGCCATCTGGCGGAAGGAGGCATGCTGGGTCCGGCCCTGACCGGCCCGGCAACGGGCTACGGGGCGGTTTACCAGCTTGAAATCCTGGTGCTGTTTCTGGCGCTGGTGGTCATAGGGCCGCTGGTGCGACATCAGGCGGAGGAGCCGGCTGAACGGCCCGCCTTTTACCTAAACGATATTCCTCAATAGTTCGAACCGAGGCAGGAGGTTCATCATGGGAACAGGTGCAGTAACCGGCTACATCGATGTAGCGCAACTGGTGCTCTATGCATTCTGGATATTTTTCTTCACGCTGGTTTTCTGGCTGCACCGGGAGACCAAGCGCGAAGGCTATCCGCTGGAGCAATACGACGAAACCCGGCCCGGGCTTCCGGGCTGGCCCGATATGCCGCCGCCCAAGACCTTTGTGCTGCCGCACGGCCAGGGTACCCGCACCGTGCCGCGGCCCAACCCGGAGCCCCAGCGCGACCTGGCCTTGAAAAAGGACAAGCCCGGTTATCCCCTGGAGCCCACAGGCAATCCCATGCTCGACGGCGTCGGCCCCGGGTCCTGGAATATTCGCCCACAGACCCCGGACCTGACCAACGAGGGGGAGCCCCGCATCCAGCCGCTGCGCAACCTGCCGGACTGGTCGCTCGCCTCCCAGGATCCCGATCCCCGTGGCCAGCCGGTCTATGGGGTGGATGGTGAAGTCGGCGGCACGGTGGTCGACTGCTGGCTGGATTTGGCAGAACCCCAGCTCCGCTACCTGGAGGTGGAAGTGGCCGGTGCCGAACCGGCGGCCGCCGTGCCCGGCGAGATGGCTGCACCGGCAGCTGCCAGGCGCGTACTGCTGCCGATCAACTTCTCCAGGATCAGCGGCCGCGATGGCAGCGTGCGGGTGAAGTCCATTACCAGCAAGCACTTTGCCGATGTGCCCGTCACCGCCAGCCCCAACCAGATCACCCTGCAGGAGGAGGACCAGATCACTGCCTACTACGGCGGCGGTTACCTCTATGCGCTGCCGGAGAGGATGGAGCCGCTGATATGAGCGAATACGAATACGAGCCGATTCGCGGCCTGCCTGAGCAGCTCCCCGAAGGTGAGTACATCGTCTGGCAGGGTGAGCCGGAATGGCAGGGCCTGGCCCAGCGGGTGTTCCACGTCCGCGGCGTGGCGCTGTATTTCCTGCTGCTGATGGCCTGGTACCTGTGGAGCAAGCTGCAATCCGGCGCCAGCCTGCCGGAAGCCCTGGCGGCGAGCAGCTGGCCCTTTGCCTTGGGTCTGACAGCGCTGGCGATACTGCTGGTGATGGCCTGGTTGTATGCCCGCTCCACGGTCTACACCCTCACCAACAAGCGCGTAGTGCTGCGCTTTGGGGTCGCCATCCCGATGATGATCAATGTACCACTGGAGCGTGTGAACGCCGCCGATATCGCCCGCTATGGCAGCCATGCCGATATCTGCCTGACCCTCGCTGAAGGTGACCGCATCTCCTTCATGGCCCTTTGGCCCCATGCCCGGCCCTGGCACTATGCCCGCGTCAAACCCGCGCTGCGGGGCCTTGCCAATGCCGACACGGCAGCAGCTTTGCTGGCTGACGTGGTCGGTGCAGCGGCGCGGCCCGCAGAAGCCCCGCGGGAACTCGAGCCAGGGTTTGCGGGCGTTGTCTCGGCGTGAGGGCCAGACGCTGTGAGTGACAGGTGATGAAGAGCAAGCATTTTGTCGGCGACTATGCCCCCTATGTACTCGGGGGTCTGGCGCTGGCCGCGCTGCTGTTGGTGACGGTCGCCCGCCTGTCCGGCATTTCCTCTCAATCCGACGTGGCGCAGGTCGCGGCCCGGGCGGTTGTTAACAGTCGCCAACTGCGCTTTGAGGATGGGCAGGCCGGCGCGGTGGAGGTGTATGACTGGCGCGACGGCGCCTTGCTGGCCAGTTTCCCCTCCGGCGACGGCAGTTTCGTTCGCGGCGTATTGCGCAGTATGACGCGCGAACGGCGCGCGCTTGAAGCGGGCGCCGAGGCGCCGTTCCTGCTGGCCCGTCGCAGCGATGGCGCGTTGACCATCAGCGACCAGGCCACCGGTCGCACCATCGTGCTCAATGCCTTTGGGCCGGACAACGCCGGAGTGTTCGCGCGCCTTCTCGACGCCGGCCAGGCGAGGTCCTGAGGCGGCGTGGCTTACCTGTTGGCCACAGCCGTCGCCGTGTTTGGCTGGTGGTTTACCACCGGCCTGATCCTGTGGCTCAACCACCTGCCGGCCGGCACCCATCGCTGGAGCATGGCCGGCGCCACCGCATTGTTGGTGCTGTGTTTTAGCAGCCTCGAATCCGTCGCCGCGCAGGCGACGCAAACCGCGGCGCTATACGCTTTCCTGCAGGCCTTGTGCCTGTGGGGCTGGCTGGAAATGGGTTACCTGATGGGCTTTGTGACCGGCCCCAGCAATCGACCCTGCCCGCCGGACGCTACCGGCTGGACCCGTTTTGGCCTGGCCCTGAAAACCAGCCTTTATCATGAACTGGCGGTGGTTGTGCTGGTGTTATCCGTCGTCGCGGTGACCGCGGGCCAGCCCAACCAGGTGGCCGGCCTGACCTGTGTGTCCCTGTGGCTGATGCGCTGGAGCGCCAAACTGAACCTGTTTCTCGGGGTCGCCAATTTCCATGCCGAGTGGCTGCCGCGCAGCCAGCAGCATCTGGTGACCTACATGAAGCAGCGCCGCATCAACCTGCTGTTTCCGTTCTCCGTGGTGCTGGGTACCGGTGTCGCCGTGTGGTTCCTGCACCACGCCTGGCTGGCAGAGGACCCCTTTGTCGCTACCGGCCATGCGATCGTCGGCCTGCTGTTGAGCCTGGGTGTGCTGGAACACTGGTTTCTGGTGCTGCCGGTGCAGGATTCCAAGCTTTGGCGCTGGGCGATGCCAGTGATTGATGAACAGGAGCCGGGGAGTTACGAGCGTACCTTTCTCAAGGGCGCCTCAATACTAAACAAAACCTAAACAACGACGAATAATTGATTTTGGACATTGTGTGGTGTCATTTTCGGGAGTATAAACGGGGAACTGCTCGTCTGACTGGTCTACGAGTTATCCTCTCGCCGCGCTGTATGCGGCAGCGCCGTAAGGCGCGGCCCGAAGGCTAATGTATAAGCCAGCCGCACAAGGTCGATATTAGAGTATCGGCAAGGGGGCACTTGCATGGCCAAAGAGCCTAATAAAAACAATGGCTTGGGCGCGGTATTGGGCGCAAATTCTAAATCAGACACAAATTTCGGCCTTAAACGAACGGCCGACTTGATCGGCGCATCTGAAGGCAGTCACATCCCCGACCTGCTGGATCCACAGGTGGGCGACCACATCGACGGCAGGAAGTATGCGGATATCCTGGCCAGCCCGGCTGTTCAGGAAGGCGGAAAGCCCGCCGTCTATATCCACCTGCCGTTTTGCCAGTCGCGCTGCCTGAGCTGCGACCACATCACCACGGTCACACATGATCCGAGGGTGATCGATCGCTATCTCGACCGCCTCGAGCACGAGCTGGAACTGGTGACCACGCGCACCGGTGAGGGTATTGCGCTGGCGGAGCTGTACGTCGGCGGCGGCACTCCCAACTACCTGAGTGAGCCGCAGCTATTGCGCCTGGCCGATCTTCTTGAGCAGGGCTTCCAACTGGATGCCGACTCCGACGCCACTATAGAGATCAACCCGCGCCGCTCATCAGCTTCGCAGTTACAGATGCTGCGCGGCCTGGGCTTCCGGGCTATCAAGCTGGAGGTCAGGGACCTGGATCCCGGGGTCCAGAAGGCATTGGGTAAGTCCAACTCCCTGGCGGTCCTGGAAGACGTGTTCCAGAACGCCCTTGATGCAGGGTTCGATACCATCGGCATGGATTTGCTTTACGGTCTGCCCGACCAATCGATGAGCTCTATTAAGCACACGCTTGAGGATATCGTGTACCTGCAGCCGGATCGGCTCAATTGCTACGCTTATGCTCGCCAGCCTGAAGTCTTCCGGCACCAGCGCGCCATACAGTCGCCCAGTCTGCCGTCCCTGGCGGATCGGCTCATCATGTTCAACGGTATCGTCGACGCAATGGAAGCTGCGGGTTACACCTGGGTGGGGCTCGATAGCTTTGCCCGTGAAGGTGACGCGCTGGTAACGGCCCAGAACGAGCGCCGGCTGGCCCATAACTGGATGGGCTACAACGCTCATGGGAGCCAGACGCTGTTGGGTATGGGTGCCAGCGCCATCAGCGAAGTGGGTGGCGCCTGCCTGCAGAACTTCGACAGCATCGATACCTGGGGCGAGGCGGTGGACAGGGACGAGCTGCCGGTGCGTGCCGGTGTCCAGCTCTCAGAGCGGGGACTGCAGCACCGCCGCGCTGTCAACGGCCTGCTGAGTAATATGCATCTGGACGGCGAACTGGCGCCTGGAGAGGGTGAGGAAAGCGCACTGGCCCTGGAAACGCTTCAGGCCCAGGGTTTCCTGCAGCGTGGCAAGGGCAGTCTGTCAGTGACACCGCAGGGGCGATACCTGCTACACCACCTGGCGGGGAATTCCGCGCTTGACCTCAAGTGGTCCAACGGCTGGTAGCGATCAGCTTGCCAGCCTGGCAAGGTCTACCGAGTGGTGTTTGAGTTGCTCCCATTCCAACAGGAACCAGGGGGCGAACCGCTCACGTTGAGCATCTACCTGCCGGTCTATCTCAGCGCGTGAAAACCAGCCCCAGCTGGCAATCTCTTCAGCGTTGATGCGCAGCGGCGCATTGCGAGGATACTGCCCCACATAGACAGCACAGAGTTCGTGTTCGGTGCCGAGATCCTTGTAGCGGGCGCGATACTCAAACGTGTAGAGCTGCTCCAGTTCCGTGGTCACACCCAACTCATCCTGCAGGCGTCG
>JANQLM010000047.1 GCA_028280635.1 Halieaceae bacterium | reverse complement strand
GAGTGGGACATGTTTCCCCCGCAGGGCCGCACTTGCCGCCCGCGGGTTTGCGGGTCGGCGATCTGGGGACCATTACCGCCGGGGCGGGAACTGGTGGGCTGCTGGCCGATATGGGCGCTGAAGTCCTGAAAATCGAGTCGGAGACTTACCCCGATCCTTTTCGTCGCTGGGCCGGTTCCTCCGACTCGCCCTTCTTCAAGTTCAACAACCGCAACAAATTTGGAGTGGGCATCGACCTGAAGACCGATCAGGGCAAACAACAGTTCCTGAAGCTGGTGGAAACCGCTGACGTGGTGGTTGAGAACTTCCGCCGCGGTGTCCTGGACAGGATGGGCTTCACACTGGACGCTCTACGGGCCGTGAATCCGAGCATTGTCCTGGCGTCGATTTCCGGACAGGGCCTGGCAGGTCCCGGCAGCCATCACACGACCTACGGCTCCACCCTCGAGGCCTCCTCGGGCTTTGCGGCGCTGACCTGTTATAAGGACCACGTCCCACATATCACCGGTATCAACGTGAATTACCCGGACCAGGTGGTTTGCCTGTACGCCGCCGGCAGCATTGCCCTTGCGGCACAGCAGGCCAGGGAACACCGGTGCGCAATACAAATCGACATATCCCAACGGGATGTCTCGATGTACATGCTGGGTGACGTGCTGGAACTGGTCAGCAGAGGCACTCCCGACAATGTCGAGGCGATACGGAGGGCCTGCTCCGATTACGAAATCGAGGGCGTCTTCGCGACCGCGGACGGTCGCTACATCGCGATATCCATCCCGGATCTTTCCATTGCAAATCAGCATTCCGGGCTGGCGTCCGTGAAGGACCGCAACAGCCTGGCGGCGTGGGCGGCGGCACAAAAGGCGTCTGATATAGAAAACCAACTGAGGTCCGCCGGCTGTGGAGCCGCCACGGTACTGGTGGGCTCGGAGATGTACGCGCTCGAAGACATCAAGCGGCAGGGCGTATTCGACCACACCGCGTCCGGCGTCATGGTGAAAGGTTTCCCGTTCCAGTTATGCAATTCCAGTATGACGATCTGGGGGGATGCACCGGCGGTTGGGCAACATTCGTCCAGGTTCCTGCAGGCCTCCTAGGGTCTGTTCACACCGCCCGGCAAACCGGCGAAGCACTCAAAGCAAGAGGAATAAACGATGTTACAACCGTCAGCCATGCTCGCGCTGTCCACCCTGCTAGTTTCTGCATTCACATACCCGGAGTCCGGTGCGGCCGCCCACAATGCCACGGATCGCGCGGGAGCGGCTCAAACCACATCCGAATCGGGTGCCGGCCGGCTGGAACAGGTGCTCGCTGCAAGACCCGCCGACCTGACGGCGCGGGATCAGTACCGCCATCCCAGGGAGACCCTGCTGTTTTTCGGTATCGAACCGGGCATGAAGGTCGCCGAGGTTAGCCCTGGCAGCGGCTGGTACACCCATATCGTGGCCCCGCTCATCGGCGCAGACAGCGCAATCTATGGCATTTACTACAACCCGACGATGTGGGGACAGATATACGACCGGTACACCGAAGAGATGATCGCCGAGCGTGTCGCGCACATCCATGAATTCCTGCCGATGGTCGAAGGAATCCGGGGTGCGGAGGGAATTACAGCCGCCGCGTATTCCTTCGGGGGCATCGACCCCGGCCTGAACGGCACCCTGGATGCGGTGCTCATGATCCGCACCCTGCACAATATCGCCTGCGTCGAAACCCGAGGGGGGTATCTCACGGAGGCGCTGGCAGATGTCCACGCTCTGCTGAAACCCGGGGGCGTGGTTGGCGTCGTTCAACACCGCGCACCCGAGGATACTGATGACGACTGGGCCAACGGGTTCTGGGGATACCTGAAGGAGTCCGCGGTGGTCGCCGCGTTCGAAAAGGCGGGCTTTGACTTGGTCGCCAAAAGCGATGTCAACGCCAACCCCAAAGACAGGCCCGCACCCCCGGACTACGTATGGCGATTGCCGCCGGCCCTGCTGCTACAGACCGACGACGAAGAAACCCGGCGCGCCATGCGGGGAATTGGAGAGTCCGATCGCATGACGCTGAAGTTCGTCAAGCGATAGCAATAAATACTGCGCCGCGCGTCTTCCTTCAGGTGGCCAACTGCAGCGGCAGGCTGCGCAGCCGCTGTCCGGTTGCCGCAAAGACCGCGTTGGCCACGGCCGGTGCAGTGGGCGGTAAGCCGGGTTCCCCAACCCCGGTGGGCTTCTCGTCGCTGTCCACGATAAACACCTCGATGTCAGGGGTCTCCGCCATCCGCAACATCGGGTAGTCGTGGAAGTTGGACTGCCTGACCTGCCCCTCCTCCACGTCGATACTGCCGTACAGGGCCGCGGTCAGGCCGTAGACAATACTGCCCTCCATCTGCGCGCGAACGATATCGGGGCTTACTGCCAGGCCGCAGTCCACGGCACAGGTAATCCGGTGCACCTTGATCTGGCCTTCCTCCACCGTGACCTCCGCCACCTGGGCCACGCGGGTGTAAAACGAGGTATGCACCGCAACCCCCTGGGAGGCACCCGAAACGCGGGGCGACCCCCAGTTGCCCTTGTCCGCGGCCAGGCGGAGAACAGCGGCAAAGCGCTCATCGTTCCGGCTGTTTCTCAACCTGAACTCAACGGGATCCTGACCGGCGTGATGGGCGAGTTCGTCAATAAAGCCCTCCTTGAAAAAACCGTTGAACGAATGGCCCACCGAGCGCCACAATCCTACCGGCAGCCCGGTGTCCACGGTCACGTGCCGCGCCTCCTTGTTGGGCGCATCGTAGTCTTCGTACAAACCCTCCGTACTGGTGGGGTCCACCACCAGGTGCTCAAACACGTCGTACACACGCCGGCCCACCCAGCGAGCCAGTCCCATGGGCATAATTGTCGGCAGGGCGCCGTCCACCACGGATGGATACGCATTCGCCCCGGCCCGCTTGACGTTCAGGGTGTTGAGCTTACCGTCGTCATCCAGCCGCGCTTCCAGACGAACCACCGACGCGGGCCGGTACAGGTCGTTTCGCATATCGTCTTCACGGCTCCATACCAGTTGCACGGGGAGCCCGCTTTCCCTGGCGATCTGCGTCGCGTCGACAACAACGTCACCGTAAAGGCGGCGGCCGAAGCCCCCGCCAAGAAAGACGGGGTGCGCCTCGACGTTCTCCTCATCGAGGCCGGCGTGCACGGCCACCAGCCCGCGGATAACCTGCGGTATCTGCGTCCCGGTCCAGACTTCCGCCCGGTCGCCCTCGATTTTCACAGCGCAGTTCATCGGCTCCATGGTTGCGTGAGCCAGGAAGGGTGCCGAGTACTCAGCGGTATGGATTTCCGACGCCCCGTCGAGTCCGTCGGCGCCCTCCCCGTCCTTGTGGGATCGGTCGCCCTTCTCTTCCGTCAGCTGTTGACGCAATTCGTCCAGGTGTTTGTCCGTCGACAAACCCACGAGCTCAGGCATTTCCCAACTGACCTCAAGCTGGTCCGCGGCCTGTCTTGCCTGCCAGTAGCGCTCGGCCACGACTGCCACGCCGGAATCAATCTGAACCACCTTGAGCACGCCCGGCATGGCTCCGGCAGCCGTGGCGTCGAACGACTTAACCCGCCCGCCGGCCACCGGACAGCGCTTGAGCACCGCGCGCTTCAGTCCCGGAAAGTCTACGTCGATACCAAACAACGCCGTACCATCCACCTTGGGACCCGCATCGATACGTGAGCGCTCCTTCCCGATGAACTGGAAGGAGCCGGCGGGCGTCAGGGGCGCCATCTCGGGAATCGGACGGGTATTGGCAAGCGCGGCGAAATCGCCAAAGGAGTAACTCTGTCCGCCGGAAACCACTCGGCCACCGGCTAGTGTCAGGCTCTCACGCGGCACCTGGAGTTTTTCGGCAGCGGCAAGCGCTATGGCCTCTCTCGCATTCGCCGCGGTCTGCCGGAGCGGGGCGTAAAAAGTGCGCATGCTCGCGCTGCCACCGGTGCTTTGGAGACCGTTTTCAGGACCCGCGTAGGCTTCGTGGACCTGGGCCAGATGCACCGAGATATCCTCCGGTGGTGTGGACAGCTCTTCGGCAATCAGCGTGGCCAGGCTGCTGTACACACCCTGCCCCATTTCACTGCGCGGCATATAGAAGTGGACCCGGCCATCGTTTGCTATCTGGATGAAAGCGTCGTGGGAGTAACTGCCTTCCCCGGGACTGATATTGGGAGGAAGGTCCGCACGAGCGGACAGCGGGACACTCAGAACCAAACCGCCGCCGACTACGCCGGCGGCCTTGAGAAAATCGCGACGCGAGGGCTGCAGTAGGCTCATAATTCAGCCTCCTTCTGCCGATCGCTATCTGGCAGGTACTCGGAAACCCCCACATTGAGACTGCCAGCCGCTTCCCGGATAGCTGACCTGATACGCGGATAAGTCCCACACCGGCAGATGTTTCCCTGCATGGCCCGGTCGATATCCGCATCAGTGGGCGCGGGATTACGGGCGAGCAGGGCCGTGGCAGCCATGATCTGGCCGGACTGACAATAGCCGCACTGGGGAACGCTGCCATCTATCCAGGCCTGTTGCACTGCGCTGTAAACACCCGTGGGGCTGATACCCTCGATGGTCGTTACTTCCCGCCCCGCGATCGCGGCAAGCGGCATAACGCAGGAACGAACGGGGCGGCCGTCCAGGTGTACGGTGCAGGCACCACACAGGCCCGCGCCGCAACCGAATTTGCTGCCTTTCAGCCCGAAGGTGTCGCGTATCACCCAGAGCAACGGTGTTTCGGCTGCGTCATCAGCCTCGACAGGCTCGCCGTTTAACGTGAATTGGATCATGAGTGTTACCTCCCTGGGCTTTTTGCCGGGCGGTTCCACGGAAGCGCGTCGCCGGGTCTGCCACCACTGGCACACCTCAGCGCTCTACCCGAGCCGGCCACTGCCTGTTGAATTCACAGCAGCATAACTTATTTACTTGTTAAACAGCAAGCATCAAGAAATAACACCTGTTGGGCCACAGCCCGGCAGCGACTAGCCAGACTTCCAGGCGTTCAGTACCGGGGCGCAGAAGGCCAGGACTGCGCGATTGAATGCTTCCGGAGCCTCCAGATTGGTCGAATGGCCCGCTTCCAACTCAATGACCTGTAGCACGGGCATGACCTTGCGCGCATGCTCGACATCATCTTTGAACGCCTTTTCGTAGATGCCGTGGCATAGGAGTACCGGAATCCTGACTTCGTGAAGCTTGTCTCGGCACCCCAGGGTATGACTCTGGAGGGTGCCCAGGCGAACTGCCGTGGTGTCGACGCGATCAGCCGCCGCCACAAACCGCGCCTTGAGCCCGGCCTCCAGCCGCTTGCCGTGAATTGGATGCATGGGCAACTCACGCAAGGGGGGTATACCGCCCTCGGGAATCTTTCTCCGCTGCCTGGTAAAATCGCCAATCGCTGACCTGGAGTTAGTGATAATGACCCGGTCGACATGCTCCGGGTAGGCCAGCGCATAACTGAGGACAATCCCCGCGCCCATGGATTGACCCACCATGACCCATCGCTCGACCCCCAGCAGATCTCGGATGCCTTCGAGCTGGCGAAGGTAGCTGTCCACCGTATAGGCAGCGCCATCATCGGGGGCCGGAGACTGGCCGTGCCCCCAGATTTCCACCATGACCAGGCGGAAGCACGACGACAGCGCGCTGCGGTTACGCACCCACTGCAGGTTGCTGCTGAGAAAACCGTGAATCAACAGCATGGTCGGTTGGCTGTTGTCTCCCACCACCTCGAAGTGCAGGTTCTCTGTCATTGGAAAAACTCGTTGGCTCGGCGGGGGCGGAAGCCACCCAGTAGCGAAAGGCGGGCCCGCGCCCTTCCGGATTTATAGACAGGCGTCGCAAGCAAGCCCCAGGTACCGAAGATTGGCAGTGCAGGACATCGCAGCGCAAATTATCTTACTTACTTTTTAATCAATTTTTAAGTAACTCTGAATCCAAACGATCGCCGTGCGTGAGAAGACAGCCACGCCTGGTGCCGGAGCGGAAAGTGTCGCTAAGGATGTGGCCGTGAGAGTTCCTCCAGCAGCGCAGCCTTCTCCTCCCCGCCGCGCATGAGCTCTGCTGACAACTGGTCAACGAAATAGTAAAGTGCAGCAGCAAAACCACGGGTAAAAACGGCAGGCAATGAACAATTCAAGGAAACGTCGCACTCAGGCGGAACGCACGGCAGCGTCAGACAAGGCGATGTTTCGGGCCGCGATCAAGCTGATTGCAAAGGAAGGTCCAAGCAAGATGACCCTGGCCAAAATTGGCAAGGTGGCCGGCTTCAGCGGCGGCCTGGTCAGCTATCGTTTCGGATCCAAGAGCAAGCTGTTGCAGGCCACCGCCGACCGGATTCTGGATCTCTGGACTGACCATGTGCTACGACCTGCACAGGAGCAGGCCAGCGGCGTGCAGTATCTCGAGCTGGCCGCCAAACTCTACCTGGAGGCGGTGGAGTCCAGGTCGGACCTTATGATTGCACTCTACCGCCTGATGAATGAGAGTTACTCTTCCTACAAAGAGCTTCAACCCGCTTTTGAAGCCTACGACAAGCGGGTCAGGCAGGGTATCGTCGAAAGCCTGAAACCCGCCCAGAAGGCGGGCGAGATCGACCCCAAGGCAGACCTCGAGGCATTCGCCGTGCTGTACATGGGAATGCTGCGCGGTATTGCATTGCAGCACTTTATCGACAGAAATGCTTTTGATATCGACAGTGCCTACAACATGGTCGAGCAGGCCTGCGACCGCATTCTCCTGAAGTCCTGAGCTGTCAACGTCTATCCTCCCATAAAGAGCGCCGGGGCCGGCGACATCTGCATCAACTTATCAACTTACTGTTCAGACAACTTGTAAGCTGCTAGGCTGCACTCTCACTGCGCAATGGGTGAGGCGTCCCTATGTCCCTTAATCTACCCACGAGTAATAAGCAGCTGGCCGACCTGTGCAACCGCGATGGGGAATTCAAACTGGCCGCCCGCTTCTGGAACGGCGCCCTGCGCCTGCTGGTCGGCGACAGGGCATTGTCGCTTCAACTGAACAATGGAATCGCGGCGGCGGGAACCCTGGAACTGTCTGGGGACGTGATTAGCATTTCCGGCCCCGCCGGGCTGTGGGAACTGCTGCTGGCCCAGACACCCCCCAGGTTCTGCAACGACATCGCACCGCTCATGCGCGCCGGCATGACTGTGGAAGGCAATATCACTACCTACGCCCAGTACTATCCGGCCATTATGCGGATGATCGAACTGCTGCGCCCGCCCGCTGCAGACCAACCGGTATCCGAGGCTGGCCAGGGCGGCCGCCACGACGCTCCAACCGGGCGCTATATTCACCTCGAACTGGAAGGCCAGGACTACCGGATATACTACGAGGAAGCGGGTCGGGGCATCCCCCTGTTGCTGCAGCATACCGCGGGCTGCCATGGCGCCCAGTGGCGGCACCTGTTTGAAGTGCCGGAGATCACTGATCGCTTTCGCCTGATCGCCTATGACCTGCCCTTCCACGGCAAGTCTTTGCCCCCGATCGGCACGAAGTGGTGGGCAGAGGAGTACAAGCTGACCGGGCGCTTTGCGCGTTCGCTACCCTTAGCCCTGGCCCACGCGCTGGAGCTGGACAGACCCGTATTCATGGGCTGCTCGGTAGGCGGCGTACTGGCTCTGGACCTGGCCTACCACCACCCCGATGAGTTCCGCGCGGTCATTTCCCTGGAGGGCAGTCTCAGGATCGCCGATCGCGATCACGAGGGCGCGGAGGAGCAGCTGGCACTGCTGTGGCACCCGCAGGTCAGTAACGAGTTCAAGGCCCGCGCAATGAATGCCCTGATGTCACCCACCGCGCCGGAGGCCTATCGCAAGGAGACCAGCCAGGTTTACTCCGCCGGCTGGCCGCCGGCTTTTCTGGGTGACCTGCACTACTACAGCGGAGAGTACGACCTGCGCGGCAAGGCCCAGGACATCGATACCCGAAAGGTAGCCGTGCACATACTGTCCGGCGAATATGATTTCAGTGGCACGCTGGAAATGGGCCGCGAGGCTCACCAGGCGATCAGGGGGTCGAGCTTCACTCCCATGGACGGCATGGGCCACTTCCCAATGTCAGAAGACCCGCAGCGGTTCATCCAGTACCTGCTCCCGACGCTGGACCAAATAGCTATTACCGCACACTAGATCTTCTTGGTGAGTCCCTCCCAGTAGGGCGCCCTGATCGCCTTCTTATCGATTTTGCCCAGGGGGGTGCGAGGGAAGTCATCGGTGAGCTCCACCGACTTGGGAGCCTTCACCCCGCCCAGCCGCGCCCTGGCTTCCGCCAGGATCTGCCCGGCATCGAGCTTGCAGCCCTGCTCCGGCTGCACGATGGCCCTGACCTCCTCTCCCCAGCGCTCGCTGGGAATACCGATGACAACCGCAACGCCGATTCCCGGTATGGACATAAGCGCCTGTTCGACCTCGGTGGAGTAGACGTTGAAACCGCCGGTGATAATCATGTCTTTCTTGCGGTCAACGATGGACAGGAAACCCTCCTCATCCAGGAAACCGATGTCGCCGGTCAGGTGCCAGCCGTTTAAACGAATCTTCGCGGTCTCTTCCGGGCTCTGGTAGTAGCCCAGGGACACGCCGGGGCCCCTGACCGCGATCTCGCCCAGTTCACCGACGGGCAGTTTATCTCCCTGATCGTTGAGGATGGCGAGTTCAGAAATAGCGGTCGCCCGTCCGACACTGGCGAGCCGGCTGTCCGGAGCGATCTTGCCGTCCACCAGGTGCTCCTCCGGACGCAGGGCCGCGATGAACATCGGACATTCGGTCTGGCCAAAACCGCCCTGCATAACGGGCCCAAGAACTTCTATGGCCTGCTTGAGTTTATCCAGCGACATGGGCGCCGAGCCGTAGCCAACCCGCTTCAGGCTGGACAGATCAAAATCACCAATGTTGGGCTGCTCAAGCCAGGTGTAGATCGCCGTGGGTGGCAGGAACATATCGGTGACCTTTTCACGCTCGATGGTCGCCATGATCTCCTGCAGGTCGACCTTGTCGAGTATCACAAAGCGCCCTCCGCTGGACAGCGAGGCCAGGGCGATACGGCCGCCCACATGGGTCATGGGGGCGGCACAGAGCCAGACCGTGTCCTCCGAATTGAGTCCACTGCTCATCGCGTAATCAAAGGCGCAAAAGTTGGCGTGTGAGAGCATGACGCCCTTTGGCAATCCGGTGGTACCACCGGTCAGCGGGATCGAGACGAGATCGTCTGGGTTCACCTTCACGGTGGGAGCAGCGTCAGCGTGACCACTGAGCCAGTCATCGAACTGCGGCGCATGCTGCGACTGATCATCCAGATTGACCATGACGCTTACCCGAGTGGACCGCTCACACACCTGCAGGATGGCTTCTTCGAAGCCCTGTTGATAGAACAAGGCATCACACTCGAACTGCAGCATGACCTCCACATTGTCAGCCGTGGAGTTGCGGGGATTGACGGGAATCCAGGTTCCGCCCGCACGGATGATGCCGAGCGTCGCCAGGAAACCCCTGGCGCAGTTGAGTGCGTAGACCGCACCCTTCATGCCGGCAGTAAAACCACCGTCCAGCAAGGCATTGGCGATTTGCCCGCTGAGTCTGTCCACCTCGGCGTAGGTGTAAGTTTCGTCCCGGAACCGAATACAGACGCGGTCCGCGTGCCGGGCAAGCGCCGCGTCCAGCACATCGAGAAAGGAACGCCTGAAATCGGGTAGTGGGGCGTCCAAATCGTTACCTGTTGTTTACGCTGAGGGCCGGTGGAGCTATTATATATTTTATTACTTATTGGTCAAACAGTATTATAGTTGGGGGCGGGAATTGAAGGCAAATCCCAAGAGCACGGCCAACCAAGCCATAAGAAACCGAAGAGACAGAAGCTCCATGGATTGTTCACAACTTCGCTACCTGTGCTGCGCACTGCTTGTCTCATTGCTGACCCTGGGTTGCTCGGAGTCCGCGCCCCCCACCGAGGCCCCCGCCCTGGAGAAGGGGTCCCTGGAACACATACGGGCGGTCACGAGGGCCGTTGACGACGACGCGCTGGTCAATGCGGAGCGGCGGCCGGGCGATTGGCTCACCCACGGCCGCAGCTACCGGGAAGAACGCTACTCGGCGCTCGACCAGATCAATCGGGAGAACCTCGATCAATTGGGCCTGGCGTGGACTATTGAGCTGGGCACCAAACGCGGGCTGCAATCCACTCCGCTGGTCGTGGATGGCATCATGTTTTTTACGGGCACCTGGTCTACGGCTTACGCCGTGGATGCCCGCAAGGGGAAAATCCTCTGGCAGTACGACCCCCGGGTCGATCGCTCACGGGCCCTGGTAAACTGCTGCGGTGTGGTAAACCGCGGAATGGCGCTCTATCGGGGCGCGGTCTTCTTCGGCACCCTGGACGGCCGCCTGGTGTCCCTGGACGCCGGCACCGGTGAACTGAATTGGGAAGTGCAGACCTTCGATCCTGATTCGCACTATTCCATCACCGGGGCCCCAAGGGTGGTTGACGGCAGGGTACTGATCGGCAACGGTGGCGCGGAGTTCCCCGCCCGGGGTTTTATTTCTGCCTATGACGCGCTCAGCGGCGACCTCGCCTGGCGCTTCTACACGGTGCCGGGCGACCCCGCCCAAGCCTTTGAGCACGAGGATCTCAAGCAGGCTGCCACCACCTGGACCGGCGAGTGGTGGAAACTGGGGGGCGGCGGTACGGTCTGGGACAGCTTCGTCTACGACCCCGAACTGGAACTCGTTTATATCGGCGTCGGGAACGGCAGCCCCTGGAATCGCCTGATCCGCAGCCCCGCCGGCGGCGACAACCTCTATCTGTCCAGCATCGTGGCCGTGAAAGCGGACACCGGAGAGTATGTTTGGCACTACCAGACAACGCCTGGCGACACCTGGGATTACACGGCCACACAACCCATTATTCTCGCTGATCTGACGATTGGGGGAGCGCTCCGTAAGGTGCTGATGCAGGCCCCGAAGAACGGGTTTTTCTATGTGCTGGATAGAGTGACCGGCGAGTTTATCAGCGCACAGCCCTATACCTACCTGAACTGGGCGACCGGTATCGACGACAGCGGTCGACCCATCGAAACTGAAGGCGCCCGCTACGAAGACGGCCGGGCCCACTGGATCACCCCCGGCTCCCATGGCGGCCACAACTGGTTTCCCATGTCCTATCACCGGGACAGTGGTCTGGTATTCATCCCCAGTGCATTCAGAGCCGGTGCGTACATCGACGAATCGGCGATCTACGGAACACCCCGGGCAGTGGGCCACCGCACGGGAGCCGCCGTCAGCTCAAACACCAAGCTGTACAAGGAGGCGGTATTCGACACCCACCCGGAGGCGCCTCCCCCGGGGCATGCCAGCGGGCGGCTGCTCGCCTACGACCCTATCGCTCAACGAGAAGTCTGGCGCGTCGACCAGGCGTCATACTACAACGGAGGAATCCTCTCCACGGCCGGCGGCTTTCTGGTACAGGGCGACGCCGAGGGCTACGTGTCTCTTCGCGATGTCTATACCGGCGAAAAGCTCTGGCAGTTCGATGTGCGCGGCGGGGCGATAGGCTCTCCCGTGACCTACGCAGTGGACGGCGAACAGTACATCAGCATTCTGGTCGGCTGGGGGGGCGGGCAGGGCCAGCATCACAAGAAGTTCGACCGCCTGCACCCCGGTACGCTCTACACCTTCAAGCTGGGCGGCGAGGCAACGGCGCCAGAGCGATTGCCACCGCAGGAAAAACCGCTCACTGCGCTGGTGACACTGGCGGCTCCCGAAAGAATCGGCAACGGCGTCGACGTTTTCCTCACGACCTGCGTGGGTTGTCACTCCCTGCCCGGCGCCGGGGGTGGCGCCCTCCCCGATCTCGCCCGCTCGGCAGACGCCGTCATACAAAACCTGGAGCTGATCGTACTGAAGGGCGCTTACGTTTCACAGGGCATGCCCAGCTTCGAGAAGAGTTTAAGCGCGCAGGATGTGGAAGACCTCCGCAGTTTCATTCTTTATTCGGCCGCGGCGCTGCGCTCGGGAATACCGCGCGCAGAGTATCAACAGGCGCTTGCCCGCATGCAGAAGCTTGCAGATGGCGTCGAGCGGGAGACACCGCTCCCTGAAACATCGCATTGAGCGGCTCTCCGCCGGGCTTATAGCTGGATCACCACATTCTTGGTCTGGGTATACTGCTTGAGGGCCATCAAGCCTTTTTCACGGCCGATGCCGCTGTTTTTGTAGCCACCCAAGGGGCTCTCCACACCCATTTCAAAATAGGTGTTGACGTATACCTGCCCGGCCTGGAGCGCTGAGGTCACCCGGTGCACGCGGCTCACATCGCGGGTCCAGACGCCTGCGGCAAGACCGTAGTCCGTATCGTTGGCGACCGTTATCGCATCCTCCTCAGCGTCGAAGGGAATCAGCACACCGACCGGACCAAATATCTCCTCCCGGGCGATGCGCATCGACATGTCAACGTCTCCGTACAGCGTGGGGGCGATATAGAGTCCCCTGTCCTTGGCGGGCCCACCGCCGGCAATCAGTGTGGCGCCATCCTGTTTCGCTATCTCGAAGTAGCCCAGCACTTTTTCGTACTGCGCACGGTTGGCAATGGGGCCCAGGCTGGGCGCAGGCAAATCGCGGCCCAATGGAATCATCGCCATGGCGCCGGCCAGCTTCTGTGCGACTTCTTCATAGATGCAGCGCTGTACCAGGATTCGCGTACCCGCCAGGCAGATCTGCCCGCTGTTGGCAACAAAACCCATCAGCGCACCCATCACCGCAGCGTCCAGGTCGGCGTCCTCAAAAATGATATTGGGGGACTTCCCGCCCAACTCCAGCGTCACGGGCATGATTTTTTGAGCCGCGATCTCACCGATGCGCCGGCCGGTGGCGACGGAGCCTGTAAACGCGACTTTGCCGACTGCCGGATGCATCACCAGCGGAGTGCCCACGTCGGCTCCCAAACCCGTCACCACGTTCCACACACCGGCAGGCAGCCCGACCTCCAAAGCCATTTCCGCGAACACCAGGGCAGTCAGCGACGTCAACTCGCTGGGCTTGTGAACCACCACGTTTCCCGCTGCCAGGGCAGGTGCAATGCTGCGCGCCGCCTGATTCAAAGGCGCATTCCAGGGCGTAATCACGCCTATCACGCCGTAGGGTTCATGGGTGGTAAAGGAGAACTGCGTCGACCCCAGAGGAATGCTTTCGCCTTCCAGACTGGGCGCAACGCCACCGTAGTACTCAAAGTATGAGGCCGCGGTTTCAAGGGACGTGGGAACCATGCCGAGAGGCACGCCCATCTCATCAGACTCCAGCCGCCCGAGCCGGTCGACGTTCTCTCGCAGCTTGCGCCCGACGGCCGTAAGCACGCGCCCGCGCTCGAGAGGACGCATCTCGGCCCATTGCGAGCACGCCTGCTGCGCAGCCTGGACAGCGGTATCGACGTCTGTCGCATTACCCACGGCGATCTCCGCAACGGGACTTTCATCGACGGGATCGACGGATTCCATATACTGGCCGCCGTCAGGGGCGAGGCGCTTGCCGCCTATGAAGTGGTCGTAGCGTTGAACGTCCGGCATGAGCGAGACTCTCCTGGTATCAGTCGGCTACTAAATCAGCAAACAGCGGCAAACAGCGGACCAGGCATGCAATCACCGGCCCAACATGTGATCGGAGATAATGCGGAGCTGGATCTCGGATGTACCTTCAAAGATCTTGGTCAGACGCGCGTCGCGCCAGTAGCGCTCTACGGGGAAATGATGGGTATAACCCGCACCGCCGAGAATCTGCAGGGCATCGGAGGTCACGCGTTCGGCCATTTCGGCGGCATAGTACTTCACCATCGCCGCCTCCTTGTCGCAGCGACCGCCCTCGTCAATCCTGTCGCACACGCTGTACATCAACTGCCGGGCGGCCTCGATATCGGTCGCCATCCGCGCCAGCTTGAAGCGCAGGTCCTGGAACCTGGCGATCGGCCTGCCGAACTGAACACGTTCCTGGGCATATTGCACGGCTACATCTAGCGCGCCCTGGGCCGCCCCGATAGAGCGAGCCGCCGTGTGCGCACGCGGCACCTCAAGGCCACTGGTCAATAGCTTGAAGGCCTGCCCCTCCTCCCCGATCAGAAAGTCCCTGTGAACCCGGCAACCGTCAAACGCCAGTTCATAGGTATTCCAGCCAAAGTAGCCAATTTTCGGGATGGGACTGCCGGAACAGGCTTCCGGCATTTCACCGCGCGCTTTCTCAATCAGAAACCCGCTGATTCCCAGATAGGGCTTGTCCGGGTGGGCCTCCGGCGGCGCAGTTCGAGCAAACACGATGATCGCGTCCGCGCCATCGGCATAGGTGACCCAGTACTTCGAGCCTGTTAGTACGTAGTAATCGCCGTCTTTTTCTGCCCGGCACTTGATACCGGACAGGTCGGACCCAACATCCGGCTCAGACAGTGCGGCGGCGATCAAGAAGTCACCGGTGACCGCCCGGGGGATCAGTCGATCCCGGTGCTCCTGCGGCAGCCGCAACAGGCTGTCGATGGGTGAGCGCGCGATGATACTGCCCACACTCATCCAACCCCGGCTGAGTTCCTCGGCGATCAGGCAGTATTCAAAGCAGCCCATGCCCGATCCGCCGTATTCCTCGGGAACCTTGATGCCGAAAAAGCCAAGCTCGCCCATCTGCTCGATCAGCGAACGGGGAATCATGCCCTTCTCGGGGTCGAGTTCATTGGCCAGCGGCAACACAACGTCATTGGTAAAGTCTGCGGCGGTGCTCTTAATCAATTGACGCTCTTCGGTCATATAGCCCATTCGGCAGACTCCTTTAAGCCATTTGAGATACGCGAGCCGGACCCGCTGCAGGCGGAATCTATCTCCGCCAAACCCTGTCAGATTATACTAGTTAGTTAAACAGTATGTATATAGGGGTGCAGCTTGAGGCGACAACTTGCGTTGCTATATACTTACTAGCTGAACATATAATTTATCAGCAGGCTTGCAAGCAGGATCTCAGCGGGCCGCGGGGTGACGCCGCTCCACTCCCGCGCCGATAGCGAGTACGGCATGTTGTTTTTTGCCAATTTTTCGCACGCTATGGCCATGGCTCACAGGACCTGTCGTGCTTATGCTCACGCGCCTGTACAACGCCCCAGGGCAACCGTCACACATTCGCACAGGCGTTTAGAACACCATGGAAACTGCGCGAGAAGTTAGCAGCACGCACAAAGAAGCCGCTTTGAGACGGCTGGCCGACCGGGCCCGTGAACTCATCGCCAGGGATACACAACTCGCGGCGATGATGCCCGATGCCGGCGTCGCAGAGTCCTTCCTGGACGATAGCGTTCCATTGGAAAGGGCGCTGGACAGGATATTCGAAACCTATTCCGAGCGGCCCGCACTGGGAATGAGGGACTATGCAATCGCCCGGGACCCGGCATCCGGCAACACTGTGCGTCAATACCTGCCGGCATTCAAAACCATCTCTTACGGAGAGTTCCGGGAGGACATACACGCCATTGCCAGCGCGTGGACCCATGAGTCGGCACTGTCGGTAAAGCGAGACGATTTCGTGTGCATCGTCGGCTTTGCGAGTGTGGAGTACGGCGCAATCGATACCGCCTGCCACTATGTCCAGGCGGTGCCGGTGCCGATGCAAAGCACGACTTCAGGGGCTGATATCGATGAGATCTTCGGCAATATCAACCCGGCCGCCGTGGCGGCGACAATCGACGACCTGGTTACCGTGACTCAGCACGTTGTCAGGCACGGAGAGATTCCGTCTCTAATCGTGTTTGACTACGATGCCCGTGACGACACCGAACTCAACCGGTTTCAGGAGGCCCAGGCCATGCTCGAGGCAGGCGCTGCCGGGACCAGGCTCATCACCTATCGGCAACTCGTCGACACCGGCAAAGCACACGCCTGGAGCTTCCTGGACAGACACCCTGAGCCCCCGACGGAGCGCACCGCGCTGATCATTCATTCGTCGGGTGCAACCGGAAAGCCCAAGGGCGCAATGCTGAGCGAAGCCGGGGTGAAGGCAGCCTGGAACCCCACGCCGGACAAACTCCCTTCGGTCACGGTGCTGTTCGCTCCCTTCAACCACGGCCTCGGCCGGATGGCCATGATTACAAGCTTGCGGAAGGGCTCTACCGCCTACTTTACGCTGAAGCAGGATATGTCGACACTGTTCGAAGACATCCGGATCGCGAGGCCGACTTTCCTGTCCTTCTTTCCTCGCGTTTTCGAGCTGATCTACCAACACTACCAAAACGAGGTTGCCAGCCGGGTCGCGGACGGCCAGGCCGAAGCAGTGGCCCAGGATCAGGTGAAGGCCCAGATGCGGCAGTCTTTCCTGGGTGATCGCTTGCTGTCCGGCCTCATCGGCTCCGCGCCTACACCCCAGGTGGTTAAAGAGTTCATCGTCGACTGTTTCGACATATTCCTCGAGGAGGGCTATGCCAACACCGAAACCGGGTCTGGCAGCCTCATGCGCGACAACGTGATTCAGCGTCCAAACGTGATCGACTACAAGTTGGCCGATGTTCCGGAGTTGGGTTACTACACAACTGACAAACCGCATCCCCGCGGCGAGCTGTGTTTCAAGTCCCGGTATCAGATCAAGGGCTACTATGCGGACCCCGCGGCGACTGCTGAGCTGTTTGACGATGAGGGGTATGTGCGCAGTGGGGATATCGTTGAAGAGCGAGCCCCGGATCACCTTGTGCTCATTGATCGCCGCAAAGACGTGCTCAAGCTGTCGCAGGGGGAATATGTTGCGGTCGGACCGCTGGGTACCGTATTCGAGTCGAACAGTGCCGCCATCAAACAGGTCTACATCTACGGCAATTCCAGCCGCTCCTACCTGCTCGCAGTGGTAGTCCCCGATGAAGCGGCTGTCAGGACCGCCCTGGGTGACAACTATGATGCCGAGAGCCTGAAAAACCTGCTGCGCAAGGAGTTGCAATACGCCGCCCAAAACGCAGACCTCAAGAGCTTCGAGGTACCAAGGGATTTCATTGTCGAGACGGAAGCTTTCAGCCAGGAGAACGGCCTGCTTTCGAGCGTCCGAAAGAGACTGAGGCCGGCGCTGAATAGAAAGTACGGCGACCGGCTGGAAGCCATCTACGAGGAACACGCCAGTGCAAGCCAGCGGGAATATGAGTCACTGAAGGACCCCGGTTCGACGCTCGGCGTTACCGAAAAGCTGGTCAAACTGACTGAGATCACGCTCGGCCGGAAGGCGATCGACGCCTCCAACCACGGCACTTTCAATGAACTGGGCGGAGATTCCCTCGGCGCGGTGACCTTTTCTCTCTCCATCGAGGACGTCTTCGGCGTGTCCGTTGGCGCGGACAGCATCCTGAGTCCAACCGGCAACCTGAAGAAATGGGCGAGAGAAATCGAGTCCATGCTCGACGAGAGACTGGTCAGGGCGACTTTCTCAAGCATTCACGGTGACGGCGCCGCGAGCCTCCATGCGGACGACCTGCAACTGTCAAAATTCCTCGGCGAGTCAACTATCAAGGCCGCACAGGGCGCCGCGCCCGTATCAGCCAAAGAACATACAGTTCTGGTGACCGGCGCCAACGGCTTCCTGGGCCGCTACGTATGCCTGCAATGGATGGAAAGGCTTGCGCCTGTCGATGGCAAGGTGATTTGTATCGTCCGGGGCAGCGATGACGCAGGCGCCCGTGAGCGTCTCGACGAAGCCTTCATCGATGGTGATCCGGAACTGGAGGCACATTATCTGGCGCTAGCTGATCGGCACCTGGAGGTACTCGCCGGCGATGTAGGCGAGTCCTGCCTGGGAATCGGCCAGAACGCTTTCGCCCGGCTCGCACAGGAAGTTGACCGCATTTGCCATGTGGCTGCTCTAGTTAACCACCGGCTGGCCTATGAGCACTTGCTGGGACCCAATGTCGCAGGCACGGCGGAAGTGATTCGATTGGCCGCCAGCCACCACAAGAAGCCTATCGACTTCGTATCCACCGAGGCGGTGCTGCGAATGATCGACACCTCGACCAGTGACAGCAACGAGAGCGCGCTCCCCCTCGCCGACGTGCCCCTGATAGACGAGCGCTACGCCGGCGGGTACTCCCTGAGCAAGTGGGCGGGAGAGCACCTCGTCATGAAGGCGAACCGTGAACTGGGCATTCCGGTTAATATTCTTCGCGGCAACATGATGCTTGCTCACCAGCGCTATTCACAACAGATCAACTATTCGGATACTTTCGTGCGCCTGCTGTACAGTATCCTGCTCACCGGCATTGCGCCGCCCTCTTTCTACGCCGTATCCGGCGAGCACCCGCTCCCGCCTGAAAACTACGATGGCCTGCCCGTCGACGTTGTGGCGGCAGCCGTGGTAGCCGCCGCCAATTTCCCACACCAGGAATGCCGCGCTTTCAATATCCACAATTACCATCATGACGACGGCTGCACCCTGGATGCCTTTGTCGACTGGATTGAGTCTGCCGGTTATCCGATCACACGGCTGGACAGCTACGACGAGTGGTTCCGGCGGTTTGAGAGGGCGTTGCAAAGCCTGCCCGAGGAACAGAAGCAGCGCTCAGCGCTGGAGGTCCTGGGTGCATATCAAAATCCGCGCCCGCCGGTAGGTGACATTCGCCCCGACTCGAACCACTTCAAAGAGCTGGTCAAAACCTTCAGCACCGGGCCGGAAATACCACATATCGATGAAACCTTTATCCACAAGTGCCTGAGCGATATCACCAGCCGATACGCCGTCTAGGCGATCTTACGCCCTAGGGCCCGGCTAGATTCCAATCAGCAGCAACCACGCGACAGGCGGCACAAGCACAACCATCGCCAGCGTATAAACCACCATCTGCCGAAACAGGCGATCCCGGTCCAGCCCTGCGCAGGAGGCGAGAAAAAGGGCTCCCCAGGGTGAGAAGGGGGATATATCCGTGACGGCAGCCGAAACCCCCACCAGCGAGAGGAAGGCCGAAACCGGTAGGGCTCCATCGATAAGAAAGGGTGTGGAGATAGGCAGCAGTACACTCAGGGTACCAAAGGTTGATGCAATTGCGGTCAGCGTGCCGGACAGCCAGGCGATAAGCAGCGCCACCAGATTGACAGAGCCGAGCCCGGCGAGCCGATCAGCCATTGCTGTCACGACACCGGCCTCCTGAAGCACGTGGACATACAGGGTGATACCGCAAATGATCATAAGGACCGACCAGGCGACTTTGGCAATGGCAAGCTCACTGGTCTCACGTCCGGAAAACAGCAGCAGGACAAACGAAATCCCCAGCGCCATGAACCCAAGATTCACGTCCGTGAGCAGGGCTCCTACTGCAAGGACCACGAATCCAGCGATCGTCATCCATTGAATCAGCCGGGCAGCGTCCTCACTTTCAGCGGCTGACGGGTCCTGAAACGACACCGCGGGCTGCTTCACGAGCCTGAGGCCACCCAGGAGCAAAAACGCCAGAACGCACAGCACGATATGAAAAACCACGACGGTGCCATATAGCGCCAGGGGCTGTACCGTGACGCCCGCTCTTTCCATCACCGAGCTGAACAAAATACCGTATGGCGCGATGGGGGAAAAAAACCCCGCCTGGTTTCCATGCACTACCATTGCGCCAATCATCAGCGGCGAGATCTTGTAGCGCTGGGCGAAGCCCGCGCCCACCACAAACAGCAGGGGCGCCACCCCCGGTCCCATGGAGCTTCCCAGAAAGGCGCCGAGAAACAACACCCAGGGCAGCAGGACCAGTCGACCCCGAACCAGGGACACCAGTTTCTGCACGAGCCACTGCACGCTGCCGTTCAGATTGGCAATTGACAGCAGCAGCAGAATCCCGAACAACATGATGAACACATCACCGGGGAAACCGGCGGCAACTTCTCGGGCGGACATCCCCGCCACCGCCGTCCCCAGAATGCCAGCGCACAACATGGCGATAACACCGGCATTGATGCCTGTCAGGATTGCCCCCAACAGGATGACAAGCAAACCAATCCCCAGCATCAATTCCATGACTACCAGGGAGAGATTGGCACTCGCCAGTTTGGCCTGAAATCGGCAATGCGGATCAAAACATGTATTCCCCGCCATTGACGTGGATGGCCTGCCCGGTAACAAACTTGCCGCTATCCCCCGCCAGGTACAGGCAGGCCTCAGCCACATCAAGAGATTCCCCAGGGCCGGGTGTAGCCAGCATAGCCAGCACCCGCTCCACATCGACATGCGAGTACTGCGACATATCCCGCTCGGTCTGTATGGCACCCGGTACCACCGTGTTGCAGGTGACATTGTGCTTGCCAAACTCGCGGGCGATCGCCTTGCTCAAGCCATGCATACCCGCCTTGGCAGTCACGTTGGCCGCTCGCTGGGAAAAATGTCCGGTAAAGCCATCGTAGCCGGAGATGTTTATGACGCGCCCCCACTCCCGCTCGCGCATGCCAGGCAGTACCAGGTGCGCGAGGTAAAATACCGAGTTGAGATTGGTGTTGAGCGTATCCCGCCAGTTCTCGACCGTAATGTCTTCAAACCGCATCTTCAGGCGGCGCCCGACATTGTTCACGGCAATATCCACAGGGCCAAACGCCGTTTCAGCCTCTGCGACCAGCCGCCTCACCTCTTCGGGATTACCCACGTCGGCCATTATGCCCACGGCATTCCCTCCCCGTTGGCGAATAGCACTCACCACCGCGTCAACCATCTCGCGGCTGGAAGACCCGTTGACCACGACATTGGCACCTTCCGCTGCAAAAAGCTCTGCGATAGCGCGACCGATGTTCCGGCCGGAGCCGGTAACAATCGCTGTTCTGCCTTGCAGCCTGGGGGTGGAGACTGGGCTCATTGAATACTCCTCTGCGAATCCGGATCGATGCCCTGCAAATCCGGCAGTCGACCATACAACTGCTATTGATCGATCAACCTGCTAACGCGATAGAACATTACTGCGGCGCTGATCGACACCAGAACCACCACGCCCAGGGCGATATTCAGTGAGACGTCACCGTATCGATCGGCCAATTGGTCGCTGATGCTTCCCACCAGCAGCGGCCCAAGCCCGAGGCCAAGCAGGTTGGACAGAAAGAAGTTGAGAGACGCAGCCGTGGCACGCTGCTCCGGCGCCACTGCGTTCTGCACCACCGCCAGGCCCGGCCCATGCTGCCAGGCAAAGAAAAATGCGCCCAGCATGAAAAGTGCGGCGCAAACGTAGATGCTGCCCAGGGCCGTGAGTGCCAGCAGGTGGATGGGAACACTGAGCGCTACGCCTATCGCGGGCACCAGTAACTCCCATCGACCCGACCTGATCCTGGCCATATGGGTTGCCAGCCACCCGCCGGATACCATGCCAACAGCCGCGCCACACAAAAACACGACACCGACCAGGGTGCCGACCAGCGACTGGGACACATCAAAGTTGCGCAGAAACACCTGCGGCAGCCACGCCGTGATCGAATAACTGCTGAACACGGCCAGCACGTGCGCGGCTACGGTCCCCCGGTAGACGCGATTTCCTGCCAGGGTCTGCGCCGTTCGAAAGAAGGACGCGGTTGTCGCCTGATCATCCGAGGCATCCGCGTCCTGCCCATCCATGCCGCCTCGAAGCGGCTCCCTGACTGTCAACTTGAGCAGAATTGCGAGCAGCACTCCCGGCAGGCCCGCCACCAGGAAGGCGGCCCTCCAGCCGTAGTTCTCGGCAACGATACCGCCCATAACCACTCCGGCAAAAGCGCCCACCGTCGCACCGAGCGAAAACAGTGAAATCGCCAGGGAGCGCTCCTCGCGCCGGAAATAGTCGGATATGATCGAGTGTGAAGGTGAAAGCCCTCCCGCCTCGCCGATGCCAACACCAACACGACACAGCAACAGCTGGGTGAAGTTACTGACAACAGCGCAGGCAGCCGTCACCAGGCTCCACACGGCGACGGCAATCGACACAATCAACGTGCGGTTGCTCCTGTCGGCGTAACGCGCAATCGGAATGGCGAACGTGGAATAAAAGAGCGCGAACGCCAGTCCGGACAGAAGGCCCAGCTGCGTATCATTGAGATCGAATTCAGCCTTTAGATCGCCCAGCAGAATCGAGACGATGTTCCTGTCCATAAAGCTGAAGGCATAGGCAAGCGCCAGCAGCAACAGTACATAGTATCGATAGGCCCCCGGCTCGGAGCGAAGGGGGTCGGCGGCGTCCTCTGGCCGGTCTGGTGCCGTCTGCATCACCGACGGTGGGGGCCGCTCAGGCGCCATGGCCCGAACTGGTCCGCACAATCGCGTCATGGATGGCGACCAGTTTTCTCGCCTGCTCCAGATGCAGCAACTCGGTCATCTTCCCACCGACCTTGATCACCCCTTTGCCCTGGTTTTCAGGCTGTGCAAAGGCGTCGATAACGGCCCGCGAGTGCGCCACCGCTTCCGCGTCCGGTGAAAAAACCTGATTTGCTGTGGCCAGTTGGGCGGGATGAATCAGCGTCTTGCCGTCAAAACCCAGCGTACGCCCCTGCTCACACTCAGCTTTCAAGCCGGCCGCGTTCTCGACGTCGTTGTACACGCCATCAATGGCGACGAGACCGTAGGCGCGGGCCGCGAGCAGAGACAGGCCCAGCGCTGCTTGAAAGGCACAACGATCCGGCGTCGGCACGGCATTCAACTCCTTGGCGATATCGTTGGTGCCCATCACGAAACCAGTCAATCGCGTCGCCGCTGACGCCGCGGCGATGCCCTGGACATTGAGAATGGCCAGTGGCATCTCAATCATGGCCCACAGCCCCATAGTGGTAAACGCCCCAGCCTCTGTCAGGGTACGGTCAATCTCGCAGATCTCCGCACCGCTGGTCACTTTGGGCACCAGCACGCCGTCGGGCTCCGCCGCCACAACCATAGCCAGATCGTCTCGGCCCCATTCGGTCTCCAGACCGTTGATGCGAATGACTACCTCGCGTGCGCCGTAGGCGCGCTCGCTCACAGCGTCCAGGACTGCATTTCTCGCCTCGGCCTTGGCTTCGGGCGACACCGCATCTTCCAGATCGAGGATCAGCATATCCGCGGGCAGCGTTTTAGCTTTCTCCAACGCCCGCGTGTTGGCCCCCGGCATATAGAGGCAGGAGCGACGCGGCCGGAGTTCAGTTGCCGTGGCCATTGCCCTACATCCCGATCAGATCGGCGCGATCCACGATGTTCTGGAATACCCGCGCCGTGGCCGCATCCACCATTTTGCCCTGGTGATTCACCGAACCGATGCCCTGCGCCTCAGCCTGTCTGTAGACGCTTATCAACTCTCTCGCCAAATCCACATCTGCCTGAGACGGCGAGAACAGGTCCTGTGCCGGGCCAATCTGTGCTGGATGAATCGCCCACTTGCCGACCATGCCCAGGATCAGCGAGCGCTTGCACTCCTCCGCGTAGCCTTCCGGGTTGCTGAAATCCGCGTAGGGGCCGTCGACGGCATCTATCCCCGCCGCACGGGCCGCGATGGTCAGCTGATACCTCGGGTAGTGCCAGAGGTCTCCGGGATACGTCGCCTCCCCGATATCTTTCACCGACATGCCCTGGCTTGCCGCGTAGTCTCCCATCCCGAAAATAATGCACTCCAGCCGCTCGCAGCAGTGCGCGATCTCCCACACATTGTGCATGGCCTCAACTTCTTCGATCAGGCATTCCAGGCCGATGCGCTTTTTCAGGCCCAGCTTTTTCTCCAACTGGTCAAGCAGCTTGTCCGCAAACAGCACGTCCGCCGCCGTAAACGGCTTGGTGAGCATAATCGTATCGAGGTTATCCCCGGCGCCCTCCACGATGCTGATGATGTCGTCGTGGCACCACTGGGTAGTGACGTCGTTAACCCGCACACAGCGCACCGTATTGCCCCAGTCCAGGTTGTTCAGCGCATCGACGATGGTCTGCCGGGCCCCCTCCTTGGCAGACGGTGCCACGGCATCTTCCAGGTCGCAGAACACGTGATCGACGTCCAGACCGGCGGCCTTGGTCAGCATTTTCTCGCTAACACCTGGCACCGCCAGTTGGGACCGGCGCAGGCGTCTGGGTTTGCTACTCGCACTCATGATCGGGGCTCCTGATACTAACCGGCGGGCGCGGTTCAAGACCTGCAGGCGCGACGCCCAGTCTCTATTTACCACGCGGATGACGCCAGTATATCACCATATACTTACTGTACAAACAGTATTTTAATGGCTAGAGAGCGCGCTGTCGGGCCAGACGCAGATGACACGCGTGGGACGACTCAGTGAACTGCGGCTATGCCAAAGTTTCTCTTGAGACAGGAAAAACAGCGCTATATACTTACTGTTTACTTACCTAGTATATGATCAAAACGGAAACTCGCGATGGCCTCTACCCGGGAAGCATTCGGACACGACACCACTACAGATGAAGTGCTCGAGGGCATCGACCTCAGCGGGAAACTGGCCCTGGTGACAGGGGCATCTGCAGGCCTGGGGGCTGAAACCGCGCGGGCCCTGGCTTCCCGCGGCGCTGAGGTTGTCATTACCGCACGCAACATGCCCAAGGGCGAGGAGGTCGCCCGGCAAATCCGGGCGGCCACCGGCAACGCAGCCGTTGAGGTAGAAGAGTTGGAACTGGGCTCCGTTACCAGCATCCGCAACTTCGCGGAGCGCTTTCTCGAGCGGCACGCGTCCCTGAACATCCTGATCAACAACGCCGGTGTCATGGCCTGCCCGTTTGACAAGACGGAGGATGGCTTCGAATTGCAGTTTGGCACCAACCACCTGGGCCACTTCCTGATGACCTGCCTGATCGCGCCAGCTCTGGAGAGAGGTGCTCCCGCCAGAGTAGTTTCGCTGAGCTCACGCGCGCATACCATGTCGGATGTGTTTTTCGATGACGTCAATTTTGAGCACACACCTTATAACCAGTGGCTCTCCTACGGACAGTCAAAAACAGCCAACGTCCTGTTTGCCGTTGAGCTTGAGCGGCGCCTGGGACACAGGGGCGTTCACGCCTATGCCGTTCATCCGGGAGTCATTGAGACAGAGCTGACCCGCCATATGGGCGAGGCGGACTACAAGCTGCTCCAGGATCGGGCCGCCGAGCGCAAAACACCCATGCGAACCAAAACTGTCTCCGCGGGCGCGGCCACCTCTATCTACGCCGCAACGGCACCCGAACTGGACGGGCGGGGTGGTACTTATCTGGAGGATTGCGGCATTGCCCCCGTCAGCGACGATGAAAAGGTCGCCGGTGGAGTGCGCTCCTATGCGATAGATCCACAGGCCGCGGAGCGGCTCTGGGCGATTTCAGAAAAGATGCTGGGGCAGAGCTTCCCACTGTGATACACAACATCAAAAACCCGACAAAACGCCAATGCCGAGGTTTCGCAATTTCATGACCGCGGAAAGCCCGACTGAGCAAATCGCTGAGCTCTGCGCCAGCTATCACTACGAGCAGCTGCCGGACGACGTCACCGTCATCGCCAGAATGTGCATCCTCGACAACGTCGGCTGTGCCATACGCGGCGCCAGGGAGCCGGTCGCCAAAATTATCGGCCGCGAGCTATTCAACCGGGAGACCGATGAACGCGACCTTGTCCCCGGTGCACTGACATCCGGCCGGGCGCCGGACCGGGCCATGCTGCATGGTGTCGCGGCCCACGCCATAGACTATGACGACACGTTCATTCCCGGCAAATCCGCCCACGCGGGCAGCGCTGTTGTGGGAACCGCGCTGGCAATGCTACCCGACCTGGAGGTCTCCGGCACCGAACTGATTACCGCCGTCGTCGCCGGCTACGAGACCGCCGCGCGGGTCGGCGCCCTACTGCACGATGACCATTACCTGAAAGGCTTTCACCCCACCTCAACCGTCGGGGTGTTCGCCGCAGCGGCCACAGCGGCCAGGCTGCTTAAACTCGACACCGGGCAGGTTTGCGCCACACTGGGCCTGGCCGCAACCCAGGCGTCCGGGCTCAAGTGCACCTTCGGCACCATGGCCAAGCCATTCAACGCCGGCAACGCCGCCGCGGGCGGCACACTGGCTGGAAAACTGGTCGCCGGTGGCTTTACCGCACCCGCGGATGCACTGGAGGCATCCAAGGGTTACCTGGATATGTATATGGGTGTGAATGAGCCCGAATGGTGCGTTGAGGACAAAGGCGCCTGCCGCATTCGCGAGAACCTGTTCAAATTCCACGCGGCCTGCCATGCAACCCACCCCGTCATCGAAGGCCTGAGAATACTTCGAGCGGAACGCCCCTTCGCGGACGAAGAACTGCACTCTATGACTCTGCGCGTCTCAGAGCTGTCATTGAAGACGGCGAGCATCCTGACGCCGCGATCCGGTCTGGAATCAAAATTTTCCTTCAACCAGGTCGCCGCTTGCACGCTTGCAGGAATGAACATGGCGGCAGATGAAACCTACTCGGATGAGGTCGTAAACAACCCTGGAGTTTCGGCCTTGCGGAGCAGAATCAGCGTAGAAGCAAACCCGCAGCTGGTCCCGGCCCAGGTCGGTATATCGGTCACGCTCGCTTCAGGGCAGGTGTTGGATTTCGACTTCGATGCCGGTGAGCACTTCTCCACGGACCTGGTATCTCAGCTACCCGCTCTGGAGAACAAATTCCTTGGCAACGTCTCGGCCGCCCTCGGCGAGGCCACAGCGATTCAGCTACTGGCAGCCATCGCCGGCCTGCCAAACGCCGCGCGGGCGCTTGAGTCACTGTCGTGCTGCCCGTAGGCGTCGCGAATCACCGCTAATAGGTCAGGCCCCCTGCGGCCGTTTGCGAACCAGCGCAGTGCGATCACCCTGGAAAACCAGCTTGTCGTTCTGATCGACCCCGTAGTGCCGAAAAGTGACACGCCCCGCGGACGGCTCGGTATCGTCCTTTGCCAGCACCTCGGTGTAGGCGTACAAGGTACTCCCATGCAATACCGGTCCCAGCAGCTTGATATTGTCCATGCCGAGCTCCCGTATCACCTGCTCGCCGGTGTCCTGGTAGGCCAGGCCAATGGTGATTGAAATCGTGACACCACCGTACACCAGCGCCCTGTCGACGTGGGCTTTTCCCGCCGCGTGCGCGGTTGCCATCAGATGATCATCGAAGTGGCCGGACGCCGAGTTCATCACCAGGTGACAGATGGTAACCGCTTCGTTCTCCGTTACGGTCTTACCGCGGGCGTGTTTGTAAACGGCTCCGACCTCAAAATTCTCGAAGTAGTTGTCGTTGGCGGTCAAGCCGGTCTGCTGAATCATGACGATATCCTGATTCCGGTTCCTACATAAGCTGTCCGGGCAGCGCTATACGCTGTCGGTCAACAGGTTCGAGCGCATGTACTCAATGACCCGTTCATCGTCCTGATTGAAGCCCTCAGTCTTCCAGGTGACAACGGCGGACCCCGGACGTTTCTCAGACATCCGTTTGGCCACCACGACACTCCTCGCCGTGAGGGTATCGCCCACATACACCGGTCGATGGAACACCAACTTGTCGATGCCAACAAAGGGGCCGCCCAGACTGAGGTCTTCAACCGAGAGACCGACGACCGTGTTGAACACCAGCAGTGGCGCCACTACGATTTTTTCGTGCCCGAGGGATCGGGCATAGGGCTCATTGAAATAAACCGGGTTATACATCTGGGTCAGCGTGGTGAACAGGCTGTTGTCTCCCTCATTGAGCGTCCGGCCCCAGTGGTGGTGGAAGACTTTACCCTCCTCAAAATCAGCTATCTTGTTGCCTTTTTCCCACAGCACGGCTTTCTTCACAAAGGCCAATTGCCCTTCAGCGCGATCACTCATTGCCGCCTCCGAATTCGACCGCCATCAGCTCTTCAACCACCTGGTTAACGTCGTAGCTTCGATCCGACGGCTCCCTCTCGTTCAGCAAGGCAAAGCCGCTGACAATCTCCTCAAACCGCTTACGCGCGTAGGCTTCCGCATGGGAGTGGGTGAAGATATAAAATTGCCTCTGCTCGGCGCCGTCAACCGCAATACGTGCCACCGTCTCCGCAGGCATTCCCGACTCCGTGATGTCCCTGCGGGTGGCGTCAGCCTCTTCAGGGGAGATGTCGGCCACCACCGAGTACCCCCTACCCGCGAGCTCCAGGCAGAGCGCCCTGCCTATTCCGTTAGCACCTCCGGTAACAACCGCCGAGTAGGCCATACTTGGTTTCCTTGTTATCGAGTCCGCATACTCTCAGCTAAAAATACTTGGGAAAGCATGCGACCCGGATGCCGGAAGTAGCAAATTTTATTACTGTTTGAACATTAAGTATAAAAATACTACAGTGCTGCCGGGGGTTCAAGGTTTCACCGCACCCGCGACCGGGTGACAGTGTTGGACACGAGGATCACGTAACTTCAATTGACGAGCGGGAGCTACCAGATGGGCAATCTTGTGGAAAGACATGACGACGAAGGGCTTGCCACACTGATCCTGAACCGGCCCGATAAGCTGAACGCGCTCACGGTCGAGGTCTTCCGCGAGTTACGCAATCACGTTATCGACCTCAAACAGGACGATAGCGTTAGCTGCGTCGTCCTGCGCGGCGCCGGCAAGTGCTTCTCGGCCGGCCACGACCTCGCCGATATAGCGGCGGGCGAGCAGGTACCCTCACCCGGCTGGCATTCCGAAACACTGCGCATGATGGAAAAGCTGCCAAAGCCCGTCATCGCGGCTGTCCACGGGCACTGCTACACAGGCGCGCTGGAGGTCGCGTTGGCCGCAGATTTCATCGTTGCTTCCAGTAACGCCCGGTTTGCTGACACACACGCCAAATGGGCCCTCACGCCCATTTGGGGAATGAGTCAGCGACTGCCCCGGCGGGTCGGCCTCGCAACTGCAAAAAGGCTCATGTTCACCGCTGAAACCGTTGCCGCCGACGAGGCATTGCGCATCGGCTTATGCGAGTTGGTTTTCCCCGAGAACGCGTTCTTCGAAAACGTGGAAACGCTCGCCCGCACAACCATGGCGAACTCCGTGTTTTCGCACGCCGCCAACAAGCGCCTGCTGGACGCAACGGATCACAGGCCGCTGGACGCCGGTTTGCAGTGGGAAGTCATGGAAAACGAAGGCGTGGGCCCGGATATGCAGGAACGTGTCGAATTGTTCATGCGCAAGTAGTCCCTCCTGAAGGGTGACGGGCCCGGATGCGCGTCACTCAAGCAGGCTGTTATATTTCTCGGAGAATACATCGCGTCCGATGATGTGCTTCATGATTTCGGAACTTCCGGCGAGGATTCGGTTGACGCGAGCACCGGTGAAAATATGCGCCACTTCGTACTCCATCATATAGCCAGCGCCGCCGTGCAGTTGTACGCCAAGGTCGGCCATGCGCCACTCGACTTCGCTGGCCTGCAGTTTGGCTTTGGCCGCCAGATTTGCAGATAGCTTACCTTCGTTGTGCATCGCCACGCAGAAATCTACGAAGGCCTGCATCACATCGATTTCGGTATCCATCTCCGCCATCTTGAATTGAGTGTTCTGGAAGTCCGCAATTCGCTTCCCAAAAGCTTTGCGTTGCATCACGAACTCGCGGGTGAGATCGAAGGTCTTGCGTGCACTGACAGTGAATTGGCAGGCGGCAATCAAACGCTCCTCCGCCAGGCCTTCCATCAGGTAGTAGAACCCTTTACCGGGCTCACCCAGAACATTATCACCGGGTATCTTCACGTCGTTAAAAAACAGTTCCGCGGTGTCCTGCGCCTTGAGGCCTATCTTGTCGAGGTTTGCACCTCGCTCAAATCCATCCATACCTCGCTCGACGACGCACAAGGCCATGGAGTAAGGGTTATCATCAGCCTCGAACTTCGCTGCGACAATCACCAGATCCGCATTGATACCGTTGGATATATAGATCTTCGATCCGTTCAGCACAAAGTCGTCACCATCGCGCGTCAGCGTTGTTCGCATACCCGATAGATCGCTGCCGGCGTCAGGCTCGGTCATGGCAACCGCCAGAATCGCTTCCCCCGCGACCGCCGGGGCCAGGAAACGCTCCTTCTGCTCAGGCGTACCGAGCTTGCCCAGATATGGCCCGACCAGGCGGCTGTGCAGGGTGTTGAACCACTCCATGCAGCCAACACGGCAGGTTTCCTCGATGATGATCTGCTCGTAGCGGAAATCGCCGTCGCCGGTACCCCCGTATTGCTCCTCTGGCCATATCATCAGAAAGCCCTGCTCCCCGGCCTTGCGAAATGCCGCCCGATCACAGATACCAGCCTCACGCCACGCCTGCATATGCGGCGCTATCTCCTGCTCGAGAAAGCGGCGATAGGCCTCGCGGAACATGCACTGTTCCTCGGTAAAATCTCTCATGGTTCACCTCAATCGGATGTCAGGCGCCACTTCGGACGCCTGTTTGAATAGATCGCGCGCCCTGCGTGTGCAGTTTCAAGAGGCCCGCAGGGCAGGCCTGATATCGGACCAGAGTGGCCCTGTTACGGGCCCTCTGGTCGGGAAAGGGAGTCAGGGTGACGAGGCGCCGCTAAAAGAACAGCTCCGGCCGGAAGGTAAACTGCAGCATGATTTCGCGCGGTGCGTTTCTGGCGTAGGCAAGGTTCTCCGGAACGGTGTCACTCCCCGACCTGCTGTTGTCAAACATGGTTAGCGCCACGTCCTCGTCAGTGAGATTCCGGCTCATCAGATCAAGCGCCCAGCTGCCGTTATCCGCATAAATGCCAATCCCGGCATTGAACAGGACGAAGTCATCCTGTACTCCCCAGGGGTTGTTTTCACCGTTGGCCATATACTCATCGCTGAAGCTGGCTATCAGGTTCGCCTTGAACCTGACTGCGCCGGAAAGAGGCGTGTCATAGTTCAGACCGAGACTGCCTGACCATTCCGGCGCCCGCCGCAGCGGGTGGCCCGACCTGTCCTGCCCCTCAATGCCGGTCCCGGTCAACAGGCCGCCGGCATCCGTGGTCGGGTCGTTGTCCAGGTCGATGTCGCAGCCGGTGGCGTCGACAAATATCTGGTACTGGTTACACACACTTTCGTAATCATCGAATTCGTTGTCGTTGTAGGCTACGTTGCCAGACAGCGTCAGCCCTTCCAGCGGTGTCTGCCACAACAGGTCTACTTCGAAGCCATTGGTGGTCGCCTCACCCGCATTGAGCGTTCTTACAACGACACCGCCCTCGTCCGTGGTGGCAAACAGTGATTGCTGGAGGTCCTCATACTCGTAAAAAAACAGCGCCGCATTAATGCGTAGCGTGTTGTCCAGCCCCATCCACTTGGCACCGAACTCGAAACCACTCACCTCCTCCTGGTCGAAGGAGCGGTCCACCGGAGCCGTTCCCGGGACCGTGCTGGGTGCGACGTCAAGCGGCGCGACGTCGAAGCCCCCCGATTTGAACCCCTCCTTGTAGCTGGCATACAGCGTAAGGTCCGCGCTTGGTTCCCAGGACAAGGTGATTTCAGGCGACAGGTTGTCTGCGTCGATTTCGTCCGGGTCTACCCGGTGAGGGCCAGCAGGAATTCCGCGCCACTCTTCCAGGTTTCTACCCTCGTAGGTCCGCTCCTCCTCCATGTAGCGTGCGCCAATCGATAGCTCAACGCTGTCACCCAGAGGAATGTTGGCCTGTGCGAACACTGACCAGGACTCGCCGTCGACCTCCGCCTCCATGTCAGGAATCAGTTTGAAGGTCGGCGAAATCCAGACGTTGGCACCGATCTTTGTAGATCGATCATCAATAAACCCACCGAACATCAACTGAAAGTTGTCGAAGTCTCCGCTGAAGCGAATTTCCTGGGAGATTGTCTCAACTCGCGCCACCTGGCCGGCACCAAGCCCAAAGGCGATATTCGCAGGCCTGGCGCCAATGTTGCCGAAGAAGAAATTGTCGATGTCCACCCAGCCCGTGATACTGCTGACTTCCCAGGTATCGTTGATCTCATAGGAGGCATCCAGCGACAACTGGGTGAGTTCGTAATCGAAAGAGGGCTCATCATCCGCGAACCGCGAGGGAGCGGCGCTCGGGTCGATGATAAATGACTCTTCGGAGTAGTTGTCACTGACGTCACAGTCGCTAAAGGGATTGCTGATCGGCTGCAGTGAATTGCAGACCGCGATGCCGACCTGGTTGTACTGCCCGCCCTCGCGGTCTGCGTGATATAGCTTGAGCCTTGCATCGCCGCGCTCAAAGCTGCCCTCCAGCGTACCCAGGATAACGACCTCGTCATAGTTCGGACCGGTATCCCAGACAGGCTGGGTGGCAGTCGGGTCACCCGTCGCCCAGCGATTGTCAAAGAAGCCCTCGGAATCCTGGTAGCGCACCCCCAGCCGCGCCCCCCAGATGTCGCTTAAGGGGCCTGAGAGGACCACATGACCGTAGGCTCGCTCGCCTTCAGTCTCATAGCCGCCCTGGAATTCACTGAAGAATTCCGCAGTGGGGTTCTTGGTTTTCAAGGCCACCACTCCCCCGGGGCTGTTTTTGCCGAAGAACAGCGCCTGCGGCCCCTTGAGCACCTCCACGGATTCCAGGTCGAACAGGCCAAACCTGAACAGTTGCGCGTTGCTGTGCTGAACGCCGTCCAGGTTAACCGCTACCGAGTCGTCAGATGCGGCGTTGATAGCATTACCCTGTACCCCGCGCAAATTGATCGATGGCTGCGTCGGACCACCGTTGTAGATGCTCATCCCGGAGACCAGGTCATTGAGGTCCTCGAAACCCATCGTGTTGTAGGCCTCGAGCACGTCAGAGGTTAGCGCTTGCACCGTGACAGGCACATCCTGGAGGCTCTCCTCCCGCTTGCGAGCTGTGACGATGATTTCATCGAGTTGAGCAAACGCCATGCTGGCATCCATCGCAAAAAACGCTCCGGCGATAGCCCCTGGCAGGTACTTGTGTGTCTTAAATTGTCTGGTGGTCACAGCTTTCTCCTAATTAAAGTTATTAGAGTTCTGCGAAGCGACGGGCGACCCGGGCGAGATGAAAAGATGACACCTGAACATGGCCCCCCGGCCTATCGCCTGCAATTGCGAGAAATCAGTTGAAGCTGCCAGGAACCTCTCAGGTTGACAGCGCACCGTCTAAGCAACTATCTTTTCGTCTGACTAGTAAGTTTATTACCTTGTAAAGGCGTATTGCATGGCCTAAAGCGTCACCAAAATAGGCAACAACTGACACTGGCCAGGCCAGCCAGAGCGACGATCGTTAAGATGCGAGATATCACTGTAGGGGCGCCAATTGTCCGGCGTATGCTCGAGGGAGTAGCGCTAACAGGGCATTCGCGGGAAGACCTCCTGACCGCTCACGGAATTTCGCCTCATCTTCTGCGCAATTCCCGGCTCAGAATATCCACGATGCAGTTCTCGGAATTGACCGCAGGCATTGTTCGGCTGCTGGAGGACGAATCCTACGGCATGCTGGAACAGCCTATGCCAGTGGGCACGCTGGACACCATTTTTCGCGCCTGCTTTTCAACGGGCTGTATCGGACACTCGCTGGCGACCTGGGCCCGGGTGAACAACCTCATGCCGCACAGCCTGTCGATTAAGCTGAGAACCGCGAGCGATACAGTGTCCTTGATAGTGACCTGCGAGAAGCGGCGTGGCATTGCTACAGATGCCGTCCTGGAGTGCCAGCTTATGGCAGTTCACCGGTTTCACTGTTGGCTGGCGAAAGAGTTCTTCCCGGTCGCGAGGGTAGATTTTCAGCAGCCCGAACCTGCGTATGCCAGCGAGTACCACTTTGCCTTCTACGGCGCCCCTGTACGCTATGACCAGGAGCATTATGCGATTACCTTCGACAAGACCTATCTGGACCTCGAGTGCAGTCGGGACAGGGAGGAACTGGCGCGAAGACTTGAGAGCCCACCTTCCCGCATACTGACGGACCGCAAATACCCGGCCTCCACTACAGTTAAACTGAGGAACTGGATGGAGAAGGCCCTGAGAGACGGTGACAGGCCAATTCTGCTCGAGGGAGCAGCCGAGTACATGGAGCTTTCACCGCAGACCCTGAGGCGACGCCTCAAGAAAGACGGTATGAGCTTCCACCAGCTCAAGGAAGGCACACGCAGAGACGTTGCAATCCATCTGCTCAGCGCCGGGAAATGCAGTGTCGAGGAGGTAGCCTACAAGGCGGGGTTTTCCGAAGCGAGCACGTTCATTCGGGCGTTCAAGAAATGGACCGGGCTGACACCCTTATCCTACAAACGAATGGAAAGGGAATCCAGACGCCCCGGGCGGCGCGAAGGGCATTAGAACAGCTTGTTTGAGTACCGTTTGCGGTTACCGCGATTGGGTCGCTATTCCGGCATCAATACCTGAGAACGAACGCCTCGGCGCTCGTGCGTCCACAGCGAAAGACCCACTACCGCAAGGTTGGCGGCCAGCGCCCAGAGGCCGGCGTGAATGGCCAGCGGCGCATCCAACGGCGGCAGGCCAAACACCGTCGCGCTCTTCATGCCAACCAGTAGCAGCGATCCCGTGATCAGTCCGAGCAGGAAGGGGCGACCCGGCAGACTGGGCAGACGCACTCCCAATATGATTAATGGCGCAACCTGAATCAGCAACTCGATCTTCAACACCAGCAGGGCCCATATAGTCTGAGGCAGGACAATCGCCAGCACCGCCATCACGGCGATCAGGATCGCGGACAGCCGGCGACTGAATCGATGCGCGGCCGGGTCGCTCATCGACTCACTGCACGCCAGGACTATATCTTTGCTGATGGTAGAACCCAGAGAGAGCAGCGCGGAATCCACCGTGGACATGATGGCGGCGATAGCCGCGGAGAGAAACAGCACCCGCAACCAGGCCAGCGCGGGAAACTCCACCACCAGACGATTGATCGCTAGCAGCATGACGTTCTCGCTATCGCCGCGCGACAGCTCTGGAAACCAGACGGCGCCGCTCATGCCGATAACCATAATGGGCAAGGTCGTCAGCAGCGGCATGAAAAACATAAGCCTGTAAGAGCGCTGCAGTGTCGGCAGGTCGCGAGCGGCATAAATACGCTGCAGGGCCTGCGGGTACACGGCGGCGGCAAACGCGATCAGTACCACAAGGCTGATGAACCCGCGTGCGGCCTCGCCGTCGTCCCACAGCTGCACCAGCTCGCGACCCACCTGCAGGGGCTCCGCCACGAATCCCGTGGCCTGTGTCGCCGCCAAAAACACATAGATCAGCAAGCAGCTCGCCAGCAGCAATGCGCCCTGCAGGACATCCGTCCATATCACGCCGCGCATACCGCCGAGACTTTCATAGACAGCCATCACCAGCGCAATGCCGACGATACCGACGGTGGGCGATACAGCACCGCCGGTGCTGGACGCCATAAGCATGCCGACGGCCTTGAAATTCCCGAGGATAAAGCTGACCAACACCACGGCGATAGCCACATTGACCGCCAGACGCAGGCCGGGGCTACGGTAGCGCCAGATGACAAAGTCCCCGACGGAAACAAACTGGTGTTGCCGCGCCAGCCGGTGAAGCTGCGGGGCAAACAGGTGATACACCAGTACAATGCCCATGATACCGAAGACAAAGGCGCCGGCGGCGATACCGTCGCGATAGGCCTTGCCAGGTAGCGCAAACAACGTGTTGCCGCTGTACTGGGTGGCGTACAGGGTAAAAAACAGACTCAGAAAACCCAGGCTACCGCCAGCAAGGTAGTAGTCGTTGAGCGTGGGAGCGCGGCTGGCACGTTTCGCGAGATAGCCGATCAGCAGCAGGGAGCACAGGTAAACGCCGACAATCGCCGCTTCCGCTGTGTTCAGAGTGGAATGATCCATGGACGGCACTTACCTGCTATCGCGAAAACGGAAAACGGCGCCGACTCCGATCGCGGCGCCACCCTGTGCGGAGAAGTCCTGCCCCGTCTATCAGTTGGGCTTCCCGCCGGCGGCATTGGACGTGACGTTCAACCCGACTATCAGAAACTCTGCTTCTTCGTCCGCTTTGGGACAGTGCTCGGCTCCCCTGGGGACGATGAACATTTCATCTTCGTAAAGTTCGATGTCCCGGTCCCTCAGTTGGATCGTCAAACGCCCCTTGTACAAAATGAACAACTCGTCCTGGTCATCATGCTTATGCCAGCGGGTTTCCCCAAGGCCTTTTGCGAGCTTGAAGAGCTGATTGTTTGCGACACCAATAGTTCTCTGGGACCAGTGCTCGCGGATTTTCCCCAGCTCATTCCGAATATTCACTTTTTCCATAATCGACACCCTGTTTGAGTGAACATCTGGTACCTGCCACGGGAGTTCCGGGCACAGTTCACTTAACTCAGACTTCAACAATGGCGCAAAACGCTGTGTCCGGCAATCAAGTCGCCTGTCCACCCGAATTCCCGGCGTTCGCCCCGTTAAGGCGCCAGATACGCGGTGACCTTCGGTCCGGAGTATGGGGCGCTAGTGCAGTGCCGGAAAAATCTGCTGGCGGATCAATTCCTCCGCTGACCGGCGAAGGTAGATCGGGCCCCGCACGGTGCCGATATCACAGCTAGCATTTCCGTCCGACTTTTGTCTAACATAGGGTGTGCTGCAAAGATTTTGTTGAATAATTAGAATGCTGGCTTCATAAGTTCAGTTTTAAGTCCGCGGTTTCCGTGGGTACACTGCCAGCCCATTGCAACATGACTTCCGTCCCGAGACCGGTACCCTGTAAGCCGGTCCGCGTTAGTGGTTCGGTGTTATAACGGGGAATTGCAGCTCGATGTCTGAGGCGTCTCCGACCTGGTCCATTGCCGATCTGGGTCGGTTTGTTGAAGTTGAACAGCGCAAGCGGCGCGTCATGATCGTCAGCCTGACTCTGGTTGGCGTGTTCTTCCTGATCACCTACGCCATTGTGTCCATCAATGTAAACCTGGTCGGTCTTGGCGTATTTCTCCTGGGCTGTGCCGTGGTCGGCATGTTCAACCTGCTGTATCTGCGCCTCACGGGTCGCGACGCTCATGCACTGGGGGTGCTCAATGTCATTCTCGGTAGCCTGTGCATGGTACTGTTGATCACCGGTGGCAACGCAAACACCGGACCCTACTGGATCTACCCCGCACTTGCCGTGGGCATCTTCATCAACCGCTTTCGCATTGCGGTGTATTTCGGGGTGGGCTTCATCCTGTTGAGCGCCTTCGTGTTGTTCGCTTTTGACAGCATGGTGCTGGCGACCTACACCCCGTCGGAGTCGATTCGCTTCATTATCACCCTGACCGCGCTGGCGGCGGTCTCCCTCACCGGCCTGTACCAGCACGAGACCGCCAAGGACGTGATGATGCAGTTGCACAACGAGGACATTCAGAAACTGGCCTTTTACGACGGGCTGACGGGTCTCGCCAACCGTTCCAGCTTTTTGCGCCGTTTGCAGAAAATGTTGGATCGCGCCCGCCGCGATCACCGGGGGCTGGCGCTACTGTATATCGATCTCGACAAGTTCAAACAGGTCAATGATCGCTACGGCCATCAGGTGGGTGACCGTCTGCTGGCGGAGTTCGGGGAGCAACTCGCCCATTGTGTCAGGCCCATGGATGAGCCGACGCGCATCATCGCCGATGAGGATGTCGCACGGCTGGCGGGAGACGAGTTTGTGGTTACCCTGACCGATACGGACGACCCCGCACTTGCGGAGAGCGTCGCCCAGCGAATCCTGGATTTGTTCGCCAACGGTTTTGAGGTCGACGGCAGAAACCTGCCCGTGACCGCCAGTATTGGCATAGCCATGATTGACCACCAGGTGGACAGCGCGGAGACGCTGCTCAACCAGGCCGATGCGGCGATGTATGAAGCGAAGTCAAACGGCCGCAATGGCCTGCAGTTTTTCTCGCAAGATATCGAGCGAGCGCTGTTGGAGCGGCACAACATTGAGTCGGGGCTTCAGGTCGCCCTGGCTGAGAACCAGTTCAGCCTGGTGTACATGCCCATTTACGACAGCAGCTCACTCTCGGTGACAGCCGTCGAAGTGTTGCTGCGCTGCCATACCGATGTACTCCAGGGAATCGGCCCGGATCGGTTTATCCCGGTCGCCGAGTCTACCGGCCTGATCAGGCATATCGACCAGTGGGTGCTGGCGCATGCGTTTGCTGGGCTCAAACGCCTGCGAGAGGAGCACGGCTTTGATGGGGTCATGTGTATCAACATTTCCTCCCTGGAACTGCACAACGTTAAGTTTGCCGACGAGGTCGCCGCGCTGATCAACGAACTGAGCCTGGCAACTGAAGGCGTGGAACTGGAAGTGACTGAAACCAACCTGGCGGTGGACGACGAACGCAGCGTCGCGACTCTGCGGCGGCTCAAGTCAATGGGTTTTGGGCTGTCGCTGGACGACTTCGGAACGGGCTACACGGCGTTCAGTCAGTTGATGAACTATCCGGTCGATCGGCTAAAGATCGACCGCAGCTTTGTGGACGGTTTGTTTTCCGAACAACCCGCCCGGCGCCAGATGGTGAACATGATCCTCAGTCTGGCGGAGCTGTACGACTTGAACGTCACTGCCGAAGGGGTTGAAACCGATGAGCAGCTCACCTATCTGCAGCAAATAGGCTGTGGCTGGCTGCAGGGCAACCTGTTGTCCGAGCCCCTCACCGAGGCCGAGTTCGTAAAGCTGCTGCAGCGCCGTCCCGCCCGTCAGTCCGCACCCTGAGGATAAATGCTTGCTCGGCCCGGGCCGACGCTCTTCTGACCACTCCAGCGCATCGCCTTGCTATTCGGCCTTCGCCTTGGGCGACCCAACGAGCGGCTGAAAGCCACCGTACGCCATCCGGCCTGCATCAAATCCTGAATTCGACAACTCCATCAGTTCCGCCATCCTCGGGTCGGCCGCAACCTTCTCGTTTGCCAAATCACGCGCCTCTCGAGAATCGAATACCACCCATCCAAATACGATGGTTTCATTCTCCTTCGCAGCTAAGAGATCGATGAATGAGCGCGTTCCTTCGAGATGAATATCGTCACCAACAAATTCGCGGTAGTCGAGCGCACCATGTTCCTTCCAGATCTCTGCGGCTGCTTCAGCGAGACTCTTGTAATCGCTCAGGCGATCGCGCGAAATGGGAAAGACAAATCCGTCAACGTAATCAGCCATAGCTGCTCCTGTAATGGCGCCAGGCCTGGGAGCTACAGGGGTGGTTCATAACTCAAACTTCAACAGTGGCACGAAACGCTGTGTTCAGGAGTTAAGTATACTGTCCCCCGAATTCCAAACTGTCCCCCGAATTCCATTGTTATGCGTGCGCCGACGCACAGACTTAACTTTGCTCACCAGTACCAACAAACCCCACCATACGGGAAACCAGGTCCCCGTCTTTCTCTACAAAGTACTGACCGAGTTGAACCTGTTCGCTACCATCGGGGCCCATTCCGCTGAAAGCAACAGTGACGCGAGTAACGTCAGCGATCGTGTCACTTTTAATAACTTTTGCGGACCAACTCGGGGCATTTGCGCTAAACATGCCTACGTAGCTGTTTAATGCCGCAATACCATTGACAGTTTCCGGCGTGCGAGGGTCGTCGTACCGTATAGTTTCTACAACAGAGCTGCTTATTTTAGAAAGCCGAAGCTCTGCATCCTCAAACTGCCATGCATCAAAAAACGTGGCGATGCTATCTGACATATTCCTCTCCTAACTCCAATTTGTATGTGACGCATAGCGCTTCGAGCAGGGGCGCCGGTTGCGGAGTCCCGGCGCGAAGCGCCCTTGTTGCATTGACTTGTTATATGTACTCACATTGCCTCCTTGAAATGCTCCGCAAGAACTTTCCCTGGAGTGCCTTCTTTCAAATCTAACTCATAACTTTTTGCCACAACCTCCAAAGTAGTATCGTGGAAACTCCACACGAAGTGAGATAGCGCCAAAAAGATGTCATCTGAATGATAAGGATGAACGCTGTTACGTCTGCAGAACTCAGCAGTCCACGTTGAGTTAAGTATTTGGAATGTGCCATAAGGGCCAAGGCCTCTTCCATACAGCGGATGGCCATTGAATGCCTCATCATTGGGTGGGCCAAACTGAAAAGCATGGAAGCCCTTGAACGTTACTAGCCCAACGGCTTCAAGATCGAATTCTTCGGGTTGCTCCTGCATATAATATGCAACAGCCATATTATGCTCATCGCTCACAAGCATTGGGCATGGGGCACCAACACTCGACTGCGGCTCACCTAAATCGACTATTTCATCCATGCTTGATTCTTCCAGTGCATATAGCGAGTTCCTGGGACAGTTCACTTAACTCAAGCTCAAAAAACGGCGCGAAACGCTATATTCGGCAGTTAAGTAAACTGTCCCCCGAATTCGCGCCGACGAACTCCATGCCATGGGTCTGGAGGCGGTCGTATTCTGCCTGGATGTCGTCCACCTGCAGGGCGATGTGTGCGTAACCGTAATCGCAGGGCCGGCTGCGGCGGTCTTCGGGTGCGGGCTCGGTGTATTGCCAGAGCTCCAGATAGGCGTTGGGTGCTTTCAGCATGGCCATGCGGGCTTTTACACCGCGGATGCCAATGGCACGGTCTGCGAGGTCGCTGTCTTCGATGGGGTCAGCCTGCACAATTTCGAATCCAAGTCCCTCGGTGTAAAACGCCAGGGCCTCCTCAAAGTTCTGGACGCCAACTGCGACGTGGTGCAAACCTACAATCATTCGCTATTCCTCCGACAGGTTTTGCGGGTCAGGGAGAATCAATGAAGACCTCTGCCCCGTTCCAGCGCTCCGAGGACATCCTCACCAATTCATAGAAGCCCGTCAGCGCCTCGCTGGCGACGTAGACCTCCAGCATGTGTCCCAGCAGGTCGCGCGTGTCGATGAAGGCAAACTCCGTGCCCTGCTGCGCCATGGCCCGGGCGGCCAGCGGGAAGCCCTGCTGTTCATACTCCGTAATCGCCGCGTCGATGCTGTCGACGAAACAGGCCATGTGGTGGATGCCCTCTTCCCCTGGCTGATACATATCCCGGAACGGGGAGTCCCCCTCTCCCTCCTGCTGCACCAGTTCGAGCATGGTATCGCCCCACTGGCCGTAGGCGGAGGAATGCACGAAGTCGCTGGGCTCGCCCCGGTGCTCGCACCAGTCAAGCCGGATGTTCTCGATAACATAGAAGGGGCCTGCACCCACGGCAGCAGCCATCCGGGCTGCAGTTTCCCTGATGTCATTGACGAAGTAAGCGACTTGAACGGGCTTGTAGTGCAGCAAAGGCGATCTCCTGATCGGGAAGCGACGTTGATCAGTCTACACCCGCTGTTTCCCGAGAGCACAAAAATGGGCGCCGCAGCGCCCTTCTCGAATCCCGTGAGGGAATGGCTCACCAGCCAGTGATTTCCGCCATGGCGGAACCGATGTCGGCCAGGGAGCGGACGGTT
>JANQLM010000039.1 GCA_028280635.1 Halieaceae bacterium | reverse complement strand
GTTAGCGACACGGGAGCAACAGCAAGCCGCGAGGCTTGCCATCCCCCAGGTGGCACGAGAGAATTCACACGCCTTGATACCCGCCCGTAGCTCAGCTGGATAGAGCAACGGCCTTCTAAGCCGTCGGTCGCAGGTTCGAATCCTGCCGGGCGGGCCATCTCACTGTGTTCGATAACCCTTCCGGCGGATTGCCGGCCCGCAAGCACAGCTTGCGGTCGTTCAGGCCTCGCCGAGCGGTGCTCGGCGTCCGCGGGGCGGACCGGTCTTTACCCTGCCGGGCGGGCCATCTCCCGCTAGAGCGCCAACTCCGCCATCGCCCGCAAGGTCTCCACATCACCGTGGAAGTAGAGCGTTGTCACCGGCGACTTTTTCCAGTCGTCCAGCTTTTCCGCAATGCGCTCCCTTGGGCCACAGAGGGAAATCTCATCGGCAAACTCGGTGGGTACCATGGCGATAGCCTCGTCCCGCTTGTCGGCAAAGAACAACTCCTGGATCTGGTCGGCCTCGTCGGCAAATCCCATGCGCGCCATCAACTCCTTGTGGAAGTTGCGCTGCCTGGAGCCCATGCCGCCGATATAGAAGCCGAGCATCGCCTTAACGGGGTGGAGCGCTTCTTCCAGATTGTCATTGATGCTGACGACGGCGCCGGCGGTGATTTCGAAGCCGGGTTTGCGATGGGCAATCTGGTCAGCATAGACCTCCTGGCGGTACGGGGAGTAGTAGAGCGGCAGCCAGCCGTCGGCAATTTCCGCGGTTTGGGCCACGTTCTTCGGCCCCTCGGCGCCAATGAAGATCGGCACATCAGCACGCAGCGGGTGGGTGATGGGTTTCAGCGGCTTACCCATCCCCCAACTGCCCGGCCCGTTGTAGGGCAGGGGATAGTGCTCGCCGTCACTGGTGACCGGCGCCTCGCGGGCCAGTACCTTGCGGATGATCTCCACATATTCGCGGGTGCGGGACACCGGCTTGCTGTAGGGCTGGCCGTACCAGCCTTCCACCACCTGCGGCCCTGAAACGCCGAGTCCGAGGATCATGCGCCCATTGGACATATGGTCCAGAGCCAGTGTGGCCATGGCGCAGGCGGTGGGAGTGCGTGCCGAAAGCTGCGCTACGCCGGTTCCCAGGCGGATTTTCGACGTCTGCGCGCCGATCCAGGCCAGCGGTGTAAAACAGTCGTTGCCCCAGGACTCGGCAGTCCACACTGAGTCGTAACCCAGGTTTTCAGCCTCCCGGGCCAGTTCCACGTGGGAGGCGGGATACAGCGCGCCCCAGTAACCCAGTTGCAGCCCCAGCTTCAATTCGCTCACAGTCGCCTCATCGCGGAAAATTGTCGAAGCCGCAGTATAATGCACAGCTTCAGCCAGGAAGCCAGACCATGCCAGAACTCACTCACATCGATGCCGCCGGCCGTGCAGCCATGGTGGATGTCGGCGACAAGGACGTCACGCGCCGTGAAGCGCGCGCCGCTGCCGCGGTGTATATGAAGGCAGAGACCCTCGCCCTGATCGAGTCCGGGGGGCACAGCAAGGGAGATGTGTTCGCGGTAGCCCGCATTGCCGGTATCCAGGCGGCAAAACGCTGCAGCGACCTGATCCCGCTGTGTCACCCGTTGCCACTGAGCAGCGTCAAGGTTGAGCTCAGCGCCAATAGCGCGGAGCAGCGGGTCGACATCGTGGCCAGTTGCAAACTCGCAGGGCGCACCGGCGTGGAGATGGAAGCCCTGACGGCTGCGTCGGTGGCGGCGCTCACGATTTACGATATGTGCAAGGCGGTTGACCGCGACATGGTGATCGGCGATGTGCGCCTGCTGGAAAAGCGCGGCGGCGCCTCCGGCGACTGGCACAGGAGTGAATTGTGATTCGAGTGCTGTTCTTTGCGCGGCTGCGCGAGCAGCTCGGTGTGGGTGAGCTCGAGCTGAGCGTGACCGACGCCGGCAACACCGTCGATGAACTCAGGCAGCGCCTACAGGCGAAGGGTGAAGAGTGGTCCCGCGCCCTGGGGGCGGACAACCTGTTGTGCGCCGTCAACCAACACCAGGCCCGCGGCAGTGAGACCATTGCGTCGGGCGATGAAGTGGCATTCTACCCACCGGTCACCGGAGGCTGATGAGCGGTGCCTGAAGTCAGTATCCAGACTGAAGACTTTGACCCGGGTGTTCTGCACCGGGAGCTGATGGCGGGCAACACGATAAGCGGTGCCTGTGCGACCTTCATCGGTTGCGTGCGCGGCGGTGACAACAGCGTGCTGGCCATGGAACTGGAGCACTACCCGGGAATGACGGAAAACAGCATCCAGGCCATCATAGAAGAGGCTCGCAGTCGTTGGGACTTGCATGCGATAAGAGTGATTCATCGGGTGGGAAAACTGCTTCCCGGAGAAAACATTGTTTACGTGGGCGTCGCCAGCGGCCACCGTGGTGAAGCGTTCCTGGCCTGCGAGTTCATCATGGATTACCTGAAAACACAGGCGCCTTTCTGGAAAAAGGAGAGTACGCCGGAAGGTGCCCGCTGGGTCGACGCCCGCGATAGCGACGAAGAGGCGGCGGCGCGCTGGCAGCCACAGTAAACCGGGCGTCCTGTGTATAATCCCCGGCGTCACTCAAGCAAGGAGATCACATGACGTTTTCGTCTCGCGAGTTTCGCGATGCCCTGGGCTGCTTTGCGACCGGAATCTGCGTCATCACCGGACAGCCCGAAGACGGCGAGCCCTTTGGAATGACGGTCAACTCCTTCGCCTCTGTGTCACTGGACCCACCGCTGATTCTCTGGAGCCTGCAGAACGATTCCGACATGTTTGACACCTTCAGTGTTTGCAAACGCTGGGCGGTGAACATCCTGCGCGCCGACCAGCAGGCGCTGTCAGGACGCTATGCGGTGAAAGGCGAACACGGGCTTGACCCTGCGCATTTCACTACCGGGGGGACTGGCATTCCAGTGATGCCCGATACCCTGGTGAGCTTCGAGTGCGAGGAAGAGGTGCGTCACCCGGGCGGTGACCACGTCATACTGGTCGCGCGGGTACTGGACATGAACCACCGCGAAAGCGGCTCACCGCTGCTTTTCTGTGCGGGTCAGTACGCGGAGCTGGCAGGGTAGTTCATGAAGTTCTGCAGCAACTGCGGCAGCGAGGTCAGTCACCGCATCCCCGAAGGAGATGACCGGCCCCGTTACGTCTGCGATAGCTGCGACACTATTCACTACAGCAATCCCCGCGTAATAGTCGGCTGTGTTCCGGAGTACGATGGCCGGATTCTGCTGTGCCGGCGAGCGATCGAGCCCCGCATTGGCCTGTGGACCCTGCCGGCGGGCTTCATGGAAAACGGCGAGACCACCCGGCAGGGAGCGGCCCGTGAAACCTGGGAGGAAGCCCGCGCCGAAGTCTACGAGCAGCAGCTGTACCGGGTTTTCGATGTGCCCAACATCAACCAGGTGTACATGTTCTACCGCGCCAGGATTGTCGATGGCGCATTTGGTGTCGGGCCGGAATCCCTGGAGGTGGAGCTGTTCACGGAAGACAGTATTCCCTGGGATGAGATCGCCTTTCCGGTCGTGTTTCACACCCTCAAAGAGTTTTTCCACGACCGCGGCAACGCCACCTGGCCGGTGCGTGTGTCCGCCATCAAGCGATGACAGAACAGCAGCAGTGGTTGGCGCTGGCGGCGGCAGTGGGCCTGCTGCTGGGAGTGCTGCTGACCTGGGCCATCCTGGCCAGCCGTCACCAGCGCCGTGAACAACAGGCGCAGATCGAGCACACGCAGGCGCTTTCCGCACTGCGGGAAGAAAACGGCCGCCTGCAGGAACGTCTGGAGGGTGACTCGCGCGCTGCTTCGGAGAAGCTGGAGTTGCTGCAGAAAGCACGCAAGCAACTCGAGGATGAGTTCAGCAACCTCGCCAACCGGATTTTCGAAGAAAAGAGCCAGCGCTTCCTCAAGACCAACAGGGAAACCCTGTCCGCCACCCTGGACCCCCTGCGCAGCCAGCTCAAGGATTTTCGCGCCCGCGTGGACGACGTTTACGATCGGGAAACTCGCGACCGCTTGTCACTGCGCCATGAGCTCTCCACCCTCAAGGAACTCAACCAGCGCATGTCGGAGGATGCGGTCAACCTCACCCGTGCGCTGAAAGGGGACAAGAAGGCCCAGGGCAACTGGGGTGAAATCGTCCTGGAGCGTGTACTGGAGGAGTCCGGCCTGCGCAAGGGTCACGAGTACGAGACCCAGTTCAGTGCCAGTTCCGCCGGTGGCCAGCGGCGCCAGCCCGATGTGGTGGTGCGGCTGCCCGAGGGGCGCGACATTGTCGTGGACTCCAAGGTGTCTCTGGTCGCCTATGACCGCTACGTGGCCTGCGAGGAAGATGCCGAGCGCAAGCTGGCACTGGCCGAACACGTGCAGGCGGTCAAGCAACACATAGACAGTTTGAGCCTCAAGGAGTACGAGCAATTGGAAGGCATCAACAGCCTCGATTTCGTGCTGTTGTTTATTCCTATCGAATCCGCCTTCATGGCGGCCTTTGACAGTGATCCGGCCATGTTTACCCGGGCGTACGACAAACAGATCATTGTTGTCAGCCCAACCACCTTGCTGGCGACCCTGCGCACCGTGCAGACACTTTGGCGTTATGAACACCAGAACCGCAATGCGGAAAAGATTGCCGCCCAGGCCGGCGCCATTCACGACCAGTTCGCGCTGGTGCTGGAGTCGCTGGTGGAGGTGGGCCGCCACCTGGACCGGGCACAAGAAAGCTGGGACAAGACCCGGTCGCGGCTGTCCACCGGCCGCGGGAATCTCGTCAAGCGGGTCCAGGATTTGGAGAAACTGGGCGCTCGCACGAAGCGCAGTCTGCCGACCGAGATCACCGACCATGCGGGCACGGAAGAGAACGGCGAGCCGGATAGCGAGGCCCTGGACGCGGGCGGGAACGAGGCGCTCGAACATCGTCCTGCCGGCGAGGATAAGCAACAGTCAGACTAACACTACCATCAGCG
>JANQLM010000015.1 GCA_028280635.1 Halieaceae bacterium | reverse complement strand
CGGCCTGGCAGGCCTTCATCGACGAACTGCGCGGCCCCGCCTACCGGGATTTCGTGTGCCGGTTACTGAACGTGTCTGACGTGCGCTTCCGCTTCCACTGGCACTTTACGCCGGACGGCGGTGAGGTGACTCCGCACTGCGATTCGAAGGGCAAGATCGGCTCGCAGATTTTTTACCTCAATACAGAGGCCGACTGGAGCCGGGACTGGGGCGGTGAAACCGTGGTGCTTGATGACGGCGGCCGCATCACGCCGGATAACGCCCCGGCCTTCGAAGACTTCGACGCCGAGTACCCGGCGGACACCGCGGACAATCGCAGCCTGCTGTTCGGGCGGCGCGGCAACTCCTGGCACGGAGTGCGCAAAATAAACTGCCCGGAGGGTTACTTCCGTAAAGTATTTATCGTGGTATTCGAAGAACACCGGCCGCTGAAGATGGCCGCCAAAAAGTTCAAGCGTCTGGTGACCGGCAAGCCGCTGGTCACTCATAAAGAAAGCCTGATGTACTAAGCCCGGCCCAACAGCTGCTTTAGAGAGGCACCGCCCGCACCGTGACCACCAACAGGAAATTGCCGCTGCTGATCCTCGGCGCCCCACCCCGGGGCGGCAACCACCTGCTGCGCGGCCTGCTGGACCACCACCCTGACCTGTTGCTGCCGCCGGACGAGGACTATTTCGTTCGCCACCTGTCGCGCAGCGCCTTGTTGCGCTGGCGCGGCATGTTGAGTTCCAAGTCCGCCGCACCCGGCTTCTATCGCAAGCTGCAGAAGGACGGCCACCTGGAACGGGTCAACGCGGGCCACGGCACGGAAGTGTTCGGCTCCGAGGATTCACTGGATCTGGAAGCCTATTACGGCTACATCCGCACCCACCACGAGCGCGGCAATCTCGATGCCCTGGTCCGCAACCACATCGAGGCGCTGGCCATGGCGCTGGGCCATCGCCCCGGGGATCGCCGGCTGCGGGTATTCTTCTGCGCCCTGCAACCGAGTAATGAAGACCTGACCGCCGTCAGCGACCTGTTGGCGCGCAATTTCGACGTGCGTGGGGTTTTCCTGGTACGGGACCCGCGCGCCCACCTGAGTTCCAAACTGGTGCGCAACCCCACCCTCAACCTGCGGCGCTTCTGCCAACGCCAGAACCACTACTGGCAGGAGATCTCCGACTTCGAACACCGCTTTGGGCCGGTGCTGCGGCTGCGCTTTGAAGAACTGGTCACCTCCACCGAGGCGCGGATGCGGGCGGTATGCGAGTTTGCGGGCATCGAGTTCAACGGTGGCGTGCTGGAGTACACCCAGGGTGGGCGCCCCAGCGTCAGCAATTCATCCTTTGGCGGCAGCACCGGCATCGACCACAGCGCCCTGACTCGCTACCGCGATACCCTGCCGCGGGAAACCATCGCCTACCTGGAAGAGCACTGCATCCCGGAGCTGTTCTGGCAGCCCCCAGAGATCAACCCTGTTTCGGGTGCACCACTACCGGCAGGTCCGTATAGCCCCTGACAAAGACGGAGTGGCTGCGGCGCACGTCGCCGACAACCTCGATCCGCTCGAAGCGCTCCAGGATTTCTTCCCAGAGAATCTTAAGCTGCAGCTCCGCCAGGTGGCTGCCCATGCAGCGGTGTATGCCATAACCAAAACTCAGGTGCTTGCGCACGTTGGGCCGGTCGATGATGTACTCCTCGGGCTGTTCGAAGACAGAATCGTCACGGTTGCCAGACACATACCACATGGCGACCTTGTCTCCCTTGAGGATGGTCTTGCCACCGAGTTCGGTGTCCTCCAGCGCGGTGCGGCGCATGAACGCCAGTGGGGTCTGCCAGCGGATGGTCTCTGACACCATCGAGGGAATCAGCCTGGGGTTGGCCTTGAGCTTGGCAAACTCTTCGGGGTTCTCGTGCAGGGCCAACACGCTACCGCTCATGGAGTTGCGCGTGGTGTCGTTGCCACCGACGATCAGCAGCAATAGATTGCCCAGATATTCGAGCGGCTGCATGTTGCGGGTGTTCTCCCCATGGGCCAGCATCGACACCATGTCATGCTGGGGCGGCAGCTTGGCCTTTTCGTTCCACAGCCCGGTGAAAGTCTCCAGGCACTCGATCAGCTCTTCACGGCGCTGCTCCTCGGTCTCGATGAAGTCGCCCCCCGGCAGGGCCGTGGCCACATCGGACCAACGAGTAAGGCGCCGGCGCTCCTCGTAGGGGAAATCAAACAGCGTGGCCAGCATGCGGGTGGTCAGTTCGATGGATACCTCTTCCACCCAGTCGAAGGTCTCACCCACCGGCAGCTTGTCGAGCACTTCCTGGGTACGGGTGCGAATCAACTCGGCGAAATTGGGCAGGTTGCGAGAACCCACCACCGGATTGACCTCGCCGCGCTGCTTGCTGTGACGCGGCTCGTCCATGGCAATGAACATAGGCAGGGTAAAGTCTTCCGGCTGGTCGCGCAGGGTGATGCTGGGCTCTGAGGAGAACAACTCGTGGTGGGTATCCACGTACATAATGTCTTCGTAGCGGGTCACCGACCAGTAGCGGCCAAACTCGTGGTGGTCGGTAAAGTGCACCGGGTCTTCCCTGCGCAGGCGCTCGAACCAGGACAGGATGCTGTTGTCCTGGAAAAGGTCCGGCTGCGCCGGATCGATGTCTTCCAGCGGGAGTGACCATACGTCCTGGTGGAGAGCGTTTTCAGCAGCAGTCATAGTCTCGTAACCGTACTAATGGTTTGGCCCGGAACTATATCCCGCTCTAGCGATGCAAGCCTAGGGTCAATATAGGCCACCCTATGCGGGCCACCCTGTGCGGGCCACCCTGTGCGGGCCACCCTGTGCGGGCCACCCTGTGCGGGCCATCGGGAAGCTGCCGTCAGGCCAGCTTGCTGCGCACCTCAATGGAGGCCACCGCCAGCGAAGCGAGCGCCAGTGGCAACAACGGCCAGATATTCGCGAGCACGTCACCGACGCCGTGGGATTTGAAAAAGCTCCCCTGCACCACCACCAGGTAGTGCTTGAGGGGATTGAGCTCCGCCGCCCACTGCAACCACTCAGGCATGTTTTCCACGGGCGTGGCAAATCCGGAGGTCAACACGAAGGGGATGGAGCTAAAGAATGCGCCCATGATGGCCTGCTGCTGGGTGTTGCACAGGGAGGAGATCAGCAACCCGACTCCCACCACTGACAGTACAAAAAGCGCCAGCGCGAAAGGGAATATCCAGACCTGGCCTGTGTAGGGCGCGCCGAAGGCAAATACCGCGAGCAGGGTGATGATAAAGCTCACGACGAAACCCGCCATCATCCCTGGCATGGTCTTGGCGATGATAATTTCGGTGGCGCTGATCGGCGAGACCAGCAGTTGGTCGAAGGTGCCCATTTCCCGCTCCCGGGCTATGGACAGGGAGGTCACCACCAGGCACATCATCATGCCCAGCACCGCGCTCAGGCTGGCCACCATGAACCACTGGTAGTCGAGGTTGGGATTAAACCAGTGGCGCTCCTCCAGCCGCGGTTGCCCGGGCGGCGCCGAGGCGCGCGCGGCCAGTTCCACGCCCATATCCCCGACCACCGTCGCCAGATAAGAGGTTGCGATCTGTCCGGCATTGGCGCGCCGGCCATCCACCAACACCTGCACGCTGGCTGGCTCACCGGCGTCGATACGTCGGGAAAAATCCGGGGCCAGGCGTATGGCGAGCAGTGCCCGGCGCGAGGTAATCAGCTCATCCAGTTCACCGCGATCACGGGCAGTGATGATGTCATCGGTAAACCAGGCGCCGTCCACCTGAGCCACCAGCTCGTGAGACCAGCGCCCGTTGTCCTGATCCAGCAGGGCAACGTCGATGTTCTGTACATCCAGGGTCGCCGAGTAGGCAAAGGCCACGGTCTGCACGATGGGCGCGCCGATCAGGAAACGCCGGGTAGTGGGGTCCTGCAGATAGCTGACCATCTCCTTCCAGATGGCTACCCCGAGCCGCGCCAACATCAGTCCAGCACCTTGTGGGAATTGCACAGGGTAATCAGGAAAAACAGCGCTCCCACCGCCAGCAACGCCAGGGCGTTGGTAGCCAGCTCCGGCCAGTAGTCGCCGGCCAGGAACACCGACTGCAGGGACTGAACGTAGTGCCGGGCCGGCACCACCAGGGTCAGCCACTGCAGCACCGTGGGCATGCTGTCGATCTCAAACAGGAAACCCGACAGCAGGAAGGCCGGCATGAAGCCCGAGAACACCGCCAACTGGGCCGCCACAAACTGGTTCTTGGCCAGGGTGGAGATCAGCAGGCCCTGACCGAGTGCCGGCACCAGGAAGGCGGCACTGGTCAGCAGCAGGGCGGCCAGCGAGCCATGGAAGGGCAGGCCGTAGCCGATGATGCCCATCAGCGTACAGCCGAGGGTAGCCATCATGCCCAGCACGAAATAGGGCGCCAGCTTACTGGCCAGCAGCTCGAGGGTGCCCGCTGGCGTCGACATCATGGCTTCCATGGTGCCGCGCTCCCATTCGCGGGCCACCACCAGGGCCGTCAGCAGGGTGCCAATCATGGTCATGACGATGGCCATCGCCCCGGGCAGCAGTACCCGGCGGCTGTCGAGTTCCGGGTTGAACCAGAAGCGCTGCTCCAGCGCCAGCGGGGGCACCGGGTTACCCACCCGGCCGGCGAACCAGGACGACAGCACCCCCTGGGCATAGGCGTGAACAAAGTTCCCGGTATTGGGCTGGGAGCCGTCGGTGATGACCTGCACCTGTGGCTGACCGAAGGGCTGGCGTAGCTGGCGGTCGAAGTCTGCGGGAATAACGACATAGCCGCGCAGGCTGCCCCGCACCAGCAGCGGGTCCAGCTCGCGCCGGTCGCGGGCGGTGGTCACATCAAAATACCGCGTGGCGTCGTAGGCGGCGGCCAGCTCCTGGGCGGCGGGGCCGGTGCCTTCCAGTACCACACCCAGGCGCACCTCCTGCAGGTCCAGGGACACCGCGTTGGCGAACAGAAAAAACAGCACCGGCGGCATGACGAAGGCAATCAGCAGGGACGAGGGGTCGCGCACTACCTGCCAGCTCTCCTTGAGGACCAGGGCGCGCAGCCGGCGCCAGTTCACGCGGCCTGCTCCTGCTGGGCCAGCACCAGGCGGATAAAAGCATCTTCCATGGAAGGGTCCGGGCAGTCGGGGCCTGCGACACTGGCCTTGAGCGCATCCGGGGTATCCAGGGCGATCACCTGGGCGCGGTTGACCAGGACCACCCGATCACAGTACTCGGCCTCTTCCATGAAGTGGGTAGTGACCAGCACGGTGACGCCCTTGCGCACCAAGCCGGTGATATGGGTCCAGAATTCGCGGCGGGTGATGGGGTCCACCCCGCTGGTGGGCTCGTCGAGAAACAGCACGCTGGGCCGATGCATCAGGGCGCAGGCCAGGGCCAGGCGCTGTTTGAAACCCAGCGGCAGGCTGTCCGGAAAGGCCTCGAGGTAGGGTTGCAGGTGGAAGATATCCACCATCTCGTCAATGCGTTCGCGGCGTTGGGCAGCGCGCAGGCCGTAGATGCCTGAGAAGAACTCCAGGTTCTGGCGCACCGTCATCAGGCCGTACAGGGAAAACTTCTGTGCCATGTAGCCGAGCTGCAGCTTGGCCGCCGTACCAGACCGACGCAGGTCCAGCCCTACGACTTCAGCGCGACCGGCACTGGGTTTCAACAGGCCGCAGAGCATCTTGAACGTCGTTGATTTGCCGGCGCCATTGGGACCCAGCAGTCCCAGTACCTCGCCGCGGTGCACGTCGAAACTGACCTGGTGGGTGGCGGTGAAGCTGCCGAAGCGCCGGGTCAGCTCCCGGCAGCTCACCATGATGTCGCGATCGGCCGCCACCGGCTGCATGCGATCGGCAATGGCGGAATGGCCGAGGCTGCCGCCGTCCAGCAGGTCTATAAAAGCGTCCTCAAAGCGACCGGCCACGGCAGCAATACTGCCGCCGGCCGCGTTCACCTGCGCCTGCAGCTCCGGCGCAATCTCGGTGTCCGCCAGCACCAGCCTGACCGCGCCGCCCTGGATGACGCCATCGCGAACCGAGGGCTGATCCAGCGCATCGGCCAGAAAGGCACGCCGGTCCACCGCCAGACCGCTGACCAGCACCGAGCGGCCGGCAATACGCTCGGTGAGCGCCCGGGGAGCGCCGGCATAGCGGATCTCGCCCTCGTCCAGCAACAGCACCTGGTCGCAGCGTTCGGCCTCATCCAGGTAGGCGGTGGCCCAGACCACGGACATACCCTCCCCAGCGAGTTCCTGGACCATATGCCACAGTTCCTGGCGGCTCACCGGGTCCACCCCCACGCTGGGCTCGTCCAGCAGCAGCACCTGGGGCCGGGCCATCAGTGCGCAAGCCAGGCCGAGCTTTTGTTTCATGCCACCGGAAAGCTGGCCGGCCAGACGCCGGGTGAAAGGCTCGAGCCCCGTGAAAGCCAGCAGGCGCTGGAACTGCGCCGCCGTGTCTCCCCGCGGCAGGCCTCGCAGGTCGGCGTAGAGGTTGAGGTTCTCCTGCACCGACAGGTCTTCGTAGAGCCCGAAGCGTTGTGGCATGTAGCCGGTGACCCGGTGGATAGCTTCCGCGTCCCGGGTCACGTCGTAACCCGCCACCCGCACCTCACCCTGGCAGGGATGCATCAGCGCAGCCATCATCCGCATCAGCGTGGTCTTGCCGGCACCGTCGGGGCCGACAAGGCCAGTGAGGCTGCCCGCGGCAATCTCGGCG
>JANQLM010000073.1 GCA_028280635.1 Halieaceae bacterium | reverse complement strand
CGTCCAGCCAGCGAGTAGCCCTCTGGGTCGAATATGACGGCACCCACTTCAGCGGCTGGCAGCTGCAGCGCGGCAGCGAGGTCTGCAGCGTGCAGGGCGCACTCGAAAGCGCCCTTGGATTTGTCGCCAACCACTCTGTAAGACTCCACTGTGCCGGGCGCACTGATGCCGGCGTGCACGCCACTGCCCAACTTGTGCACTTTGATGCAGACAATGCCAGGCCCCTGCAGGCCTGGCTGCGCGGTGGCAACGCCAGGCTGCCCGCGGCGGTCGCTGTGCGCGGCGGAGATATTGTGCCGGCGGATTTTCACGCCCGTTACTCTGCCGTCGCAAGGCGCTACCGCTACCTGATTTGCAACGATCCGGTGAGCCCGGCCATTGGTAACAACTATCTGGCCTGGGTGCGCCAGCCTCTGGACCATGAGTGCATGCACGAGGCGGCCCAGCAGCTTCTGGGCGAACGGGATTTCAGTTCTTTTCGTGCGGCGGCCTGCCAGTCCAGTACAGCCATGCGGCGTGTAGACTCTCTCACGGTGAGCCGGCATGGCGGCCTGGTGGTGATAGATATCAAGGCCAACGCCTTCCTGCATCACATGGTAAGGAATATTGCGGGCGCGCTGATCAGCGTCGGCAAAGAGGGCAGGGACCCGAGCTGGCTAGGCCAGTTGCTGGCTCTGAAAGACCGTACCCAGGCGCCCGATACCGCCCCGCCTGGCGGTCTCTACCTGGTGGGTGTCGATTACCCGGAGCGTTTCTGCCTCACGCCGCCTGACCCCGGTCCCTGGTTTCTTCCGGGCGGCGCCTTACCTGCATAGCCTGCCCCCATCTGGTACTATCTCGCCCTTGCTGGAACGACCTTTGCCGTGGCTCGCACCCGAATCAAGATTTGTGGCATTACCCGCCGCCAGGACGCAGCCGCCGCGGTTAACGCGGGTGCTGATGCTGTTGGCCTGGTGTTTTACGCCGATAGCCCCAGGGCAGTGACCCCGGAGCAGGCGCAGGCCATCGTTGCCGACGTGCCGGCCATGGTCACCACCGTCGGCCTGTTTGTCGATGCCGACCCGGGTTGGGTTGCCGAGGTCAGCGATGGGCTGTCACTGGGCCTGCTGCAGTTCCACGGCAGTGAAACGCCCGGCTACTGTGAGGGTTTCCAGCGGCCGTGGATGAAGGCGCTGCGGGTGGCCGCGGCGATGAACGTCGCCGATGAAATCGACCGCTACAGTGGCGGGTCCGCGATACTGCTGGATACGTACAAGAAAGGCGTTCCTGGCGGTACCGGTGAGCGCTTTGACTGGGGCCAGGTGCCCTCGGCGCCGCGGCTGCCGCTGGTGCTCGCCGGTGGTCTTGACGCCGGCAACGTCCAGGAGGCCATTGCAGAGACGGGGCCATACGCCGTCGATGTTTCCGGTGGCGTGGAAGCGGCACCGGGCATCAAGTCGGTGGACCGGATCGAGGCATTTGTAAGTGCGGTGCGGCGGGCCGACCCGAACCGTCGGCTGGAGAACACAGAGCAGTAACACGAGAGACAGACATGAACCAGATCACTACCGACCTGCTGGCCACCACGCCCGACGCCGCCGGGCGTTTTGGCGATTACGGCGGCCGCTACGTGTCAGAGACGCTTATCGCGGCCCTGGACGAGCTCGACAGCCTCTACAACCGCCTGTCCCAGGACCCGGACTTTCAGCGCGAATTTGACGAGGACCTCGCCCACTACGTCGGCCGGCCCTCACCGCTGTACGAGGCGCGGCGCTGGTCGGAAAAACTCGGCGGGGCGCGTATTTTCTTCAAGCGCGAGGATCTCAATCACACTGGGGCCCACAAGGTAAACAACACGGTGGGGCAGGCGCTGCTGGCCAAACACATGGGCAAGCAGCGCATCATCGCCGAAACCGGTGCCGGCCAGCACGGCGTGGCCTCGGCGACCATTGCCGCCCGTCTCGGCATGGAATGCCACGTGTTCATGGGCGAGGAAGATGTCTATCGCCAGTCGCTGAATGTATACCGGATGAAGCTGCTCGGTGCCGAGGTGGTGCCGGTGACCTCCGGGACACGCACGCTCAAGGATGCCATGAACGAAGCCATGCGCGACTGGGTTACCAACGTCGACGACACCTTCTACATTATCGGCACCGTGGCAGGCCCGGCACCGTATCCGCGCCTGGTCAGGGACTTCCAGAGCGTCATCGGTCGTGAGGCCCGCGCCCAGTCGCTGGCCATGACCGGCAAGCTGCCCGACGCCCTGGTGGCCTGTGTGGGTGGCGGCTCCAATGCGATCGGCCTGTTCTACCCTTTCCTGTCGGACGAGGGGGTCGCAATGTACGGCGTCGAGGCTGGCGGCGATGGCCTGGCCACCGGCAGGCATGCGGCACCCCTGTCGGCGGGCACGCCAGGCGTGTTGCACGGTAACAAGACTTACCTGATGCAGGACGATGACGGTCAGATCCTGCACACCCACTCTGTGTCTGCCGGCCTCGACTATCCCGGTGTCGGCCCCGAACATGCCTGGCTCAAGGACATGGGCCGGGTGGAGTACGTGGCGGCAGATGACCAGGAAACCCTGGCGGCTTTCCATGAAGTGACTCGTACTGAAGGCATTATGCCGGCGCTGGAAACCGCCCACGCCCTGGCCTATACCGCGCGTCTGGCGCCCACCATGGGGCGCGACCAGATCATCGTGGTCAACCTCAGTGGTCGCGGCGACAAGGACATCAATACCGTGGCGCGCCTCGACGGTATCGAGCTGTAAGGACTCCCAGTGACAGACACTACCGGACGTATCGCGCGACGCTTTGCGGAACTGGCGGCTGCCGGCCGCCGGGCCGTCATTCCCTATCTGGTGGCGGGCGACCCGCTGCGCGACATCAGTGTGCCGCTGATGCACCGGCTGGTGCAGGCAGGTGCTGACATCATCGAACTGGGGGTACCTTTCTCGGACCCCATGGCCGAGGGACCTACCATCCAGCGCGGCCACGAGCGCGCCCTGGACAAGGGTGTCCGGCTGCGCGATGCGCTCGCCATGGTGGCGGAGTTTCGCCGCACCGATACCGACACCCCGGTCTTGCTGATGGGCTATGCCAACCCGGTGGTGGGAATGGGCTTCAGCCGTTTCGCCGACCAGGCCAGCGAAGCCGGCCTCGATGCCCTGTTGACTGTTGACATGCCGCCTGAGGAAGTCGAGGCGCTCAACGCCGAACTCAAGCGGGTCGGCATGGACAATATCTTCCTGGTGGCGCCGACCACCCCGCCGGAGCGAGTGGAAAAAATCACAGAGGTCGCTACCGGCTTCGTCTATTATGTGTCGCTCAAGGGTGTCACGGGCGCCGGCCATCTGGATGTGGACAGCGTAACCGAACACGTGGCCTTGATCAGGCGCTATACGCAGCTACCGGTAGCAGTGGGCTTTGGTATCAAGGATGCCGAGAGTGCTGCCAGGGTGGCGCAGGCGGCTGATGGTGTGGTGGTGGGCAGTGCCCTGGTGCAGCTTATGGCTGACCGGGCCGCGGCAGGGGATGAGGAGCAAGCCATTCTCGACGCCGCGGCGGAACTGCTCAAGGATATTCGCCGCGGTGTCGACGGTGTCTCCGCGGCAGCCGACGGCGACAGGGCTGGTACTGCCTAGCCGTTGCTGGAGCAACTGCTGACAACAGGCGAGTAGATACGATGAGCTGGTACGACAAGATTATTCCCTCCGGGGTGCGCAAACAGGCCGGCGAGCGCCGCAGTACGGTGCCGGAAGGCCTCTGGAAAAAATGTGTGAAGTGTGAGGCGGTACTCTACCGCCCCGACCTGGAGCGCAATGGTGATGTCTGCCCCAAGTGCGACCACCACATGCGTATTGGCGCGCGCCAGCGTCTCGACATATTCCTTGACCAGGATGGGCGCGAAGAGGTGTTTGCCGACGTAGAGCCCATTGACCGGCTCAAGTTCCGCGATACCAAGCGTTACCGCGACCGCCTGGCGGCGGCCCAGCGAAACACCGGTGAGAAGGATGCCCTGATTGCCATGCGTGGCGCCCTGCAGGGTATGCCGGTGGTAGTGGTGGCCTTCGATTTCAGCTTCCACGGCGGTTCCATGGGTTACGCGGTTGGTGAGAAATTCACACGCGCGGCCCAGTTGGCCCTGGAAGAGCGTATGCCCCTGGTGTGCTTCAGTGCCTCGGGTGGCGCGCGCATGCAGGAAGCCCTGATCTCACTGATGCAGATGGCCAAGACCAGCGCAGTGCTGGAGCGGCTGAAAACCTCCTCGGTGCCCTATGTGTCGGTGATGACGGACCCGATCTACGGCGGTGTTTCCGCCAGCCTGGCGCTGCTGGGCGACATCAACATCGCCGAACCGGATGCGCGGGCGGGCTTCGCCGGTCCCAATGTTATCGAGCAAACCATCCGGCAAAAGTTGCCCAAGGGTTTTCAGCGCAGTGAGTTCCTGCTGGACCACGGCGCTATCGACATGATTGTGCACCGCAATGATATGCGCGCCACGATTGGCCGACTGCTGTCCAAGTTCACCGGACAAACCGCGCTGGCCGACGCGGTGTAATGCCGCGTCGCACCCTGGGCGAGTGGCTCGCCCACCTGGAACAATTACACCCCTCCGCCATCGACCTCGGCCTTGAACGGGTGAGTGCGGTGGCCGCGCGGCTTGGGCTCAATTCGCCGCAGCCGCGGATAGCGACAATCGCCGGCACCAATGGCAAGGGTTCAAGCTGCGCTCTGCTGGAGGCGATTGCCCTGGACCAGGGTCGGCGGGCCGGGCTGTTTACCTCTCCGCATCTGCTGCATTACAACGAGCGCATTCGGGTGAATGGGGAGCCGGTGGCGGATGCGCAGATTATTGACGCCTTCGAGGCCATCGATGCTGCCCGCGGGGATATCTCCCTGACCTATTTCGAGTTTGGCGCGCTGGCGGCCCTGTGGGTGTTTTCCCGGCAGCAACTCGATGTGCTGATACTGGAAGTCGGGCTCGGCGGTCGCCTGGATGCGGTCAATATTGTTGACGCCGATGTTGCGGTGATCACTTCCATCAGCCTCGACCACGAGGCCTGGCTGGGTAGTGACCGCGAGGCTATTGGCGGCGAGAAAGCTGGCATATTGCGAGCGGGGATCGATGCGGTTATTGCCGACCCGGACCCGCCGCGGTCGGTGGCGGCGCGCGTAGAAGAGCTGGGCTGTCGCGCCAGCTTTTTCGATCCCTCATTGGCAATAGACGGCGGCTCCATTCGCCCTGAAAACGTGTTTGCTGCCCGCACCGCCGCCGAGCGGTTGGGGTTTCCCATCGATGATGACCGGCTCGGCAGGCTGCTGAAAACGCTGGTGTTGCCCGGGCGGCTGCAACGCCTGGAGCACCAGGGGCGGCCGGTAGTCCTGGATGTGGCGCACAATCCGGCAGCGGTCGAAAACCTGCTGGCCTGGCTGGATCGGGAGGTCCCCGGCCCGCGGGTGGCACTGTTTGCCGTCCTGTCTGACAAGGACATACATGCTATGATGCGGCCCTGCTCAGGGGCCTTCGATCACTGGTACCTGCCGGCGCTGCCGGGAGTGCCTCGCGCCCTGGAGAGCACCGAGGTCGCCGCGGTTCTGGACGATATCGGCGCTGCGCAGCACACACGCTGCGAAGATATGGCGGATGGCTGGGCGCGCTTCTGTGCAGCGCACCCCGGTGCGAGCCTGGTGGTGTTCGGTTCGTTTTATACGGTGGCAGGTTTCATGGAGCTCCTGGGGGAGGGGCACGGCAAGGCGTGAACGATATTCTCAAACAGCGGCTGGTAGGCGCATTGGTGCTGATCGCGCTGGGCGTCGTTTTCTGGCCGGTTCTCTTCGTGGAGGGTGAGCGCGGCAGCCTCGACCGCCAGTCGCAGATTGAGCCCATGCCGGCCCTGGATGACGTCACCATTCCAGCTCCCCGGCCGCTGCCAGGCGTGGAGCCGGTTCGCCAGGCCCCCGAGCCAAGCGACGCGGAACTGGCGGCCGCAGCGGAGCCGCCCGCGGAAGCCAGCGAAGCCGCCTCGACTGATGACAATGGCGGTGAGCCGCAAGGGGCGGACAGGCCCGCGACGGATGTCGCTGCGGTACCCGACATCTCCGGCAAGGCATCCGCGAAGGTCTCCAGGCAGCAAGCTGCTGCTGTCCCCGCATTACCCGAGAAAGAAGCGCCGGCCCCCGCGCCGGAGAGCCCGGCACTCGACGAGCAGGGCATTCCCATCGCCTGGGTTCTGCAGGTGGCCTCGGTCAGCACCCGGGAAAAGGCTGACAAGCTAACGGCGGATTTGATTGCCCAGGATTACAAGGCCTATCACCGTGCCGTTCGCCGCGATGACGTGGTGCTGTACCGGGTATTTATCGGTCCGGTCTTTGAACGCGACAAACTGACGGCCGTCAAGCGCGAGGTCGACCGACAGCTGAAGGTCAGCGCGATTATTGCGCGCTATGTGCCATAACGGGGGGCTGCGGTAGTGAGCTGGCTCGACTGGACAATACTTGGCATTGTCGGCCTGTCGACGCTGGTCAGCCTCAAACGCGGTTTCGTCAAGGAGGCGCTGTCACTGGGTGCCTGGGTCGCCGCATTCCTGATTTCCACAGCCTTTGCAGCGCGAATGAGCCTGCTGTTGGCGGACTACATCAGCAATGATGCGGTTCGGTACGCGGCCGGCTACGTGATACTCTTCGTTTCAACGCTGATGCTGGGTTCACTGGTGAATACGCTGCTGGCCCAGGTGATCAAGGTCACCGGCCTCAGCGGTGCCGATCGTGTGCTGGGAACGGTATTCGGGTTTGCACGGGGCCTGGTGCTGGTGATGGTGATGCTGTTTGTCCTGCAAGCCCTGTTGCATCCGGAAGAACAGGATTTCATGCGGGAGTCACGGCTGTTGCCTCACCTTGCGATGGTCGAGCAGTGGGCTCGCGACACCTTCGCGGACGCCAGCGTGAATGGCAAACTGCCCTGGTCGGGGCGTTAGCGGGCGCAGCTTTGCTCGGATAACAGCCGTAATAGAATGGCTGCGAGACAAAGGCGCCACAGGGTAGAACGGAGCGGAGACAGTTACAGATGTGCGGACTGGTAGGCATTGTCGGCAGATCCAGCGTGAACCAGGCGATCTACGATGCGCTCACGGTGTTGCAGCACCGTGGCCAGGATGCCGCCGGCATCATGACCTTTGCCGACGGCAATTTTCACCAGCGCAAAAGCGAAGGCCTGGTACGCGACGTCTTCCAGCAGCACCACATGCAGCGCCTGCGCGGCAACATCGGGGTGGGGCATGTGCGCTACCCGACAGCGGGTAGTTCCGGCGCGGCCTACGCCCAACCCTTCTATGTGAACTCACCCTACGGCATCTGCCTGGGCCACAATGGCAACCTGACCAATTCCGAGGCGCTTAGCGAAGAGCTGTACCAGACTGACCTGCGCCACCTGAATACCGACTCCGACTCGGAACTGCTGCTTAACGTGTTTGCGCACGAGTTGCAGAAACAGGGCAAGCTGAAGCCAACCCAGGAAGAAGTGTTTCACGCGGTGCGCGGTGTCCACCAGCGTTGCCGGGGCGGCTATGCCGCGGTGGCCATGATTGCGAACTACGGCATGGTCGGCTTTCGGGACCCCCACGGTATCCGCCCGCTGGTGGTGGGCAAACGTGCGACACCCGATGGTGAGGAGTACATGCTGGCCTCTGAGAGCGTCGCGCTCGACGTGCTCGGTTTTGAAATGATTCGCGACGTGCAGGCCGGCGAGGCCGTATTTGTCTCCGCTGATGGCGACATCCACATGCGCCAGTGTGCGGATGATCCGGAGCTGCGCCCCTGTATTTTTGAGCATGTGTACTTCTCGCGCCCTGACTCACTGATGGACGGCGTATCGGTGTACAAAACGCGCATGCGCCAGGGTGACTACCTGGCGCGCAAGATTCTCGCCGAGCGTCCGGACCACGATATCGACGTGGTTGTGCCGATACCGGACACCAGCCGCATCGCCGCGCAGTCCATGGCTCACGTGCTGGGTATCAAGTTCCGCGAGGGGCTGATGAAGAACCGCTACATCGGTCGTACCTTCATCATGCCTGGCCAGAGCCAGCGTAAGAAGTCCGTCAAGCAGAAGCTCAATACCATCGGCCTGGAGTTCAAGGGCAAGAACGTGATGCTGGTGGATGACTCCATCGTGCGGGGCACCACCAGCAAGCAGATTGTCGAGATGGCCCGTGAGGCCGGCGCCAATAAGGTCTACTTTGCCTCCGCGGCGCCGCCGGTACGCTATCCCAACGTCTATGGCATTGATATGCCCTCGGCCTCTGAATTGGTGGCCCACGGCCGTGAGGAAGCGGAAGTTTGCGAGCTGATTGGCGCCGACTGGCTGGTCTACCAGGACCTGGACGACCTGATTGCCAGCAGCCATGAAGGGAATCCCGATATCAAGCACTTTGATTGCTCCGTGTTTGACGGCAACTACGTCACCGGCGACGTTGACCAGGGCTACCTGGATCGGGTCGAGGCCCTGCGCAATGACGATGCCCAGGCACGCCGCCGGGAGGCCGCCCGTGAAGAGGGTGCGGTGGTCGGCCTGCACAACGAAGTGTCCTGACCCCATGGCCCGCGAAACCGACAAGGCCCTGGAGGATGCCAGGCTGGACACGCTTGCGGTGCGAGCCGGCCAGCGCCGCAGCATGGAGTCGGAACACGCCGAACCCATTTTCCTGACCTCCAGCTACGTTTTTGACGACGCCGCGGATGCCGCGGCACGCTTCGCGGGAGACCGCGACGGCAACGTCTATTCGCGCTACACCAATCCCACCGTACGTACCTTTGAGGAGCGCATCGCAGCGCTGGAAGGAGGCGAAGCCGCAGTGGCCACAGCGTCCGGCATGGCGGCTATTCTCAGCGTCTGCATGGCGCTGCTGAAGTCCGGCGACCACGTGGTGTGTTCGCGCAGCGTATTTGGCACCACCACGGTGCTGTTTACCAAGTACATGACCAGGTTTGGGGTAGAGACCAGTTTTGTCGATCTCACCGACATCGAGCAGTGGCGTGACGCGGTGCAGGAAAACACCAGGATGCTGTTCCTTGAGACACCGTCCAACCCGCTGTCCGACGTCGCTGACATGGAGCAGCTTTCGGTGCTTGCCCGGCAGTCGGGCGCATTGCTGGTGGTAGACAACTGTTTTTGTACCCCGGCTTTGCAGACACCGCTGGCCTTGGGTGCGGACATAGTGACCCACTCGGCCACCAAGTACCTGGACGGCCAGGGCCGCTGTGTCGGCGGCGCGGTGGTAGGGCCGGCGGTCCACATGGAGGAAGTGCTGGGATTCCTGCGCTCGGCCGGCCCCACCATGAGTGCTTTCAATGCCTGGGTGTTCCTCAAGGGCCTGGAGACCCTGCGCCTGCGAATGGAGGCCCACAGCGCCAATGCCATGGAACTGGCGCGGTGGCTGGAGCAACAGCCCGCCGTGGACGCCGTGTTTTATGCCGGGCTGGAGAGCCACCCGGGGCACGAACTGGCGGCCCGCCAGCAGCGCGCGTTTGGTGGTGTGCTGTCTTTTCGGGTCAAGGGCGTGCGTGAGCAGGCCTGGGCCTGTATCGACGCGACCCGCCTGCTGTCGCTGACGGCCAATCTTGGAGACGCCAAAACCACCATCGTGCACCCTGCGACGACCACCCACGGGCGGCTCAGCGATGCCGAGCGCGATGCGGCGGGGATCACAGAAAACCTGATTCGTATTGCCGTCGGGCTTGAAGACGTGGACGATATCAAGGCCGACCTTGCGCGTGGGCTGGACGCAGCCTCGAAACTGTAGCCCCTGCGCATGGTCTGACCTGCTAGCGTAATGAGTGCTTGGAAAGATGAAAGGCGTACTGGATAACGCTGCCCTGGGCAGTGCTCGCGAGGTTCCCATGAAAGACCTGGTGGATCGGGCCGCTGCCGAAGTGGGCAAGGTGCTGCTGGGCAAAGAAAACCAGGTGCGCCTGGCGCTCTGCTGCCTGCTGGCCCGTGGGCACCTGCTGATCGAGGATCTGCCGGGCATGGGCAAGACCACCCTGTCCCATGCGCTGGCCAGTGTGCTGGGGCTGAGCTACAACCGCATCCAGTTCACCAGCGATCTGCTGCCCGCCGATATTCTCGGCGTCTCGGTATTTGACCAGGCCAGCAATGCTTTCAGTTTTCACCCGGGTCCGGTCTTTTCCCAACTGCTGCTGGCGGATGAAATCAATCGCACCACACCGCGTACCCAGAGCGCATTGCTGGAGGCAATGGGGGAGGGCCAGGTGACCGTCGAAGGCGAGACCCGGGCCCTGCCGGAGCCATTCTTTGTGATTGCCACGCAAAACCCGGTGCACCAGTCCGGTACTTATCCGCTGCCGGAATCCCAGTTGGACCGCTTTCTGATGAGGTTGGAGCTGGGTTACCCGGATCCCAGTGCCGAGCGGCAGATGTTCCTGCGCGAAGGTTCCGCGCCGCAGCCGGAAGCGCTGCAGGCCTGCCTCAGCCTCGAGCAACTGGCAGCCGTTCGTGCCGCGGTGGATGAGGTGCACGCCTCGGACAATCTGCTGGACTATCTGCAGCGCCTGGTGGCTTATACCCGCAATTCCGCAGAGTTTGCCTACGGGCTGTCGCCGCGCGGCGCCCTGGCCCTGCTGCAATGCGCCCGTACCTGGGCATTGATGGAAGGGCGCAGCCACGTGGTGCCGGAAGACCTGCAGACGGTGTTGCCGGCAGTGGCGACCCACCGGCTGGTACCCACCAGCGACTATGCCGGCGACGCCAGCGCGCTGGTACACGACATTCTGCTCAACGTTGACGTGATCGCGGGCTGAGGGCTCGAGCTCCAGCATGGTAAGCGCGGCATTGTCCGAATCCTGGCAGCGTTACCGGGAGCGGGCTCAGCGGCGCTGGCGCCGTTGGCTCAATCGTCGCATCCCGCCGGCCAAGAAGGTCACCCTGGACCAGAAGCGCATTTTTATCTTCCCGACGCGGATTGGCTTCTTTTTCCTGTTTACCCTGCTGGTCATGCTGGTGGCCGCTATCAACTACCAGAACAATATGAGCTTTGCGCTCACCTTCCTGCTGATCAACATCTTTGTTGTTACCGTGCTGCATACCTACGGCAACCTCGCGGGACTCACCGTGCACGCGGTACGGGCGTCGCCGGTATTCGCCGGCCAGCGTGCGGAATTTGAAATCATGGTCTCCCGCGCCAGCCGCCGGCAGTACTTTGGCCTGCATTTTGACTGGCTCAAACAGGATTCCGCCATCATCAACCTCCAGGACCGCCAGGAGCAGCACATCAAGCTGTACCTGCGAACCGAACGCCGGGGCTGGTACAAGCCCGAGCGCCTGCGCCTGGACACCGTTTACCCGCTGGGCATGCTGCGGGCATGGACCTGGCTGGACCTGGATATCCGTGCCCTGGTATACCCGCGGCCGCTGGCCAGCGGCGACCTGCCGGGTGTCAGTTCGGATCAACCAGATGGTATGGCAGAGCCGGTGCCGGGCAGTGACGACTTCTATGGCCTCCGCGACTACCAGCGCGGGGATTCCCTGCGCCACGTGTTCTGGAAGAGCGTTGCCAAGGGGCAGCCCCTGCAGAGCAAGCACTATACGGCTTATGCGGACCGCAGTGTCTGGCTGGACTGGAACCTGTTCGAGGGGCTGCCGCCGGAGCAGCGCCTGTCGCATCTTTGCTACTGGGTGCTGGAGTTCGATCGTCGCAACGAGGAGTACGGGCTGCGGCTGCCCGGCGTTACCCTGGAACCCGATAGCGGTGAAAATCATCGGCTGACGGCCCTGCGCCAACTCGCCCTGTGGGGAAGCCCCGACGGCAACTCGGCTGTCACATCGATGAGGGCGGCGGCATGAAGCTGGAGGAACAGGTGCCGCGCAACGCACTGGTGTGGATCATCGGTACCCAATTCTTCCTGTTGCTGCCACATCTTTCACGAATCCCCTGGTGGGTGTTGGTGCTCTATGTCGCCACCGCGGTCTGGCGCAGCATGGTGTACACCGGCCGTTGGTCGTTCCCGGGTGGCTACGTAAAAACCAGCCTCACCATTGTCTGTTTCGGCGGCGTGGCTCTCAGCTATGGCACGCTCATCGGCCTGGAGCCCACCGTGGCCCTGTTGCTGATTGCCTATTCCCTGAAGTTGATAGAGCTTGCGAATCAGCGCGACGCCTACATGGTGATATTCATCGCCTATTTCGTTTGCCTGACGGAGTTCCTGTTCAGCCAGGAACTGCTGATTACCCTGTACATGATTGTCGCGGTGCTGCTCAATACCACTTCACTGGTGGCCTTGCACCAGCCCGGCCAGGACCGTTTTACCTCCAGCACCATCCGTCGGGCGGGCAGCATGATGCTGCAGGCCCTGCCGCTGATGATCCTGTTGTTCGTCGTATTCCCCCGTATTGGACCGTTGTGGAACGTACCGTTGAAATCCCACGCGGCGCGCAGCGGTATGAGCGACTTCATGAAGCCAGGCGACGTGGCCAACCTGAGCCTGAGTGATGAGGTGGCGTTCAGGGTGCAGTTCGAAGGTGAGGTGCCGGCACGCCGCGAGCTCTACTGGCGCGGCCTGGTGCTCAGCAAGCTCGATGACGGGGCCTGGCGCAGCTTGCGCTGGCGCGACGTGCCCGGTGACCAGCGCCGGCTTGCCGAGCCGGAGCTGGTGGGCGACTACAGCGATTACAGCATTATCATGGAGCCGACCCAGCAGAATTGGCTATACGCGCTGCCCTACGCCACAACGCGAGATCGCGGCATTATCCGCAGCAATGATTTCCGGCTGGTATCACCGGTGGAAGTGCAGGACCAGAAGCGCTACCAGGTGCGTAGCTGGCTGGAAGTGCCGCTGGAGGATGACATCAGCGACTGGCGGCGGGGTGTGGATACCAGCTTGCCGGAGCTGCAAAACCCGCAGACCCGTGAACTCGCCCTGCAAATGCTGGCGGAGGCGGATGGCGATCCACAGCGCTATGCGAATGCCGTCCTGGAGATGTTCCGTGACCAGGCCTTTTTCTACACCCTGCGACCGCCCCTGCTGCAGGGCGAGAATCCGGTGGACCAGTTTCTGTTTGGCACCCGGCGTGGTTTCTGTGAACACTACGCTTCGGCCTTTACCTGGCTGATGCGTTTTGCCGGGATTCCCGCGCGGGTGGTTGCTGGCTACCAGGGTGGAGAGATCAATCCGGTCAACGGTACGGTCATCGTGCACCAGTTTGATGCCCACGCCTGGAATGAAATCTGGCTGCAGGGACAGGGCTGGGTGCGGATGGACCCGACCTTCGCGATTGCGCCGGCGCGTATCGAGTTCGGGCTGGAACAGGCGCTGGCCGAGGAGGGCAGCTTCCTGGCTGAGACGCCGCTGTCGCCGTTGCGTTATCGCAACATCGGCTGGGTTAACAACCTGCGCTTGCAGCTCGACGCCATCAACTATCGCTGGCAGCTGTTTGTTATCAGCTACGACCAGGATCAACGGTACCAGATTCTCAACCGGCTGCTGGGCAGTGTGGGGCAGACCCAGCTGGTGTTCCTGGTGGCGGGCGCCTGGGCGCTGTTGCTGGTGCCGGTGATTATTACCATGGTGTGGCGCAATCGCGGGCCGCGACTGGACGCCGCTACCCGTCTCTACCTGGACTTCTGTCGGCGGCTGCGCCGTGCCGGTTTCGAACGCTCCGGGCATGAAGCGCCTGCAGCGTTCGCGCAGCGCGTGGCTGCGGATCGACCCGCCTGGGCTGAGGAGCTTACAGCCATCACCCGCTGCTATGAGAACCTTGCCTATGGGGGGAGCAGCGACCCCGAGGCGCTTGATGAACTCAAGCGCCGGGTCAGGACTTTCAGGGCCTAGGGAGCCATGATGTGGCCCCGGCTAGCCGGGGCCTTGCATCAGGCTGACAACTCCTGGATCTCTACCGCGGCGATGCGTGCGCCGTCATCAGCGCGCTTCTGGAACTCGGCGATCTGGTCGAAGTTCATGTAGCGATAGATATCACCGGACATTGAATCCAGCCGTCTGGCGTAATCCAGATATTCCTCGGCGGTGGGAATCCGTCCGAGAATGGCGCCCACCGAGGCCAGTTCCGCCGACGTCAGGTAGACGTTGGCGCCGTCACCGAGCCGGTTGGGGAAGTTCCGGGTTGAGGTCGACAGCACCGTACTGTTGGCAGCCACACGCGCCTGGTTGCCCATGCACAGGGAGCAGCCCGGCATTTCGGTGCGGGCACCAGAGCGACCGTAGATGCTGTAGAAGCCTTCTTCCATAAGCTGGTGCTCATCCATCTTGGTGGGCGGCACAATCCACATGCGCGTTGAAATAGTCCCCGGGTGTGCTTCCAGCAACTTGCCTGCGGCGCGGAAGTGACCGATGTTGGTCATGCAGCTGCCAACGAAGACCTCGTCGACGGCGTCGCCGGCCACATCGGACAGAGTGCGGGCGTCGTCCGGGTCGTTGGGAGCGCAGACGATAGGCTCCACGATTTCCGACATGTCGATCTCGATCACCGCGGTGTATTCGGCGTCGGCGTCGGCGCGCATCAGGCTTGGGTTTTCCAGCCATTCTTCCATTTTGCGGGCGCGGCGCTCCAGGGTGCGGGTGTCTCCGTAGCCATCGGCGATCATCGAGCGCAGCAGAACAATATTGGAGCGCAGGTACTCAGCTACCGTTTCCTCACTGAGGTCGATGGTGCAGCCGGCGGCCGAGCGCTCGGCCGAGGCGTCGGACAGCTCGAAGGCCTGCTCCACGGTCAGGTCCGGCAGGCCCTCGATCTCGAGAATGCGGCCGGAGAAAATGTTC
>JANQLM010000106.1 GCA_028280635.1 Halieaceae bacterium | reverse complement strand
CCCCGCCATGTGCGCTGCCTGGGAAGCCATCGAAGCCGTCACCGTGGTCGCCATGGAAGGCATGTGTATTGGCGGCGGCATGGCGCTGGCGGTCGCCTGCGACTGGCGTGTGGCTGCCCACAACGCCACGCTCTATGTCCCCGAGTTGAAGCTGGGCATGAACATGAGCTGGCAAAGCGTACCGCGTTTCGTAAACCTGGTGGGACCGGCCAAAACCAAGCAGCTACTGCTACTGGCCGAGCACACTTCGGCCGCCACGGCGCTGGACTGGGGGCTGGTGGACTATCTGGTAGAGCCGGGCCAAACCCTGGCACGCGCCGGCGAGCTGGCAAAACAGGTGGCCGCCATGCCCCCTGTGCCCCTGCGCATGGCCAAGCGGGCCATCAACGCCAGCGCCAACGCCCTCAACGACGCCACCAGCTTCATGGACGCGGACCAGTTCCTGCTGACCCACGGCATGGACGATGCGGCGGAGGGTGCACGCGCCTTTTTCGAGAAGCGCGAGCCCGATTTTCGCGGTGATTAATACGCTGCGACTGATTCGCCGCGACCGAGCGGACGCGGTATTCGTCTAGGCGCGAGCTGTTACAAACCAGGTGCGGCCCGCCAGCGCCAGCGATTCGCCGTCATAATAGGGCGCCATGACCTCAGCGATAGATTCGCGCACTCGCTCGCGCACGTCTGGCGGCTGATCTGCCAGCAGCCGACCCACCGGACCGATCTGCACCAGCTCGCGCACCTTGTCCGCCAGCGTCTCCCCCTCGCCCCAGTGCAGGGTCACCGGCTGCGGCTGGATATTGATCGCCTCGAAGCCGGCGCTGTCGAGGATGGCCTCCACCCGCTCGGGATTCGCAAAGGCAAAGGGACCGGGCTCCCCGGGTTGTGTGGGCGGCGGCGCGGGCACGTGTTCCAGGGCCGCCTGCACCGCCAACCAGGTCCAGGGGTTGTCCTGCAGGGACTGCCAGCAACAGAACAACAGTGGCGCACCCGGCACCAGGGCCCGGTGCAGGTTGGCGAAAGCGGCCTCGGGGTCATCAAAAAACATCACCCCGAAGCGGGAGAACAGTAGGTCATAGCTGCCAGCTTCGAAGGGGTATACCGCGGCATCCGCCTGCAGGAAATCCAGCTTTTCCGGTATCGCAGCGACCCGGCGACGGGCTACCTCCAATAAGGGCGCGGAGACATCTACACCCGTCACCTTCGCATTCGCACCGAGCCGCTGGGCCAGCAGCAGGCTCTGGCTGCCACCGCCGCAGCCAATATCCAGGGCGGCGCGGGCGCCGCCGGGGGGAAGCTGCTCCAGCAGCAATTCGGCAATTGGCGCCAGCAGCCGTGACATCATGTCGTCGTAGCTGGCCCAGCGCTCGCCGGCTTCGCCGTTCCAATAGTCGATCTGTTCACTGTTTGCTGTCATGTCAGTTCCGTCAGGCTGTTACTCGGGTCATCCACCTCCCAGTAACCGCGCAGGGCCGTAAGTTCCCCTGCCTCGTTGACGTGGTAGGTAAAGATGCCCTGCACCTTCTGCTCGAAGCGCTTGCCCTGGCCGTCGTCGATGGTGGTCGTGATGATGATATGGTTGGCGCACTCGCTGCCCGCGGCGTAGCTGTGCAGGATCTCGATACTGATATCCACCGGTGCGATGAACGTATCCCAGAAGGCCTCGCGGGCGGCGCGGCCACGGTGCCCTTCCCCGGTCGGGTCCAGCGGCGAAATGCCGATGGGGTCTTCAACGCTGGCGTCTTCCGAATAGAGTCCGAGCCAGCCCTCGCGATTGTGGGTCTGGACGTACTCGCGGGACAGCAGCGCCACCCGGCGCGCGGGGTGCTCATTCTCGAACACGGCAGGACTCCTCGGTGTCAGCGTTCGGGAAGTGTAGCCTCCAGTGAGCGCGCCACCAGTTCGATCCAGTGAACCACGGGGATTTCGGTGCCCGCTGCCAGGTGCACCTGGCAGCCGATATTGGCGGTGACGATCTGCGCCGGATCACTCGCCTCGAGTGCCTCCAGCTTGCGGCTGCGCAGGGTTCGGGCCATCTCGGGCTGGAACAGGGAGTAGCTGCCGGCGGAGCCGCAGCAGAGGTGGGAATCGCGCACCGGGGGCAGTTTAAATCCCAGCCGGGTCAGCACCCGGCGGGTCGGCGCATCCAGCGCCTGGCCATGCTGGGCGGTGCAGGGGCAGTGCCAGGCGATCTGCATATTCGCGCTGACTGCAAGCTGTTCCAGCGGTTCGGCATCGAGGAACTCACTGATGTCCTTCAGCAGCCCTGCTACCCGTTTGGCGCGTTCCGCGTAGCCGGGATCATCGGCCAGTAGCTGCGGGTAGTCCTGCACAAAATTACTGCAGCCGCTGGCGGTCATCAGTAGCGCTTCGACACCCGCCTCGATGGCCGGCCACCAGGTATCAATATTGCGTCGCGCCTGGGCCACCGCCCGGGCCTTGCCGCCACTGTGTGCCGAGAGCGCGCCGCAGCAGGTCTCGGCGCGAAGGCTCACTGCCTCGATCCCGAGGGCGCCCAGCACGGCCCCAGCCGCCTGGTTGGTGGTCGGCGACATGGCCGGCTGCACACAGCCCTGCACCAGGATCACCTGGCGACTGTGAACACCCGGCGGGACCTCTATCGATGTGCGCAGCAGCGGAACATGGCCTCGCAGCCTGCTGGGCAACAGCGGTCGCAGCCGCCGCGCAACGGCGAACAACGGCTGGGTGAATTGCCGCCTGGACATCACGCCGCGCAGCAAAGCGCGCTGCCAGCGCTGCAGCGCGGGCCGCGGCACCCGCTGCTCTAGCGTGTCGCGGCCGATATCCAGCAGGCGATGGTAGTCCACTCCCGACGGGCAGGTCGTTTCGCAGGCCTGGCACACCAGGCAGCGGTCAAGGTGGTGTTGGGTAAGCTCGCTGACCGCCTCGCCTTCCAACATCTGCTTGATCAGGTAGATGCGGCCGCGGGGACCGTCCAGTTCGTTGCGCTCCACCTGGTAGGTGGGGCAGGTGGCATTGCACAGGCCACAGTGCACGCAGTCACGCAGAATGGCATCGGCCTGCTTGCCGGCGCTGGTGGCAATAAAGTCTGCCGGAAGAAAGGTCTGCATCAGGCAGCCTCGGCGGGCCGGAACACCCCGGCGGGGTCAAAGGCCTGTTCCACACGGGTGAGTAGCGCGCGGTTGGGCGCTTTTGCCAGGTCAGGACCGCTGGCCAGACTCACCGGGGCGCCGTCACCGCGACGCCGGCTGTGGGCGGTCCAGCACACCTCGCCGTTGCAGTCGAACAGTTTCTCGTCACCCCAGCCGTGATGGAACAAGGGATGTTCGAGGCGGCGCAGGGCCGACCACCAGTGGGTGTCCTCGGCATCACCCCGGATATCGGCAGCGGCCGCGTCGAGCACGGCGCCGGGGCCGGACAGGCGCAGCCGCAGATTGCCTTCAGAGAAGCTGGCCCCACTCAGCGGGTAGCCCTGTTGAATCCAGGTACGCACCGCGGCCTGGCTGCTCTCGAGATCCGGGTAGGACAGGATCAGGCTGATTTCCTGCTGGGGCCTTGGCACTACCTTCAAGGACAGCTCGAGAATCACGCCAAGGCGTCCGCAGGAGCCCACCATCAGCCGCGACACATCGAAGCCGGCCACGTTCTTCATCACCTGGCCACCAAAGCGCAGGTCATCCCCCTGGCCGTTCACCATGCGCAGGCCCAGCACACTGTCACGTACACCGCCGGCGAAGGCCGAACGCGAACCAGACCAGCCCAGCGCCACGGCGCCGCCGATGGTGGAGCCGCCATTGAAGTCCGGCACTTCCATGGCCAGCATCTGGCCGCGCTCGGCCAGCGCCGCCTCGAGTTCCATCACCGGGGTTCCGGCACGAACCACCACCACCAGTTCGGCCGGGTCGTACTGCAGAATACCGTTGTGGGACGACAGCGACAGGCCCTGGCCGCGGTCTGCTGACATCGCCATCCAGGGCTTGCTGCCGGCACCGCGCACCACCAGGCGCTGCCCGCTGGCAGCGGCGGCCCGCACCTGGTCGATGATGCTGTTACTCGAATCCATGCTCAGTGGGCCCGGTCTTTGACGATCGAGCGGTACTCCTGGCAGCGCTTCAGGGTGGGAATGGTTTTGCCCGGGTTGAGCAATCCCCGGGGGTCGAAGGCGCGCTTGAGGCGCCGGAACTGGTCGAGCTCAGCGTCGCTGAACTGCACCGCCATCTGGTTGATTTTCTCCCGGCCCACGCCGTGCTCACCGGTAATCGTGCCACCCAGCTCGATGCACTTCTCGAGGATCTCGGCGCCAAGGCGCTCGGACTTTTCCAGAGCGCCGGGGTCGTTGGCATCGAACAGGATCAGCGGATGCAGGTTGCCGTCGCCGGCATGGAAGACGTTGGCCACCGGCAGGCCATAGACCTCTGAGCGCGCGCAGATATAGTCCAGCACCTCGCCGATGGCCGCGCGCGGAATCGTGCCGTCCATACAGTAGTAGTCGGGCAGCAACTTGGCCACCGCGGGGAAGGCGCTCTTGCGGCCCTTCCAGAACAGCGCCCGCTCCTCGTCATCCAGGGCGCAGCGGATCGATGTGGCGCCGGCCTGGCGCATCACCTGCTCCAGCGCCTCGCGCTCGGCCGCCACACTGGCCGCATGACCATCCAGCTCCACCAGCAGTATGGCGGCGGCGTCCCGGGGATAGCCGGCCTGGGCAAAGTCTTCAGCGGCGCGCAGGGCCATCCGGTCCATCATTTCCATGCCCGCCGGGATGATGCCCTCGGCAATCGTGGCTGACACCGCGCGGCTGCAGTCCGCCATCCTGTCGAACGCCACCAGCAGGGTTTCCACGGCCGGCGGCGTGGCCAGCAGCTTGACGGTGATTTCCACGGCAATGCCGAACAGGCCCTCGGAGCCGATAAAGGCAGCCAGCAGGTCAGGTCCGAGGTCGTCGACGCTCAGTTCCAGCAGTTCGCCGTCCATGGTCACCACGGTGACCGCGTGCACATTGTTGACGGTCAGGCCGTACTTCAGGCAGTGCACGCCGCCGGCGTTCTCCGCGACGTTGCCACCGATGGAGCAGGCCAGCTGCGATGAGGGATCGGGGGCATAAAACAGGCCGTGTGTTGCCACCGCGTCGGATACCGCCAGGTTGCGCACCCCGGGCTGCACCCGCGCCAGGCGCGCTTCGACATCCACCGACAGCACCGCGTCCAGGCGGCTGGTGACCAGCAGCACACCGGTTTCCACCGGCGTCGCCCCGCAGGACAGCCCGGTCCCGGCCCCGCGAGTGACGATCGGCACACCGAGACCGGCGCAGGTTTTAACCACCGCCTGTACCTCGGCTACCGTTTCCGGCAACACGGTGAGCAGCGGCAGCGTCCGCACCGTCGGCAACGCGTCGCACTCGTAGGGACGCAGTTGCTCCGGCTCGGTTAGCAGCGCATCTGCTGGCAGCACATCTTCGAGCGCAGCCAGCAGGGCCTGCCGGTCGACGGCAGGCAGCGCATCGTCCAGTCCTTGATCGAAATTTGCGGTCATGTTCGCAGTATGAATGATTGGAACGCAGTCACCAACATGGTGTCCGATGGGGCCCCTATCACTTAGAATGCGCCCTCCTTGTGGCGCTTAATGGAGTTAACAAGATGGACTACGACCTGTTTGTCATCGGTGCCGGCTCCGGCGGCGTCCGGGCCGCCAGGATGGCGGCCGGCTTCGGCGCAAAAGTCGCGGTGGCGGAAGACCGCTACATGGGCGGCACCTGCGTAAACGTGGGTTGCGTGCCCAAAAAACTCTACGTCTACGCCTCCGAATTCAGTCACGCCTTCGAGGACGCCCGCGGTTTCGGCTGGAACGGCGACGTGCCGGGTTTTACCTGGGAAACCCTGCGCGACAACAAGAAGCAGGAAATCAGCCGTCTCAACGCAATCTACGACAATCTCCTGGCCGGCGTGAATGCCGACGTTATCAATGGCCGCGCCACTATTGTCGACGCCAACACCGTGGAGGTGAACGGCCAGCACTACACTGCCGAGAAAATCCTGGTGGCGACCGGCGGCTGGCCCCGTCGCGACCATCGTCCCGGCGCCGAGCTGGGCGTGGATTCCAACGAGGTTTTCGACCTGGACCAGTTTCCGGAGCGCATCCTGATTGCCGGTGGCGGCTATATCGCCGTGGAATTTGCCGGCATCTTCAACGGGCTGGGTTCGAAAGTGACCCAGCTTTACCGGGGCCCGCTGTTCCTGCGCGGCTTCGACCAGGACATCCGCGAGTTTGCCGCCCAGGAGCTGCCGAAGTCCGGCATCGACCTGCGCTTCAACACGATTATCGACTCTATCGAGCGCACCCCCGATGGTCTGCTCTGCAAACTGTCCGACCGCACCGAGATGGTGGTCGACCAGGTGCTTTACGCTATCGGCCGCGAGCCCCACACCGAGGGCCTGGGCCTCGAGAACGTCAACGTCGAGCTGGACGACCAGGGCTATATCAAGGTGGATGATGAGTTCCGCACCAGCGAGCCGTCGATCTTCGCGGTGGGCGACATCATCGGCGGCATGGAGCTGACCCCGGTGGCGCTGGCGGAAGGCATGTCCTTCGCCCGCAAACAGTACGGCCCGCAGCAGAAAGAGGTGGAGTACGATTTCATCCCCTCGGCGGTGTTCTGCCAGCCCAACATCGGCACGGTGGGATTCACCGAGGAACAAGCCCGGGAGGAATTCGGCGAGATCACGCTCTACAAGTCGAGCTTCAAGCCCATGAAGCACACCATCAGCGGCCGCGACGAAAAGACCTTCATGAAGCTGATCGTCGACAACGCCAGCGACCGGGTAGTGGGCGTACACATGATGGGCCCCGATGCCGGGGAGATCATCCAGGGCATTGCCATCGCCCTGAAGGCCGGCGCCACCAAGGCCACCTTCGACGCAACCATTGGCATTCACCCCACCGCCGCCGAAGAGTTTGTCACCATGCGGGAACCCTGGACGCCATGATGGGCGAAACCCGGCGTGAAGCGAGACCGAACTGCTAGTGGAAGTCTGGCAGCTCGGCCTGCTGTCCGCCATTGGCGTGGTAGCGGGATTCCTCAACGTAATGGCGGGCGGCGGCTCGCTGTTGACGGTGCCGGTGATGGTGTTCATGGGCGTACCCGGGCCGGTGGCCAACGGCACCAACCGTATCGCCATCCTCGCTCAGAACATCACCGCCGTGTTCGCCTTTTTCCGCAAGGGCTTTTCCGACTTCAAGCTGAGCCTGACCCTGGCTGCCTGCGCATTGCCCGGCGCAGTGGCCGGCGCCCTGGTGGGCACCCGCCTGGAAGGCGTCTGGTTTAACCGGGTGCTGGCGGTCATCATGCTGGGCGTCATGCTGGTCATGGCCACCGGCGGCAACCGCAAGAACAAGGATGCCGGCGGCGAGCCCAGCCGCCGTCAACTACTGTCGGGACATATCTGCATGGTGGGGGTCGGTTTCTACGGCGGTTTTATCCAGCTCGGCGTCGGTTTCATCATCATGCCGGTGCTGCACAGGGTCATGGGCCTGGACCTGGTGCGTACCAATATGCACAAGGTCTTTATCGTCATGGTCTACACCGTGGCGGCGCTGGCGGTGTTCGCCTCCCAGGTGGAGATGCTGTGGATCGTCGGCGCGGCACTGGCGCTGGGCAATTCCATCGGCGGCTGGATCGCCACCCACGTGCAACTGGAGCGCGGCGAGAGCGTGATCAACCTGGTGCTGAACAGCGTGCTGGTGGTGTTTGTCATCAAACTGCTGTTCTTCCCCTGAGCCGCAGCCGGGACGCCCGGCCGGCACCCCAAAACCTGTATGGATAGCGTTTCAGGTGCTTGACGAGTGTGGCGGGATTTAGAAAATATGCCCCGCTATCGACATCAACGTGCACTGGGAGTATTGCATGATCAACGTGAAAAACCTTGCGCGCGCCTACGGCGGTTTTCTCGCCGTCGACGGGGTGTCCTTCGAGATACCCGACGGTGAGATCGTGGGCCTGCTGGGGCACAACGGCGCCGGCAAGACCACCATCATGAAGATGCTGAGCGGCTATCTGGAGCCCTCCGTCGGCAGCATCATCATCGACGGTATCGACCTGGCACAGGACCCTCGGGCAGTGCAGGCCCGCCTCGGCTACCTGCCGGAAAACCTGCCTGTGTACCCGGATATGGCTGTGGCGGATTACCTAGACTACGCCGCCACCCTGAAAGGGCTGGAAGGGAAGGCACGCCACGACAGCGTCCGCCGTGCCGTGGACAATACCGAGCTCACCGGCAAGCTGCTCGACCCGATCAATACCCTGTCCCGCGGCTACCGCCAGCGGGTCGGCGTGGCCCAGGCCCTGCTGGGATCACCCCGGGTGCTGATCCTCGACGAGCCCACCAACGGGCTGGACCCCACCCAGACCCAGCACATGCGCGAGCTGATTGAGACCCTGGCGCAGCAGGCGACGGTGATTCTCTCTACCCATATCATGCAGGAAGTCGACGCCATCTGTGACCGGGTGCTGATCCTCAACGCAGGCAAGCTGGTGGTGGACCAGCGTCTGGACGCCCTGCGCAGCGCCGGCCACCTGCAGCTGAAAACCAACCTAAAGGCCAACCGGCTACGCGAGCTGCTGCCCCAGCTCACGGTGACCGAAGCCGGTGATCGGCTGCGTGTCAGCCTGGCATCCGAGGAAGACAGTGATGCCCTTGCGGCGAGACTGGCTCGCACCATTACCGAGGCAGGCGGCGAGCTGTACCAACTCTCACCGGAAGGTCGCGACCTGGAGTCCGTATTCCGTGAGGTCAGCAACGAGGGCCAGCCACATGCTGCTTAACTCCTCCATCCAACGGGTGGCCCAGAAAGAGATCACCCTGTTCTTTGCCTCCCCGGTCGCCTGGCTATTCCTGGGCAGCTTCGCCGCCGTCACCCTGTTCGCGTTTTTCTGGGGCGAGGCGTTTTTTGCCCGCAATGTCGCCGACGTGCGCCCGCTGTTCGAGTGGATGCCCATCCTGCTGATCTTCCTGGGCTCGGCGCTGACCATGCGCATGTGGTCAGAGGAGCGCCGCACCGGCACCCTGGAGCACGTGATTACCCAGCCGCTGCCACTGTGGCATTTCGTGGCCGGCAAATTCCTCGGCTGTGTCGGCCTGCTGCTGCTGGCGCTGCTGATCACCCTGCCGCTGCCGATGACCGTGTCCCTGCTGGGAGATCTGGACTGGGGCCCGGTGCTGGCGGGCTACCTGGCCACGCTGCTGCTGGGGGCAGCCTATATCAGCATCGGCTTGTTCGTGTCTTCGCGCAGCGACAATGCCATCGTCAGCCTGATCGGCTCGGTGTTGCTGTGCAGCCTGCTCTACCTGGCCGGCACGTCAACGTTCACCGGATTCTTCAGCAATTTCAGCGGCGAGCTGCTGCGCGGTCTATCCACCGGCGCGCGCTTCGAGTCCATCACCCGCGGCGTACTCGACATCCGCGACCTGGCCTACTACCTCAGCCTGGTGCTGGTCTTCCTGTGCCTCAATGTCTACGCCCTGGAAAGTGAGCGCTGGGCCAGCGACGGCGCCCATAGCCAGCACCGCCGCTGGCGAACGGTGACGGCACTGGTGCTGGCCAATGCCCTGGTGGCCAACCTATGGCTCAGCCAGCTCAGTCTACGCGCGGATGTGACCGAGGGCAGGCTCTACTCCATTTCCGATGCCACACACCGTTACCTGGACCGGCTGCAGGAACCGCTGCTGCTGCGCGGCTACTTCAGCGCCAAGACCCATCCGCTGCTGGCACCGCTGGTGCCCCAGCTGCGGGACCTGTTGAAAGAATACGAGGTGGCTGGCAGGGGCAAGGTGCGGGTAGAGATCATCGACCCGGTGGATGACCCGGCCGTTGAAGAGGAGGCCAACCAGAAGTACGGCATCCAGTCAGTACCCTTCCAGGTGGCGGACCGCTACCAGGCAGCGCTGGTGAATTCCTACTTCAATGTGCTGGTGCAGTACGGCGACAGCTTTGAGGTGCTGGGCTTCGGTGACCTGATCGAGGTCAAGGCAGGCACTACCACCAGCCTGGAAGTGCGACTGCGCAACCCGGAGTTCGACCTGACCCGGGCTATCAAACAGGTACTGAACAGCTATGCTGCGGGTGGCAAGCTGTTCGACAGTATTCCTTCCGACATCAGCTTCACAGGCTACATATCCGCCGACGAGTTACTACCGGAGACACTGCTTGAGTACCGCCAGGCCATTACTGCCGAACTGGAGGCCCTGGCGGCGGATTCCGGCGGTCGCTTCAGCCTGCGGTTCGTCGAGCCCGAGGCCAACGGCGGCGAGGTTGCGACGCGCATTCGCGAGGAGTGGGGTTTCCGGCCGATGACCACCAGCCTGCTGGATGACGAGGCCTTCTATTTCTACCTGACCCTGGAGGACGACCGCCAGGTAGTGCAGGTGCCCACCGACTTCGACGCCGACTCCTTCCGCCAGGCCCTGGATGCCAGCCTCAAGCGATTTGCCCAGGGCTTTACCAAGGTAGTGGCCTACAGCGCGCCGCAGCTCAACCCCCAAATGGCCCAGTTCGGCATGGCCGGCCCGACCTTTCGCAACCTGGAAACCGCCATCACGGAGAACCATACCATTCGGGTGGAGGACCTCAGCGACGGCTCCGTGACCGCGGAGGCCGACCTACTGGTGGTAGTCGCGCCCGAGAACCTGGACGACAAGGCCCTGTTCGCCATCGACCAGTTCCTGATGCGCGGCGGCAGCGTGACCCTGGTGACTTCACCCTTCATTTCCCGGGTGGCCGGCGGCAGTCTCGCCATGATGAACCGGGTGAGCGGACTGGAAGCCTGGCTGGCTCACCACGGCCTGACGCTGGGAGAGTCGCTGGTGCTGGACCCGCAGAACTCGGCATTCCCCATCCCGGTGACCCGCGAAGTCGGCGGCTTCCGCTTCCAGGAGGTGCGCATGGTGGACTATCCGTTTTTCGTAGATGCCCGCGAACCCGGCCTGAACCCGACCCACCCGGTGACTGCCGGCATTCCCCAGGTCACCCTGGCCTGGCCCTCACCGATCGAGCTGGATGCGGAGAAGAACAGTGGCCGTGAAGTGGTGCGACTCATGGAGTCGTCACCGGGGTCCTGGACGGAGTCCAGCATGGATGTACTGCCGCGAGTATCCGACACCGGCGTCAGCGAGTGGCAGGCGCCAGCCAACACCGCGTCCCAGTTGCTCGGGGTCGCAGTGAGCGGCCAGTTTTCCTCGTTCTTTACCGGCAAGGATTCCCCCCTCGCCTTGAGTACGCAAACCGAGGGTGATGAAGAGACTGCGATCAGCGGTGTGATCGAGCGTTCACCGGAGTCGGCACGGTTGATCGTCTACAGCTCCAATGATTTTCTCACCGACCAGATTCTCGGCACCATGAGCTCCATGACCGGCGCCCAGTACCTGGGACCACTGGAGCTGGTGGCCAACACCCTGGACTGGGCGGTCGAAGACGAGGGGCTGCTGGGCATCCGCTCGCTGGCACATTTCAACCGCAGCCTGCCGCCGCTTGAGAAGGATACACAGCTATTCTGGGAGTACCTCAACTACGGCCTCGTGGTGTTGGCACTGGCGATTATCGGCCTGTGGCAGCGGCTCAACAGGCGCAAACGCCAACGGCACTACCTGGCCGTATTGGGAGACGCCAGCGCGCAGGGAGGTGCCGCATGAACCGCCTGACGACGGTATTGGCTACCACGCTGGCACTGCAGCTTGCGCTGTCGGCGGCCCTGTTCTGGCCCCGGGAGAACCCCGGCGAGAGTGACGCCCGGCTGGCACTGGTGAGCGTGACCGCAGACCAGGTGGACAAGCTCATCATCAGCAGCGGCGAAGAAAGCCTGTTGTTGCAGCGGGCCGGGAGCGGCTGGGTAATGCCCGACTACCATGGCCTGCCGGTGCAAGCGAGCCGACTGAACCGCGTACTCGTCGACCTGCCCGCGCTGCCGCGCGGCTGGCCGGTGGCAGGTAGCGACACCGCGGCCAGTCGTTTCCAGGTGGCGGCAGACGCGTTCCAGCGGCGCGTCGAGTTCTACCGGGGCGAAGACAGCCAGGGCGCACTGTACGTGGGCACCTCGCCGGGCTTCCGCAAGGTGCATGTGCGACCGGCGGAGGCCAGCCAGGTCTATGCCGTGGCGTTCAACAGCTTCGAGTTGCCGGTGGTCTCACCCGAGTGGCTGGACAAATCGCTGTTGCAGCTACGCGATGTGACCGCTATCGAAGGCCTCGACTACCAGCTCACACGAGAGGGGGATCGCTGGCTGGGCGGCGAGGCCGAGCCGTCCACCGAGTTGGTGGACACGCTGGTCAACGGACTCACCAGCCTGCGGGTGACGGGCGCTGCCGATATCGCGACCGCCAGCCTGCTGGCGGATCTGTCCGCGCCGCCCACTCTGCAGGTCACCGCCGGCGGCGAGCGCTACGCGTTTCGCCTTTACGAGATGGATGACAACTACTTCATCCAGCGCGAGGATATCCCGGTCTTCTTCAGCCTCAGCGCACTCGACTACGACCGTCTCAACGACGTCAATGCGGAATCGCTGTATGCTGCCCCGCGAGACAGCGAGGAAAACAGCAATGACGGCGAAACCGACGGCGGAGCAGACTGACATCCGCGGGCCGGGCCTGGAAAAGTGATACCATGCGCAGCGTTCGCGCATCGCTGCGCAATCCCCCCCGCAAACTGGCCAAACCGTGAACCCAACGCCCGCTGACACCCGTTCACAAGCGATCCTGGTACTTGGCTGCCATCGTTCAGGGACCAGCTTGCTCACCCGGGGCATGCTGGCGGCGGGCGCCAGCCTGGGGGACGACCTCGTGGCACCCGCTGCCGACAATCCCACCGGCTTTTGGGAAGACGCTGAGGTGGTGGCGCTGAACCGCGAAATCCTGCTGGCGACCGGCAACACCTGGGACAGCACTTCGCTGCACCCGGCGGACCAGCTCGAGGATCATCGGCGCTGGATCGAGCGCGCCACCGAGTTGCTGCAGAGAAACTACCCGGGCCGCGAGCTGTTCGCGCTGAAAGATCCCGCCATGTGCCTGTTGCTGCCGATCTGGGTCGCTGCCTTCCAAGAGTTGGGCATCGCCCTGCGCGTCGCCATCGTTCTCCGATCGCCACTGGCGGTAGCGGACTCCCTGCAGGCCCGCAACCAGTTCTCGGTAGAAAAGTCGCTGATGATCTGGCTGACCTACAACTGGACGCTGCTCACCAGCCGTGAGCTGGAGGATCTCACCCTCGCCGTGTGCGACTACGATGAGCTGATGACGACACCCGCCGCCACCCTGCAGTGCCTGCTGGATACCCTCGGGCTACCCTGTGATGAGACAGGGCTGGCTGAGTTCGCCGGGGAGTTTGTGGACCCGGCCCTGCAACACAGCGCACGCGCCATCGAGGAGCTCGCTGACGACCCCGCAGCGAAGCTCGCGCGCCAGCTTGCCGGGGAACTGTTCCCATTGGGAGAGCTGCGGGACAGCGCGGCCATTCACGACGCGCTCAGGGCCCTGGGGTCCCATGAGCTGGGGCAGTCACTGCCTGGTCTTCTCAAGCACTTCATCAACAGGGATCGCAGCGCCATGCTCGAGGCCCTGCGCACGGACCTCGACGAGTCCCGTGAAGCGCTGAAACAGGCCGCGGGATGGCGCCTTGAGGCGGAGCGGCTGGAAGCGGAACTACAAAGTGAGGAGGCTGGTTTCAAGGCCGAGCTGGATCGGCTGAACGGGGTTCTGGGGGAAAAGGAGACCAACTACCAGGGCGCCATCGAGCGGCTGGAAGCTGAACTGAAAAAAGTGCACAGCAACTACGCGGCGCAGCTGGCAGCCGAGGCCGAAGCGAAGCAGGCAGAAGCGTCGGCACGCGCCGCCGCCGAGCAAAGAGGCGCGGCGCTGCAAGCGCGTGCGGAAGAGAGCGAACGACAAAACGCGGACATCGCAAGCGGCTATGAGGCGCAGGTAGCGGAAATGCACCTGGAACTGGCGCGCAAGGACGCCGGCTACCAGGCGGTGATCGACACCCTCTCCAAGGAAAGGGATGCGGCGATAATCGAGTCTGATCAGTTGCGTAGCTCCTACAGCTTCAGGGCCGGGCGGCTGCTGACCTGGCCTCTGCGTAAACCATTCAACCTGTTGCTGGGACCCCTGGTCCGGAATCCAGATTTCCGACGGCTGCTGGAAGAGGCGCGACGCAACCCCCGGAAAGCCCTGACACTGATCAACCTGCGACGCATCAGGAATCTGTTCCGGATTGTCTACGCCGAACCGGAACTATCCAGCCAGGTGTTTCGGCACTACGGGGAGCGGCTATCACAGGACCGGAAGCGCCTGGAGCTGGACCTGCAGCAGAACACCGATGCCCGCGCACTGCAGTTCAAGCTGGTCGACCGACCGCGGGTGTCCATCATCGTTCCAGTGTACAACCAACTCGACTACACGCTGGCCTGCCTGGCCTCTATCCAGAGGCATCCGCCCGAGACAGCCTGCGAGATTATCGTGGTGGACGACTGCTCTGACGATGACACCCAGGCGGTTGTCAGCAAGATCCCCGGCGTGTCATATCGCCGCAATGCGGAGAACCTGCGCTTCCTGCGCTCGGTAAACGCTGCGGCGCACAGCGCTCGCGGCGAGTTCATTTTCCTGTTGAACAATGACACCCAGATCATGCCCGGAGCGGTTGACAGTCTGGTCCACACCTTTGATGAGCATGCCGACGCCGGCATTGTGGGCTCCAGGCTACTGTTCCCGGACGGTAGATTGCAGGAGGCCGGCGGCATCGTCTGGAAGGACGCCTCGGCCTGGAACTTCGGCCGGCTGGACGATCCGGAGAAACCGGATTACAGCTACCTGAAGCCCGCCGACTACGTATCCGGCGCGGCGTTGATGGTGCGCCGCGAGCTATGGCAAACGCTGGGGGGCTTCGATGACCGCTACGCCCCAGCCTACTACGAGGACACCGACCTGTGCTTCAGCGCGCGGCGGGCCGGCTACCAGGTGCTGCTGCAGCCGCGTTCCAACGTGGTCCACTTTGAAGGTGTTTCCCACGGCACCGATACCAGCGCCGGCCTCAAGCAACACCAGGTAGTAAATCAGCAGAAATTCCTGCAGAAGTGGCAGGCAGTGCTGGATGCCGAGCACTTCCCCAATGGGCAGCACGTGTTCCAGGCCCGCGACCGTGGCCAGGTCCGCCGCACAGTGCTGGTGGTAGACCACTACGTGCCCCACTTCGACCGGGACGCCGGTTCGCGCTCCACCTACCAGTATCTCAAGCTGCTGGTAAACGAGGGTTTTAACGTCAAATTCCTCGGCGACAATTTCTTCAAGCACGAGCCCTACACCAGCCGGCTGGAGGAACTGGGCATCGAGGTGCTGTACGGCAATGACTACGCCCAGAACTGGCGCCACTGGTTGGAACAGCATGCCGCCATGATCGATGTCATCTACTTCCACCGGCCGCATATCACCGAGAAATACCTGGACACCCTGGCGAAGATGGAGCCCAGGCCCAGGTCGATCTACTTCGGCCACGACCTGCACTACCTGCGCCTGGAGAGACAGGCAGCCATCGAGGATTCGAAAGCCCTGCTGGAAGAGGCTGACGCCTGGCGCGCCCGGGAGCTGAAGATCTTCGAGGCGGTGGACCTGGTCTACTATCCCTCCCAGGTAGAAGTAGACGAAGTGAAGAAGCTGAAACCCGAGTGCCCATGCAGGGCGATTCCCCTCTACATCTTTGAAAAACCCTGGGAGCTTGCATACCGGGCCAGCGAGCGCCAGGACCTGCTGTTTATCGGCGGCTTCAATCATCCCCCCAATGTGGACGCCATCCTCTGGTTCTCCGGCCTGTTCAGTGGCACTGCCCTGGATGGCGCCAAACTGCATGTCGTCGGCTCCAATATGCCGGACACGGTAGCAGCGCTGGCATCGGAGAGGGTGATCGTTCACGGCTTCCTGGAAGATGAACAGGTAGACGCCCTGTATCGCCGCATACGTCTGTCGGTGGTGCCGCTGCGGTTTGGCGCCGGCATCAAGGGCAAAGTGCTGGAGTCCATGGAGAAAGGTGTACCGGTACTCACCACCGAGATCGGTGCCGAAGGTATAGCGGAGGCGGATACCAGCCTTTGCGTGGCAGCGAACGACAACTTCCAGGCCGAGTTGGAAACACTGTACCGGGACCTGGAGCAGCTGGAAGCGCTGTCCGCCGCCGGCCGCAATACTATTCGCGAGAGCTATTCGGTGGCTGCCGCCCGCGAAGCGGTGCTCGCGGATTTCCAGTAGCCCGTGCAGCAAGTCGCGAAAGATCTCGACTTCGTGATTGCCGGCGCCCAGAAGTGCGGCACCACGGCCCTGGCCAGCTTCCTGGATGCCCACCCCGGAATCAGCATGGCAACACCGAAGGAGTGCCACCTGTTCGACTCGCCGGACTACCGGCCCGACTGGTCACGGGAGCAGATCAACAGCCGCTACCTGCCTCATTTCGAAGGCAGCCCGGCGTCCACCCTGTGGGGCGAGGCCACCCCTGCCTATCTTTTCTACCCTGACATTGCCGGGCAATTGGCGCGCTACCAGCCGGAGCTCAAGCTCATCGTGCTGCTGCGCGACCCGGTGGAACGGGCAATCTCTCACTACCGCATGGAGGTCACCCGCGGCCACGAGCGACTGCCTCTGCCGCTGGCTCTGGCGCTGGAGTACTGCGGTCGCCACGGCGGGCCTCCGCGCGCACCGCTGAATGCCCACGGCCGCTACTGCTATCGGCGCCGCGGCCAGTACGCGGCGCAGCTCGAGCGACTGTACCGGGTATTTCCCGCGGAGCAGATACTGGTGCTCAGGCAGCTCGACCTGCTGCACGCGCACCAGCAAACCCTGCGCAGCGTATTCAGTTTTCTCGGCGTCGACCCGGCGGTGGAAGTGCCGGAAAGTCTGGTGAAGCCGATCACGCGGCAGTCCCAGGGCACACCCAGCGGCGATTTCCGACTGAGCCGCGCCCTGCTTCGCACCTTGCTGGCCGGTGAACGCCGGCGCCTGCAACGGTCCTGGGGCATATCGCTCTAATCGGGCGCAACGAGAATCGTTCTTATTTACTTTAACCGACCGGCTCCCTACACTGGACCGTCCCTACGGTGCAGGTGTCTATGAGTACTTCCCTTTGGGCTCTCCGAGCTGGCGACCAGGGCCGCATAACCGGTTTTGGTGACGCGCTGGCGGAGAGCTATCGCATCAGACTGCTGGAACTCGGCTTTCACCCCGGTGAAACCGTTGCCTGCCTGCAGGCACCGGCTTTCGGCGCGCCCAAGGTATTCCGGGTCGCCAACACCGTGTTTTCACTGGACGACGAGGTCGCCGCCCACATCAACGTCGAGACCGACCTCGCGTGAGCAAGATCATCCTCATCGGCAGCCCGAACTCGGGCAAGAGCCTGCTGTTCAATCGTCTCACGGGACTGTCCCAGAAGGTGGCGAACTTCCCGGGCATTACGGTAGACGTTGCCACCGGCAAGTTGGCGTCGGCACCCGAACTGTCGCTAATGGACTTCCCCGGCACCTATTCCCTGCAACCCATTTCCGGCGAGGAACGCGTCGCCACCGAGTATTTTTCCAGGGCGCTGGATGACCCGGATGTCACCCAGGTGCTGTGCCTGGTGGACATTACCCGCCTCGAGAAGAGCCTCTACTTTACCCTGCAGGTGGTGCGCGAGTGCGCGCGTCACGGCAAGCGCGCGCTGGTGGTGGCAAACATGATGGATGTGCTGGCTCGCCACAACATCGAAGTGGATCTCGATGGCCTGGCCGCGGAAATTGGCGCCCCGGTGCTGCCGATATCCGCACGTACCGGCGACGGCCTCGATGCCGTGGTCGACCGGCTGCGGAACCCGCCCGAGAGCCGTGTCGACAATACCGCGCTGGCGCAAACGCCCGACACCCTACTGCGAGGCAACGCCCACCAGCTGGCGGGCAAGTACGGCCCGCGCGGCGATCTGTTGGTAAAAACCCAGGCGCGACTGGACAGCTTTTTCCTGCATTCGGCGCTGGGCGGCTTCGCCTTCTTCGCTATCATGTTCCTGCTGTTCCAGTCCATTTTCACCTGGGCGGCGCCGGCCATGGACGCGGTGGAGGCAGGCCTGGGCGCCCTGGCTGACACCGTGGTGCCAATGATCGGACCGCAGTTGGCGAAAGACTTTACCAGCGACGCCATCTTTAGCGGGCTAGGCGCCTTCCTGGTGTTTGTGCCACAGATCTTCGTACTCACCTTTGTCATCGGCCTGCTGGAAGACTCCGGCTACATGGCGCGAGCGGCACTGATCTGCCACAAGCCCCTGCGCCTGTTCGGCCTTACGGGCAAGAGTTTCATCCCCATGCTCTCCGGCGTGGCCTGCGCCATCCCCGGTATCTATGCGGCGCGCTCGGTAGACTCGCCCATGAAGCGGCTTCTCACCTATATGGCCATTCCGCTGATGCCCTGCTCGGCACGGCTGCCGGTCTACACCCTGCTGATCGCGGCCTTCATTCCCAATACCACCGCCCTCGGCGGATTGGTGGGGCTGCAGGGGCTGGCGATGTTCTGCACCTACTTTTTTGGGATGTTCACTGGACTGATCGTCACCGGCCTGGTGTCGCGCACCCGGGAAGACCACTACACCGACCTGCCCTTTGTACTGGAAATGCCGCCCTACCGGCTGCCGGCGCTGCCGCCGCTGCTGCGCACCTGCTGGAACCGCTGTCGCCACTTCATAACCAAGGCCGGCAGCATCATTTTCACGGTGACGGTGGTGATCTGGTTCCTGGGATATTTCCCCAACTACGGCACCGATCTCGGTGAATCCTGGCTCGGCCAGATCGGCCAGGTGGTGGAACCCCTGTTCGACCCACTGGGCCTGGACTGGCGCTACGGCGTAGCGATCATGACCTCCTTCCTGGCGCGGGAAGTTTTCGTCGGCACCCTGGGCACCATGTTCGGCATTGAAGGCGCTGATGAGAATATGGTGCCCCTGGTCGACCAGATCCAGGCCAGCGGCCTGCCACTGGCTTCCGGCGTGGCCCTGCTGTTCTTCTTTGCCATCGCGCTGATGTGTGTCTCTACGCTGGCCATCCTCGCCCGCGAGAGCGGTTCCTACCGCCTGGCGGCAAAAATGTTCCTGGCCTATGTCTCGATTGCCTACCTGGGCGCCATCGGCGTGTTCCAACTGGTGAGCTTGTTTACAGGATAAAACTCGGCCTAAGCTAGGCCCTCATGTTGCTCGCGAAGCGCCTCGCGCCACTTCTCTTCATTGCCATCGCGGGCTGTGTTTCCGTACCCATGGATTATCCGCGGAAGGAAAGCTACGTGATGGAACCGGACAGCAGCGCACCGCTGGCTGCCTTGGCGCAGGAGTGGCGGGCAGCGCATCCCGGCAAATCAGGCTTCCAGCCCCTGCCACAGGGCCTTGATGCGCTGGGCGCGCGACTGCGCGCGCTGGATCTGGCCCGCCATTCGGTTGACGCCCAGTACTTCCTGATCAAGCGCGACGAAGCCGGTATGCTGTTCCTCGGCAAGCTGCTGCGCGCCGCGGACCGCGGCGTGCGTGTGCGACTGCTGTTTGACGATATCTTCACGCCGCGCAACGACGACGTGCTGGCGACGCTGTCCTCCCATCCCAATATCGAGATCCGCCTTTTCAACCCACTGTCCAGACGCTCACCGGTATTCTGGAGCATGCTCTGGGACTTCCAGCGCAGCAATCGGCGCATGCACAACAAGTCCTTTGTGGTCGACGGTGCAGTGGCCATCGTCGGCGGCCGCAATATCGCCGCGGAGTATTTCGAGCTCAAGGACGATGGCAACTTTGATGACTTTGAAGTACTCACCACCGGACCGGTAGTGGCCGATGTGGCAGCGAGCTTCGACCAGTTCTGGAACTCGCGCCTGAGCCTGCCGGTCGAAGCGCTCGGGCGCAAACCGCAGCCGAACCGTCTCGGCGTCTGGCGCGGCGCCATGGAGGCAGTGATTTCCGGGCAGCGCGCCAGCGCCTATGGGCGCGCGGTACAGAGCGAACTGGTCGAGGCGGTATTCAACGGCCAGCAGCCGCTGATTGCCGCCAATGCGACGGTGGCGTCGGACCGGCCGGAGAAGCTCAAGGTCGCGCGCGGCGCCGAAGAAGAACTGGTGGTCGCTGCCGCGCTGCGCGATGCAGTACAGTCCGCTCAACACGAGATCACAGTGATTACCCCGTACTTCCTGCCGCGGGAAGTCGGCCGCCAACTGCTGAAGGACAAGGTGGCCGCGGGTGTGAGAATTCGTGTGATCACCAACTCCCTGGCGTCGACCAACCACGTGCCGGTGCACGCCCACTATCGCAAATACCGTCGTGAGCTGCTGCGCGCCGGCGTCGAGCTTTATGAGCTGCGCGCCGATCGCCAGCCCGGCAGCGAGGAGAAAAACCGCGAACGTATGACGCTGCACACCAAGGCGTTCGAGATTGATGGAAAAACCCTGGGGCTGGGGTCAGTAAACCTGGACCCTCGTTCCATAGAGATCAATTCCGAGTTGATCATGTTCATCGACTCACCGGAGCTCAGCGAGCGGCTGCTCAGCTTCCTCGAAGAGGACCTCGCCGGGCTCACCTGGCGGGTGGCTCTGGATGAAAACGACCGGCTGCGCTGGTACTACGATGCGGGAGGCCAGGTAGAGACCCGCGCCGGCGAACCGGGCGCCAGCCTCTGGCGCCGGCTACGGGCAAACCTCTATCGCCTGCTGCCCATCGAAGGGCAGCTCTGACTAGTCTTCGGCGTTCTCTTCCTCGCCGTACTTCTCGAACCAGCCGAGAATAGCCGCTACCTTGGCAATCAGCTGGCTGGGCCGGCGGGCGATGCTGTGCGAAGCACCCGGAATCCGCACCAGGGCGGTGTCCACCCCTTCCAACATCAGCGCGGCATGGTACTGCTCGGACTCCCACATGGGCGTGCGCCAGTCCGAATCACCCGTCAGCAGCATGGTTGGCGTCGTGACGTTGCCCACCAGAGACAGCGGCGAACGCTCCCAGTACTGGTCGACGTCTTCCCAGGGCATTTTCGAGAACCAGTAGCGGGGGAAGAAGTCGGGATTGTCAGCACTGAGCGAGAAACTGATCCAGTTGATCACCGGCTTGGCCACCACCGCGGCGGCAAAGCGATCCGTCTTGCCCACGGTCCAGGCGGTCAGCACACCGCCACCGCTGCCGCCGGTAACGTAGAGCCGTTCCTCGTCGATGAAGCCTTTGGCAATCACCGCATCCACTGCCGACATCAGGTCATCGTAATCCTGGCTGGGGTAGTTGTGGTGAATCTCCAGCTCGAACTCGCTGCCGTAGCTGGTACTGCCACGCGGGTTCACGTACACCACCACGTAACCGGCGGCAGCGTAGAGTTGGATTTCCGCTGCGAAGTGCGGCCCGTAGGCGGTGTGCGGGCCACCGTGGATTTCCAGGATCAGCGGGTACTTCTCGTTCCTGTCGAACTCCGGCGGGTAAGCCACCCAGGCCTGGATCGGCTTGTCATCATAGCTGGATTTCAGCCACAGCTCTTCCACCGGCGCCATGTCGCGATGCCCGACAAGATTGTCGTTGAGCGCGGTCACCGTCCTGGGCTTGCCAGTACCGCGGCCGATGGCGAGCTCCGCCGGCCGCTGGGCATCACCGGTAGTGATGGCATACACGTTGTTGCCGCCCACGGCGAAATCGGCACCGCTGTAGGGCCGGCTCAGGGACAGGCCGGTGAGTTGATCGGTAATGGTCGTGGCCCTGCCGCGCAGGTCGACCTTGACCAGCCTGGTGAGCCCCTGGTCGTCGTGGCTGACATACAGGCCGCGGCTGTCCGCCGCCCAGGCGAGGCCACTGATGCTGCGGTCCAGGTCACCCAACAGTACGCTGGGCTCACCGCCATCTACATCCATCACGTGTAGCTGGAGCTGCTGGGAGCTGAGGCCCTTGTCTTCAAAGCCCACCCAGGCCAGGCGCTTGCCATCCGGGGAAACGGTCACCGCAATGGCCGGGCCGTCACGGTCAGTGAGCGCCGTGATGCTGCCGTCCTGCAGTGACACGCGATAGATTTCCGAGTCCAGCGGCTTGCGGCGCCAGTTATCCTTGCGGTTGCCCACCACGAACAGGCTCTTGCCATCCGCCGCCCAGGCCGGGCCACCGTAGTTGAAATCGCCTTCAGTCACCTGGCGCGGGGCGCCGCCGCCGGCCGGCACGACAAAGACGTGGGTGTAACCCAGCGGCAGGGTCCCGACGCCATCAAAGCGGAAGGGAATCCGGTCCACCACGGTCGGCGGCTTGGCCCACTTCGCGCCTTCGGGAGCGGCGGGCATGGTGCCGATGGTGGTGGGCTTCGCGGGCACCAGCATGGTGAAGGCCAGGTACTGGCCGTCCGGTGACCAGGCGAGGTCACCGGGACCCTTCGCCTGACGAGTGAGTTGCAGGGTTTCTCCCCCTTCCAGCCAGCGCACGAATATCTGCGAGCCCTTGTCATCGCTGGACAGGTAAGCGACGCGCTCGGAATCCGGCGAGATCACCGCACCGTGGTCGTTGACGGCGCCGGTGGTAATGGGGCGCGCATTGTCCCCGTCGCTGTCGACCCGCCACAGGTTGGCGCGGCGTCGGTCTTCCATGATGTCCATGAAGTTGTGGCTGTAGACCACGAATTCGCCGTTGGGGCTGACCTGCAGGCCGCTGACCCAGTTGAGGCGGAACACGTCTTCGGCGGCAAATGGCGAGGTTTCAGACCAGGAGGCCGGACTGATGACCAGCGCCAGAACGAGGGACAGATACTTCATGGTGCGATACCAGGGTGTTGTTGTGGGGGTCGAAAGCATATCCAGTGCCGGATTTATTCTCCAGTGGTTTAAGCCGGTGAGGGGGCCGAGTGTATTACACTGGGCCCGCATTCCCGGGAGTGAATCGATGTTCTTTGGATGGCGTGTGGTCGCCGGCAGCTTTGTCGCCATGCTGCTGGTGCTGGGTTTTTTTACCTACACCTTTACCCTGTTCGTGGTACCTCTGCGCGAGGAGTTCGGCGTCGGCCTGGAACAGGTGATGTACAGCCTGACCCTGGGCACCCTGCTGAGCCTGCTGGTAGGGCCCGTGACCGGCTACCTGGTGGACCACTTTTCGGTGCGGCTGTTGATGACCCTGGGGGTCGGGCTGTTTGCGGCCAGTCTCTATGGGATGTCACGCACCACCACCATCGTCGAGTTCAACCTGGTGTATGGCAGCAGTTTCGCCGTGGCCAACGGGCTGGCCGGTGCGGTGGCCACCAGCGCCGCCGTGTCACGTTGGTTTGTTCGCAGCCGGGGCCGTGCCCTGGGAATAATGACCATCGGCTCTTCGGTGGGTGGCATGCTGCTGCCGGCGGTGACCGCCTGGTGGATCAACAGCCTGGGCTGGCGCGCGGCCTTCGAAAACCTGGCACTGATGTCGCTACTGGCCGTCCCCTGGATCTGGCTGAATGTTCGCAACAAGCCTGCGGATATGAACCTGGCGCCCGACGGTGAACCCCAGGCCGCGACAACCGGGACCGAGGTAGCCGCGGCCGAGCCGCCGGGGATGAAGCAGATCGTTTCGGCGCGGGAGTTCTGGCTGATCGGCCTGAGCGTCGGCCTGCTTATCGCGGTGTTCTCCTCCACCCTGTCGAATCTCTCACCTTACGCCACCGGCCTGGGCGCCAGTGATGCACAGGCTTCCAGCCTGATCATGGTGCTGGCCATACTCGGCCTGATCGGGAAATTGCTGTTCGGCGCCGGCGCCGACCGCTTCCCACTCAAGTGGGGCATGTGGGTGGCGCAGGGCCTCGTCGGTATCGCCCTGCTCATCATGGCCACCCAGCCGCCCTACTGGGTGATGATCATCGCCGCCATCTGCCTGGGGCTGGCGACCGGCGGCTTGCTGCCGGTGTGGAACTCGATGATGGCCAGGGTATTCGGAGTCGACAGCTACGGCCGGGCGATGGGCCTGATGGGTCCTGTGATTACCCTGCTGCTGATGCCTGCCTATATTTTTGTCGGCCGCATGCACGACGCCTTCGGCAATTACGTCGCCACGCTGCTGGTGTTTGCCAGCCTGATACTGCTGGCCATCCTGTTACTGGGGCCGGTGCGACTGCCGGAGCAGGATTAGTTCAGTAGCAGGGTGTTGGTGGCCTCGGCGGCCTCGTACATGGCCCAGTGCCCGACACCGGGTAAACGCTGAAAACGACCACCGGCCGACTCGATGATGACCTGGCGCGCCGCCAGCGCGTGATCGCCTCCGGCGGTCGCATCCTCACTCCCCCAGACGCACAGGCACTCAGCCTCAAGGCTGGGCAACAGCCGTATAAAGTCATCGGTACGAGACAGGGCGCGGCTGTTGAAGCGGGCGCTAGCCAGGTTTTCGCTGTGCAGGTAAACCGCCAGTTCGTCGATGACCGCGTCCGGGCTGAACATCAGCGCCCGCAGGTTGGCTTTGTGCACCGGCGCGGCGGCATCCCAATCCGTGTCCGGGGACGGCGGCGGTGCCAGCGGCACCTGCACATGCAACTCGCCCCAGCCCGCGGCGCCAATGGCGGTGAATCGCGTACAGCAATCGCCCAACTGCCGTGCCAGGCGGATACCGACCATGGCGCCAAAGCTGAAGCCGGCAATGTGCAACGGGCGCTGGTCGAGAGAGAGTTTTTGTAAGCTGTTCAATAGCCAGTGGGAAAAATCGCCGGGACTGGCGGAGGCGTCGATGGCCGCGGAGCGTCCGAGCCCGGGCAAGTCCACCGTCCACAGTTCGCGCTGCTTGCGCAGCGACTCGATATTGGCGAACCAGTGATTCCAGGAACCGAAGCCTCCGTGCAGTAACAGCAGGCGGGGGCCGGATTCCGGCCCACTCCACTGCTGCCACTGCAGGCCCTGCACTTCCGAGATCCGGGCAGTGGCCAGCAGGGCGTCGCGCTGCCGCCGTGCAGCCCCGGTCATTCTGACTGCAGTTTTTCCAGGATGCTGGAGAAATCCCGGGGGCCGTTGCCTTCTTTCTGGTGTTCTTCGTACAGATCGCGCGCCAGCTGGCCCATGGGGTTGTCGAAGCCGGCGCCCTCGGCGATGGCCATGGCCAGGCCCAGGTCCTTGACCATAAGGTCAACCATGAAACCTGGCTGGTAATCATTGCTGGCCGGTGCGCTGTCCATGACCCCCGGGTAGGGGTTGTAGACTTCCAGGGACCAGTTGCGGCCGGAGCTGGCGAGCATGATCTCGGACAGCACCTTCGGGTCGAGCCCGTGGCGGGCGCCCATCTCCAGCGCCTCGCTGGTGCCGATCATATGAATCGCCAGCAGCATGTTGTTGCAGCCCTTGGCCACCTGGCCCGCGCCGGCAGGTCCGGCGTGGAAGATATTCTTGCCCATGTCAGCCAGGATCAGCCTGGCCTTTTCAAAAGCGTCCGCCTCGCCGCCGCACATAAAGGCCAGCGTGCCAGCCGCCGCCGCGGCCACGCCGCCGGAGACCGGCGAGTCCATGAAGCCGATACCCATGTCCCTGGCCGCCAGGCCCACGTCGCGGGCCGTCTCGGCGTCGATGGTGCTGCAGTCGAGCACCGTGGTGCTGGCGTCCAGCAGTGACAGCAGCCCATTGCCGTCATCGCCCAGGTAGGTAGCGCGCACGTGTTTGCCGGCGGGCAGCATGGTAATCACGTAATCCACGCCCACCACCGCCGACGCAGCGGATTCCGCCACGGCGGCGCCCGCCGCTTCCAGCTCCGCACAGGCTTCGGGGACCAGATCGAAAACAGTCACACCGTGACCCGCCGCCACCAGGTTTTTTGCCATGGGGCCGCCCATATTGCCGAGCCCGATAAACGCCACAGTTGCCATTGTCAGCTCCTCACAGGTCTGCCAGGGGGTTGGTGGGCCAGGGTGCGGTGAAGAACCCGTCCAGCACGTCCTCCGGTACTTCGCGAGACGTGGGGTAGGCCCACTGCGGATTGCGGTCCTTGTCGATCAACAGGGCGCGCACCCCCTCTGTGAATTCAGGATGGCGCACGATGTTGGTCACCAGCTGGATTTCCGCCTGGAATATCTCCCTGAGCCCGGCGTGGCGAGTCTCGTAGAGCTGGCGGTGAATCCAGCGCGCCGCCAGCTTGCTGCCATGCGCAAGACTGTCGCGGGCCTTCACCAGCCAGGGGTCTTCGGTATCGAGCCCCGTGATGTTGTCGATGATGTCGTGAATGGAATCACCGTCGCAGAGCCGGGCGATCGCCGCCAGGTGGGGTTCTACCTGGCCTGCCGGCAGGCTGCCGATACTTTTGTCCGAAAACGGCCGCAGGGCGTGACGCACGCGTGCATGAGAATCGCCGTTGCTGAAATCCTGGGCCAACAGCGCCGCCAGCACCGCCTCCTTGTGCTCGCTGGCGATAAAGCGATCGGCAATGCCGGTAAAGATGGCATCTGCCGCATTGATGCTGGCGCCGGTCAGGGCCAGGAACTCACCGGACTTGCCGGGCATGTGATTCAGGAACCAGCTACCACCTACATCCGGGAACAGGGCGATGGTGACTTCCGGCATGGCGATGCGGGTGCGCTCGGTGACAATACGGTGGGAGCAGCCCGCCATGACGCCGAGCCCGCCGCCCATGACAATGCCATGACCCCAGCACACCAGTGGCTTGGGCCAGGTGTGCAGACTGTAGTTCATGCGGTATTCGCGGGCGAAGAAGGCTTCGGCGTATTCGCAGGGGCCGCCCGGGGTTTCCACCGCGGAGGCGTGCAGGGCCTGCACATCGCCACCGGCACAGAAGGCCTTCTCACCCACCGCGTCAATAAATACCGCAGCGATGCTGTCATCGTCGCGCCAGGTGTCGAGCTGGGCCTGCAGCAGATCGACCATCTCCAGGGTCAGGGAGTTGAGGGTGGACTCGACGTTGAGCGTAATGCGCCCGAGCTTGCCGCCGGCGGCGGCCAGCTCCTCGAACAGGACCGGCGCGCTCATCAGGCGTTCTTCCAGACCGGCTTGCGCTTCTCCAGGAAGGCATTGACGCCTTCCTTCTGGTCCTCGGTGCCGAACAGGTCAACAAATTTCTGGCGCTCGTAGGGCAGCGCCCCTTCCATGGCCTTTTCACGGGCCTGGCCGATCAGCTCCTTGCAGGAGGTCACGGAAATCGGGCTCTGTTCGCCGACCTGCTCTGCCAGGGCCAGGGCGCGTTCTTTGGCGCCACCGGTGGGCACCACTTCCTCCACCAGGCCGATCTTTTCAGCAGTCGCGGCGTTAACGCGCTCGCCACAGAGAATCATCTTCTTGGCCCAGCCTTCACCACACAGCCACGCCAGTCGCTGGGTGCCTCCGGCACAGGGCAACAGCCCGACCTTGGCTTCGGGCAGACCCATCTGCGCCTGCTCCTCGGCGATACGGATGTCGCAGGCCAGCGCCACTTCCAGGCCACCGCCCATGGCAAAGCCGTTGATGGCGGCAATGCTGACCCCGCGAAAGTCCGCCAGGCACTCGAAACCTTCTCCGAAGTACTGGGCCATGTCGCGAGCCGTGTCGGGGCTGCCGTCCGCAAACAGCTTGAGGTCAGCACCGGCGGAGAAAAACTTGTCTCCCGCGCCGGTGAGCACCAGGGCCCAGATATCGCGGTTGGCGTTGAGCTTCTCGATCAGCTCTTTCAGCGCCGGCAGGCTTTCGGTGTCCCAGGTGTTGGCCGCGGGGTTGTCGATGGTAATCAGCGCCGTGTGGCCAAGTATCTCGACTTTCAGCTTGTCCGATGTGCTCAGATTCATTGAATCACCTCCAGGGCTCCTTCCATTAGCAGACGGCGGGAAATAATGACCCGCATGATTTCGTTGGTGCCTTCCAGAATCTGGTGCACCCGGGTGTCCCGCACGTGCCGCTCCATCGGGTACTCCTTGATGTAGCCGTAGCCGCCGTAGAGCTGCAGGGCGTCGTTGCAGACTTCGAAGCCCACATCGGTGGCAAAGCGCTTGGCCATTGCGCAGTAGGTGGTGGCCTGGGAATCCTTGTTGTCGAGCTTCCAGGCCGCCAGCCGGATCATTTGCCGGGCCGCTACCAGGTCGGTGGCCATGTCGGCGAGCTTGAACTGGGTAGCCTGGAAATCGGCGATAGCGGTGTTGAACTGCTTGCGCTCCTGCACGTAGGCCACCGCTTCCTCCAGTGCCTGCTGGGCGGTGCCCACGCTGCAGGTCGCGATATTGATACGGCCGCCGTCCAGGCCCTCCATGGCAATCGCAAAGCCCTGGCCCTCTTCACCCAGCCGGTTGCCCTTGGGGACCCGCACGTTATCGAAGGTGACCATGCGCGTGGGCTGGGCGTTCCAACCCATTTTCTCTTCCTTCTTACCGTAGGAAACGCCGTCGGCATCGGCGGGAATCAACACCGCGGTGACCCCTTTGGGGCCCGCGTCGCCGGTGCGTAGCATCACCACCAGCACGTCGGTTTCACCGGCGCCGCTGATAAATACCTTGCTGCCGTTGACCACGTAGTCGTCGCCATCGCTGATGGCGCTGGTGCGCAGGCTGGCGGCATCGGAACCGGCGCCGGGTTCGGTCAGGCAGTAGGACGCCAGCCTTGAGCCCATTACCAACTCCGGGCACCACTTGTCGATGACCTCCTGGCGGCAGTATTTGCCGATCATGCTGGTGGCCATGTTGTGAATGGTCAGGAAAGCGGCGGTAGTAGTGCAGCCTTTCGCCAGTTCCTCAACGATAAGACTGGCATCGAGCCTCGAGAGCGCCAGGCCGCCGGCAGACTCGGGCGTGTACATGCCCATAAAACCGAGCTCGCCCGCCTGGGCCAGCTCCGCTACCGGGAAGTGGGAGGTGGCATCCCATTCAGCGGCGCCAGGCGCGAGCACCCCTTGCGAAAAGGCACGGGCGCTCTCGACGAACGCCTGCTGGTCGTCAGAGAGAGCAAAGTCCATGGAGCTTACTCTTCGAACTTGCTGATGACTTCAGCGCCGAACAGCTCAGCGTCCTCGGGGATCGCCTTGGTCACCGCAAGCGGCTTGGAGACCCAGGTCTCATTGATCAGGTCGCGCCAGGTAATGTTGTTGTTGGTGCTGTTGCCACCCCAGGAGCCACAGCCCAGGGAAAAGGTCTGGCGCATACCGTTCCACAGGTTGCCGCTGTTGGAGGCCGCCTGGGGCTGGTTGACCATGACCCGGGACGTATGGGTGCCGTTGGCGAAGCTGAGGATGTTGTGGTCATCGTAACTGTAGATACCGCAGGAGTGTCCCTGCCCCTGGTAGGACTGGATATCGTTGGTCAGGGCGATGGCTTCCTCGATGTCGTCCACCTTGTACAGGGCCATGGTGACTGACAGCTTCTCGCCGGAGAACGGATGTTCCTTGCCGGTGCCGGTTTCCGGAACGATCAGGAACTGCTTGCCTTCCGGCAGTTCGATGCCCGCCATGCCGGCAATCTTGTGGGCCGGCTGGGCGACGATGTCGACATTCAGGTAACCGTCCTTCCAGATGGTGTTCCTGAGTTTTTCCTTTTCTTCCTCATCCAGCACGTAGCCGCCTTCACGCTGCAGCTTGGCCAGCATCTCGTCGTAGATAGAGGCGAACAGCAGCACCGAATTGTCGGAAGAGCAGGAGGCTGCGAGGTCCAGGGTCTTGGAGACGCGTATCTTCTCCGCGGCTTCGTCCAGGTCAGCGGTGTCGTCCACGGTGATGACCGCGTTCCCGACACCGACGCCCAGCGCCGGGGTGCCAGAGGAGTAGGCGGCGTTAACCATGGCGCCGCCACCGGTGGCGAGAATACGGTCGCACTGACGCATCAGCTCGTGGGTCAGCTCCAGTGACGGGGTCTCGATGGCCATAACCAGGTCGGCCGGCGCCCCCATGCGCTCCAGCGCATCGCGCATGTAGTCGCAGATCTTCTTGTTGGTCAGCTTGGCGCGCGGGTGCGGCGCGACGATGATGGAGTTGCGGCCCTTGATGGCGGAAATGGCCTTGATCACCGGGGTGGCTTCCGGGTTGGTGGAGGGCGACAGCGCGCCGATCACACCCACGGGCTTGGCGATCTTGTAGATATTGCGCTCGGGCAGCTCTTCGATCACACCCACCGACTTGTCGTTGATGATGTCCATCAGGGTGGCGCGGGTCTTGCGGTGAATCTTCAGGTACTTGCCGCTGTAGTTGCCGAGCTGGGTTTCGTCGACCGTGAACTGGGCGATCTCCTCGGCGCGGTCTTCCTTCGCTACGGCGTACACCATGGCACGAATCAGGTTATCGACCTGGGCCTGGGTGTAGTTGGCGATCTGGGCCTGGGCGGCGCGAGAGCGCGCGATCATTTCCTCAACGTGCTGGCGCGCCAGCTCTTCGGGTTCGTGGATATCGGCAAGCTGCTTGGCTTCTGACATGGGTTTCTCCTGGCTCGCGGGGACCTGGCAGGTGGAACAGGTACTGTTCTTAAAAATATGGACTGGAAAGCCTAGCAGAGCCGGACACAGGCGCACATTGAGGAAATTGGGTAGATCATGGATTATATTGCGGCATGAGCGCTCCATCGACATGGCCCCTGCCGGACACCGGCATCCGCTTCATCACTCCCGCCTTCATGATCGGCTTCCTGGCCCGCCATCCGCTGACGAAAGACTGTTACCCCACCGCCATGGGCTATTACCCGAAAGCGGCGGGACACCGCATGCGGCGCGGACGTCACGATGACAACCTGCTGATTTATTGCGCCTCGGGCCGGGGCTCGCTGGCCGCCGGCGACTGGTCGGGCCGAATCGACCCCGGCCAGCTCATTCTGCTGCCCCAGGGCTTGCCCCACGAGTACCGGGCCCACCGCCTGCAGCCCTGGACTGTCTACTGGGCGCACTTCCAGGGCTCGGCCAGCGGCATCTTTCTGCAGAACCTGGGCTTCAGAGAGGGTCGCCCAGTGGTGGATGCGGGGCTGTCACCGGCCCTGGCCGGCAGTTTTGCCCACCTGCTGGATGTTCGCCATACCGGCTACTCCACCCAGGCCTTTATCAATGCCGCCAACCATCTGCGCCACCTGCTGACCCAACTGGCCGTAGAGGCGGGCCTGGAGCGCGGTCGCGGCGACACCGGCTTCAATCTCGACCAGGTGCAGGCTTATATGCGCGAGCATATCGACCGCAGCCTCAGCCTCGACGAACTGGCCGCCAGGGCCAGCCTCTCCAAGTACCACTTTTCCAAGCGTTACAAGCAGCTAACGGGCTATTCGCCTATCAAGCACTTCCTGAATATGAAGATGGAGTACGCCTGCCGCCTGCTGGACGGCAGCGACATGAGTGTGCAGGCAGTGGCCGCAGCCCTCGGCTACGAGGATCCGCTGTACTTCTCGCGCCTGTTCAGCAAGACCATCGGTACTTCGCCACGCGCCTACCGGGCCTCGATTGGTCGCTAGAGGGCCAGCACCGCGATGAAGAACAACGCCGCACCGGAACCGGCAGCGGCGAGGGTGCGCACGCGGAGGCGCTCGGAGGAAAGGCCCAGCCACAGGCCGCTGAGCATGATGAACAGCAGCCCCAGGGCAAAGATCTTCTGGAAGGTCTTGAACGCCAGCGGCCCGTGGCCCATGTGCAGTTCCATCATGGCGGACTGCAGGCTGGGTTCACGGCGCGACACGGTCAGGTCATCGCCCAGTTCGATCATGTAGTGGCGGCGGGATGTGGGGCGGGTGTAGAGCGTTGAACCCTTCACCTTGACGTATTCGAAGCGGTAATCCTCGACCCCGGCACGACCGAGCAGATCCGCCACTGCCTGCTTGAGCGACTCACCCTTCATGTCGGCGAGCCCGGCCGTATTGGCCTCGGTGTGCACTGTGGTGCTCTCCACTGAGCCCTTGTAACCCAGCAGGTACAGGCCGCCGGAGGTAGCCACCAGTAAAACGAAGACCGCGAAAAAGGCAGACAGGTACATGTGGATGGTGATGAAAAGCGCGCGGCTCATGGTGGCTCCTGGCGGGTGGAAGAGGTGGCTTTGTACAGCATGCCGCGGTAAAAGTCAGCGCTTGGCGCGTTTATTCCTCGATGGTGTCCTGCTCGGACATCAGCTTCACGATTAGGCGCCGCAGCCACTGATGGGGCTCACTGTTGGAAGTGCGGGTGTGGCGCACCAGTGCCAACCGCGTGCGCTTGCCGCCACTGTGGCCGGAGAACAGGCGCGACAATTCGTCGGGAATGTCCTGTACCACGATGTTGTCTTCCACCGCGGGGCTGTTGGCCAGCCCGGCGTTGGCGATGAGAATGCAATCCGTATTCGACAACACACCCACGGCCGGGGCGAACTGGGTCGTTTCCAGCACCACATTGCGATAGAGGCCGCGCTCGGCCAGGACCTCGTCCACCAGCCCGAGGTTTTCGCGGGTCAGCCCGGGCAGGTAGAGGCGCACGTGGGGGTAGGCAAGGAAATCCTTGAGGGTGATGGTCTTGTCGATCAGCGGGTGTTCCTTGCGCATATAACAGCGGGGGCTGATGGTGCGCAGGGGCTCGGCGTGTACATCGGTATCGGTGCGCTCCACCACGGCAATGGCGAAGTCGATCTCACCGAGCTTGAGGCGTTCCTGGAAATCGAGGCCTACATCGCCGCTGATAATACGAATCTGTGGTGCCACATCGGCCAGCTCATTCATCAACCGCGGCAGCAGTACCTCAGTGAACATGGCGGGCATGGCCAGGCGGAAGGTGCCCTCATAGTTCGCCGGGTCGAACTCGTCCGGCTGCAGGATGGCATCGAGCATTTCGAGTGCCTCTGGCAGGCCACGGCCCAGCTCCTCCGCCCGCGGTGTTGGGATCAGGCCATGGGCAGTGCGAGTAAACAGCTCGTCATCGAAGGTTTCGCGAAGCTTCTGCAGCGTCTTGCTGAGGGCCGGCTGCGAGACATTAAGGCGCTCGGCGGCGCGGGTAACGTTCCGCTCCTCCAGCAATACCTGCAGGGCCAGCAGCAGGTTCAGGTCAATTCTCAATAATTGCCGCGATAGCATAGCCAAGAAATAACTTTCTTATATGTTATCGGGCGAACATTATAGCGATTGCTAATAATACCGCCAGCCCCTATATGCCGACCCCTACAGAGCCAGCATCAGGCACCCTTTCAGAGCCAACAGACCAAAAAACAGGATCGGGTACAGGCGCGGATAAACGGCAGACATGGTGTTTCCTCTCGGTGGTAGGAGCCCTCACGGGCAGTGAAACCATGGTGCCAGCCTGCATGCCACCAGGCTGTGGCCGGCACCGCCAGTCGCATGGCGAGCGGCGCCGAAGCGGTACGCGCAGCGAACAGATGCTGCTACTATGGTGCGCCTTTTCAGTGCTGGAGACATTCGTCGATGAGAAACGCCCTGGCCGCCCTGCTGCTCGGCCTGCTTACCGCCTGCGCCGGCGTAGAAGTCGATGTCTGGGACTCGCAGGAGTTTGCCGGCAGCGGATTCAAGACCTACTCCTGGCGCAGTGAGCCCTTCTCCAGCGATTTCTACTTCCGCGACGCGATTTATGTGATCGACCCCATCCTGCGGGAACTGGTGGACAAGGAACTGGCGGGCCGCGGCTATAACAAGGTGCCCCGTGACGGCGACTTCACCATCGACTACATCTACGCCCCCGGCGTGCGGCTCGGCGCCGCCGACACCACCACCAGCAATATTGCACCTCGCGCCGGCGTGCGGCCCAACACCAACATCAGTCAGGCCGAGGTCGACAACGCCATCGCCCTGTCTGGCGTTAAGGAAACCCGTAATATCGCCGTGCAGATCAACGACGGTGAAACCGCCCGCGAAGTCTGGCGTGCGGTCATCACCAAGATCGCCGCCGATGCCAACACCCCGGACCGCGACCGCACCCGCCGTGCTCTCAGCAGTGGCTTGAGTCGAGCCTTTGCCCAACTGCCCCGGTCCGGAGAGACCTGATGCGCTTGAAACACCTGTGCAGTGGGCTGCTGTGCGTGCTGCTGCTGGGGAGCGGCTGCGCCACGCAGAGCCAGGACCTCAGCCGCGCCTTCGAGAAAGTCGACCCGGCAGTGGTGGTGATCACCACCCAGGCAGAGCGTGAAACCCTGACCCGCAAGGGCATCCAGACCACCCAGGAAGGCGGCCTCGGCTCCGGCGTGATCATCGACCCGGAGGGCCTGGTAATGACGGCCGCCCACGTCGTGGATACCGCGGATGACATCGTGGTGATGTTCCGGGACGGCCGCGAACGCCCGGCCCAGGTTGTTGCCTCCAGCGGCATGAGCGATATCGCCCTGATTCGCATTATCGACCCGCCGGACGAGCTGCCCTCGGCGCCGCTCGGCGACTCGGACAAGGCCAGGACCGGCGAGCAGGTGTTCGTCATCGGCAGCCCCTACGGCCTGACCCACACCATGACCGTGGGCTACCTGTCGGGCCGCCGACTCACCGAGGGAACGCCCTTCGGTGATATCGAATTCCTACAAACCGATGCCGCCATCAACAAGGGCAACTCCGGCGGCCCGCTGCTCAATATGAAAGGCGAGGTCATCGGTATTGTCAGCCATATCTCCAGCCAGTCCGGCGGCAGTGAAGGCCTGGGGTTTGCCGCCAGCGCCAACATGGCGCGGCGCATTCTGCTCGATAAGCCCTCGGTGTGGCTGGGCGCCAGTTATATGTTTCTCAACGGCGAACTGGCCGACGCACTCAATGCCGGTCAGCCATCCGGCATGCTGGTGCAAACGGTGACTGAGGGCTCCATTTCCGACCGGCTGGGCCTCAAGCCCGGCTACATTCCCGCCGAGATCGGCGGCGCCGAGGTGATGCTGGGCGGAGACATCATCACCGCCATCAACGGTACGCCGGTGATAGGCACCGACGCCGGTCTCAGCCAGCTCTACCGCACCTACCGCCGGGTCAAGCCGGGAGACCGGGTGACGGTGTCGATCATCCGCCGGGGCGAGACACTGGAACTCAACGCTCTCGTTGAATAGCTGTTGCTGCGGGTTTTGTCCGCAGCGCATCTGAGCTGCGCTACCTTCACCCGCGCCAAGCTCATATTGTCGGTCAATCTTCGGCCAGCGGCGGCCAGGGATGAGCTTCCTCGCGGAACTGCAGGGCCGCAATGTGGTACGAAAGGGCGCGGCCTGCGCGCGTTTGTGGCGGGCGACCGCGACACGGCGCTGGACTATTTCGAGGCCGCTGTCGATGACCACCTTTACGACAGACTTGCCTTCGATGAGCCCACCTCAGTTCAACTGCTTTTCCACCTCACTGCGCAGCAGCGACAGCGGCAGCGAGCCATTCCTCAGCACCACATCGTGAAAGGCCGGTAGCGAGAAATGCTCACCCTGGCGGGCGCGGGCCTGTTCGCGCATATCGAGAATCTCCAGCATGCCCACCATGTAGCCGGTGGCCTGGCCGGGCATGGCAATGTAACGCTCGATTTCCGACACCACGTCCACACGGGGCCGGCCGGTTTCCGCCAGCATATAGTCAATGGCCTGTTCACGGGTCCAGCGGTAATGGTGGATACCGGTATCCACCACCAGGCGCACGGCGCGGAACATCTCTGCCTGCAGACGGCCAATGTCGGTCGCCGGGTCGTGCAGACCCAGCTCCGCCACCAGGCGCTCGGCATACAGGGCCCAGCCCTCCGAGTAGGCGCCGATCACGTCGGAGCCTCGCACCATCGGTATGCCACTGGCGCGATGGGCGGCGGATGACTGATAGTGATGCCCGGGAATGGCTTCATGTGCCACCAGGGTGCGCATGGTGAAGGGCTCATGCTGGCTCAGATCCACCAGGTTGACGTAAAAATAGCCCGGTCGGCTGCCATCCAGTGAGGCCGGCGTGTAGTAGGCGAAGGGTGAGCCGATTTCCTGCTCCGGCGGCACCCGCCGCACCTCGAAAGGTTCTATGAAATCGATGTCGAAGGCCGGGCCGATACCCTGCTCGACCAGGGCCGCTTCTTCCTGGTACTGGGCCAACACCTCGCCCGGGTCATCGGCTGGTGGCCGGGCCGCGGTAAGGGCCCTGAGGTTCTCGACCCGGCTGGGCGCTGTATAGCCAAGCAATGCCAGGGCATCATCCATCTGCCGACCGATCTCTGCAACGCGTTCCAGACCCAGCTGATGTATCTCCTCGGCGCTGAGCTCGGTCGTGGTATAGAACTGCAACAGGGCCTGGTAATAGGCCTCGCCCTCCGGCAGTGCCCAGACACCGACAGTACTCGGCGCCCGGGCCGCAAGCTGCCAGAGGAAGCCCAGGTAGTCCTCGTAGGCAGGAATCACCACCAACTCAAGCTGCGCGAAGCTGCGATCGAGCAGCGCCTGGCGCCGCAGTTCGTCAATCTCCGAGCTCGCCATTTGAGTCTGAAACGCCTGGTAAATCGACCATTCCTCAGGCGAATACTCCAGCAAGGATTCGGCGCGTTTGATCAACCGGTCCAGGACCACACGTGGGGGAATCACGCCCATATCAGCGCGAGCACTGACGGCCCGCTTGAGATTGTCCAGGAACAGGGGGATAGCGCCCATGCGCTCCAGGAAGCGCCGTGCACCTTTCTCATCTTGAAAGCGCTGGTACAGGCTCAGAGTCTCCAACGGCAGTTCCTGGGCGCCGGAGGTCTGGTTCACCGGGTAGGGTCCCGCGTAGACAATATTGGTGAAGTGGTACGGGAAGCGGCCGGGCGCCGAGCGATCATGCCACGCCCAGCGCAGGTAGCCGCGCGTCAGGGCCTGCTGGCCAACCAGCTTCGCATCGTCATAGGCGGTAAGCTGGGCCTGGATGTGCTCCACCAACTCAAGGCGGCGCTGCTCGGCGGCCGGCGACAGGTCGCTGAATCGGTGGCTGTGGAAGTCCAGGATAGTGTTGTCAGCGGCACCGAGCATGGTCAACAGCTCAGGATACTCCATCAGCAGCTTGATGGAGCTGCGGTCGGCGAAGTGGTTGATATTGAGGGGTATACCCCAGACCAGGCGGTAGCTGTACCAGCCTATCGCCAGCAGGGCGACGAGTGCCAGGGCACCCAGCCAGCGTTTCATGCGTAGCCTCTCCTGTGGCGTGTTCCCGGCATGATAGTCAGTGGCGAGGGCGCGTCAAAGCGACCCGTAGACTTCCGGGTTCACGCACTGGGGCATGGGGTCTCCGTTCAGGGCCGCTACCAGGTTGTCCACCGCCAGCGCCGCCATCCGCTCGCGGGTCCGCTGGCTGGCGCTGCCGATGTGTGGTGCCAGCACCACATTGGACAGGCCCAACAGGGGGTTATCGGGCTCCACGGGTTCGCGACCGAAAACATCAACACCAGCGGCAAACAGCCGCCCCGCCACCAGGGCCTCCGCCAGGGCCTGCTCGTCAACAATGCCGCCCCGTGCCGTGTTGACCAGCACCGCGCCCGGCTTCATGCGAGCAATGGCGTCACGGCCCAGCAAATTGCGGGTGTCGGGAGTGAGGGCCACATTCACGCTGAGAAAGTCCGATTCTGCCAGCAGCTCATTGAAGGCAAGCACCTGCACCCCCCGCACCTCGCGCGGGCTGCGATTCCAGCCCAGCAGGTGCATACCAAAGCCCGCCGCCCGTCTGGCGACCGCCTGGCCGATGGCACCCAGGCCGACGATTCCCAGCGTGGCACCGGCCAGGTCGCGCCCCACGAACATATTCGGGTGCCAGGGGGCCGCAGGGTCCCAACGGCCCTCGCGAACAAACCGGTCCGCCTCGGGGATACGGCGCGCGGCCGCCAGCATCAGGGCCAGGGTGAGGTCTGCCGTGGTATCGACCAGCACGCCTGGGGTATTGCCCAGCGGTATACCGCGGCGGGTCAGGGCGTCGAGGTCAACGTGATCAACACCTACCGACATGCTCGACACGAACCGCAGCCTGGTGCAGGCGGCGACCAGGTCCGCATCGATGCGGTTGGTGAGCAGGCACAACAAACCTTCGCAAGCCTGCAGGCGGTCCCGCAGCACGGCGGGCGGCACCGGGCTATCGGACTCCCAGGTATCCAGCTCACAGTGCTCCGCCAACCGGGACAGGGCATCTCCCGGCAAACGGCTGCTGGCAAACACCTTCTTCATGCCGTCATGCCGAAGGTGTGGACAAATGGTTCAGGCGGCGGGGCCGGACAGGGCCCGTCGGCTCGTCTAGGACTTGGTGCTGATCGTGATGTGCTTGCGCGCAGTCAGGCTGGTCTGGCCGCTCACGCCGCGGGGGATTTCGTCGATCTTGCCACCGGCCTTGAGGAAGGCGGCGGTCTGTTCTGCAATGGATGCGCTGGTTTCAACTGGGGCAGTCTGCCCACGCTTTTTACTGGATGCCATGTCTTCTGCTTGTCTTAGGTTTGTCTTTTGTGTGTCTTATGCGTGTCTAACAGTCGCCTAACGTAAGTCAGACCTGGAGGTTCTATGCGTTACCGCAAGTGGGCCGACCAGTTTAGCGCAAGTGCGGGAATTTTGCGAGGTTAGAGGTCCCAGGCCACCCCTGTGGTGATGCCGTAGTCATAGTCGTCACCGTCCTGATTGGTCTCGTTGTCATAGCTGCCGAAGGCGCTGAGGCTCAGGTTCAGGTCGCCGACTATCTCCCAGCTCAGGGTGATTTCCCCGTCGGCACGCAAACGCCCGGTCTCGGTAATACCGGGATAGATACGCACCCCTGTGACAAGGTCCAGCTCCGGCGAGGCGAAGTTCCAGGTCCGGTAGTCGACCGCCAATAGCCCTTCCAGGCTGTCGGTGCTCTCCCCGAGGGAATCCTCTTCACTCACCACCTGCAAACCCCCGATTAGCGACAGCTTGGTGCGATTACTGTCGAACACTCGGCGGCCGATACCGTAGCTACCGACGAAACGGCTATCGATGGCCAACTGGTCGTTGCGTTCCCAACCGACGCGGTAGTAGTTGAAGTAGAGTGGGTCTTGCCACAGGTGCCGCCGCGCCAGGTTGATGCGATTGCTGGTATTGGTTTCCGTTTCAGATTCGGCCACCACCGAGCGCGCCTCCAGGGAGTTTTCGCTGTACTCATCCAGGTAAACCATGCGCAGGCCCAGCTCGGTGGTTCGCGCTTCGCTCGCCTTGAAATCGGAGTAGCCGAGGTTCACGACCGTATCGAGCCGCTCCTCCAGGGTATTCTCGATGGGCGTAATCGCCACCAGTTCATCCAGGGGGATATCCTCTACGCCACCGGCGTGAACAATCTGCACATGCCTGTCGATTTCCGATTCGCCGAGCGCACCAAAGAAGCGGTCCTGTCGTTCAGTGCGGAAGCGGAAGAAGTGGTTGCTGTCGAGGGTGGTCACGCCGTCCCACTCGATGCTGACGGTGCCCATGCTGTCGGTGCCGAAGCTCAGGCGCCCATTGCGCATGCCCTTGATCTCACCGGTGACCCGGTCACCGTTGGCCAGCACCACGATATCGGTCCTGGGGCGCGCCAGCGCATCCATGCCTGTTGCCAACAGCAATACTGTGAGCGCGACGCGCCCGGCAACACCTATACTGAAGGGCATAGCCACATCCGCCTGTGTGCAAAAAACGCACAGTCTACATGACCAGGAGAACGCCATGCAGGGCCTGCCCCACGACTACAATGCCACCGCATCCTCAACCGCAGAAAGCCTGGTGACCGCCAGTATCAGTGGACAACCAGACCTGACGCTGGCGCCACCCAGTGGCTTCGGAGGACCCGGCGACATTCACTCTCCGGAAGACCTGCAGGTAGCGGCGGTGGCAAGCTGTTTTATCCTCTCCTTCAAGGCCATCGCCAGAGCGTCGAAGCTGGAGTGGGAGTCGCTGCAGGTCAGCGTCAGTGGCACCCTGGACCAGGTCGACAGGGCTATTCAGTTCACCGGGTTCACGACCCACGCACGCCTTACCCTGCCGGCAGAGAGCAGCCGGGACAAGGCTGAACGCCTGCTGGAGAAAGCTGAACAAAGCTGCTTCATTACCAATTCGCTGAAAGGAGACTCAGCGCTTGAAGTCGAGTTGGAGGGTGGCCAGTAGCCAATAGAAACCACACCGCCCCGCACACGCGGGGCTGGTGATCCCACCGATCAAGCAACCGGTGGGTGGGGGTTTATCTGGGAGTTAGGTCGTTGCGACGCTAGAGCGGTGTTACGTTTTCCGCCTGTGGGCCCTTCTTGCCTTCCGTCACGCTGAATTCGACCTCCTGGCCTTCTGCCAGCGTTCTGAAACCCGTGCCCTGGATTGCACTGAAGTGAACGAAAACGTCAGGGCCGCCTTCTTGCTGAATAAAGCCGAAGCCCTTGGTTTCGTTGAACCACTTAACGGTGCCTTTGGTTGTGGACATGCTTACTTCCTATCGTTGTCTCTTGTGCGACGACTATGCAACGTGGTGATGAGCCAGGCCGCTGTATCGCGTCTTTCCCCATGCCAGGCGCCATTGGCAGCCAGGCGACTGCTATGAGCATCGCGATTACTTATGGAAAACACAACGAGAGGCGGTAGAGCGAATCGAAATGGAACACATAAAAATCGGAACTGCTTCCAGCAAGATCAGTATATGGAGTGCTGACGGGGGGTCAATGAAATCTAGATGAAATTTGTGAACCACTCCCTGGAGCAATCACTCACTTCCATCATGGTCAAATGCCTGGTCAGACGACGGTGAATAGCTCACACGAAAACTGAAATCGGCCTCCGCACCGTCGAAATCCCTGGCGACCACGCGAATATGGGCGCTGCCCTCCGCACCCGCCGGCGGCGTGAATTCAAAACGCCGGCGCAGAGCATCAAACTTTACCCAGCCCGGCAAAACGCTCGAGGGGTGGCTATAGGCCATGTACTTCAGTGCATCGCCCTCGTCCGGGTCGAAGAAGGTGTCCTCGTGCATGACCAGGTCACTGACCCTGCCGGCCGGGATATCCATATCCGGCAGCGGCAGACCCACCTGCGGTGGCAGATTGCCCAGGTTCTCCTCGATGACGCCCTGGTTGCGGGTACCAATCAGCCAGGCGAACCAGAACAGGATTGCCGCCAGCGCAAGATTGGTCACGATAAAACCGGCCAGGCCAATGCCGATCAACGCGCTACCGACGTAGACGGCCAGGGCTGACAGTACATCACCGCAGCGGAAGAAGAAGGTATCGATACAATTCTTGCCAACGTATTTCTCTTCTCGCCTGACCGGCAGGAACAGGGCGTGGCGTGTCGTGTTCAGCAGGGAATAGCTGATGCTGTTTTCAGCGATCATCGCTACTCGTACCACCGCCAGCACCGGGAACACCAGCATCAGGGAATAGCTGCCTATCATCAGTGCCGGCAGCACCAACAGCGACCCTTTCAGGCCGATCCGGTCAAAGATTCGCGATACCAGGAACAGCTGGATCAGGAAGCCCAGCAGGGTGAACCAGGCAAAGTAGCTGGAGTAAAACGCGGTCATGAAATCGCCCCGCGTGCCGGCCAGCATACCTGTGGCCTCCAGCGCGTCCGCCTCATTGGTGACAAAGGCCGACAGGATGTACTCGCCATTGGTGTTGACCAGGTTCATCAGGATGATGAACAGGGCAATCATGGTCAGGTAGTAGCTGCGGAACACCACCATGAAGCCCTCGGAGATGGGCGGCGGCTTATCGTGGAACTCATCGGCAATCTGGCTGGCGGACCCCGGCGGTATGGTGGCTTCCACCCGGCCACAGAACCACCAGGGAATGAGCAACAACATCCCCGCCAGCAGCATGGTGCCGTCATGGCCCACGATGGGATTGAGCCAGCCCGCCGCCTGGGCTCCGAGGTAGGCGCCTCCCGAGGCGGCCGCCGCCACTACCGGGAATATGCGCTGCCCCGACTTGACGTTGTAGAGGTCCGCGGAGAACCCCCAGAACAGGGCCAGCACCATCACCGAGAAAATCCCCAGCCACACGTAAAAGGCGATGGCGATACGCCAGCCGGCGTTATAGGCGAAGGCGAAGAGGAACACGTTTGTGATGAAGAACAGGAAAATCCGGCTGATCAGGATGTGCTTGGCCGCCTCGTGACCGAGGCGGTGGTAGACCCGGGCAAAGACCGGCACCACCACCATGAGGATCGCCGCCTGCATGGCGTTGGTATAAGACTTCAGCTCAGCGCTGCCCTCGGCGAGGATCAGCGGGTCGCGAATCACCTTTAGCAGGTAGTAAACGAACAGGATGGTGAAGGCCTGGACGCACAGCAATAACACTCCACGCCCCTCGTTGGGGCGCAGTGTGGTGAACAGTGAAAGAAATCGCTCGGTCGGGGTAAAGCGACCGGCACCGACCGGCAGGGCTTGAACGGGGTCGGTCAAGCCCTAGATCACCGGGATTAACGGGGCGTACGGCGTCGGGCAATTCTTACCCATTACCGAGTACTCGTGCCGGTATTGAACCCTCCATCAGTAGACACGGATCAGGGGATCGAGGGGCTTGCAAGCTTCCATAATCGCCCAGCGCTGCTGGTTTCCAACGTTCACCTGCTCAATGCGGGCGATCGTGTATTTGTAACTGACATCTTCCGGCAGGAGGCGGCGAGCGCGCATTTCCAGTGGGCCCGCCCTGTTGATGACCTTGCCACTTTCGTTGACGTTCCGGGACCGATAGTCCCTGCGATCCGAATTCCTGAAGGGGTGGAAATAAACCTCAAACCTGAAGTCACTGAGGTTTTCCAACTCCTGATAGTTGGCATCCGCCGCCACCCAGGTGATGCTATTGCGCCGGGTGCCCGTCACCGGCAAGGCATTCGTGGGTACTCCCGTCGGCAGAATGACATCCTGGCCATTGATGTTCAGCTTGAACGCGGTACCGGTAGGGCACAGCGGCGCGCCCCGCGCTGAGGTATTGGGTTCAAACTTGACGAGTATCCTGGGGTTTTGGACCGAAGACACGCCATTGAACATGACAAGTTTGGACTCAAGGGCAGGTTCTGCACCCTCCACCTTTACAGCAGGCTCCGGCTTGCCCTCCTGGTTCGCACACGCCGTGGACGACATCAAGAGGATGGAGGCAATAAGACCCAGACCGCCCCGTTGAAAACACTCCCACTGAAATACTCTCTTCATTTTTCGTCTTCCCCCTGAAGTGCAATGCCGTACTCGTCTGCCTGCAGCAGTTGGGCATAGGCTTCTGAAGCGCGCAGCGATGACAGGCCGGCGTCCGCCTCGATCAGGTCAATGGAATAGCCCAGTCGCACCGCTTGCTCCAGTGAGACCATCGCCTGGTCTGTCTCACCCAGTGTAGACAGCAATACAGCAGATTGATAACTCACAAAGAGGTCGTCCGGCGCCAGGGCGCTGGCACGGGCCTGGTACTGCAATGCCTCTCGACGGTCACCGGCAGCGGCGTGGTAGTGGGCCACCAGCACAAGCGTGATCGGGTCCTGAGGGTTCACGGCGAGGCTCTCCATCGCCAGCTTGATCGCATTGCGATAGAAAGGTACTGCCAGTTCCTCGCGGTCATCGGTGTAGCGATAGGCATCGCCGAGATTCCCCCAGCTTTGAAAGTCCTCGGGCGCCAGTTCAACAGCCTTTTGATAAACGTCTACCGCTTCCGAAAACCGCCCGGAAAAAAACAGGCTGGAGCCCAGGTTCGAATAGAGCACGCTGGTAGGGCGCAGGGTCAGGGCGCGCTGCCATGCTTCGATGGCCTGCTCGAACTCATTGAGCATGAAGTGAGAAGCACCAATACCGTTGAAGGCCCTGGTATTGTCCGGCATGAACGCAGCGGTGCGCTCGTAGAACGGAATCGCCTCGTCGAATCTCCCTTCATTGAACAGGAAGTTGGCCATCGCCAGATAGGCAGTGGCGTTAAACGTCTCCACCTCGATAGCCGCCGCGAGTGCCTCCTCGGCACGCTTGGGTTTGTTGTCCAGCGCCAGCGTATTGGCCATGCCCACCAGCGCATCGATGGAGTTCGGATTGATGTCCAGCGCCAGTTCGAATTCCGCTATGGCCTCTTCGTACTCGCCTGACTGCCGATAGAGGTTTCCCAGTGCCACGTAGACGGGCAGCGCTTCACGGTTCAGGTCCAGGGCTCGCTCGCAGGCAAGCTGCGCGCTTTCAAAATCATCCGGGTCTATCGAGATTCGGTACCGGCCGAGCCGCGCATCACACAGCCCCGCATAAGCCTCCGCATAGGTCTCGTCCAGGGAAATTGCGCTCTCGAACAGGCTGATCGCCGCCTCCAGCATCTTGTCGGAGGGCGCATTGCGCAGGTAGCTCCGGCCCTGCAGATAGTAATCGTACGCTTCCGGATTGCGTTGCACCGCTCGCTCCAGAATGGCCCTGGAGTCAGGCGAGAGCAAAACCTCGAGCTTGGTAACGACCTGCCTGGCTATATCGTCCTCGATGAGAAAAGCGTCTTCAAAATCCCGATCGTAGGTGGTTGACCAGAGATGAAAACCGCCTTCTACCTCGATGAGCTGCGCAGTCACCCGCACTCGCCCGTTTGAGCGACGTACACTGCCCTCAAGAACATGGGCTACACCCAGACGCCGGCCAATCTCCTGTATGTCAATGTCCTTATCCTTGAAATAGAACGATGAGGTACGCGATGCGACGTTGATCTCGCTGATCTTGGCCAACAGATTGAGGATTTCTTCCGACAAACCATCACCGAAATACTCGAGCTCCCGGTCATCACTCATATTCGAGAATGCGAGTACTGCAACAGATGGCTTGTCACTCACCGCTGGCGCAGCGATGGTCGAAGCCTGCTCCTTGAGGGTAAGCCGCTCGACATAGAGCCACCCGACGAGAGAGATCAGCGCCACCAGCAAACCGAACTCCACCAGCCGTACCGGAGACAAACGCAGGCGCCCGAAGTTCACACCCACGGCGTCCGTTTCAACAATGCCTTGCGGCGTAATCTCGAAAATCCAGGAGAGAATGATCGCCACTGGGAAACCCAGCGCGGCGACCGCGAGCACCGTGGTGATGGCCCAGTCGGGGAAACCGAGGATAGGAAAAAAGATGTCAGCGACTTGCAGCAAAGCCCAACTGCCCGCCGCGTAAAACGCGGCGACACGATAGACACCCCTGCCCTTCAGCTCTGCTAGGAACCGGCGAATGTCCATATGTACGCCCATATTCCCTGACTTAGCTATTCTAGCCCAGGTTTCCTTTTCCAACCTTATTTAATGCCGCCGGCAGCGTAAGTATGTACTCGCGAATCTCGTCGCGAACCCGGCGATAGTGCGCCAGCCCTTCCTCGCGGCTGGCGGCCCCGCGCGCCAGTGCCGGCGGGTCGTCAAAGCCCTCGTGGACCAGCGCGGTTCGGGCGGGAAAGTAGGGGCAGGTCTCATTGGCATGCCCGCAGACGGTCACTACGTAGTCATACTCACCGGGCAGCTCATCCAGGGTCTTGCTCTCATGGCCGCTGATATCGATACCGATCTCCGCCATCACCGCCACCGCGTCCGGATTCAGGCCATGCTTCTCTATTCCGGCTGAGGCCGGCGTCAGCACATCACCGCGCAGTGCCCGGCACAGGCCCTCGGCCATCTGGCTGCGACAGGAGTTTCCGGTGCAGAGAAACAGGATGGATTGTTGTTCGCTCATGGGATCCCCCGTGGCATGAAGCTAGGCACAATGATGCCAGCGGTCAACGTGCGAAAGCATGACAAAACAGCGACAAACCGCACCGAAATCCGCCAGCGCTGCGTATGCACTTCTATGAACATGCCTGCCAATCCGGCGCTTCTCGCCGACGATATGCCCCGGGCGGAACTATTGGAACGACGCCTGCAGGGTGACTTGCGCTCCGATCACGCCGGGGAGACCGGTGCCGTGTGGATTTACCGGGGCATCCTGGCATTGAGCCGGGATTCCGAGATACGCGCCTTCGCAAAGGAGCACCTGCAGACTGAGCAGCAGCACCTGGCCTTCTTCGACAACTGGTTGCCAGGCCACCTGCACAGTCGCTTGTTGCCGCTGTGGCGACTCGCGGGCTGGATGCTCGGGGCCGTGTCGCTGCTGGGTGGTCGTCGCGGTGTTTACCTCACCATCGACGCGGTGGAGACGTTTGTCGTGGAGCACTACCAGCAACAGATCGAATACCTGCAGGCACAGCGGGAGCATCGCGAGGTGCGCGCGGTGCTGCGGCGCTTTCAGCGGGATGAAGATCATCACCGGGCCGATGCTGCGCAGCGCGGCCACGGCCAGCAGGGCTGGCTGAGCCGCCGCTGGCGCTCAGTGGTGGGGGAAGGCAGCCGGCTGGCGGTGGTGGCCGCGCGCCGGCTCTAGGCAAAGTTACCGGAAGCTCGGCGCCTCAGGGGCGGGCAGATGGGTTTCCGCCTCGCAGCGGGCGCGAATCTCCTCGATGCTGCCACCGAAATTGAACAGCGGAACATCGGCACCACGCTCGGCAATACATTGCTCGCGCAGGGCGGCTGTAGCGGCCTCATCGGCGCTATAGGCCCCCGGCCCATCGCCTCCAATGACCACGCCGTAACGCCTGGCGCCGTCAACGGAAACCAGGCCACGCTCAACGTCGTCCAGCACCAGCCGCGGATCGCGGGTGAAGGGATCGCCCCAGCCACCACCACCCCAGGTGTTGAAGTAAAGCAGGTCCCCGGCTTTCACCTTGATGCCCTCGACCTTGGCGGGCAGCCATTGTTCGGAGCCATCAGTGCGCACCAGGCGCTTGGTGGAGCGCATCCCGGTTTCGCCGCCGTTTACCCCCCAGGGGTAGGTCAGCCAGCGCTCATCGTGGATGCCGATCTCACCATCGCAGAGGAAGCGGTAAGCCACGCTCAGCCCGTTGCCGCCCCGGTGCAGGCCAGCGCCACCGGAATCGGTGATGGTCTCGTACTGCTCGATGCGCAGCGGGAAATAGCTCTCGATAAACTCATTGGGCACGTTAGTGAAACCCGGCCACAGGGAGTGTCCGTCCGGCCCGTCGCCAATGGGCCGGCCGGGAATGCCGCCGAAACCGATCTGGAATAGCTGGAACCATTCGCCCGCTTTGCCGTCACGGTGGTCATAGCCCGAGTAGAACAGGTGCGGTGAGTCACTGAAGCCGGCCGCATTCAACATTTCGTTCGGGGCACCCATACCCAGCAGGGCACCCAGCACGTCGAAGATGCGGCCGAGGGCGTGGGTACGGCCCGACAGCGCCGCCGGGTAGTTGGGCTTCAACAGGGTGCCCTGGGGAATACGCACATCCACCAACTCGTAGAAGCCATCATTGAAGACGATTTGCGGGTCCACCACATTGATGGTGAAAGAGCCGAAAAACATCTTGAACATGTCCTCATTGAGGAAGAAATTCACCGAGCTCTGGGCCTGGGGATCGGTGCCCTCGAAGTCGAAGATGGCTTTGTCCCCTTCCCGCCACAGCTTGCAGGCGATCTTGTAGGGGCCCATGCCCATGCCATCGTCGCACAGATAGTCCTCGAAGTAGCGTGGCTCCTCCGGGACCACCATGTTGATGATGGCGCGCATGGCTTCCAGGTTGCGGTCCAGCATGATGCCCATGGTGGTGTGCAGGACGTCGTCGCTGAAACGCTCTGTCAGCTCGATCACCCGGCGCGAGGCGGTGTTGCAGGCCGCCACCAGCGCATTGAGGTCAAAGCGGTTCCACTGGCTGGTGCGCACGTTGTGCAGGATCAGTTCCAGCACGTCCTGCTGCAGTATGCCCTGCTTGTACAGCTTGATCGGCGGGATGCGGATGCCTTCCTGGAAAATGGTGGTGGCCTCGATGGGAATCGAGCCCGGCACCATGCCGCCGTTGTCGGACATATGGCCGAACATGGCCGTCCAGGCGATATGGCGGCCGTCCTTGAACACCGGCTTCAATACCAGCCAGTCCGGCAGGTGGGATACCGCGGCGTTACACAGGTAGGGGTCGTTGGTGAGGATGATGTCACCTTCCTCGATCTCGCCGTCGTAGACCTCGAGGAACGGCCCGATGAAGGACCCGAACTGGCCCACCACCATCTTGCCCTCGACGTTGGCGATCATCGGGAAGCAGTCACCCTGCTCGCGAATACCCGGTGACATGGCGGTGCGGAACAGCACTGCATCCATTTCCTCGCGGGCATTCTTCAGCGCGTTCTCGATAATGTCGACGGTGACGCCCTCGACTTCCACGGTCTGGAGAGGGCTGGTATTGGTTTGCTTGATCGTTGCTGACATATCTCTCTCCTCAGGCCACCGGTTCAATCAACAGGTTGCCGACGCTGTCCACCCGTGCCGAATAGCCGGGCAGTACTACCGTGGTGGAATCCATCTCGGACACAATGGCAGGGCCAGCTACCACCAGGCCCTCATGCAGCTTGTTGCGATCATAAATAACGGCGTCGTGATGTTCGCCCTCATAGTAGAAGCGGGTGTCGTGCAGTTTGCAGTCATCGAGCGTGGTGCCGGCTTCGCCGATAGTGAGCTCGGCAATGGCTCTGGCGCGCGCCTTGGCCACGGCGCGGATCATCAGGATCTCGTGGCCGTCACCGAGCTTGAAGGTGAAGAGTTGCTCGTGCTCGTCGTCGAATTCATCGGTGAGCCGGGCGATGCCCCTCTCCCTGAGCTCCGCCTCCGAGAATTCCACGGTGATCTGGAAGGCCTGGCCCGCATAGCGCAGATCGGCCTGGTAGCTCACCTCGTGCTCGTCTTCCGGGATGCCGTCGGCCACCAGAGATTCGCCGGCCCGGTGGCGCAGCTCGTCCAGGTCTGCCAGCAGCTGCTCGGCGGTCAGTGACTCCGCCATGGTGATATAGGTGCGGGTGGCCTCGTCCTGCACCTGGGTGGTGGCGTCGCCGTAAGCGCAGAGCACGCCCGGTCCCGGCGGCACGATAACCGGCCAGGCATTGGTGAGAATACCCAGCGCGTTGGCGTGCAGGGGGCCGGCACCGCCGAAGCCCACCAGGGCAAACTCCCGTGGGTCGTATCCCTGCTCCACCGACACCAGCCGCAGGGCGCCGAACATGGCCTCATTGGCCACCTTCACAATGCCTTCTGCCGCAGCGTACAGGTCGATGCCCATGGCATCGGCGGTCTGCTGCACCGCGGCGACAGCGGCGTCCCGGTTGATTTCCATGGCGCCACCAAGCTGAACGTCCGAGGGCAGGTAACCCAGCACCACGTTGGCATCACACACGGTCGGCGCTTCGCCGCCCTTCATGTAACAGGCCGGGCCCGGCACCGCACCCGCACTTTCCGGGCCCACGCGCAGGGCGCGGGTCAGCTCTGGCACAAAGGCGATGGAGCCGCCGCCGGCGCCCACGGTGCGCACATCGACAGAGGGGGCCCGTACCTTGACATCGCCGACGAAAGTTTCCCGGCGCACGCGGGCGCGACCGCCCTGGATCAGCGCCACGTCGGTGGAAGTGCCCCCCATGTCGAAGGTGAGGATGTTGTCGAAACCGGCGCGACTGCAGAAATACATGGCGCCGGCGACTCCGCCGGCGGGGCCGGACATGAGCAGGTTGACCGGGCTTTCAGCGGCACCGCGACCGGAGGCCAGGCCGCCATCCGAACGCAGGATAGAGAGCTGGGTATCTTCGCCGAGGCGCTCCGTCAGGGAGTTTTGCAGGTTCTCGACGTAGCGGGACACTTCAGGGCGGACATAGGAATTCACTACGGTGGTTTCGGTGCGCTCGTATTCCTGCATTTCCGGAACCACCTGGCTGGAGATGGAAATCGGCACCTCGCCGAACACCTCACGGGCAACCGCGGCAGCGCGCTGTTCGTGCTCCCCATTCAGGTAGGCATTGACGAAGCAGATGGTCAGTGCCTCGATGCCGCCGCGGGCATGCAGGGCTTCGAGATCGTCCCTGAGGGACGTTTCATCCAGGGCGGTCACCACGGCGCCATTGGCGTCGATGCGCTCAGCAGCGCCTATTGTCAGCTCCAGTGGCGCCAGCAGCGGTTTCTTTACAAAGGTGACCCAGCCACCGAGACCGCCCGGGCAGAAGGAGCGCGCCACCTGCAGGGTCTGTTCGTAACCCCGGGTGGTTACCAGTCCCACGCGAGCCCCCTTGCCGGTCAACACCGCGTTGGTCGCCACAGTGGTGCCGTGCATAACGCGCTTGATGCCCGAGGGCTCGACGCCGGATTCATCACAGATTCGCGCCACTCCGTTTAGTACGCCAATCGACGAATCCTCCGGAGTGGAAGGCACCTTGGCGGTCCACGTGGTGCCCTGTTCTTCGTCAATCAACAGCAGATCCGTGAACGTGCCGCCCACGTCGACCCCTAGCCGGTAACTCATGGTGTTCCCCTTAAGCGGTTTTCTTCAGCGTGCCTTTCTCGATCTGGCGGCGCAGCCAGCGGATCGAGTTGCCGCCTTCACAGTTGTTGGTCAGTTCGATGGCGAGTTCCACCGCGGCCACCAGGCCTTCCAGGTCGATGCCGGTTTCGAAGCCCATCTGGTCCAGCATCAGCACCACGTCCTCGGTAGCCACGTTACCGGTGGCGCCGGGCGCAAACGGGCAGCCCCCGAGGCCGCCGATAGAGCCGTCGAACTTGCGAATGCCGGATTGCAGGGCGGCCGAGACGTTGGCCACCCCCATGCCCCGGGTATCGTGGAAGTGGCAGCTCAGGTTTGCGGCGCCGAACTCCGCCGCCGCCTCCTGGGTCAGCCGCTGCACGCCGGCCGGATCGGCGGCACCGATGGTGTCGGCAATGACCACTTCCTCGATGCCGGCATCGAACATTTGCCGCATCAGCGCCATCGAGGTGTCCAGGGGCACCAGGCCTTCAAAGGGGCACTCCCAGGCGGTGGCGATATAGCACATGGCGCGAACACCGTCGGCCCTGGCCAGCTCGGCGATCTCGGCCACGTTGGCCATGGCCTGCTCGGTGCTGGTATTGATGTTCTTGAGGTTCATGGTGTCGGTCGATGCCACCACCAGCTCGATGATGCTGACGCCGGCATCCTTGGCCAGTTGGTAGCCTTTCCGGTTGGGCACCAGCGCCGAGTAGGTGGCGCCGCCGGCAGGCAGACCGGCGACCACCTGGTCGGTACCCGCCATCGCAGGCACCGCCTTCGGGGAGACAAAACTCCCCACCTCGATATGTGCAACACCGGCGTCCAGCAGCGCCCTGATAAGCTGCAGGCGCTGTTCCGGGGTCAGCACCCGCGGCTGATTCTGCAGACCGTCACGGGGGCCCACATCGTTGATAACAACGCGCTCTTTCATGGAATTCCTCAGGAGTACTCCGGGCGATGGCCCGACAGCGGATGTTATAGGTGTACAAGTTTTGTAATGGTACGGGCGATCATGGCATTCAGATGAGCCACCCCGCCACCCCAGCCTGTACCTGCTATAAACCAGTAAAGCAGATTCTCAAGGAACCGCGCCATGTGCCGCTGGTTGGCCTACTCCGGGGGCGCCATTCCCCTCAGCGAGCTGATTTTCAACACCCGCCATTCCCTGATCGACCAGAGCCTGGACGCCCGGCTGGGCCCCAATACCACCAACGGCGATGGCTTTGGCGTCGGCTGGTTCGATCACCTCGACAGGCCCGGCATGTACAAGAGCACCCAGCCGGCCTGGAACGACAACAACCTGCTGGACCTGTGCCGGCACGTGGATTCACCACTGTTCCTCGCCCATATCCGCGCCTCTACCGGCACGGCGGTGGAATACAACAATTGCCATCCATTCCGCTATGAGAACTGGCTGTTCGTTCACAACGGCGTGATTCGCGAGTTTGCGAGGGTTAGGCGGCGTCTGTTGCACGAGCTAGACGAGGACCACTTCCGCGGCCTCCGGGGCGCGACGGACTCGGAGTTGATGTTTATGCTGGCCCTGCAGTTTGGCCTGGCCGAAGACCCGGCGGCGGGCATTGCCCGCATGGTGGGATTCGTGGAGCGCATCGGCTGGGACGCCCATGTGCGGCACCCCATGCAAATGACCCTCGGTTTCGCCGACGGCCGGAGGCTATACGCCGTGCGCTACTCCAGCGAGGGGGACAGCCGTACCCTGTATCACTCCAGGAGCCTGGCCGCACTGGAACAACAGCTCACCCCGCGTCAACAGGCACTTCTGGACAGGATGTCCAGCAAGGCGCGTGCAGTCGTGTCGGAGCCGCTGTCGGAGCTCCAGGAGTTCTGGGAACCGATTCCCGAAGCCAGTTTTCTCACCGTTGAAGACGGCGAGGTGCTGATCGAGCCCTTCCAACCCGTCGCACCCTGAATTCTCATACCGGGCACTGCCAACACCTCGCGTTCTGTGGCAGCGCTAGACAATCCGGCCCGATGGCACTAAGTTTCATTGCAAGGAACCCACACGGGTTTCGTGGTTACTCCGAACATTAAAATAAGTAATGGAGAATTCGTTGTGTCCCAGTCCACTGTACTCCGCCCCACCCGGGTGGCGGCTTCGGTCGCCCTTGTTTCAGCCCTAGGCGCGAGCCAGGGCGCTTACGCCCAGCTCGAAGAGGTGATTGTTACCGCCCAGAAGCGCCTGGAATCTGCCCAGGATGTACCCATCGCTATTACCGCGTTTGATGCCGACGCGCTGATCTCCAAGCAGATCGCCGGCTTTGCCGATATCCGTTTTACGGCGCCCAATGTCACCTATTCGAAGGCCAACTTCACCGGCAATAACTTCCAGATTCGCGGCATTGGCACCACCCTGGTGGCAGCCTCGGCAGACCAGGGCGTGGGCATCCACGTCAATGAAGTGCCGATAAACGCACCCCGCCTGTTTGAGACCGAGTACTTTGACGTCCAGGCAATTGAGGTACTGCGCGGCCCGCAGGGCACACTGTACGGCCGCAACGCCACTGGCGGCACCGTCAACATGGCCACGGCGCCGGCCGAGATCGGCGAGTTTCTGGGCAACTTCGAAGGCCAGTACGGTGAATACGACCACAAGAAAGTGGTCGGTCACGTCAATGTGCCGGTCAATGATTCATTTGCCATGCGCTTCGCGGGTATCTACCTGGAACGCGACGGGTACACCGAGAACCTGTTTACCGGCAACGATGTAGACGGACGTGACCAGTACGCGGCGCGGGCCTCTTTCAAATGGCTGCCCACCGAGAACACCACCGTGGACCTGATGTTCTCCTACTTCGAGGAGGACAGTAATCGCAGCCGCTCCACAAAAACCATGTGTAGGAACGACCCCAGCGGCGTGCTGGGCTGCCTGCCGGACGGCCTGGACTTCGACCTGCCCAACCCGTCCTCGCAGCTGTCAAACATTTTGGCCTCCGACCTGGCCCTGGGCCCACTGGGTATCTTCCCGTTCGGCAGCAATGAGCGCCCGGAAAACCCCAACGACCTGCGCAAGACGATCTCCGATTTCGATCCTGAGTATTTTGCCGACGAAACCCTGATCACCCTCAACATCACCCACGAATTCGATAATCACACGGTGGCGCTGGTCGCGGGTTACCAGGAGAGCGAGATCGAGTCGGAAATGGACTACCAGTGGAGCGTGGGTTCGGAGGTTGAACTGTCGCCCGCCCTGCAACTGCTATTCCCGGAGACCTATGCTACCCAGTTCTTCGACGGCCAGCTGCCGATGTCGGCGCGCGCGCCCGAGGGTACCGGCTCCATCGGTGGCGCTGTGAAGTCTCGCAACAGCACTCTGGAGTCCTATGATAACTCCAACCAGGACACGGACCAGTACTCTCTGGAGGTCCGTATTCAGTCCGACTACGACGGCAATTTCAACTGGCTGGCCGGCGCCTTCTACATGGACGTAGACCTGGAGAACAGCTACTTCGTGTTCGCCAACGGCTTTGACTACCTGGCCTCGGTGGTCCCGGGCGCTACCGCGGGGCTGGACGGCTTTGGCTGGGTGGCACCGCAGTTCATGAGCGACACCGCCGAATACACCATTGAATCGACGGCCCTGTTCGGCGAGATCTACTACAACTTCTCCGACGAGATAAAGCTGACGCTGGGCCTGCGCTACACGGAGGACGAGAAGACCATCCAGGACCGGCAGCTACTGCTCAACGAGGACGAGGCCACCGGCGAGCGTTTCTTCCGCCCGTTCGGTGACGACTCACCCATCGATGTGCCCTATCGCAACGACGACGACAGCTGGGAGGAGTTTACCGGCCGCGCCGTGATCGACTGGCAGTTTGCCAGCGACAACATGGTTTACGCCTCCTACTCACGGGGCTACAAGGGCGGCGGCTTCAACCCGCCTTTCGACCCGCTGCTGTTCCCCAGCTCTTCGCCGACTTTCGAGCCGGAGTTCGTGGACGCCTTCGAAATTGGCAGCAAGAACATCTTCTTCGACGGCACCCTGCAGGCCAATGCGACGCTGTTCTACTACGACTACGAGGACCTGCAGGTCTCGAAGATCGTCAACCGAACGTCCTTTAACGAGAACACCGATGCGGAGATCTTCGGCCTGGAAGCCGAGTTCGTCTGGGCACCCACCGACCAGTGGATGTTCAACGCCAACCTCGCCTACCTGGACACCGAGATTACCGACCTGCAGAGCATCGACCCGCGTGACCCCAGTGATGGCCGGGATGACGTGACCATCATCAAGGACCTGACCAATGCCGCCAACTGCGTGGCCCTGCTGCCACCGGACGTGTTTGAGGCGGTGGCGGGTTCCCAGCTCAGCGACTGCGCGGCACTCTCAGCCGCGGGCATTCCCATCACCGACGGCATTGCCGCCGACCTGTCCGGCGCGGAGCTGCAGAACTCACCGGAGTACTCCATCAGCATCGGCGCCCAGTACACCTTCTACCTGCCGGGCAACCACAGCCTCACCTCGCGGGTGGACTACTACTGGCAGGACGAGATGTACGGTCGCAACTTCAACAAGGACGTGGACAGGATCGACGACTGGGATATCTGGAACGCCCAGCTGACCCTGATGTCCGCCAACGAGAGCTGGTATGCGAGGGCCTATGTGAAGAACATCGGCGATGACGACCATCTGGTGGGTATGTTTGTCACCGACCCCTCATCCGGACTGTTCACCAACGTGTTTACCGTTGAACCCAGGAACTACGGATTGGCGCTGGGCTATAACTTTTAATCGCCGGCCCCCGCCGGCTGGGCTGAGGGCTCTTAACCGCCGGTACCTGCCGGCTGGGCTGAGGGCTCTTGGCCACCGGCCCAAATCAAAAACGCCCCGGCATGCCGGGGCGTTTTTTTGTGCAATAGCAGCGTCAGGCGAGCTGCAGGGGCAGGTCGCGCTGGCGCTTGCCGGTGGCGGCAAACAGGGCATTGGCCAGCGCCGGTGCCGCCGGTGGCGTTCCGGGCTCACCCACCCCCGTGGGCGCCGCCTGGCTGTCGATAATCGCGACTTCAATCTCCGGAATCTCATTCATCCGCAGCATCTGGTAGTCGTGGAAGTTGCTCTGCTCCACGGCGCCGTCCTTGACGGTGATCTTGCCCTTCAGGGCCGCAGTCAGGCCGAAGATGATGCCACTTTCCATCTGCGCTTTGACGATATCGGGGTTCACGGCTATGCCGCAGTCGATGGCACAGTAAACCTTTTCCAGCTTCGGCCGGCCGCCCTCCATGGACAGTTCGGCAACCTCGGCCACCACCGAGTAGAAAGACTCGTGCACCGCCACACCCAGGTAACGACCCGGCGCTGGCTGGTTCCAGTTGGCCATGGCGGCCACCTTATCCAGCACAGTCCGGTGCCGGCTGTCTTCCGGCAGGTGGGCGCGGCGGAACTCGACCGGGTCACGGCCTGAGGCATGCGCCATCTCGTCCACGAAGCTCTCGATCACGAAGGCGTTCTGGCTGTGGCCGACAGAGCGCCAGAATCCCAGAGGCATGACCGTCTGCAGGTTGGTGTACTGCACCCGGAAGTGTGGGAACTGGTATGAGGTATCGGCCACACCTTCCACCGAGGCGTGGTCTGTATCCGCCTGCATGTTGCCGATGGCGCTCTTGACGCCGTGGGGCACCCAGGCCGGCATGGCCGCGTTGAGGAAATGCGGCATGATCTTCTGGTTGATGCTGGGCGCGACGATCTGGTGGGTGTAGCTTTCCACATCGCCATTACCGTCGAGGCTGGCGCTGAGCCGCGCCTTCATGACCGGGCGGTAGAAATCGTGGCGCATATCGTCTTCCCGGCTCCAGACCAGCTTTACCGGCTGCTGCATGCGCGCGACGATCTGCGCGACCTCGTAAACGTTGTCGGCCGCCGCGCGACGTCCAAAGCCGCCGCCCAGGAAGGTGTTGTGGATAATGGCCCGGTCGCGGGCGACGCCGAAGCCCTTGGCGGCGTAGGCCTGGGCCACATCCGGCGCCTGATTGCCCACCCATACCTCAATGCCGCCGTCGGCCATGGGCCGGGCCGTCGCCGTCTGCGGCTCCATGGTGGCGTGAGCCACGAAGGGTGCGTTGTACTCTACCGCCAGGGTCCTGGCACCCGCCGCCACCGGCGGTTTACCATCCTCGCGTACCACCTCATACTCGTCCCCCTCCAGGGCGGCGGCAAAAGCGGCATCGATGTCGTCGCTACTCTGCAACGGTGCCGCACCAGCCTGCCAGTTGGTGTTGACCGCCTCGGCTGCCTGGCGGGCGCGCCAGTAGTTGCGGGCCACCACGGCGATACCTCCGTCAATCTGGAAGATATCCTCCACACCGGCAAGCTGCTTCGCCTCGCCGGCGTCCCAGCCGCCACAGCTGCCTTCAGCGTGCGGACAGCGCAGCACCACCGCCACCAGGGCATTTTCCACCGGTGCATCGCTGCCAAACATGGCGGTGCCATCCACCTTGGCCTGTGCATCCAGGCGGTCGTTCTGGCGACCGATCACCTTGAAGTCCGCGGCCTGCTTGAGCGGCGGGTTCTCAGGCACCGCGAGGGTATTGGCGGTGGCCACCAGGTCGCCGAAGCCCAGGTCGACACTGCCATCCCGGCTCCTGATGCGACCTGCCTCGGCATAGAGCTCACTGGCCGGGGTGCCGGTCTGTTGCACCGCGGCGGTAATCAGCATCTCACGAGTGGTGGCGCCCACGGTGCGCAGGGTGTCGTAGTACAGGCGAATGGAGTTGGAGCCGCCGGTGACCTGCATGATCATTTCCGGATCGGCGAAGGCCGGGTGCGGGGGCGCCATTTCGTAGCGCAGGCTGGCGGGGTCCATTTCCAGTTCCTCGGCCAGCACCGAGAGGATGCCGGTGAGTACACCCTGACCCATTTCCGCCTTGAAAACCTGCGCAATCACTTCACCGTCAGGTGTTACACGCAAGTAGGAATCCGGCTGGAAGTCCGCCGCGTTGCGTTTGGGCAACTGCTGATCGGAACAGCCGCTCAGGCTGAAGCCGATGGTGAGTGCGCCGCCGGCAACCGAGGCATTGCGGATAAACTGGCGTCGGGACATCGTCATGACAGCACCTCCTCAGCGTCGGCGCTCTGGCCAGGCTCCCAGGTGGCAACAGCATCTGCAGCCATCTCGGCGGCCGCGCGCTTGATGGCCTTGCGGATGCGCGGATAGGTACCACAACGGCAGATGTTGCCAGACATATAGGCATTGATATCGGCGTCCGTAGGATTCGGGCGCGCCGCCAACAGGGCCGCGGCGGACATGATCTGGCCGGACTGGCAGTAGCCGCACTGGGGGGCGTTTTCCGCGACCCAGGCTTTTTGCAGCGGGTGATCGCCGGCCGCAGACAGGCCCTCGATGGTGGTGACCGCTTTGCCCGCGACAGCACTGACGGGCAGTGAACAGCTGCGGATCGGGCTGCCCTCCAGGTGCACGGTGCAGGCGCCGCACAGGCCGCGGCCGCAGCCGAACTTGGTGCCATTCATGGCGAGCTCGTCGCGCAACACCCACAGCAGCGGCGTGTCCGGCTCTATCTCCAGCCTGGCGGGCTGACCGTTGAGGGTAAAAATGATGGTTTCCGGGGACACTGCGGCTCTCCTGCACAGGCATGCATGGTGACTATTACTACGCCATAGACCGCCACACAGTTCAAGCAACCGAGTTGGCTTATACTCCGGGGCATGTTGCTCCTATTCCCCTGGTTCAAGAAGTCGCCTTGGTGGCTTATGCTGCTGGCGCTGTCGGGCTGCGCCAACCTGCCGGTGACGGATTTCGATGAGCCCGAGATCCGTCTCATTTCACTGCGGCCACTCAGTGTCGAAAATATGGAGGCGCGGTTTGAAATTCGCCTGCGGGTGATTAACCCCAACCCCGTGGGCATTACCGTCAAGGGGCTCTACTCCGAAGTATTTCTGAGGGACCGGCGGGTACTGTCCGGCACGAGCTCGGGCAGGAACTTGATCCCTGCCTACGGCGAAGGGGAAGTGGTACTGCTGGCAGGGATCGGCATGTTGGATTCCCTGGCGCTGATCCGTGAGCTGGCGGAAAAACCACCGGCCGGCGGACTGCCTTATACGCTTAAGACCAAGCTATCACTGGCCGACCTGCCCTATGCCCTGCGACTCGAGCATACAGGCAGCCTGGCCGCACCCTGACGCAGGCAGTTGATGTCGCCATGCTATACCCAGCGGGCGGCGAGAGACTTCAGATCGACCCGGGCCTGCATCCGCTGGGCCAGCAGGAACATGCCACCCACCTTGCGATGGAAAAACACGGCGTCCGAGGGTGGCGCATGCCAGAACTCACGAAAATCCTGGGCACTGGCGCCGGCCGCCGTCAAGCGCGCGGAGATGTCCGAGACGCCGAAATCGTAGGACCCATCGGTGGTCAGCGGCTCCAGGGCAATAGCAAAGATATCCAGTACGAATTCCCGGTACGCATCACTGCCATCTTCCACCACGTAACCGAGCTTGCCCGCCGCATCCAGCAGCCGATCTTCATCACCCTTCTGGGCCGCCTTGATCATGCGCCGGTACTCGTTGACGAACTTTGCCTTGAAGCGCCGGGTGGCGCCGAAGTCCAGCAATACCATGCGCTGACTGGATGACTGATAGCGATAATTGGCGAAGTTGGGGTCGGTCTGCACCATGCGCAGGTGAAAGAACTCCATCAGCATCAGGTCCATCATCGCCGTCACCAGGGCATCGCGTTGTTCCTGGCCGAGCTGGGAGATGACGTCAACCGGCTCGCTTTCAATATAGGTCATTGCCAGCACGTGCTCGGTGGTGAGCTCGGGCAGCAGCTCCGGCACCACGAAGCGGCCGTCACTGGCCAGCAGTTCGCTGAACTCCGCCAGGTGCTCGGCCTCCTTCAGGTAGTTGGCCTCATCCCGCAGCTGGGCCTTGGCGTCTTTCAGGAGCGGCTTCATGTCGATCTGGTCCGGCACCAGCCCCGACAGTTTGAGCAGGGCCGCGATATTGTCGATGTCGCTGTCGATGCTTTTCGCGACACCCGGGTACTGCACCTTGAGCACGATGTCGCGGCCATCCGGTGCGCGGGTGCGGTGCACCTGGCCTATGGAGGCTGCGGCAATGGGCTGGTAATCAAAACCGTAGAACTGTGCCTCCCAGTCTTCACCGAAGGCACCGGTCATGGTGCGGTCGAGTTGCTCAAAGGGCATGTAATCCGCTTCATCGCGCAGGCGGGCGAGAATGTCGGCCAGCTGACGCGGCAGGAACTCGCCACCGTCCATGGACAGCATCTGGCCCAGTTTCATGGCGGCGCCGCGCATGCGCGCCAGCTCATCGGCCACGCGCTGGGCGTTGCGCGGAGTCAGCAGCATGTCGCGCGCCCGGGGCCGCTCACCGGAGCGCAACCGGCGGCCGCCCTCGGCGATCATGCCGGTGGCGACGCCGCCGGCCAGCTTTGCGACCCGCGCGAAGCGACCGATGCGGGTACTGGGTACGGCCGCCTGTTGCGACTTGCTTTGCGAGTTAGCCACGGGGTTCTCCCTCCCGCCATCGATTGACATGAGACATTACCAGCTCATGGCCGTTGAATTCGGCCCCCAGCACGGCAATAAAAGTAAATACGCCCGTGAGTTTACGCGCGATCAGCGCAAAATCCCGAGACGGTGTGGTGAAGTGCCGGGAGGTCGTCGTGGCGGCCGCCATTTTGCCTGCACGCTGCATGAGACGAGAGTCGGCCCAGCGGTATTCGCCGCGACGGTTGAGCAAATCACGGGGTAAATGGGCCGGTGCTCGCAGCGGCTCCAGCAGGTGCAGGCAGAAGTCGGCGAACATTTTACGTCCCTCGGGCCTGGCCTCTGGCTGTAGGCAACCCAGGCCAATCAGTCCGTCCACCAGCACCTCCTGGTCCTCCTCGAGGCCGGCGGCAATCACCCGGCGCAGGTGATAGAGGAAGTCCTCGTCGCACTCCAGCATCGAACCGAAATCCAGCAGGGCGATGCGGTCGCCATCGGGCGATGGCTGCACCAGGTAGTTGCCGAAGTTCGGGTCTGTCTGCATCAGGCCCCAGCTATACAGCTCAACAAAAAACAGCTCCAGCATGGCCCTGGCCAGCTGGTTGCGCCTGGCCAGTGACAGCCTGGCGACGGCCGGATCGTTGACCGACCGGCCTTCGATATACTCCAGCGCCAGCACACGGCCGCTGCAGTACTCCCGGTAGACCTGGGGCACCTTGAAGACTTCACCGGGCCCGCCCAGCGCAGACACATGCTGGCCGATGGCCTCGGCAAAACGCGCCTCGCGCGCGTAGTCGATTTCGTGGTGCAGGTAGTTGCGCATGGAGGCGAGCCAGTCATCCATGTCGCGCCCCGCCGGCAGCCAGCGTGCCAGCTTCAACATGCGCACCACGGCGTCAAAATCCCCGTCGATCACGTCCGCCAGGCCGGGATACTGCACCTTGCAGGCGATGGCCTGGCCGGTGGCCGCGATCTTGCCCCGGTGTACCTGGGCAAGAGAGGCTGCGGCAAAGGCTGTTTTCTCGATCTCCAGTTGATCCAGCTTCGGGCCGAGATCTGCCTCCAGTACCGGGTAGACCGCGCTCCAGGGCAGCGGCTCGGTGCTACCGCCCAGCTCATGCAGGGCCTCGGTCAGTACCGGCGGTAAAAAATGCTCCCCCAGCAGGGCAAACATCTGGCCAATCTTGACGTAGGTGCCCTTGAGGCGTCCCAGCTCTGCCACGAAACGCCGTGCTTCCCGTCGCGAGAATTCCGAATTGGCTTCCCGGGCCAGGCCCGACCGGGTCAGTACCTGTTGTACCGCGCCATCCACCGCCAGCGCGCCACCGGCGCGGATTCCCGCCAGGGCCGCGGCAAATCCACGGGGTACGGCGCCACGGCGCAATTTGTCCTGTTTACTCATAGCGCCATTCTATACGCAGCGGCGGGCCGGCGGGTCTACTTCGATTCTGAGACACCTCGGCACTGCGCGGAAATCTCCAGTGTGGCTACACGCAGATCACGTATCATCACTACCGGACTCACGCCTCGCCAGGTCACGCCATGTTCAGATTGCTATTCTTCCTTACCCTGCTGCCCGCCGTGGCTATTGCCCAGCCGGCAAGCAAAGACTACGACTACTTCGCCCACAACCGCGAAATGGTGCGCAATGGGGTGCAGGCTGTGCTGATGTGCAACGGCCTGTTCACCTCCCGGCGCAGCCTCGAGCAGGTCTTTCGCCAGGAGCTCGCCTACCTGGGAGGGAAGCGGGTCGACAGGCCCCTGGGAACACCGGGAGGGGGCGCCTACCAGGTGGATAAGGCGCGTCGCGCTGTGAGCGTCGGCGGCGGGGCCAATGGTCCGGCGATCACCGCCGCATTCCGGGAAGGGATTGGCTGCGTGGTGATGGCGCCCCACCAAACCTGGTCCGACATAGATTCCCTGCCTCGCCAGACTCTCGCTCCGCTGCCCGGGGACCCGGCTGATATTCCCTGGCCGATGGGTGACAAGCTTGAGCGCAAAAAGCTGCCTTCCCACCTTGACGCAGCCGCCCTGCAGGCGGCCTCTGACTGGGCCTTCAATCGACCGACGGCAGAGCAGGACACCTTGAGCCTGTTGGTAGTGCACCGAGGTCAGATCATTCACGAGCGCTATGCGGAGGGCATCGACATGAGCACCCGCACCCGCACCTGGTCGACCGCCAAAAGCATCGCCGCGACGCTGATAGGCATGCTGGTGGACGACGGCCAACTCGAACTGGATGCACCGCTGGGCATAGAGTGGCTGCCCCAGCTTGCAGCGCCCGCGCCCGACCCGCGCGACGCCATCACCCTGCGCCAGGTGCTCAACATGTCCAGCGGACTGGACCCGGTGGACAGTTTCAACAGGGAGTATGCCACCGGCTCCGGGCTGGCCTACTGGGCGGGCGCCAGCTCGGCCGACGGCGCGCGGCGCCGCGGCCTGGTGCGGGAGCCCGGCAGCTTCTGGGATTACGAAAACTACGACACCCTGCTCGCGGTGCTGGCCATGAAACAGGTGCTCGGTGACCAGCAAAGCTACCAGGAATTTCCCCGCCGCGCCCTGCTGGACAAGCTGGGGATGCGCAACACCTTGCTGAGCACCGATCGCTTCGGCGACTTCATCCTCTCCAGCCAGGTGTACACCAACGCCCGCGACCTGGCGCGCTTCGGCATGCTCTATGCCCAGGGTGGATTGTGGCAGGGAGAGCGGCTGATCTCGGAGGAGTGGATTGAATTCTCGCGCACCCCGGCGCCGGCCAGTGCCGTGCGCGGCAACGATTACGGTGGCCAGTGGTGGTTGGTGCCTGACAACCGGTCTGACGTACCCAGGGGGGCGTTCTCAACCGCCGGCAATCGGGGCCAGTACGTTATTGTCGTGCCGTCGAAAGATCTGGTGATCGTGCGCCGCGGACTCGACTGGGGCAGGCAGGGCTTTGATCGCTGGGACCTTACGCGGGAAGTGCTGAAAGCCTTTGGTCGCTGAGCCGGCGAGCAGCGCTGGTTTCTTACACACTAATGCTGTATACAATTGGCATCGCCGTCGTTCTACCCGCCAAGCGCAGCAACGCCGGTGCAGTTTCGCGGGCAGCGTATCGGCGAAGTTGCGAGTACACCAGGAGTGAGACACGCAAATGTCGATTGCGATATTGAGGCTTGATCTGGCCGGGCAGCCCCGGGGATGGTGTAGCCCGGAGCAAGCCGCCACCGCCTACGTGAAAGGTGATGTATCCTGGACGCTGGGCGATCCCGCCATCATTCTCCACGGCGGTGTACAGCGTATCAGTGGCCGCCAGTCCCTGCTGGAGATTCCACCCATCATCGCCATGCGCGGCCGGGTTGTCGGCAGCTTTTCCCTGTCACTCAACAACAAGGCCCTGTTCCGCCGTGACCAGCATATTTGCCTTTACTGTGGCCACGAGACCCACCGCAGCCTGCTGACCCGCGACCATGTGATTCCCGTCAGCCGCGGCGGCCGTGACGTGTGGGCGAACTGCGTGAGTGCCTGCAAGAGCTGCAACAATCGCAAGGGCGACCGCACGCCCGAAGAAGCTGATATGCCACTGCTGGCAGTGCCTTTTACCCCAAACCCCTGGGAATACACCTTCCTAGAGCGGGACCGGATTCTCGGCGACCAGATGGAGTACCTGCGCCAGCAGTTCTCCGACCACCGCAATTGGAGCCGCGTCGCCTGAACGGGGCCGAACTGCTCGGCAGCGGTCGGTCAAAGCGCAGGCGCCCTCTTGCAATCGTCTGCAAGCCGGGTTTCGGCGGTCTGCTGACTGCCATGGCCCTCGCCCTCAGTTCGCCGGGGGCCTGCGCCGACATAACAGCGCGCGCGCTGTTGGCGACAGACCTACCCAGCCGCGGTATACCACTCAGCAATGGAGAGCCCATGGCCGGGATCAGCGTGAACTGGGATCACCGCTCCGGCGCTTTCCTCGGCATCGACGGATTCAGCGCAGAAGAAGGCCCCGTACCGGATCGCTCCCGCGGCCTGCGCGGCTACCTCGGCGTGTTTCGCGAGCTTGAAAACAACCGGGCCGTGGAATTCTCCATCGCGCACACCGAGTTCAGCGGCGACTTCCCGGAGAGCTGGGATTACACGGAGGCCCGGGCTGACCTGCATCTCTCCGGCACCCTGAGCTTAAGCACCGCCTACTCACCGGACCTGCAGGGGCGCGGTGCGAGCAGCCTGGCCGTGTTCGCCAGCTGGCTACCAAGATTTCAGAACGGGGGTTTCCTGCAGCTGTCCGGCGGCAGCACCTGGCTTGGGGACGACGAGGAGAGTTGGGTCAACTTCGGTGAAGCCGGCGTGGGCTACAGCCGAGGACGCTGGAACGTCAGGCTGATGCATCACCTGATCGACAATCGCAGCGTCCGCTTGTTCCTGGCAGAGGGCCGCAACTCAACTACCCTGCGGATCGACTACCAACTCCGGTAGGCGAGGCCGCGGGCCGCGCATCCCAGGTCCGGCGAGACGCGCATCAGGGCGAGACAGGCATCAATACTGCCGCTGCTACCACCCTCACCCATGCTTTCCCTGAGGGCAGATCGCGCAGTCTCGTGACTGATGTCCGGGTTCGCTTCCAGCATTAGCGCCAACACGCCTGAAACATGCGCCGCGGCCAGGGAATGACCTTCCATGTAATCCCACCCCTGGCCGGGCTGCGCCGTAAGCACCTGCTGGCCCGGCGCGGCCAGGGCGGCACGCCGGGCAGGATCGCCAGCACCGTCTGCACTGGCGTATAGCACTCCAGGTGCGGGAGCCGGGAACCGAGCGTCTTCGCGGCGCTTTTCGTCAAAGGCGGCAACCACCAGGGTGCCTCGCTCCAACAAGCGCTGAAGCAGGCTCTCGAGAAGGCGATCTTCGGGGCCAGTCAGGCTCAGGTTGAGAAGCTGTGGTGACAACAGCACGGCGCGGTCCAGCGCTCGCGACAGTGACAGGCTGTCACACACGGTCTTGCCTTCTGCGGACTCCCAGCAGGCGCGGTAGATATGGAGTTTTGCCGCCGGCGACACACCGGTGATGCCCACCCCGTTGTCGGCTGCCGCAATCACGGCGGCAATCCCGGTGCCGTGACGTTCGCCGCGAGACAGGCCCCGGCCGGGGACGAAGTCGCGATAGTCACGCAGCGAACCCCGTAGATCCGGATGGTCCCGTTCCACCGCGGAATCAATGACTGCAACACTCACACCGCGACCCTGCAGGCTGTCATGCAATGCGCCGAGATTCAGTATGTCCAGCGACGTTTGCAACTCCCGGTAGTGTCGCGCTGCTGCCGTCGACGATGAAGAACCGCCGGATGAGGAGCCTTCAAAGGAATTCAGCGGTTGCACCCAACGCACCCGGGGGTCACGCTCAAGCCGTTCAAGAATCCCCGCGTCTGGCTGATCGAGACTGACGCGCAGGCAGTGAAGCCCGAGACTGCGGACCGGCCACTGTTCAGCGACGCTGAGGGCGTATTCGCTGGCGATGGCATCCGCCAACCGCGCCAGGGCAGGGTGCTCCTCATAGCGAGCGCTGCCGGCATAACTCACCCCGGCAGCCCAGCCGCGTTGTCGAGGTGGCCGGGGATCTTCTAGCACCACCACCCATTCCGGCGAATCGATTGGCAGAAGCGATTCGGCAGAGCACGGCACGGTGAGCAGCAGGAGCAAACCCCACAGACGCATGAGCATTGGTTACGGCGCCTTCTTTTCCAGCAGGGCGATAGCGGGGTGGCTCCTCAGTGCCTGCAGCTGCTCGTTTGAGAGTGGTGCGTCGCGACCCACCAGCAGAACGTTGTCGGCTCCGGACAACACGCTCAGTTGGTAGTTGGACTCAAGCCAGCCAAGCGTCTCGGCGGCGTGTTCCCCGACCAGGACCAGCCGGTAGGCCGAACCCGCGGGCAGCGCACCGACTGTTTCGGAAGACAGCGCTTCGTACGCCGGTTCCGGTGTAGATACCGACAGCAGCAGGCCAACCCCGAGGATGGTTATCGCCGCCGCCACGCCGAATTGGAAGCCGCGCCTGGGCGGCGCATCTACCAGCTCAAGTGCCTGAAACGCTTCCGCCCGGGGCAAGCCATTCGGGAGTGCATCGCGCAGGGATTCCGCGAATGCACGCTCGTCCTGCACACGCTGCTCCAGCGAGGGATTGTCCACCATTCGCCGCTCGAAACTCGCCTGTTCGGCACGGCTCAAGTGGCCCAGGGCATAGGCCACCACGTCCATCTCGCTGTCACGTTCCGCCAGATTGACCAGGTTTTCCCCGACGTTGTGCTGATTGGAGTCGTTCACTGTCTCACTCCCCGGGCTGTACCATAGGTCGCCCGATCGTTTCTATGTGATCGCGCATTCTGCGACGCGCGTGAAAGATACGCGTTTTCACTGTGTTTGCCGGGCAACCCACCACGTCCGCAATCTCCTGGTAGTTCAGCCCGACAAAGTACGCGAGCTCAACCGCCATGCGGTGTTCAGGAGACAATTCCAGCAGCGCCTTGCGCAACATATCCTGATCTTCCAGCGGAGCGTTGTCGGCACTCTCGCCAATATGCTCTTCATGCAGTTCCACGAATTCGCGACGCGACCGCAAGCGGCTCAAGCCCTGGCGGTAGGCGATGGCGAAGACCCAGGTGGACACTTTCGAACCGCCTCTGAAATCACCTGCCTTGCGCCAGACGGTCAGCATGACGTCGTTGTAGATTTCCTCACACAGCGCGTCATCCTGCACCAGTCGGAAGATAAAGGCCCCCAGGCGTGGTCGATAAGCGTGGTACAGGCGCTCCATAGCGGACGGGTCGCGGTGCTCTGCAACTTTCGCCAACAATGTCGTGTCGTCCGCATCACCAACAGTTTGAGGCTCCGCGACTTCCTGAATCGGCGTCTTCCTCGTCATGCTGCTCTGTATCGAAGCCAACTGGTATGCATGGTCACTCACAACGGCTTAGTTGCCGCTCCACGGCAAAAGGTTCACTGCCGATCAGCAAGAAATTATTAAGCGGGCTGTAGTGAACCGGATGACCGCTTCTGGTCACTCATGTTCGCCACCCTGCTGGCAAGCACCGTGCTTCACAAATCACCTATTCACAGAGGGAACAGACCATGAATACACGCTCAACGACTTCGACCTCTCGCTTGTGCTACGCCCTGCTGTCCGCTGGCCTGCTGAGCCTTGGCACCGCTGCCCAGGCGGATGACAACGGCTTCCGCTCATCCACCCGTCTCTCTGCAGCACAGGAAATCGCGGATGTGCCGGTACAGTCCGGTGGACGGGCCCGGGCAATCATCCGTTTCAATCCTGACTTTAGCAGCGCTGAGGTCAGGGTGCGCTTCAACGGCCTGGCAGGTGAGTTCACCCGGCTGCACTTGCATTGCCATATCGCCGGCGCGAACGGCCCGGTAGCGATCGGCCTCGTTGACTTTGTTGCCGCCACCTTCGACAACCAGCCCGATGTCACCCTGGAAGGGCAACGGGTCGTCGGCACGCTCACCAATGCCAATTTCCCGCGGCCCTTTGCATCAGACGGCGAACCGGACCCCTGCATCGACACTATTGGCCGTCCTATAAACAACCTGGCCTCGCTGGCGGCAGCCATCAACGAGGGCAGCGTGTATTGGAACCTGCATACGACCGCGTTTCCACCCGGTGAGCTACGGGGCCAGGTCCGCCCGCTTCGCAGGGATGACTAGACCGTTTTGCAGCCTGAGTGTTGATGCGGGTTCAACCCCACCCCGGCGGGGTTGAGCCCAGGACCTGACTCGTCGGAGAAGCAATGAGTGTGCCGGAACCGCGAGAGGATGTAAGCGTCCCCACGCTGAAATGGCTGAGGTCTTACCGTTATGCGTCAGCCGACAGTTGCTCAAGCATGGCTTTCATGTGGGCGTGCAACAGGTTTACGGCTTTCAGCGGCCTGACCATCACCTTGAAACTGTCGATCTGGCCATTTTCGTCCCAGCTGAAGATATCGACGCCGTTGATGGTGATGCCTTCGTTCTCACCCATGAACTCCAGCACAGCCTGGCTGCCATCTGATACCTCGCGCACATAGTGAAACCCCTCGCCAAGTACCTGCATGGCCGCCGCCAGGTAGAGCTTGGTCAAGGCCCTTCCCTCCTGCGGTGTATGCACGATCGGCGAGTAAAACACACAATTCTCAGCCAGCAGATCATCGAGCAAATCGGGGTTCTTGCTCTGCACCACTTCGTGCCAACGTTCCAGTGCGGTCATGACGTTCTCCTTTTCATGGCTGCCATTATGCCCCCGCGCCAGTCGCTCATGGCAAGAGGATGGTGGAGCCGGTCGTCCTGCGCGCCTCCAGGTCAAGGTGGGCTTGCTGGACATCCGCCAGCGCGTAGCGCTGGTTAATTTCCACCACCACATCGCCCTGCAGCACCCGCTGGAACACGTCGCCCAGGCATTGGCGCAGCTCGGCCGTTTCCATCACATAGCTGAACAGGGTAGGTCGCGTGATAAACAGTGAACCCTTGGCGCTCAGGGTGCCCAGTTCCAGCGGCGGCGGTGCGCCGGAAGCATTGCCGAAGCTGACCATCAGACCGCGGGGGCGCAGGCAATCCAGCGACTGCTCGAAGGTGTCTTTGCCGACGCCATCGTAGACCACGGGGAGTTTGTCTCCGCCGGTAATCTCCAGCACCCGCTCCAGCACGTTTTCCTGGCTGTAGTTGATGACGTGCTCATAGCCCGCGGCCCTGGCCAACTCGGCTTTTTCCTCAGTGCTGACCGTACCGATGGCTCGCGCACCGATCGCCTTTGCCCATTGGCCAAAGATCAGCCCCACTCCCCCCGCCGCCGCGTGAAACAGGCAGTACTCGCCGCTCTTCAGCGGGTAGGTACGCTGCAGCAGGTATTCACAGGTAGCGCCCTTCAGGGCCACGGCGGCCGCGCTTTCAAAGCCCATGCCCTCTGGAATCGATACCAGTCGCGACGCGGGCAGGTTGATCGCCTCGCTATAGGCGCCGATGCCGGCGGCGCAGTAGGCGACCCGGTCGCCCTCGGAAAAGTCGGCACCCTCGCCCGCGGCTTCCACCACTCCCGCTCCCTCGAGGCCCAGTCCGCTCGGCAACTCCAGCGGGTACAGCCCGGAGCGATGGTAGGTATCGATGAAGTTGAGCCCGACCGCCTCATTGCGGACAGTGACCATGCCCGGCCCGGGGGGCTCCAGGCTCAGGTCTTCCAGCGCCATAACTTCCGGTCCACCGGTGGTCGCTATTCGAACTGCCTTTACCATGGTCATTTTTCCCCTTCGGCATTACTCTGGTTGAACGCCAAGTGTAGAACAAGAGACCCTAGTGTCCCGCCCCGCCCCAAGGAAGGCAGCCGTCTGGCTGCTTGCAATCGCCACCCAGGCCATGTCGCTGCACGGCGCGGCCGCACCACAGGATACCGGCGCCGACACTGGCCCGGAGCGACGCTGGGTAGACCAGAGTTACGACGATGTCAGTACCCGGGCTGATGAGATTGCCGGCTGGGTGGACGGCTTTTTCGGTCACCCACTGGATATCGAAGACAGGGCGCGCTCTCAGGTCCGTATCCGCCCGCAGGTCGAGTGGGACGAACAGGACGGCTGGGACAGCAAGCTGCGCATCACCGGCCGCCTGCACCTGCCGCGTACCAGTGATCGCCTCAGCGTGGTGTTCTCCAGCCAGGACGATGATTTTGATGACGAGTTTTACGACCCCTCCATTGCCACCGACGGGGATTCCGCCGCGGGCGTGCAATACCAGGTGCGACGCGAGAAGCGCTCGTCCGCCTACCTGTTTGCCGGAGGTAAGTCCGGCTTCAACGTGAAGCTGGGTGGGCGCTATCGTTTCCAGGACGATTTTATAGGTACCTCCAGCGTTCGCTTCAGCGAAGAAGTGTTCTGGGTCGGAGGTGACGGCTTCACCAGTCGCACGCGTTTCGACCTCAACCAGCCGCTCAGCGAGAACACGCTGCTGCGCTGGGCCAACCGGGTAGACTATGGCGAGGAGACCAACGGCGGCGAGTGGAACACTCGCCTGGCCTGGATACGCCGCCTGGACAACCGCAGCGCCCTGCGACTGTTTGGCTTCGTGCGCGGTGAAACCGACCCGGAGGTACTCAAGGCCCGCGGGCTGGGCATGGGCTTTCGCCGCCGCTACCTGCGAGACTGGCTCTATATAGAAGTCGAACCCCGCTACGCCTGGCGCAAGCGTCGGCCCGATGATGATCGGGAGGGCGTCGCCCAGGTGAAAGTGAGGTTCGAGATCATCATCGGCGAGCGCTGACATGCGGCACGGCAATTTCGAAGCGGAGACTGAGACCGCCTACAACTGGCGAGTCCTATCCCACCTATGGCCATTCCTGCGGGAGTCGCGCCGGCGGGTAGCGGCGGCCCTGCTGTGCCTGCTGCTGGCCAAGGGCGCGGTGCTGATGATTCCCTTCCTGCTCAAGCACCTGGTGGACTCGCTGGACACATCGGGGCCACAGCTTTCGATGATGGCGATCGCGGGCCTGGTGCTGGCCTACGGAGGCGCGCGCTTTTCCAACGTGTTCTTCGGCGAACTGCGGGATACCATCTTTGGCCGCGTTACCGAGCGGGCCATGCGACGCGTGGGCCTGCAGGTGTTCCGCCACGTGCACGCCCTGGATCTCGATTTCCATCTCAATCGCCGTACCGGTGGCCTGGCTCGCGACATAGAACGCGGCACCACCGGCATCAGCTTCTTGATGCGCTTTTTTGTCTTCAACATCGCACCCACCCTGTTTGAGATAGCCGCGGTGGCGGTGATCCTCCTTACCAACTACGGTGCCTCCTTTGCCGCCATTACCGTGTTGTCGGTGTTGATCTACGGCCTGTTTTCCCTGCGTGCCACCGAGTGGCGCACCCAGTTCGTACGAGAGATGAACGCCGCGGATTCGGCCAGCAATACCCGGGCGGTCGACAGCCTGATGAACTTCGAGACCGTCAAGTACTTCACCAACGAGGAGTTCGAGGCGCAGCGCTACGACGAGGAGCTGGCGCGCTGGGAACTGGCCAGGCGCCGCAATCGCCTGTCGCTGTTCGGCCTCAATGGCGGCCAGGCCCTGATCATTGCCCTGGCCCAGACGGCGATGATCGGCATGGCGGCCACCGGCGTGCGCCAGGGCGACATGACCCTGGGTGACTTTATCCTGATCAATCAGTTCATGATCCAGCTATTCCTGCCGCTGAATTTCCTCGGTTTTGTATTCCGCGAGATCAAGGGCTCGCTGGCCAACATAGAAAAGATGTTCGAGCTGTTGGCGGTCAGGCCATCGGTGGTCGACCAGGAGGGGGCACAGGTGCTGCGCGTGGCGCGCGGCGAAATCCGCTTCGAGGCGGTCGGCTTTGCCTACTCGGAGGAGCGACCAATCCTCAGGGATGTGAGCTTTACCGTCGCCCCCGGGGAAAAGGTGGCGGTGGTCGGCCCCTCCGGGGCCGGCAAGTCCACACTGGTGAAACTACTGTTCCGGTTTTACGACCCCGTGTCTGGCAGCATCCGAATCGACGGCCAGGATATCGGTGGCGTCACCCAGGCTTCCCTGCGCCAGGTGATCGGCATCGTTCCCCAGGACACGGTGCTGTTCAACGACAGCCTGTTCGAGAACGTGCGCTATGGGAAGCCGGACGCCAGTGACGAAGAGGTGGGGGCCGCCATCCGCCTGGCTCACCTGGATGCCTTTATCACCTCGCTGCCCGAGGGGCCCGACACCCTGGTGGGGGAGCGCGGGCTGAAACTTTCCGGCGGGGAAAAGCAGCGGGTCGCCATCGCCCGTACCCTCTTGAAGCGACCGCCTATACTGGTATTTGACGAGGCGACATCGTCACTGGACAGCAAGTCAGAACGCGCAATTCTGGCCGCCCTGCGAGAGATTTCCACCGACCACACCAGCCTGGTGATCGCCCACCGCTTGTCGACGATCATCGACGCGGACCGCATTCTGGTGCTACAGGACGGCCGGGTGGTCGAACAGGGCAAACACCGCGAGCTGCTGGAGCACAACGGACACTACGCCGAGCTCTGGCAGGCACAACAGAAGCAGCGGGATGCGCAAGATCATTCACATTGACGCCGACTCTTTCTACGCCTCGGTGGAGATGCGCGAGAACCCGGAGCTGCGCGACAAACCCATCGCCGTGGGTGGTTCGTCAGACCGTGGCGTGGTGGCCACGGCTAACTACGAGGCGCGCAAGTACGGTGTGCACTCCGCACTGCCTACCGCACGGGCACGGCAGCTTTGCCCACAGCTGGTCATCATCAAGCCGCGCTTCGAGCTGTATCGCAGGATCTCGGGGCAATTCCGCGAGATCTTCAGTGACTTCACCGAGCGCATTGAGCCGCTCTCCCTGGACGAAGCCTACCTGGATGTCAGCGACAGCCCACATTTTGACGGCAGCGCGACCCTGATCGCCGAGGAAATCAGGCGCCGGGTGCGGGAAGAGCTGAGTCTCACCGTCTCCGCCGGTGTGGCGCCCAACAAGTTCCTGGCCAAGGTGGCCAGTGACTGGGACAAGCCCGACGGCCTCTTCACCGTGGCACCGGCGCAGGTGGCCGAGTTTGTCAAAACCCTGCCCGTGTCCAGGATTAACGGTGTAGGCAAGGTCACCACCGAAAAGCTCAAACGCATGGGTGTGATGACCTGCGGCGACCTGCAGGCAGTACCCATCGAGGAACTGGCGCGGCGCTTCGGCAAGTACGGCCCGCGGTTGGCCGAACTGGCCTACGGCAAGGACGACCGCGAAGTGAAAACCAGCCGCATTCGCAAGTCCATCAGCGTCGAACGCACCTACTCTCGCGACCTGGGTTCAGATGAAGAGCTGCTGGAGGCGCTGGATACCATCCTGGAGGAGTTGGCCGAACGCTTTGGCAAGATCGAGCAGCAGTACCTGCCCATCAAACGATTCGTGAAGGTAAAGTTTCGCAACTTCAGCCAGACCACACTGGAAGAGCTGCTCGCCGACCGCTCGGAACCCTGGCGCAATCGCGAGGAGTACCAGCGCCTGCTGCTCACCGCCCGTGCCAGGCGGCCGCTGCCGGTGCGTCTGCTAGGCGCGGGACTGCGGCTCGAGCCGCGACAGGCTGACGAGGCGGACCAGCTGTCTTTGTTCCCGCGCTTCGATTGAACCTGTGACAGTCGCCAAGTACCCTTGGCGTCCAAAATCATAATGACGCACCACTAACCCGAGGAGATCCCCGTGCTCACACCCGTGCTTGCCCTGGCCAGCTGGACCCTGATCGTCTGGATATGGATGTACCTGTTGCGCATACCTGCCATGCAGGCCGCCGGCCTGGACCCCGACCAGGCTCGCCATCCCGGTTCCCTGAATGTCTTACCCAGCAGTGCGCGCCAGGTGGCGGACAACTATAACCACCTGCACGAGCAGCCCACGGTGTTTTACGCCCTGGCGTTCTACGCCCAGTTGGCGGGCGCAGGGGATGCGATCAACGTCAACCTGGCCTGGGCCTACGTGGGGCTGCGGATAGCGCATTCCCTGGTACAGAACACCATTAACCGGGTGATGATTCGCTTCAGCGTATTCGCCCTGTCTTCCCTGGTACTGATGGCAATCGCAGTGCGCTGCGTTCTGGCGCTCTGACGTTCAACCGGAAGAGATAGTGATGCTCCGTCTGCCAGCACAGCTGCTGTTAACCCTGACCCTGCTGGCACCGCAGGTGCAGGCGGCGCGCAACGTCATTCTCATCATCGGCGACGGGATGGACGATGTGCAGATCACCATCGCCCGCAACTATCTGGTGGGCGCCGAAGGCCGCCTGGTAATGGATGAGCTGCCGGTGCGGTCAGCCGCCCAGGTACTCACTATCGATGAGGACGGACAGCGGGTCTACGTGGCGGACTCCGCCAATACCGCCACCTCCATTGCCACCGGCGTCGTCACCAGCCGCGGCCGTATAGCCAGCAGCGCCGGTGTTGACGCGCCGCTAGAGACCATCCTCGAGCAGGCGGAGGCGGCGGGGCTGCGCACCGGCCTGGTAACCACCTCCAGCGTGACGGACGCCACCCCCGCGGCGTTTGCCGCTCATATGAGTGTGCGCACCTGTGAAGACCCGGAAACCATTCACGGCGTAAAGCGCTATGGCATCGTGCTGCCACACTGCCGGCAGTACACCCGCGCCAGCGGTGGTCCGGGCTCAATCTCCGAACAGCTCGCCGCCTCCAGCGTCGAGGTGATACTGGGGGGCGGCAGCCAGCACTTCGACATGCCCGCCGAAGGCGACCAGCGCAGTGTGCGCGAGCTGGCGGAAGACAGGGGCTTTACGGTGATCAACACGGCCGCTGAACTGGAGGCACTGCCTGTCGATGACAATATTCGCACGCTGGGCCTGTTCTCTCCCTCTACCATGCCGGTGCGCTTACGCGGCCAGGGAGATCGCTCCGCGGAACGCCCCAGGCCCAGTTGGCTGAACGAAGTGCATCCGTTTCTCGGCAGCGTGCGCCTGCCAGAGCCGATGAGTTGCGAGCCTGAGCCCGACTTCAGCGGCATGCCAGGTCTTGCCGACATGACCGAGGCCGCCCTGCGACGGCTGGACAACGAGCGCGGCTTTTTCCTGATGGTGGAGTCTGCATCGATCGACAAACAGGCCCACCGGCGCAAACCCTGCGGCTCCATCGGCGAACTCCAACAGCTGGACGAAGCCCTGACCGTGGCCCTTGCTTTCGCCGAGAAATCACCGGATACGCTGATCCTTGTCACGGCCGACCACGGGCACGCGGCGCAACTGGTGCCTGAGATCAGCCTGTTTGCCAAGTACGGTGCGCCCGTCTACTCGCCCGGCATGCTGGTGCGGTTGCGGACCGATGAAGGCGCAATCATGGGCGTAAACTACGCCACCAACAGTTTCCCCTACGAGGAGCACACGGGTGGCCAGGTTCCGTTGTTGGCCAACCAGACTGGAGCGGGGCTGGTTCCCACCATGGTGACCCAACCGCAGATTTACGAGATCATGCGAGACTTCCTGTTCGGCCAATCGAACTGACCGAACGCAGGGTATAAAGAAAAGAACAGGCCGGGAGAGCAGCGCCATGGCAGTGGACAGCTTCGATGTCATTATAGTGGGAGCCGGTCTTTCGGGTATCGGTGCCGCGGTGCACCTGCAGCGCGAGTGCCCGGGCCGCAGCTATGCCATACTCGAGGGCCGCGATGCCATCGGCGGTACCTGGGACCTGTTCCGCTATCCCGGCATTCGCTCTGACAGCGACATGCATACCCTTGGCTACAGCTTCAAACCCTGGCGGGATGCTAAGGCCATCGCCGACGGGCCGGCCATTCGCGCCTATGTCAACGAGACTGCACGCGAACACGACATAAACCGGCACATTCGCTTCGGACATCGCGTAACCCGGGTTGCCTGGTCCAGCGCAGAGGCCACCTGGACCGTTACGGTACTGAAAGGTGAAGAAACCACCGAGCTGCGCTGCAACTTCCTGATGATGTGCGCCGGCTATTACAGCTATCGCCAGGCGCACACGCCGGAGTTCCCGGGCCGCGACAGCTACCGGGGCACGGTGATCCACCCCCAGTTCTGGCCGGAAGACCTCGACTACCGTGGCAAGCGCGTGGTGATCATCGGCTCTGGCGCCACCGCCGTGACGCTTGTGCCGGCCATGGCGGAGCAGGCGGAAAGCGTGGTCATGCTGCAGCGCTCACCCACCTACGTGGTTTCACGACCCGCAAAAGACTGGTTCGCCAACACTCTGCGGGCCGTACTGCCGGAACGCTGGGCCTATGGCATTACTCGCTGGCGCAACGTGCTCCTGCAGCAGTGGGTGTATCGTCGCACTCGCACCGCCCCACACAAGATTCGCGACCTGTTGTTCAAACGGCTCCGTAAGGAATTGGGCCCTGACTACGACATCGACACCCATTTCACTCCGCGCTACAACCCCTGGGATCAGCGTCTGTGCCTGGTACCCGACAGCGATCTGTTCAAGTCCCTGCGCAGCGGCGCGGCGACAGTTGTCACCGACACAATCGACAGCTTTACAGAAGGCGGCATACGGCTGACATCCGGTGAGGAGCTGCCGGCAGATATCATCGTCACAGCGACCGGCCTGGAGCTGGTGGTACTGGGCGAAGCCGAGGTGGTGGTGGACGGCGAGCAGATCGATTTTTCGCGCACCTGGTCCTACAAGGGGCTGATGTACACCGGCGTGCCCAACCTGGTGACCACCTTCGGCTACATCAACGCCTCCTGGACCCTGCGGGCCGACCTGACGGCGGAATACTGCTGCCGGCTGCTGAACCACATGAGCGAGACGGGCTCTGTGAAGGTGGTGCCGGCCTTGCGCCCGGAGGACCAGGACATGCCCGCCCGGGACTGGATTGAGGATTTTTCCGCAGGCTATATGCGCAGGGTGATGCACAAGTTCCCCCGGCAGGGAGATCGCGAGCCCTGGATCAACCCGCAGAACTACCGCAAGGACCGGCAGATGTTCCGGTACGCGCCCCTGGAAGACGGCGCACTGCAGTTTTCCGCTGCCGCTCCCGTGGATGCAGCCCAGCCCAGCGAACCCCTGCTTCGCGAGGCCTCCTGATCCAACAACGCCAGGGGAGGTAGTAGCGGCGTGACAGGCGCAACTGACCAGACAGCGCGCATCCTCGTCATCGAGGACGAGGCCCTTGTGGCGCGCGACATACAGTCGCGGCTCCGACAACTCGGCCACGAGGTGCTGGGCATGGCCCACAGCCCACGACAGGCCCTGGAACTGGCGGCGAAACTGAAGCCTGAGCTGCTGCTCTGCGACATCCACCTCAAGGATGAGATCGATGGCATCGAAGTCGCACGCCGCATCACCAACGACCGTGACATCCCGGTCATATTCCTCACTGCCTACTCGGATCGCGAGACAGTAGCGCGCGCGAAGTCGCTCACCCCCTATGGCTATGTCCTCAAACCAATTGAAACGGCAGACCTGCAAATCGCCATAGAAATGGCCCTGCACAAGTTTTCGGTTGAGCAGGAGCTGCGCAGCACCCGGCAATTACTGGCCACCGCCCTGCAGTGCATTGGCGAGGCCCTGGTATTGGTAGACGCGGAACACCGCATCACCGAGATGAATGAGCAGGCGGCCGTGATTTTTGGCTTGTCCGCGGCGGAGGCCCGCGGCATGGACTTCGAGCAACTGCTTGAGAAGTGCAGCGGCGCGCGTCAGGCGGCCAGCCTGTCCTGGCGAACCCTGCTGGAAAAACGCGCCGTGACGCGACTGCCACCTTTCCAGGTCCAGCGTGGGGATGGCAGCCAGCTGCTGGTGGACGGTGTCGTCGGCCCCACCCAGGAAGACGTGGCCCGGGGCGGCATGCAGGCGGGGGGCTCCGTGTTGATCCTCAGGGAACTGGCAGAGTTGAAGGACACAGCGGACAACCTGCCACTGCCCGGGGATCTTCCCGCCGGGCCGCTGGCGGGCCTGTTCGACTATCCACTTGATCATGAACGGGCTTTCGTCCTGCTGCTGATCAGCCCCGACGATCCGGAAGCGCTGCTGGAGGGGCTGGATGACAGCGAGCGTAACCGGCTGCTGAGAGAGCTGGTGGAGCAACTCAATCTGGCCATGCGCGGCACCGATCTTGCGAGCTACTACGGCGGCAATGTGTTCTCGGCCAGCCTCCCCTATACCAGCCTTGAGGAGGCAAGTTCCATAGGCAGCGCCATCCTGCAACGGCTCGCGCAGCATCGCTTCCTGGAGGGCAGCCTGCGGCTTACCGCCAGTATTGGGGTATCCCACCATCGTACCGAAGGCGGAGAATCACCGCTGGAGCTGTTCCGGCGCGCCCATCGCGCACTCGACCTGGCGCGCCAGTCGGGCGGCAATCGTCTTGCCATCTGGCGGCCAAGCACCGACATCGGGCTGGTCGGCAATCTCGACAGCCAGAGTGAATTGCTGGCGGCGGACGCAGGCCAGGACTATCGCAACATGGCATTGCTGTGGAACACCATGAGCGATACCAGCGCCAAGGACCCAAGGGAGCAAGCCAGCGGTTTGCTGGGCCGGCTGCAGCGCTGTTTCGACCTGAGGAGAGCAGTGCTTTTCAACTGGCGAGACGGCCAGCCGCGCACGCTGGCTGCCCTGCCGGATTGCACCGAGGGGGAGGCCCAGGCGACCCTGCAAACCTGCCCGGACCTGGACAGGACACTGACCGACGCTTCGCCACTGCAGGACGGCAACTGCTGGTGGGTGCCGGTCAGCTTCAGCCCCAGTGTTGGAGGAGGCGGGGAAGGCCTGCTGTTCCTGGACGGCGGCAGCGCCGAGCGCCAGCTGCGCCAACAGGACCTGCTGCTGATGCAATCACTGGTCGCCTACCTCGGCGGCCCCGGCGCAGCCCGCAGCACCAGCCCCCAGGCGGCCATTGCCCCCGGTGATGGCCGCGGCGAGTTGCTGTATCAGTCAGACGTGATGATGGAAGTCGTGGAGCTGATCCGGCTGGTGGCTCCCACCGATGAGACCGTGCTGATTACCGGCGAGTCAGGTACGGGCAAAGAAGTCATCGCCAGTGAAATCCATCGGCTCAGCAGCCGGGCCGACGCGCCATTCGTGATTGTCGACTGCGGCGCCGTGGTCAGCACGCTGATAGAGCGGGAACTGTTTGGCCACGTGCGCGGCGCTTTCACCGGCGCAACGCAGAGCGCCCCCGGAAAGCTTAAGGAAGCGGATGGTGGCACGCTGCTGCTGGACGAGATCGGCGAGCTGCCATTGGATGTGCAGGTCAAGCTCCTGCGGGTTGTGCAGGAGAAGCAGTTTACCGCGGTAGGCAGCACCCAGACCGAGACGGTGAACACGAGAATCATCGCCGCGACCAACGTGAATCTAGAAGAGGATATACGCCAGGGTCGATTCCGCGAGGACCTGTACTACCGCCTGAACGTATTCAACGTGCACTCACCTCCCCTGCGCCAGCGGGATGGGGACGTGCAGTTCCTGGCGGAGCATTTCCTGCGCGCCTGCGCGCTTCAGTACAACCGCGATATACGAGGGTTTACCTCGGCTGCAGAGGCCGCCATGCGCGCGTACCAGTGGCCAGGCAATGTTCGCGAACTGCGCAATAAAATGATTCGCGCAGTCATCCTGTCACAGGGAACGGAGATCGACACGGCCGAACTGGACCTGCCCGCAGACCTTTCGGGCGCCCCGGCAATGCCCCCGCCCGTCCCGCAGCAGCATGAATCAGCGGAGGAACCCAGCCTGGTGGACCTGGAAACGTCGATTCGGGATGCACTCTCAGAGCAGCTCGGGTACTGCCTGGAATACGACCTGTTGCTGCCGCTCAGCCAGTGGCTGGAGCAGGACCTGATTTTGACTGCCCTTGAATTGCACGGCCAGGTGAACCTGCAGGCGGCCGCCGCCCTGGACATTCCTGAAAGCACCCTGCGCCGCAAGTTGGCACGCTACCAGGCTGAAACCACAACACGCCCTGCGGAGTCACAGGCTCGGTGGCAGGCCGTGGTCGCGATGCTGCCCCAGTGGATTGCCATTGCCCGGAAAGAGCGCCTCGACCCAGTGGGCCATGTGCAGAAACTCTTGCTGACTCTTATCGACGAGCGCGCCCGCAACCAGGCCGAGGCCGCCGCGTTGGCGGGTGTCTCACCTCCCACCTACCGGCGCCAGTTGAGCCAGCTAGCAGACTGGTAAAATCTGGCGAATCCCTGACAGCTTTACAAAAAAATCGGCGAATACCCTGTAAAAAGTAAAAAATGGCGCATGTGCTCGCCATTTTTTGTTACCCCTCTCACAGCTCCGCATTTCATCCAACTAAAAATTTATCCTTTACTAATCAGTTAGTTAGGAAAAATTTACAAAGTTCATCACGAAAAGTGCGATCTAGGCACGGTCTTTGCTCTAGTACTGGGTAAGCACTTTTGCGTTCAACCCGGCAGAACGGCTGGCGCCATGGAACGGTGGGTGCAGGATTACCTGCGCACCTCCCCGGCCTGTCAAACAACACAAAACAAGGTGGTGTCACAGTGACCAATCAAATCCGCTCCAAGCTCGTTACTCTGCAAGCTGGCAACGTTTCCTACACCTCTCAAGCCCTGCCGATCGGCGGCGCAAAAGGTTTCCTCAGGGTGCTTGGCACCGTGGCCGTTATTTTCGCCGTCGCCTTTGCCACCGCCATTGGTCTCGACGTCTCCGAGTCCAAGCTGCCGACCGTGTCCGGCTATCTCTGGGATGGCCGTGATGATGGCGACTCAGGCTCTGACTCCGTAGCTGGCTATGTCTGGGAGTTCGCCAATAGCGACAGCGACGCCGAAGCCAAGGTCGCCGGCTTCGTTTGGGAGGACCGTGACGACGACACTACCGGCTCAAACAGCGTTGCCGGCTATGTCTGGGAGTTTGCCAATGTCGACAACGACATAGAAACAAAGGTCGCAGGATTTGTCTGGGAAGATCGTGACGATGACACCACTAGTAGTGCCGACACGGTGGCCGGCTACGTATGGGAATTCGCGAATGGTGACAACGTCAACGAGGCCAGGGTTGCCGGCTTCGTCTGGGAAGACCGAGACGATGACACTACTGGCACCAACAGCCTGGCCGGGTATGTATGGGAGTTTGCCAACGGAGGCAACGACGACGAGGCGAAGGTAGCTGGCTACGTCTGGGAATTCGCCAACGGAGACAGCGACATCGAAGCCAAGGTGGCCGGCTACGTTTGGGAGTTCGCCAATGGAGACACCGGCACCGAAGCCAAAATCGCTGGCTATGTCTGGGAGTTCGCCAACGAAGGCGGCGACATCGAGAAAGGCGGCGACATCGAGAAAGGCGGCGACATCGAGGCCAAGATTGCCGGTTTCGTTTGGGAAGACCGCGACGACACCGGCGTAACAGGCGAGAGCCTCGCATAACCGAATTACTGCGCAGTGGCTCCTAGAAGAGTCTCCAGAGAGAAGACAGCCAGGGAGGAAGTGGTACACCTCCAGCGCACCGAATAGGGGATCATTGGTTGATCACGGAAGCGACAGCAATGAACCCCTTGTTTGCAGCACGTAGCCAACTTTGCCCCCGCAAGGGGGCATTTTTTATTTTTGCTGCACTAGTTTCCCTTTGCCTGTTCACTGCCACAGCAGCAGCTAGAGATGTACTACCCACTAGCCTGGACAAAGAACTCCTTCGCTTAAGCGCAGACGACGGCATGTCGCACACGTCCGCAAAACGGATTATTCAGGATTCGCTTGGCTTTATTTGGATAGGAACGCAGCAAGGTCTGAACCGTTACGACGGCTACACATTTGAAATCTACAACCACATCCCGAATGAGCCCTCGAGCCTGTCGAACAGTTGGATATACGACATCTTTGAGGACCAGGCAGGTCGAATCTGGGTAGCAACTGATGGGGGTCTTGATTTATTTGAAGCCCACTCCCGCAGTTTCAAGCACTTCCGCCACGATCCCAACGATCCAGGAAGCCTGCCTCACAACAGCGTTAGAGCAATCTTTCAGGACCGAGACGGCACACTCTGGATCGGTACAAGGCTCGGACTGAGTCGCATGAATGATGACGGCAGGTTTTCTCACATCATCAGTTTCTCTCTCGACAGCGAGAGCGATATTCGTCCCGGTGTGCGCGACATCACAGAGGACGAACACGGCCACCTCTGGATCGGCACCCAAACAGAGGGACTCATAAGGCTCGATCCGGAGTCAGGGGAGCGTGTGGAGTTTGCTTATGCAACAGAGAACATCAGCGCGGACAGCTATCGATACGTGCGGAGCATATTGATAGACAACACTGGCACACTTTGGGCGGGAACCTTGAGCAATGGTATCGCGCTTATAGACATGGACGGGAATAGCCGTCGCATCAAACACAATCCGGACGACAAGAACAGCCTTAGCTCAGATCGAATCTGGAGAATATTCCAGGATAAGCAGAACCGAATCTGGGTAGCCACCGACCGAGGCCTGAACTTGTGGCTTCCTGACATCCAGGGATTCCATCACTACAGGCATGATCCCAGCAAACCTGGCAGCCTCAGCGATGATCTTGTTTACGACATTGCCCAGGACAGCGGCAACGTCCTCTGGGTGGGAACGTTTAGCGGCGTCAGCAAGTGGAACATTGAAATCAACACCTTCGCGCACGTAAAGAAAGACGATTCTGCAACGAGCACTCTCAGCAATGACCGTGTTTCATCTTTCGCCGAGAACAGCGACGGCAGAATCTGGATCAGCACCATCGGTGGCGGTTTGAACCTTTGGGATGTTACGGAAAACAGCTTCGAGCAATTCCTCGCAGACCCCGAGGATGAACAAAGTCTCATCGACAATGTTGTCATTTCGACGCTGTACGACCGTGAGAATCGACTCTGGGCTGGAACAATGAATAGGGGAATCAGTCGCCGCGATCCGGAAACTGGCAGGTTTACCCACTTCCAATTTGATCAAAGCGACCCGGAAAGCCTGAGTTCAAATGCCGTCGCCAGCATGCTCGAAGACAGCCAGGGGCGAATCTGGATCGCTACCTACGGCGGCGGGCTCAACAGATACTTGGGAGAGGGTCGCTTTCGCCGCTACCCAAGCAAGAGAGAATCCAACCCCGAGTTCCCGAGCTACTTCCTGGTCGACATAGAGGAAGGTCTGGACGGCAAACTCTGGCTCGCTAGCGAGGGCGGCGGCGTCATCCGCTTCGATCCAGACACCGAGGCTGTCGAGGTACTGCGTGCTTCACCCGATGATCCAAATTCAATTAGCGGAAACCACATCATCAGCCTCCTACAGACAGAGAACGCCCTTTGGGTGGGAACCAGAGATACCGGCCTCAATCATTATGCAAATGGGCAATGGCAGCACTATGACTACGACGATGGATTGCCGAGCAGCGCAATCTACGGTTTGCTAGAAGATCGGCAGGGGCGGATTTGGATAAGTCACAGCAAAGGTCTATCCAGTTACGCTCCCGTCACAGAGACATTTACAAACTACGATACGATCCATGGTCTGCAGGGAAAGGATTTTAACAATGGCGCGTACCTCAAAGCCGCTGATGAAAAGATGCTATTCGGCGGATCAAACGGCTTCAACGTCTTTTACCCGGAGCAGGTCCAGGTAAACCGGCACAAACCACCGGTTCGACTGACGCGGTTTAGCAAGTTTAATCGTGAATTCCAGCTTGATAAGCCACCCTATGAGCTAGAGAACATTGAGTTGAGCTACGACGACTACGTCGTAGGTTTCGAATTCTCCGCCCTCGACTATACGGACCCCGCCAAGAACCAATACCGCTACATGCTGGCGGGTTTCGACCGCGAGTGGGTCAGCGCAAATGGCGTTCGACAGGCCACGTATACCAACCTCGGCCCCGGTGACTACACCTTTCGCGTACAGGGCAGCAACAACGATGGGCTCTGGAATGAGCAGGGGCTGTCAATCGGTGTGTCAGTAGCACCCGCACCTTGGGCGACCTGGTGGGCAATGGCGCTGTATACCATGGTGGCTATCGGCGTGGTGTACGGCACTGCCCAGGCCTACAGTGTGCGGCTGCATCGGGAGGAACAGCGGCGCTACAACGAACAGCTGGAAGCACTGGTCGCGGAGCGTACCGCCGCGCTGGAAAGCGAGATCACCGACCACAAGACCGCCCAGCAGGAGCTTTCCCGCTCGCTGCGCGAGAAGGAAGTACTGCTGAAAGAGGTTCACCACCGGGTCAAGAACAATATGCAGGTCATCTCCAGCCTGCTGAACATCCAGGCTGACTCGATCATGGACAAGCGCTTCCAGACGCTGCTGACCGAGAGCCAGCAGCGCATCAAGTCCATGGCGCTGATCCACGAAAACCTGTATCGCTCTGACAGCCTGCTGGAAATCAACTTCAACGAATACATAGACATGTTGACCAATGGGCTGGTGCGCTTCTATCGCTTCGACAGGCTAGCCATCTCACTGGAACTGGACGTTGACAATATCTACCTCGACATCGATACGGCCGTGCCCTGCGGCCTGATTATCAATGAGCTGGTATCCAACTCGCTCAAACACGGTTACGAAGGGCGCGAAGGCGAAGGTCATATACGCGTCTGCTTCAAGGAGTGTGACGACGGGCAACGCTATCGTTTCTCGGTGACCGACGACGGCAACGGCGTCGACGACAGTGTCGACCTGGAGACCACCAGCTCAATGGGGCTTGAGATCGTGCGTATTCTCACCGACCAACTTGACGGCAACTGGCGCTATAGCGGCGACAACGGCACCGAGTTCACTATCGACTTCCCGAGGAAGAAGTAATGCCAAAAGCAAAAATCATGGTCGTGGAAGACGAAGTGCTGGTGTGCAAGGACATAGCGTCCAGGCTGCGCCAGATGGAATATGAGGTGGTCTGCACGGTCGGCAAGGGCGCCGACGCCATCAGCATGGCGCTGGAAGCCTGCCCGGACCTCATCATGATGGACATTCACCTGCGGGATGAGATCGACGGCATCGAGGCGGCCGAGACCATCCATCGGCGCATGGACGTACCCATCATTTTCTGTACCGCCTACTCCAATGACGAGACCCTGCAGCGCGCCAAGATCACAGCCCCCTACGGTTATATTCTCAAGCCCTTCGACAACCGGGAGCTGGAGATCAATATTGAGATCGCACTTTACAAGCACCGCACCGAGCGCATGCTGCTGGAGACCGAGGGGCGATTGAATACCACCATCAGCAATATCAGTGAAGGTGTTATCGGCACCGACCGCAGTGGTCGCGTGGCCGTGATGAACCCGGTGGCCGAGATGCTCACCCGCACCAGTTCGGCGGAAATTCGCGGTATGTCTATCCGCCAGCTACTGGAGCTTCGGGATTTCGAGAGCCGCGGCCACGGTATCGACCTCAAGTCTACCGTGCTGCGGGAGGGCAAGAGCCTGCGCGACGTGCGCCAGCACCTGATCAGCCGCGACGGCAGCGAGCTGCCGGTGGAGATCAACGCCAAACCCATTCCCGGCGATGGGCGCCAGGAGGAGTCCATCGGCATGGTGGTCTGCCTTCGGGATATTAGCCAGCAGTTGGGCTATGAAACCCAGATACGGCGCAACGCCTTCTACGACGCCCTGACCAGCCTGCCCAACCGCACCCTGTTCCTGGATCGCGTCGGCAACGCCATTTTCCGCTCGCGCCAGCGCGATGAAGACCGCTTCGCCGTGCTGTTCCTGGACCTGGACCAGTTTCGTACGGTGAACGAAGGGTTGGGACACGGTGCCGGCGATCACCTGATCATCGAGGTAAGCCGCCGCATCAGCTATGTGCTGGGCCAGGCCGACACCCTGTCGCGTTTTGGGGGCGATATCTTCGGGGTACTGCTGGAAAACCGCGCGTCACTCCAGGAAGTGATGGAGACGGTCGAAGAGATCAAGTCGCAGTTCAATGGGAGCTTCGAGATCAACAACCGGATCATCGACGTTTCCTGCTGTATCGGCATTGTTATCAGCCACGAGCACTACCACTCTCCCGAAGACATGGTGCGCGATGCCGACACGGCCATGCACCGCGCCAAGGCGGAAGGCAAGGGCTCTCACACTGTGTTCGACCAGGACATGTACACTCGCGCCCTGCGCTATATCGAATGGCGCGATGAAATGCAGCGGGCCCTGGAAGAAGAAAAGTTCGAGCTGCAATTTCAACCCATTATCAACGCGGAAATCGGCAAGGTTTCCAGTGTGGAAGCCCTCGTGCGCTGGCAATCGGAGAAGTACGGGGCGGTGCCGCCTACGGAGTTCATCCCGGTCGCCGAGGAGTCGGGCCTGATCCTGGCGCTGGGGCGCTGGATTATCGAGAACGTGTGCCAGCACATCAACCACTGGAAGAAGCGCTACGGCGTCGAATTGAAAGTTGGCGTCAACCTTTCCGCCGCTCAGTTCGACCAGGACAACCTGGCGCTGGAGATTCGGCAGATCCTGCGTGCCGCTGGGGTGCCGCCACGCATGCTGGGCGTGGAGATCACCGAGAGCGTCGCCATGCGCAATATCGAGTTCAGCGTTGACACCATGTCGCAGCTCAAGGAGCTGGGGATCAGCATCTCCATCGACGACTTCGGCACCGGGTACTCATCGCTGGCATACCTGAAGCGATTCCCGATAAGCACCCTGAAGATCGATCGATCCTTCGTTAAGGAAATCACGCGGGATCGCAATGACCAGGCCATTGCCAGCTCGATCATCGCGCTGGCACAGGCACTGGACCTGAACGTGCTGGCGGAGGGCGTCGAAACCCAGGAGCAACACCGTTACCTGCTGGGCATGGGCTGTGACTTCATCCAGGGTTACTACTTCAGTGGCGCGCTGGACAGCGATGGCCTGGTGCCGGCTCTGCAGAGCAAAGGTCTACTGGACCTGCCCGAAAACGTACTGCCTATCGACAGCACACCACCGCGCCAGGTCGGCTAGGCCAGCGGGCCCGGTCAGTCCACTGCGATCCAGATGGCGCGTGCCGCGGCCAGCACCTCACCGTCACCGGTAGCCACCGCGGCACCGCCATAGAACTTGCGCCTTTCCGAACCCAGCGGCCAGGCGAACACCACCAGATCACCAGTCCCTGGCACCGGGCCATACTGCTCCAGCGCCAGCTCACCCAACAGCATGGGTCGCTTCTGGTCCCCGAACGCACCAAAACCGCTGGGACAGTCCAGCGCCGACCAGACGAATACCGGTAGCACATTGCCCTCGTCATCAAGCAAGTCAGCCGCCGGTGTCCAGGGGCAGGCATAGAGCCGGGAATCGGCGACGGGGCCGGTAAAGAGCTCCAGCCCGTCATGCAGCGGGCGGCCTGGGCCGCACACGAAGCAGGTGGGAAACAGGTGCTGTTTAAAACCCGGAAAGCGCTTCCGGGCGTCGCGAGCCGTCGCCAGGTCTGGCGCCGGCGGCACTTCCAGGTCCAGCTGTACCGGCGCGCCGGATGCCACCAGGGTGTCCCCAAAGCTCACCTCGACGCCACCCACCACATCGCTGACCCTGAGCGGCGTCTCAAGAGGCGGTGGGCTGTAAAGCCGAACCCGGGCTGGGCCGTCAATGAAGGCAGCCACGAGTCCGGCGCTGTAGCCACCGTTTCCTGAGTTGGGAGGGCCATTGAATCGCCCGGGCACCACTATGTCCTGCATGTCCTGGTCCGCCAAAAAAGCCGCCATGGTAGCACCTCGCAGTACCGCGGGGTCACTGGCACAGCGCTCCGGGATTTCTGATTGAGCACTTTCCCGGAACGCGGCAACACTGAACTCGTCGGCAAACACAACGGAGGAACCGACCATGCAAGACTACAGCGTTAGCAACAGTTCATCGCAGTGGGAATTTTTCGTGAAGATCGCCTTTGCAACCGCCATGGGATCTACCCTGGTAGGTGTCTACATGCTGCCCGGACCGCTGATGGTAAAAGGCTACTTCCTGATCAGCTCGCTGTTTCTGGTGTTTTCTACCATCACTCTGTCCAAGACCGTACGTGATGATCACGAAGCACAGCGACTGCACAATCGCATCAGCGAAGCGCGCACGTCGAAAATGATTCGCGAGCTAGATGAGGTTTGAGGCCATGAGCGTATTCGACAAACTGAACACCCTGCTGCGCGCCAACGTCACCGAATCGGTGACCAGGCTCACCGACGCCAATGCGGTGCGCATCTACCGCCAGGAAATCGTTGATGCCGAGACGCTGGCCAACCAACGGCGCGACGCCCTGGCTGCAACAATCGCCACCCGGCGCGAACTGGAGAGCGCTACCTCGCGGCTGTCTACCCAGATCAGCCAGCGCGAGGCCCAGGTGAAGTCCCTGCCTGAGCCGGAGGCCAGCGAGGAACTGCTGACACTGGCAGCCCGGGAAATCGCCGACCTGGAGGCTGAACTGGAAACCGCGAAGCGCCGCCACATCGATATCTGTGAGCTGATTTCCCGTGAAGAGCGCGCTCTCAGGAAACTGTTGGGCGAGATCAGGGAACACCGCAGGGAAATCGGCTTGCTGGAATCACAGCTACGGCACCAGCGCATCAGCCCGTCAGCATCGCAAACCCTGTCCGGACGGCTCGCCGCATTGCGGGAGACCCGCGCCAGCCTCAAGGACAGCGTGCTGGCCGGCGATGCGCTGGAAGCCGGTATGGAAGAAGCCATGGATCGCGTGCACGGTTCAGAGCTGGAGCAGTCCCTGAGGCGGCGCGGTCTGGACGAGCGCAGCCACCGGGTCGCCGAGGTGCTGGCACGGCTGCGCAAGGGAGCAAGCCCGGCATGAGGCTTGCCTGCCTGCCGCTAGCGCGGCGGTCCGTCCATGACAGGCCGTCCGCGGCAGGCTGCACCGATGGACGCTGTCAGCCCGACTGCGGGGTTTTCAGCATTAGCTGCCAGTACCCCACGTCGATCCAGCGCTCGAATTTTCGACCTACTTCCCTGAGGTGAGCGACCTTCTCAAAACCCAGGCTTTCGTGCAGCGCGACGCTGGCCTCATTGGGCAAGGCAATGCCGCCCAGCGCGCAGTGCAGGCCGCGGTTGCGTAGCTGGGAAATCAGCTCTCCATAGAGCAGCGAGCCCAGCCCCCGTCCACCGGCACCCTCCGCCAGGTAGATGGTCGACTCGACTGACTGGCCGTAGGCGGCCCGCCCTTTCCAGCGCACCGCGCAGCTATAGCCGATGATCCGCCCCTCCTCCACCAGCACCAGCCAGGGCAGGCCAATCTGCAGCACGGCGCTGACGCGTGCCGCCATCTCACTGCCCGCGACCAGCTCTGTTTCAAAGGTCGTGTAGGTGTGGCGGACATAGTAATTGTATAGCGCCGCCAGGCCCTCGCCGTCGGCGGCGGTGGCAGCGCGGATCATGCCCGCTCACGCCGGAAGGAAGCGAAGCTCTGGTAGTGCCAGTCCCGCAGGGCCAGCAGCACCGTACATCCATCCTTCGACTCCAGGGGCAGACCCGCATCTTCCGCATTGAGCTGGTCGAATTCCCTCGCCACGCGCTCCAGCTTGCGCTGGAACTCCCGGTTGGAGGCCGGCGACAACATACCATTGAGCACGATCAGTTTGTGGTCGTCGCGATCGAAGCGGGTGGAGAAAAAATCCCGCTGTATGCCCTGCAGGAAGGTCTGCTCGATAGGCCCATTCGGCAACCAGCCGAAGTTTGGAGCCACCAGCAATTTGATGCGGTTACCGGGCAGCAGCTCGATCATCTTCAGGCGGTCTAGCCTGGCCAACAATTGCACGAGCTCGGTGGGCTGGAACTGGTAGAAATCCAGCAACTGCTCAAAGCTCCAGCGATTCAGCACAGAGACCGCCACCAGCAGCAAGCCCGGGTCGTCAGCAATCTGCTGCTCCTGCTCGCTGGAAAGGGCCTGCAGGCGACCCCGGTTTTCCTCCATGCGCCGCACCAGGTCCGAAATCTGCAGACCCGCCAGCGCGCAAATCTGGTCCAGCTCACCGAGGGAAAACTCCTTGCGGGAAAATTTCCGCTTGATGGAGGATTCCGACAATTGGAGAGCTGCCGCGACCTGCGTATATTTAATACCCGCGGCTTTGAGTGTAGCTTTCAGTGTCTCTACCAAAGCACTGACCTGGGCCATCGATTGCCACTCTCTGCTGAATAGGCTGGACAATAAGTAGCGTTTAATAATACCTATCGGTGACGATAAAGCGACTTTTGCGGTTCAGGTGGCAACACAAGCACCAATCCGCAAGAGTGGCGCTATCACGATCCTGAGGAGAGCAAGATGGCTCGGCTGACCCGCATCAGCGGCTTCATTCCCTATATGGTGATCCTGTTCCTGAATGCCTTTGTGGACCTGGGGCACAAGATCATCATCCAGAACACCATCTTCAAGACCTACGATGGCCAGGAGCAGATCGTCCTGACGGCCATCGTCAACGCGCTGATCCTGCTGCCTTTCATCCTGCTGTTCTCTCCGGCCGGCTTCCTGTCCGATAAATATCCCAAGCCGCGGGTCATCCGTTATACCGCGCTCGCCGCCGTCGGAGCCACGCTGCTGATCACGCTGTTTTACTACCTGGGCTGGTTCTGGGGCGCTTTCGCCATGACCCTGGCACTGGCGGTACAGAGCGCCATCTACAGCCCGGCCAAGTACGGGTATATCCGCGAGCTGGTGGGAGCGGAGAACCTGGCATCCGCCAACGGCGCGGTGCAGGCCACCACCATCATCGGCATCCTGCTGGGGACCTTCGTGTTCTCCGGCGCCTTCGAGTCCCTGCTGCCCGACACTACGGGCATGGCCACCGGCGACATCATCAAGCTGGTAGCGCCGATCGGCTGGTTCCTGGTGATTCTTGCCAGCATCCAGTTCCTGTTTACTTTCCAGCTGACCTCCAAGGCCACCACCCGCACCGACAAGCACTTCGACCTCAAGTCCTATGTGCGACTGGGTTACTTGGCCAAGAACCTGCGCACCGTGCGCCACCGTGAGCAGATATTCCTGTCCATCATCGGCCTGGCGACTTTCTGGGCGATCTCCCAGGTGATGCTGGCCGCCTTTCCGGCCTTCGCCAAAGAGCGCCTGGAGATCACCAACACGGTCATCATCCAGGGCATCCTCGCCTGCTCGGGCATTGGCATCATGATGGGCTCACTGATCGCAGCCCGCGTCTCGCGCAACTACATCGAGACCGGGCTGATCCCCATCGGCGCACTGGGCGTGGCCGTTGTCATCGCCCTGCTGCCCACCCTGGACAGCACCGTCAGCATGGCGGCCGCTTTCCTGCTGGTGGGTACCGCCGGCGGCATGTTCATCATCCCGCTCAATTCCCTGATCCAGTTCCATGCGCCGGAAAACCGCCTCGGCACGATTCTGGCCGGCAACAACTGGATTCAGAATGTGTCGATGCTCACCTTCCTGGGCATTACCGCGACCTTCGCCCTGGCTGGCATCGATAGCGTTGGCCTGTTCTACATGCTTACCGTGGTGGCCATCGTCGGCACCGGGTACACCGTGCGCAAGCTGCCCCAGTCACTGGCCCGCATCGTTGCCGCCGTGGTGCTGCGGCGCCGCTACAAAATCCAGGTACTGGGTTTCGAGAACCTGCCAAAGTCGGGGCCGCTGCTGCTGTTGGGCAATCACATCTCCTGGATCGACTGGGCCCTGGTGCAGATCGCCTGCCCGCGCCCGCTGCGCTTCGTGATGCTGCGCCGCATCTATGACGTCTGGTACCTGAAGCCAGTCCTGAAGTTCTTCCGGGTGGTGCCCATCGCCTCCGGCCAGAGCAAGGACTCGCTGAAAACCATCAACGAGCTGCTGCGGGCCGGCGAGGCCGTCTGCCTGTTCCCGGAGGGGGCTATCAGCCGCAACGGCCAGCTCAGCAAGTTCCACTCCGGCTACGAGCGCGCGGTAGAAGGGCTGGAGGAAGGAGTGATCGTGCCTTTTTACCTGCGCGGCCTGTGGGGTAGCAAGTTCTCCTACGCCGACGAACACCTGCGCGACTCTCGCTCTCCCAGCCTCAAGCGCGACCTGATTGTCGCCTTTGGCAAGCCGCTGCCGCTGGATACCCGAGCCGACATCCTGAAACAGAAGGTGTTCGACCTATCGATCACCGCCTGGGAAGCCTATACCAAACGCCTGGACCCGCTGCCCCTGGCCTGGTTGCGCACCGTCAAGCGCAACCTCAGCGACGTTTGTACCGTGGATGCCAGCGGCGTGAAGCTCAGCCGGCGGCGCTTCACGGCGGCCACGCTGGCGTTCTCCGGTGCCATGAACCTGGACCGGGAGGCGCAAAACGTCGGCCTGCTGCTGCCCGCGGCCAATGCCGCCGCCATTGCCAATATGGCAGTCATGCTCAAGGGCCGCACTGCGGTCAACCTCAACTTCAGCGCCTCGGAAGAGGCGGTGCGCGCCGCTATCGCTGCGGCCGGGATACGCCAGGTGTTCACCTCGCGGCAGTTCGAGGCACGGCTGGAAACCCGCGGCGTCAATGTGGCCGCCATGCTGGAAGGCGTGGAAGTGCGTTACATGGAAGACATCCGCGAGACCATCCCCCAGTGGCGCCTGGTCATGAAGCTGATTCAGGTAAGCCTGCTACCGGCGCGCATGATCTATACGCTGTACGGCACCCGCGTCGGCCTGGACGACCCGGCCGCCATCCTGTTCTCCAGTGGCAGCGAAGGCCAGCCCAAGGGTGTGGTGCTGTCTCACCGCAACATCCAGTCCAACTGCAAGCAGATTTCCGACGTGTTAAACACCCGGGTCGACGACGTGGTCATGGCCTCGCTGCCGCCCTTCCACGCCTTTGGATTGACGGTCACACTGATCATGCCGTTGATAGAAGGCATCCCCATCGTCTGCCATCCCGACCCCACCGACGTGCTGGGCATCGCCCGCGCCGTGGCGCGTTATCGCGCCACCATCCTGTTCGGCACCGCCACCTTCCTGAGCCTTTATGCCCGCAACCGCAAGGTGGACCCGATCCTGCTCGAGCCGCTACGCGTCGTGGTCGCCGGGGCGGAGAAGCTCCCCAACCACTTGCGCCAGGAATTCCAGATGAAATTCAACAAGTACATCCTGGAAGGCTACGGCGCCACCGAGACCACGCCGGTGGCCAGCGTCAATGTGCCGGATGCCGTCGATACCAACGACTGGAAAATCCAGGTCGGCCAGCGCGAGGGCAGCGTCGGCCTGCCGCTACCGGGCACCAGCTTCAAGATTGTCGACCCCAATACCCGGGAGGAACTGCCGCTGGGTGAGGACGGCATGATCTGTATTTCCGGCAACCAGGTGATGCTCGGCTATCTGGACGACGACGAGAAAACCCGCGACGTCATTTTTGAGAGCGACGGCATGCGCTGGTATGTCACCGGTGACAAGGGACACCTCACCAACGAGGGCTTCCTGATTATCGTCGACCGCTACTCGCGTTTCGCCAAGGTAGGCGGTGAGATGGTCAGCCTGGGGGCGGTGGAGGAGCACGCCCGTAACCTGCTACCGGCGGAGACCGAGGATGACCTGGCCGCCGCCGCAGTGCCGGATACCCGCAAGGGTGAAAAAGTGATCATGCTGGTCACCAGCGACCAGCTCGAGCAGAGCCTGCGCGAAGACATGGTGGCCGCCGGTGTGGCGCCGCTGATGGTGCCCACCCAGGTCATCAAGGTCGAAAGCATCCCCAAGCTGGGCAGCGGCAAAACCGACTTCAGCGCCCTGAACGAGTTGGCGCGAGAGTCTGTGGCAGCGGCCGGCTAGCTAGCCGGCCGCACCTAACCGGCCGCTTCAATAAGCTCCAGCAGTTCGCCGGCGGCGCCGCGGCAGGCGGCCACCCGTTGCCCCCCGTACAATGCGCCCCCCGGTGACAGCGGCGGCGAGATCGGTCGCAGGCCGATGTTGTCGAGATTGTCGATCACAAAGCTCACCATCACGATGCCCGCAGGCAGCTTGCCCTCCCCCGGCGGCCGTGATTTCGCCACTCCAAGCTGGTTGATTTCCACCATACTGCGGCCCGCCAGCTGCACCGTGCCTACCGGGTGCTTGAGGGAAGCATCCAGGCCATGGGCGCGGTTCACTGAACCCAGGGTGGTGTCGAAGCGCCAGGTGCGCTGGGCGCCCAGCTTGCTGTAAACGGACAGCGCCTCATCGCGGCGCAGGCAGGCTGTCACCGGCGTGAACAGCCGATCCACCGGCGCCTGCGCCGGAGAAATATTGAACGGTGCTTCCGGTTCACGAACCTCGGTCAGGTACAGTACTTCTCCCGCCGGGCCCACCACCTGCATACCGCGGGCGTTGCCGCTGTCCGTCGGGCCGCGATACACCTCGAAGGGTGACCCTTGCAGCCTCTGCCAGAGCGCACTGGCGTCCTCTACCAACACCTCCAGCGCCATCCAACCCAGTTCCTTGAAAGGCTGGGCGGGCAACACGCCGGTAATGCCAATCAGGCGTAGCCAGGGGTTGCCGCTCTCCGACTGCAGGGTGACCACCGGGCTGCCCTCGAGCTGGGGTTTGCCCCACAGCCTGGCCTGCTCCGGAGACACCGCGCCCCGCTCCAGTACAGTGGTGTGCAGGAAATCGCAGTAGGCGGCAACGCTCACGTCCAGGTCGGGTGTGACAACGGTGCCGGTAAGAGTCGGCCCCAGTGGGATCAGTGTGCTCATCGAGTGCCTGTGGTGGTCAACGGCCCGAGTATAGCGGGGCGCGCCGGGACCTCAACTGAAAGCTGCCGCGGGCTTTCTGGGCTATGATGTGCGGATGACATCCGCTCAAGACCGGCAGCAAGATGCGCTGGCCAACGCCAGTGCCATCGAGTCCCAGTACTATCGATTTGCAGTGGGCGCCGAGCAGGCGGAGTTCGCCCTGCGTGGCGACTGGACCATACTCAACCTGGCCGAGCTGGAAGGGGTGGTCGACGAGCTTGGCCTGGCACGTATACCGGTTCGGCAGATCGAATTCAGTTGCGGCGGCCTGCAGAACTTCGACCTGTCCGGGGCGTGGTTGCTGTATCGCACCGGCGAAAGCCTGAAGCGAGCGGGATTCAACACCAGCTACAGCGGCTTCCGCGCAGAGCACCTGAAGTTCATCGAAGACGTGGTCACCATGGAGCAGGCCACCCGCGAACCGCCGCCGGTGCCCTGGCTGACCGCCCTGTCGCGGCGCCTGGCGCGTTCCACCGCGAGCCTGTTGAAGGAAGCCAGCGACCGCTACCTGTGGTCCGTATCCATCGGCGCGGGCATCGTCGCCACGGTGCTCAACCCGAAGCGCTTCCGCTGGGTGGCCACCGCGCGCCATATCCAGGACGCCGGCGTGGCCGCCATCGGCATTGTCGCCCTGATGGCCTTCCTGGTCGCGCTGGTACTGGGATTCCAGAGCCAGACCCAGTTGAGCCAGTTTGGCGCGCAGATTTTCACGGTGGACCTGGTATCCATTTCCATCATGCGAGAGATGGGTGGTCTGCTGACGGCCATTCTAGTCGCTGGCCGCTCCGGCTCGGCTTTTGCCGCAGAGATTGGCGTCATGCAGCTGAACGAAGAAGTCAGCGCCATGGAGACCATGGGCATTGACCCCTTCGAGGCCCTGGTACTGCCGCGCATGCTGGCCCTGGTGATCTGCCTGCCCCTGCTGACCTTTATCGCCGACATCGCCGGCCTGCTCGGTACCGTGGTCATCGCCGTGGGCATGCTGGACATTCCCTATCCGCTGGTGGTTGAGCGCTTCCTGGCCCTGGACCCGATCACCCACTTCAAGGTCGGGTTGATCAAGGCGCCCTTTTTCGCCCTGATGATCGGCTCCATTGGCACCTACCGCGGCTACTTCGTCGAACGCTCCGCGGATGCCGTGGGGCGCAACACAACCAACGCCGTTGTAGAATCAATATTCATGGTGATCGTGGTCGATGCGATCTTCTCAATCATCTTTACGGAGCTGGGCTGGTGAGCGAAACCCTTGAGCCGGGCAACCCCATCATCGAGGTGCGGGACGTCGTCAATCGCTTCGGCACCCACACGGTACACAATGGCATCAACCTGACGGTGTTCGAGCACGAGATTCTCGGCATCGTGGGTGGCTCCGGCACCGGCAAGTCAGTGCTGCTGCGCACCATGCTGGGCCTGCACACGCCCACCGGAGGCGGCGTGAAGATCTTCGGTGGAGACATCACCTGCAAGGAAAAAGGCAGCGGCTACCTGCATAGCTGCCAACCGCGCTGGGGCGTGTTGTTCCAGAGCGGCGCCCTGTTCTCCGGGCTCACGGTACTGGAGAACGTGGTGGCGCCGATCATCGAAAACACCACTATCAGCAAATCCTTCGCGTCGGAGCTCGGGCGTCTAAAACTGAAGATGGTGGGACTCAAGGAAGAGGCTTTCGACAAATACCCTTCGGAGCTGTCCGGCGGCATGATCAAACGCGCGGGACTGGCCCGGGCGCTGGCCACCGAACCCAAGGTGGTGTTCCTCGACGAGCCCACCGCGGGGCTGGATCCGATCAGCGCCGCGGAATTCGACCAGTTGATTCTCTACCTGCGGGCACACCTGAAACTCACCGTGGTGATGATATCCCACGACATGGACTCACTGCTGACCATCTGCGACCGGCTGGCGGTGCTGGTGGACAGAAAGGTGATTGCCGATGTGACCGACGTCATCGTGCACCATCCCCACCCCTGGATTCGCAGCTACTTTGGCGGTGTGCGTGGACGCGCCGCCCGTGGCACCAACACCCAAACCACCCTGGGCGCTGCCTGATATGGAGCGCAACGCACGCATCATTATGGTGACCACCTTTGTGGTGATTTCGCTGCTCGGGCTGCTGGGCTTCTACCAGTGGATCAAGGGGCCCGACCCGGAGGATCTGGGCACAGACATCGCCATCCTCTTCGACGGCTCCGTCAGCGGGTTGTCCATCGGCAGCGAGGTGCGCTACCTGGGTGTGCCCGTGGGTCGGGTCAATAGCATATCGCTGAGCCGGGAGTATCCAGGCCGGGTAGACGTCACCTTTGGCAGCCAGGAAGCCCTGCCGCCGGTGGATACCATCATTGCCCTGCTGGAAGCACAGGGCATCACAGGGCTGTCTATCATCGAGCTGCGGGACCGCAGCGACGAAGCACCGGGCTTTGAAGTGCCCGACGGCGTGATCCCTGGCTACCCATCACTGTTTAGCCAGTTGGCGGGCTCCGCCGGACGCATTACCACCTCGCTGGAAAACACTCTACAACGGCTGGACCAACTGGTGTCAGACGAGGCGGCGGAGAATCTCGGCATCACCATCGCCGAGCTGCGCACACTGTCGGAAAACCTTGCCACCGCCTCGGCGGATATCGACGAACTGATGGCCAGCGCCGGCCGGGTAAGCGCGGAGCTGGAAACCACCCTGCCGGAGTTTCGCTCTGTTGCCCAGCGGCTGGACAGTGAAGTGCTGCCCACCGTGGCGGAGGCCGGACGCTCCCTGCGCTCTGCCACAGATGCGGTGGCCGGCACCCTGGGCGAAAACGGTGACGAGGTGCAGGCACTGCTGACCCAGGAGCTGCCCGCACTGGTGGGCCTGACCGATGACCTGGCCGCCACGCTGCAGGAGCTGAATGCCCTGCTGGGGAACATCAACGACGAGCCCGGGGCGCTGCTCTACGGCGAGACCATCAAGGAAGTGGAGATCGACCGTGACTAGACTGTTGCTTCTGGGCCTGCCGGCGCTGCTGACCGCCTGCATGACGCTGCCGGGCAGCGATACACCGGCGGCCAGCCGCTACCTGCTGGTCAACACCACCCAGGGCTGCGAGCCGGGTGGCGATGCGATTAGCCTGAGCATTGCCGGTGTTAACGCCGGGCTCGACAACGACCGCATCGCGCGACTGGATGCCGCCACGGGCGAACTCAGCTACCTGAAGGATGTGCGCTGGGCGGATGAGTTGGGCCTGCTACTAAAGCAGCAACTCGCCGGCGACCTGGAGTGTCGCGGCTTCACCGTCATGTCGGGGCACCGTCACAGCCTGGGGCAACCGCGGCTGCTGTGCGAAGTACGCGCCTTCAATCTGTTAAGCGAGGGCGGCGACCTGGGAGAAGTCGCCTTCTCCTGTGTGTTCTCCCAGGCGGAAGAGGAGCGCAGCATCATCACACGCCACAGCAGTCCCCTCGTCCGCTGGAACGCTGATGCCGCCGTGGCGGCGCTTAGCCAGGCCTACAGCGAGGTGGTCGACGACCTGGTCGATGGCATGCGCTAGTGGAAGGCCTGGGCGAGAGCACCATCTACTGCCCCTACTGCGGCGAGCCCAATGGGGTGCTCCTGGACCCGTCTGAAGCCGGACAGTCTTATATCGAAGACTGCCAAGTGTGCTGCCGGCCCATCGTGTTCGTGATGGACAGCGCTGGCGCGGTTGAGGTGTTTACCGAAGACGACTGACGGAGACGCCCGATCAGTAACGCACGCCTGGCGGCGGAGTGAAGCTGTCCAGCACCGCGCGGTAACTTTCTCGCTCGAAAGCGGCCGGGTCGGCTGCGTTGCGGTGGCTGAGGCTGCCCTGCATTTGCCTGACCGCCTCATACTCCTTCTCTGCCATCCATTGCGTGAGCGATTGCAGGATGTCATCAATTACCGCCGGGCCCTGTTTCAGCAGCACGCTGCACAGTTGCACGGCGTTGGCGCCCACCAGCAGCGCCTTGATGACGTCCTCGACTCGGTGGAAGCCACCGGTGACCGCGATATCGATATCCAGGACACCGCGCAGGATGGCCGCCCAGCGCACCCGCAGCAGCGATTCGTAGGGGTCGGACAACTGCAACTGCGGTTCCACTGACAGGGTCTCAAGGTCAATGTCGCTCTGGTAGAAGCGGTTGAAGATCACCACTGCGTCGGCACCGGCCTGGTAGAGGTGCCGGGTGAAGTGCAGCGGTGAGGAGAACTGCGGTGACAACTTGACCGAAACCGGGATCGACACGGCATCCTCAAGGTGGGCCAGTACATCCAGATAGCGGCGCTCAACGTCGGCCGCTGTTTCTTCAGGGTCTGCCGCCACGTAGTAGATATTGATCTCCAGCGCGTCAGCGCCGGCGTCCTGCAGGTCGCGCCCATAGCCCACCCAGCCTTCCTCGCTGACCCCGTTGAGGCTGGCAATCACCGGAATTTCCAGGTGCGCCTTGAGGGACTGTAGCTGTTCCAGGTACTGGTCGAGGCTCGATTGAAAGGCAGGCTGTGGCGGCAGGAAGGAGGAGGCCTCGCCGTGACCCAGGGCCTGGTGATGCATGAAGCGATCAAACTGGCGTTCTTCCGCCAGCAGGTCTTCTTCCCAGAGGGAGTACATGACCAGGGCGGCGGCGCCCGCATCTTCCAGGTGGCGCGCGGTATCCAGCTCACGACTCAGTGGCGAGGCGCTGGCCACCAGCGGGTTCTTCAGGGCCATGCCCAGGTAGCGGCTGCTCAAATCGACCATGTCAGTGCTCCCCCTCCTGTTCCTCAGCCCAGTCCAGGTCCGCGAGCTGCTGGTAGCGGCGGTAGCGCTCGCGCACCTCGTCCTCCGCTTCCGCCAGCAGCGCCTCCGCGCGGCCGGGTTCGGCATACCAGAGCATGCCGAAGCGGGTCTCCGACTCCACGAACTCCCGATAGGGGATGGAGGGCGGTTTCGAATCCAGCTTCAGTGGTTTGTGCTCCCGGCGCGGGTCGAAGCGGAACAGGGGCCAGTGTCCGCTGTTCACTGCCAGGTTCTGCTGGCGATGATTGTTGGACATGTCCACGCCGTGGGCGATACAGGGTGAGTAGGCGATGATCAGCGACACCCCGGGATAGCTCTCGGCTTCAAGGAAGGCGTTCAGCGTCTGGGTGTCCTTGGCGCCGTAGGCGACGTGGGCCACGTAAACATTCTCGTAATCCATGGCGATACGGGCCAGGTCTTTCTTGCCGGTGGGTTTGCCGGCGGCGGAGAACTTGGCCACCGCGCCGCGAGGTGTCGCCTTGGACGTCTGGCCACCGGTGTTCGAGTAGACCTCGGTATCCAGCACCAGAATATTCACATTGCGCCCGGATGACAGCACGTGGTCCACGCCGCCAAAGCCGATGTCGTAGGCCCAGCCATCGCCGCCTACGATCCAGACACTGCGGTGACAGAGTGCGTCGGCCACCGCCAGCAGACTGCCCGCCCTCGCCTTGTCGCCGGAAGCCAGCTCGGCCTTGAGCTGGGCGACGCGCTCGCGCTGCTCGTGGATTTCCGCCTCGTTCTCCTCGGGACAGTCCAGAATCGCCTGGGCCAGGCCCTCGCTCAGCTCGTCGCGCAGCGCATCCAGCAGGTCGCGGGCGCGGGTGCGCTGGCTGTCATAGGCCACCCGGATGCCGAGGCCGAACTCGGCGTTGTCCTCGAAGAGGCTGTTATTCCAGGCCGGACCGCGCCCCTGCGCGTTGGTGCGCCAGGGTGTGGTGGGCAGGTTGCCCCCGTAGATAGAAGAGCAGCCGGTGGCATTGGCAATCACCATACGGTCGCCAAACAGCTGGCTGGCAATGCGCAGGTAGGACGTCTCTCCACAGCCGACACAGGCGCCGGAGAATTCGAACAGCGGCTCCAGCAGCATGGAGCCCTTCATGGTGTTGAGCTTGATTTCCCCGTGGTCGTACTCCGGCAGCGACTCGAACCAGGCGAAGTTCTCCGCCTCGCTTTCACGCAGCGGTGGCTGGGGCGCCATGTTCAATGCCTTGCGGCTGGCGTTGGACTTGTCGCGAATCGGGCAGATGTCGACGCACAGCGTACAGCCCGTGCAGTCTTCGGGTGCCACCTGGTAGGCGATATGCACACCCTGGGGGAAGTCTTTACCCTTGATCTGCAGGCTCTTGAAGGTGGGTGGGGCATCCGCCAGCAGGGATTCGGGGAAGGCCTTGGAACGGATCGCCGAGTGCGGGCAGACGAATACGCACTTACCGCAGTGGGTGCAGAGGTCGGTCTCCCAGACCGGGATTTCCAGCGCCAGGTTGCGCTTTTCAAAGGCCGCCGTGCCCACCGGCCAGGTGCCGTCCACCGGGAATTCGCTGACCGGGATCATGTCGCCGCGGCCGGCGATAATCTCCGCGGTCACACGCTTGACGAAGTCAGGCGCCTGGTCGGAGATGGTCATGCCGCTCTCCGCCGGGCTGTCAGCTTTCGCGCCGATATCCACCTGGTGCAATTCCGCCAGGGCGGAGTCAATGGCATCGCGATTCATGGCGGCGACGCGCCGCGACTTGCGGCCATAGCTGGCTTCCACCGCCTGTTTGATGGCGG
>JANQLM010000100.1 GCA_028280635.1 Halieaceae bacterium | reverse complement strand
CAGCCCCTCGAGGGCTTCCTCAAGGACTCGCAGGAATCCCTCTCGGGACTCCAGGCTGGCGCACGATTGGAGCTGGCGTCTGAATACCTGAAACGCCTGGATGCAATGAAAGGTGCACTACCCCGGGTTCATGAGGTCTGGTTGGATAGCGAGGGTGGCCTTCCCCCGGAAAGCGGGTACGCCCTGGCCCGTGAGCTGGAACTACCCGAGTTGCCGGTAGAGACGGCAAATCCCGACGTTTCGACAACGCCAAGGGGAACTGCAGCAAGGGCCGCGGTCTCCCATATCAGGCACTACGCGACCAACGAACCGCTATTCATCAGCCGGGATGTGGCCATAGTGGGTGGTAGCGACGCACTGCTGAGAACGGGGCTGGGCCCGAGTATTGACCGCCACGAGACAATTGTCCGTTTCAACCTGGCGTCTACTGGCGCCAACTATGCGGCAGACGTGGGCACGCGATCGACCCACTACTTCATGCGCAAGGATATCGACAAGGTCCTGGCGGATGGCGGAGACGCCGCCAGGACTCACTTCAGGCAAATCTGTCGGGCCAACCAGGTCATATGCTACCCGGGACACTTCGATGTGGTGATGCCCTACAATGATTCGCCTCTCCACTACGAGATGCCCCCACAGACGCTCAATTCCCTGTTCTCGGACCTGCTGGGTGACGACTACCAGCCATTTCCACCCATCAACCATCCACGAAACGGCATCAAGCTGCTTGCCTGTGTGCTGGCCGCCGGCCTGGCACCCACCCTGTACGGCTTCGACCTGGACGAACGGGCTGGAGCACGCAACTATTTCGATGATGTGTTGGTGGAAGAAGCGCCCGGCCCAGGTCACAAGCCCAGCCTGGAGTTCAAACTACTGAGTCAGCTCGCAGCGGCCAGGCATGTTCGCCTGGGTGGGTAGCGTGGAATCATCGATCTCAGGCGGCTTTTCCGCGTAGCTGCTCACGTAGCTTCTGCAGATTCGCCTCGAAGTCTTCCCCATCGCCGTAATCGAGAAAATTGGCGTAGCGCGTGTGTGAACCCGCCACCCGCCGCGCGTGCTTGATGGGGCACCAGTACTGCTCGGTGCGTGAGGATACCTCTCGCACGAATGCGATCAGCCCGTTCACGTAGCCACAGTAAACGCAGTTGAAGCGCTGCAGGCTGTTCAGGTAACCCAGGTGGTGGCGGTCGATGACGATGTAGCGGCTGCGCTTGACCAGCGGAATTCGGTATAGCGGGAAACAGATCGCTTGGTAGCTGCTGACAAACAGGTCCAGCAGGGCGAAGGGAATGATCAGCGAGTAGATGAACGGCGCCGACAGGTAGCTGCGCCAACTGGCGCGCCGCAGGTAAGGCAGCACTGCCTCGCGCAGGGCGGTGTGCGCCTCCTTCACCTGTTCCTGGAACAGGACCTTCTTGCCCTCGAGCTGGTACAGCACCCGGGTTTCCTGTTCGTGAAGCTTGTCGCGCAGCTCGTCTTCAAGGTCAGCGAGCTGCTGCACCAAACGGCGGATTTCGTCGTTCATGGGGAAACTCCGGGGATCGGCAGCGGATTGTGTTAGTGGTAGCCCTCGTCGTAGTCGTTGCGGGCGAGATTCTCAAAGCGGGTGAACTGGCCGATAAAGGCGAGCCTGGCGGTGCCGATGGGGCCGTTACGCTGCTTGCCGATGATGATCTCGGCCACGCCTTTGTCGGGGCTGTCTTCGTGGTAGACCTCGTCCCGGTAGATGAACATGATGACATCGGCGTCCTGCTCGATAGCGCCTGATTCGCGAAGGTCCGAATTCACCGGCCGCTTGTTCGGGCGCTGCTCCAGGGCCCGGTTGAGCTGGGACAGGGCTACCATCGGGCAGTCGAACTCCTTGGCAACGGCTTTCAGGTTGCGGGAGATTTCCGAAATCTCCGCGGTGCGGCCCTCGTTGAAACCGGCCACCCGCATGAGCTGCAGGTAGTCCACCATGATCATGCCCAGGCCACCGGCCTCGCGGGCCACCCGGCGGGCGCGGGAGCGGATTTCGGTGGGGGTCAGGGCCGGGGTATCGTCGATGTACAGCGGCACGTCTTTCATCTTGGTGACGGCGGCCGACAGCTTGGGCCAGTCTTCCTGTTCCAGCTTGCCGTTGCGGATGCGGGTCTGGTCGATGCGGCCGATGGACGACAGCATACGCACAATAAGCTGGTCAGCGGGCATCTCCATGCTGAACACCAGGATCGGCTTCTCCTGGTTGAGTACGGCGTGCTCCACCAGGTTCATGGCGAAGCTGGTCTTGCCCATGGAGGGCCTTCCGGCCACGATCACCAGGTCTGATTTCTGCAGGCCGGAGGTCATGCGGTCCAGCTCCTGGTAGCCGGTGCTGAGGCCGGTGATGTCACCGCCGGAGTTGTAGAGTTCATCGATACGCTCCACCGCCCGGGTCAACAGCGGGTTTACGTCGATGGGGCCGCCGGCCTTGGGACCCTGCTCGGTGATCTGCATGATCTTGCGCTCGGCCTCGTCGATGAGGTCGTCGGAGCTGCGGCCTTCCGGGTTGTAGCCGGAATCGGCAATGTCCTGGGCGGCCTGAATAAGGTGCCGGAGGGCAGCGCGGTCGCGCACCACGGTGGCGTAGGCGCGAATGTTGGAGGCGCTGGGCGTGTCCTTGGCGAGCTGGGCGAGGTAACCAAAACCGCCGGCATTCTCGAGTTCGCCGCTGGCGTTGAGGGCGTCGGCCACGGTCACCGGGTCGATGGGCTCGTTGGCCTCGGCCAGCTTGGCCATATGGCGGTAAATCAGGCGATGGTCGGGGCGGTAGAAATCACCGAAGGCGACCTGTTCGGCCACGGTGTCCCAGTGATCGTCCGACAGCAGCAGGCCGCCCAGCACCGACTGTTCCGCCTCGATGGAATGCGGCAACATCTTGATGCGCGCCACTTCCGGGTCGTCGGCGTAGGGCAGGTCGATGATGTCTGCTGGATACTCTGTCTCGGACATGGATTGATATAGGCGGTGGCGTTGCGGCTTCGGCTTTTTCCCAGGGTAAGGAACAGAGAATAGCAAGAAATCGTGCAGGCGGCAGACGATGGCCGGCTGCCAACCAGGCCACAAGCAAAAAGGGGCCAGGACGCTGCTCCCCCAAAAGGAAGCAGGGCCCTGACCCCTCTCGAGACCGCCTGCGGTTTAGGCCGCTTCCGGTACGACGTGCAGCTCGATGGTGACGTTGACGTCGGAGTGCAGGTGCAGTTCGACCTGGTACTCGCCCAGCTCACGCAGGGCGCCTTCCGGCAGGCGGACCTCGGCCTTGTTGATCTCGACACCCGCCGCGGTCACGGCTTCTTCAATATCACGGGTACCGATGGAGCCGAACAGCTTGCCCTCTTCGCCGGCGTTGGCCTCGATGCTGATGATACCCAGCTCGGCGATCTTGTCGGCGCGGGCCTGGGCTTCATCAAGCTGCTCGGCAGCGGCGGCTTCCAGCTCGGCGCGACGGGCTTCGAACATGGCCACGTTGTCCTTGGTGGCCGGCACGGCCTTGCCCTGCGGGATCAGGTAGTTGCGGCCGTAGCCGGGCTTCACCGTGACCTGGTCACCGAGGTCGCCCAGGTTGCCAATTTTCTCCAGCAGAATAACTTCCATGCTGATTTCCTCTAAATGTTTACTCGTTGTCAGAATCTTCATCTCTGGACTTCGGCTGCCAGCGGCTGCGGAAATCCACCAGGCTGTCCGCCACGGCCAGCCCAATCACTATCAACTTCACCGGGTCCAGGAACACCCACAGCAGGTAAAACAGCGTGAGGTATCCGAATCCATAGCCCCGGTAGGCTGCCCGCGCATGCACCAGGCCCAGCCCGGAAATGCTCAGCGGCAGCGCAAACAACACTGCCCAGGGGCGGTAATCCAACCCCAGGCTGCTGACCCCCAGCACCAGCAGCACCAGCGTGCCGGCGATGGCGGGTTCATATCTCAGGCCGTGAAACTCGGCCCGGAACCCGCCCGGGTTGTACAGCAGGGCCTGCCACCAGCGCGCCAGTAGCAGGCAGAGAACGCAACTCATGGCGTTCATCAGTCCCAGCAGGCCGGCGATCGTATCGATCCCGGGTGGCTTCAACTCCACCGTCTGGCCACCCTGCTGCGACAGCTGCTGGGAGAGGTTCGCAAAAAACTCGGCGAAGAATCCCTCCAGCTGCTGCAGGTAGTTCACCCCCAGCCACAGCATACCCAGGCCGGTGACAATACCTACAGCGCTGCTGGCGCAGAGCGTTAACTGCCAGGACACGGTCCAGCGCAGCGTAACGGCCAGTGCCGTTGTCCCCAGGATCAGTCCCAGGGGTCCTGCATCCCCGAAGACGCCCAGTACAAAGCCGGCGGGCAGTATCGCCCAGGCCAGCAGGTAGACGCCCTCGCCTGGCCCCTTGCGCAGGGTCACCAGCGCCAGGACTGCGGCGCTGAGCCAGGAAAACATCAAGGTGCTCGCACCGAGTACGGACACCCACAGGGCCTGGTTGCGGCCCCGCATGACATATTCGGCGACGGCTCTCACGGGCCGACCCGATGAGTCAGTCTTGCGACGAACTTACTGGTGTGCGTCCGAGTACGGCAGCAACGCCAGGTAGCGCGCGCGCTTCACCGCGGTGGCCAGCTGGCGCTGGTAGCGCGCCTTGGTGCCGGTGATGCGGCTGGGAACGATCTTGCCGGTTTCGGTGATGTATTGCTTCAGGGTATCGATATCCTTGTAATCGATTTCCTTTACGCCTTCGGCGGTGAACTTGCAGTACTTACGGCGACGGAAAAAGCGTGCCATGGGTTATTCCTCCGTTACTAAACTTATGCGTCTGAATCGTCGTCGGCTGCGCCTTCGTCAACCTCAGTCTCCGGCGCATCAGACTCTTCGCTGACAGGCTCTTCGGAGTCCGGGTCACCGGCGGCGGCAACGGCGGGCTTCTTCTCTTCATCCTGCGCCTCTTCGCGGGAGGATTCGGCAGCCTGGCGCTCTTCGTAGCGGCTCTTGCGCTCGCGCTGCTCTTTCTCCTGCTTCATGATGATGGACTCTTCAGTCACGGGGTCATCACGGCGGATTACCAGGTTGCGGATGATGGCATCGTTGTAGCGGAAGGTGGTGGTGAGCTCGTCCATGGCGTCGTTGCTGGCCTCAACATTCATCAGCACATAGTGCGCCTTGTGAATCTTGTTGATGTGGTAGGCGAGCTGACGACGGCCCCAGTCCTCGAGACGGTGTACCTTGCCGCCGTCCTTCTGGATGGTGGCAGAGTAACGCTCGATCATGCCGGGCACTTGCTCAGACTGGTCCGGATGGACCATGAATACGATTTCGTAGTGTCGCATTAGCGGCTCCTTACGGGTTAAAGCCACCCGGGGTCAGAGAGAGCCGGTGTGGCAAGGAGAATCGGCGGCCTGAAGCCACCGGTCAAATTTTGAGCCCGCGATAATACAGACTTCGTACCACCGACGCAAGCCACTGTTAGCCCAAGGATTTCTGGTTCGAGGGGCACCTGAGTGGCGGCTTGTGCTCTCGCCTGGTCGCAGGCTGCCGGCCGTTTTCGGCTGCTGCGCACCTCGACCAAACTCGCTGCGCGATTTTCGGGACTCGGACAGTGCTCGCAGAATTCCCGAAAACGGCCGGCAGCCTCAACGCTCCCTTATTAGGCGAGAGCACAAGCCGCCACTCAGGCGCTCAGATCAATAGCCAAGCTATACGCTGATTACTCAGCTTTGTTTCGCTGGCGTACCGCCTCGAACAGGCAGATGCCGGTGGCCACCGATACGTTGAGGGAGCTGACCTCGCCGGCCATGGGGAGTTTGACGAGGTGATCGCATTTATCGCGCGTCAGGCGGCGCAGGCCGGCGCCCTCGGCGCCCATAATAATGGCGGCGGGGCCGGTGAGGTCAGCCTCATAGAGCAGGGTGTCGGCTTCGCCGGCGGTGCCATAGAGCCAGATGCCCCGTTCCTTGAGGTCTTCCAGGGTGCGGGCGAGGTTGGTGACGCGCACGAAGGGAACGACTTCAGCGGCGCCGCAGGCGACCTTGCGGGCGGTGGCGTTGAGATCGGCGGATTTATCCTTTGGAACAACCACGGCGTGCACGCCTGCGGCGTCGGCGCTGCGCAGGCAGGCGCCGAGGTTGTGGGGGTCGGTGACGCCGTCGAGGACGAGTAGCAGCGCTGGCTGCGCAAGCTCACCGAGCAGTTGGTAGAGGGCGGCTTCGTCCCACTGGCGGGACTGGCGCGAAACGTCTGCGACCACGCCCTGGTGGCGGCCGCTGACCTTGTCATCCAGTTCGGCGCGCGGCACGGTCTGGACGGCCACGCCCTGGTTGGCGGCCAGGTCCAGCAGCGCGCTCATGCGTTTGTCCCGGCGGCCAGCCTGCACCCACAGGGACTGAATACTGTCGGGTTCGCGGCGCAGCAGGGTATCGACGGCGTGGATGCCGTAGACCTGTTCCATTTAGCGGCGCCGGCGCAGCCCGGACTTGCGTGGGCCGTCCTTTTTCTTGCTGCCGGCTTTTTTGGTCGGCTTTTTCTTGCCACCAGATTTGGGGCCGGGACGGCGGGCTTCGCGACGGCTTTTTGCTTCCAGCAGTTCGAGGTCGACCTTCTTCTCGTCGAGGTCGACACGGGCCACCTGAACGGTGACCTCGTCGCCGAGGTTGAAGTTGCGGCCGCTGCGCTCGCCCACCAGGCGCTGGCGGCCACGGTCGTAGTGATAGTAGTCCGCCGGCAGGGCGCTGATGTGCACCAGACCTTCTATATAGATACTGGCCAGCTCCACGAACAGGCCGAAACTGGTGACGGCGGCCACTACCCCTTCGAAAGTGTCGCCGACGTGATCCTGCAGGAATTCGCATTTGAGCCAGGCTTCCACCTCGCGGGTGGCATCGTCGGCGCGGCGCTCGGTCATGGAGCACTGCTCGCCCAGGGCCAGCATGTCGGCGAAGTCGTAGGGGAAGATGCGTTTTACCGGGATGGGCTGGGCGTCTTCCCTGAGCACCCGTTTGCTGGGCAGGTCGGAACGTATCACCCGGCGGATGCCGCGGTGCACCAGCAGGTCGGGGTAGCGGCGGATCGGCGAGGTGAAGTGGGCATAGGCCGGGTAGTGCAGGCCGAAGTGGCCCTTGTTCTCAGGCTGGTAGACGGCCTGGGACAGGGAGCGCAGCAGCATGGTTTCGATGATATGGCTGTCGGGGCGCTCGCCGATCTGGCCGCGCAGTACCTGGTAGTCCATCGGTGTGGGCGCGTCGCCGCCGCCGATATCCAGTCCCAGCTCACCAAGAAAGCTGCGAAGGTTCTCCAGCTTCTCCTCTCCCGGCCCCTCGTGTACCCGGTAGAGAATGGGCAAGTTATGCTCCTCGAAAAAGCGTGCGGTGGCGACGTTGGCACACAGCATGCATTCTTCGATCAGCTTGTGGGCGTCGTTGCGTTGCACCGGCACGATGGACTCGATCTTGCGCTGGGCATCGAAGATGATGCGGGTTTCGGTGGTCTCGAAATCGATGGCGCCGCGCTTGTCCCTGGCCTCGCGCAGTACCTTGTACAGGCTGTGCAGGCGGGTGATATGAGGCACGACCGCCTTATCGACGTCCGGGTGGCTGCCGCGCTCAATAACCTCGCCCACCTGGGTGTAGGTGAGCCGGGCGTGGGAGTGAATCACTCCTTCATAGAAATGGTAGCCGGCAATGTTACCGACCCGCGAAATCTCCATTTCACAGATCATGCTGAGCCGGTCGACTTTGGGCATCAGGGAGCAAAGGCCGTTGGACAGGGCCTCCGGCAGCATCGGTACCACCCGCTCCGGAAAATAGACGGAGTTGCCGCGATTGAGGGCTTCCTCGTCAAGGGCGGAGCCCGGCCGCACGTAGTGACCGACATCGGCGATGGCCACCCACAGACGCCAGCCGCCACCGCGCTTCTTCTGGCAGTACACGGCGTCGTCGAAATCCCGGGCATCCTCGCCGTCTATGGTAACGAAGGCCAGGTCGCGCAGGTCGACACGACCCCGTTTGTCGGCCTCGGTGGGCTGGTCGGCGAGGCTGGCAGCCTCCTTGAGTACCGCCTCGTTCCACTGATGCGGAATGCCGTGGGAGCGGATAGCCACGTCGATTTCCAAACCGGGGTCGAGATGCTCGCCGAGCACCTCGGTGATGCGGCCCTTGGCGCCGAGCTGCCGCGAGGGGTAGCTGGTGAGCTCCGCCACCACAATCTGGCCGTGTTTGGCGCCGTGCTTCTGCTGGGGCGGGATCAGCACGTCGTGGTTGATGCGGGCGTTGTCGGGGATCACTGCACCGATGCCGCCCTCCTCGTAATAGCGCCCCACCACCTCGGTGTTGCCACGTTTAAGGACCTCGACGATCTTGCCCTCGCGGCGGCCGCGGTTGTCGACGCCGGAAACCCGGGCCAGGGCCTCATCGCCATCGAATACCAAACCCATCTGGCGGGCACTGAGATACAGGTCGTCACTGCCGTCCAGCGGTGACAGGAAACCGTAGCCGTCGCGATGGCCGATGACGCGGCCGTGGATCAGGTCGAGCTTGTCGACCAGGCCGTAGGCGCCCCTGCGGTTGACCAATAGCTGGCCGTCGCGCTCCATGGCGCGCAGCCGGCGGCGAATGGCCTCGACGTCCTCGTGGTTCTCCACGTGCAGGCGCTGGCAGATCTGATTGTGATTGAGCGGATGCTCGGCCTCGGCCAGCAATTGCAGGATAAGCTCGCGGCTGGCAACCGGGTTATCGTAGCGGTCGGCTTCGCGTTCTGCGTGGGGATCAGTGGGTGGAGTGGCGGCTTCGCGGCCGCGTTTTTTCGGGTTTTTTGGCATCTGCGGCGCAGTATACGCCAGGATTGACAATCGGTCTGTGTAAAAGTAAAGTGCGCGCCCTCTACTGACATGATCAGTACCTGCCCAGGTGGTGAAATTGGTAGACACGCTAGCTTCAGGTGCTAGTGCTCGAAAGGGCGTGGAGGTTCAAGTCCTCTCCTGGGCACCATTTTTGTAAGAACGCCGAGTTATTCGTAACTCGGCGTTTTTTTTGGCGTTCCGCGCACGTCTTTGAGGCGAGCGCTACGCGCTCTTTCAAAGCCGAGAGGACTAATCCGGCCACCCGGCACAGCCGGGCGGCGTTCGCCGGCACACGTTGCTGCGCAACGAAGGCGTTTGGCTCACCCTCTCCTGGGCACCATATCTGTTAAAGACGCCGAGTTATTCATAACTCGGCGTTCTTACAAAAATGGTGCCCAGGAGAGGACTTGAACCTCCACGCCCTTTCGAGCACTAGCACCTGAAGCTAGCGTGTCTACCA
>JANQLM010000071.1 GCA_028280635.1 Halieaceae bacterium | reverse complement strand
AGGCCGCACGCGCGGCACCCGGTGCCCTTTCGGGACACGCTAAAAGCATGACGTCCCTGTCTCGCTCGGATGCGGCCGTCCTGGCCGCATACGGTCCCGGAACGACCCCGGGCACCGCACATGCTCCGCCTGAGTCGCTAGTAGTTTCGAGCTTCGAAGCGAATCTGCGATGGTCGCGCGTTAATCGAGGGTGTGAGCTGGGGGTACGCCTTCCCGGACCGTGAACGGCCAGGGACGGCCGTTACCGAGCGAGACAGGGATGTCATGCTTGTAGCGTGTCCGGGAAGGCGTACCCCCAGTTCGCGCCCGACCTACGGAGCAAAAACCGGCGAAAACCAGCTACTGGACGAGACCGGAATTCAGGCGGTCTTGAGGCGTGGGGTGTCCTCGACGGGTTCGGTGCCTTTGAGTTGGGGGACGCGGCGGCTGAAGTGTTCCTGGACGAAGTCACGGAACACCCGCATGCGGGCGTTGCTGCGAATATCCAGGTGAGTCAGCAGCCAGATTTCACCGCTGGTGGTGGTCGGGATGTCCTCCATGCGCTCCAGTTCCGGGTCGGGTTCACCGATGGCGACCGGGATCATCGACACGCCGAAACCCTCTTTGATGGCATCCGCGGCGACCGCCGGTGAATCGGTGATCAGTGTGGTGCGCGCCTCCGGGAACCAGGCTTCCTCCCAGCCGACGTTTTCCTTGAGCAGATGCTCGATGGAGATCACTCCAGTCACGTTCTCCGGCCTGAGGTCGTCACCCTTGCGGCCGTAAACGGCGATTTCGATGGTCGCCAGCTTATTGCCCACCAGGTCCTGGGGCGGATCGTTGGTAACGCGAAAGGCCACGTCCGCCTCACGCATGCCCAGGTCGTAGGACCGCATACTGAGACTGAGGTCGATGAGGATATCCGGGTAAACCGCGTTGAAGTCCCGGATCGCCGGCAACAGAAAGGTGCGCCCCATGGGCTCCGGGGCCGTCACACGGATGCGCCCCGAGAGTGCGGTGGCCTGGCCGATCACCTGGCGTTCCACCCCCACGGACTGGGCCTCCATGCGCTCAGCGGCATCAAAGGCCACCTGGCCCGCGGGGGTAATCACATAGCTGTGTCCATGGCGCTCGAACAGCACCGTGCCGAGCTGGTCCTCCAGGCTGCGAATACGGCGGATTACCGTGGCGTGATTGACGTCGAGCTCCCGCGCAGCACCACTCATGGAGCCGCTACGGGCAACGGCCAGGAGAAAACGAAGATCATCCCAGTTCAGCATCTGTGCAAAAATTCCGATTTATTGTGCGGCTTATATTAATCCTTGTAATAATTCGCACAGTATACTGCATATGCGAGTTCGATACCTACTGTGGGTCGACTTGCACATAGGCCTCTGCCTAGTGATACCGGGCAGAGGTTGAGTAAGACAACGGTCCATTTCCATAGTTAGGGTAAACGTTATGTCTATTTCTTCACTTGTACGTGTTGTTGGCGCTGCTGCGCTGCTTTCCACTGTATCTACTTCTGCGCTGGCGGGTGCCAGTGACGCGCTGGCCGGCTGCAAGGCTGCTATTGCCGAAGATTCGCGCATGAGCCAGTACGAGAAGGTTCAGCAAAGCACCGACAAGATCCGCACTCGCGGTCGTTACACCTCGTTTGTTATCGACGTGAACGCCAAGGCCGCTGACGGCGCTGTCACCGAGTACTCTGCCAGCTGCAAGGCTAGCGGCAGCGGCAAGGTGAAAGAGCTGGAACTGGTGCAGGTTGGCACTGGTGCCGACGCACAGGTAGCGCAAACCAAGTAAACGCGCTATCCCCGGTGATCGACCGGGGATCCTGAACGATACTAAGGCCGCCCCGGTGGGCGGCAGCGGTTCGTTTGGCCTGTCATTCCTGAAACCACGGTGCTGCCCCCACAGCACCGGGGATTTCTGTTTTTCTGAATTGCCGCTGCCTAGTCGGCGATGTGTACGAGCTGTTTGCCGATATTCTCGCCTGCGAACAGCGCCATCAGTGCGTTGGGCATCTGCTCAAAGCCTTCCATCACGGTTTCCTTGGCGATGATATCGCCGGCGGCCACGTGTTTTGCCAGGTAGGCGATGGCCTCGCCGAAGCGCGGTGCGTAGTCGAGCACGATAAAACCCTCCATGCGTGCCCGGCGGAATACCAGGTTGAAGTAGTTCTTCGGGCCCGGGATATCGCCGGCCAGGTTATAGCGGGAGATACCGCCACAGATCACCACCCGGGCATTGTCGGAAATGTTCTCCAGGGCGATATCGAGGATTTCGCCGCCGACGTTGTCAAAGAACACATCGATGCCATCCGGGCACAGTTCCTTGACGCGGGCCGCCTGGTCTTCCTCGCGATAGTTGATGGCCGCATCAAAGCCGAGTTCATTAACCAGGAAGTCGCATTTTTCCTTGCTGCCGGCAATGCCCACCACCTTGCTGCAACCCTTCAGTTTCGCGAGCTGCCCCACCACGGAGCCGGTGGCGCCGGCGGCACCGGAGATCAGCACCACATCGCCCTCCTTGGGCAGGCCAACCTCCAGGAAACCGAAATAGGCGGTGAGGCCGGTGATGCCCAGCACCGACAGCGGCGCCGTCGGGGGCACGCCCTCGGGCACCGGGTTAAGGGGGATGTTCTTGCCGTCGCTGACGGCGTATTCCTGCCAGCCGAAGCCGCCGGAGACCACCGCGCCCACAGGAAATTTTTCGTGATTGGATTCGATCACTCGGCCGATGCCGTTGCCGCGCATCAGGTCGCCGATCTCCAGCGGCGCCACGTAGTCGGCCCGGTTTTCCATCCAGCCCTTCATGGCCGGGTCGACGCCCAGATACATCACCTGCACCAGCACCTCACCGTCGCCGGGGCTGGGCACGTCGCTGTCCACCAGCTTGAAATCCGTGTATTCGAGGTCGCGGCCCAGGGGGCGTTTGTCCAGCAGGAACTGCCTGTTCATAGTTCACCTTCTTTTAGCTGTTTGCGAAGAATGTCTTTGCGCACCTTGCCACTGGGGGTACGCGGCAGGTCCTCCACCAGGACCAGTTTTTCCGGGATTTTCTGCCTGGCCAGCCCACAGCCGTCGGTGAAGGCGGCGATGTCTTCGAGGGCGAGCACCTGGCCGTCGCGCGGGATGACGATGGCACAAACCCCCTCTCCCAACCGCTCGTGGGGCATGGCCACCACCGCGGCTTCGGCGATGGCCTCAAAGCGGTGCAGCACGTCTTCGATCTCCTTGGCGGAGAGGTTCTCGCCACCGCGGATAATGATGTCCTTCTTGCGATCGGTGATAAGTACCGCGCCGTCCTCGGTGAGGCGGCCGATATCGCCGGTCAGGAAGAATCCGTCCTCGGTGTGAGCGGCGGCATTCTGCTCCGGGTCGGCATAGCCCAGCATCATGCCGGGGCCACGGGCGGCAATTTCGCCATCTTCACCGGTGGGTAGCGGCTTGCCGTCGTCGTCAAGAATCTTCACCTCAAAAGCATAAAGCTGGCCATCGGTGGTGGCCGCCAGCTCCGGGTTGTCGCGCCAACCGTAGCTGACCAGCGGCACTTCGGTGCTGCCGTAAACCCGCACGGTGATGCAGTTGTCCAGCACCCGGTAGGCGCGGCGCACCAGGTCCGGGGGCACGCCGGCGCCGCCGCAACTGAACTGGCGCATGCTGGGCAGTCCGTCGCCGCGGCGTTCGGCGGCATCCAGCAACTCTGCCAGGAACGGAGTGGCGCCCACCGTCATGGTGCCACCCACCCGATGGATGTAATCGATAGCCGCATCTGCATCCCAGCGCGCCATCAGCGCGGAGCGAGCGTCGCTCATAAAGCTCATATTGATACCGCTGGAGTAACCGGTGATATGGGTGACCGGGGATGGCATGACCATCACATCGTCAGCGCTGATACCAGAATGGCGGATGGAACACTGCTGCACGTAGTTGAGGGTGTTGTGACTGTGCAACACGGCCTTGGGGAAACCCGTCGTACCGGAGGTATACAGGCGACACTTGGGTAGATTGGGGTCAACCTCCGGCAGGGTGTCGAGATCCACCGGCTCGCGGTCAACAAGCTGCTCGAAGCGGGTCACGCCCAGGTAGTCCGCCTCGGCGCGCACGCTGACGATATGCTCCAGGGCAGGCAAACCGGGCGCCAGTTCCAGCAGCATGTTCACATAGTGAATGGAGCGAAACTGCTCCGGCACGAACATGATGCGGGTGGCGGCATCGTCGAGGATGTAGCGCAATTCAGCGCCGCGATAGATCGGCACGATGGGGTTCACCACCAGGCCCAGGGCCGCGGCGGCAATGTCCACGGGCACCGCCTCTCGCCAGTTGGGCAACTGGAAGCTGACCACATCGCCCTGTTTCAAACCCAGCTCGACAAAGGCGGAGATCAGCCGCCGCGCTTCCAGCGCCAGCTCCGCGTAGGTGGCGTCGGGCTCGTCCTCCAGGAAGATGGCAATGCGGTCACCCTGCTCGCGGGCCTTGCGCCAGGCTTCGCGGGCGATGGTGGTATTTGCCCATTTTTCGCCATCACGGGCAATCCGTGCCGGCAAACCCGCCTGCCAGTCGCCAGGCGGGAAGGCGCCCGGCGTTCCCGCCGGGCCGGGGGAAGCGCTCACGCGTTCAGGTATTTGTCGAGCGTCTGGTGGAAGTGGCGGATGCGAACTTCCTGGTAGTTGGCCAGGGTCACCGTGCCTTTCTTGGACGCCTTCATGCCCTTCTGCACCTGGGGCAGGTTGGAGGCATCCTGGTCGAAGATGCGGGCCAGGCCCTCACCCATCACGTCGGCGGCCTTGGAGAAAGGTTCGTCGATCTCCAGGCGCACGGTCGGTGCGTCGTCGGGGCGCTCTTCACCTTCGGGGAATGGGTTCAGGAAGAAAATATCCATAATGCAGCTATTGTGATCATCGCCGTTGGGACGGTGGCGATAGGTCAGCACCGGACCGAAACCTGCCCAGGGGGCAAAGTTCGGGAACAGCAGGTACAGGGTCGAGTCCATCAGCTCCGACTTGGTGGCATAACCCTCCAGGGTCTCGCTGTGCATGGGCTGGAAGGCCTCGCTGTTGATACCGGCGATGGTATCGCGGGCCCGGGACTTCACCGCGGTCTCCGAATCGTCGCCGGTCTCGCCCACCAGCACCGAGGTGCCAAGCATGGTGTTGACGCTGTCCTGCTCGTCGTACTGGTCCTCGTGGCTGGGGTTGACGATGGCCGACGGCGTGATGGTGCGGCTCACATTATCGCCCCAGACATCGTACTGGGAGTTGTCGATGCCCTGGTAAGACATGATCTGAGGATGGGTGGCAATCGCGTGGTAGGACTCGATAAAAGCCTCCAGCACCGCCTTCCAATTGGCGCCGATCACTTTCTGAACATGCATGGAGATATAGCGCTGTTCATGGTTCCAGCGCTCGAAGTGCTCCGGCAGGATGCCCATGTACTCTTCCAGGGGCTGGGCGTTCTCATCCATGTTGATGAGTACCCAGCCCGCCCAGGTATCGACCTTCACTTCGGGCAGTGAGAACTCGCCCTTGTCGATATGCGGGAAGTCCCACTCGCAGGGGGCGCCCTTGAACTCACCGGACAGGGCCCAGGTAAAGCCGTGGTAGGGGCAGCGCAGCTCCGGGCTGCTGCCGGCGCCGCGCTTGAGCGCGCGACCGCGGTGCAGGCAGGAGTTGTGATAGGCCTTGAGCTCGCCTTCCTCGGTGCGGGTAATCAGGATCGAGAAATTGGCGATATCGTAGACTAAGTAATCACCCGGCTTGGCGACCTGGCTTTCGCGGCAGGCCATTTGCCAGGTCCTGGTCCACAGCTTCTGCACTTCCAGGTCAAAAAACTCCCGGGAGGTCCAGCGGTCCAGCGGCAGGTCTTCACTGCCCAGGTAGGTGTTGGTGTTCTCGCGCAGGGCCGGTGGCACATCCACGTCTTCAAGGTCCAGCAAGTCCTGGAACCCATAGGACGGGTTGCGGGCCTTGATCTGCTCTTCCGTCAATTTCACTTTTTCGTTCATCGCTGCTCTCCTGCTAGCTCTTCGCTTGCCTAGCGCTGAAGTATGGTGACTGCACTGATACCCGGTGCACCGTACACGTGGCTGTAAGCCAGTTTGGGATCGCCGGGTACCTGGCGCGCGCCGCCTTCGCCGCGGAGCTGCACCACGTTTTCATGAATTTGCCGCAGTCCGGATGCGCCGATGGGTTCGCCGTTTGCCAGGCAGCCCCCGTCGGTATTCACCGGCAGTCGACCGTCAATTCGGGTCTCGCCTTTGAGCAGCATGTGCTCCTGCTCGCCGTCCTCGCAGAAACCGTTCTCGGCCATGTGCATGATTTCTGCACCGGACTCGGTGTCCTGCAGTTGCGCCACGTCGATATCGGCAGGGCCGACACCGGCCATCTCAAACACGGCTTTTGAAGCATCCACGGTAGGCCCCGCAATATGCTCCAGGGCCTGGGAAGGCGCGAACACCTCAAAGGAGCCGTAGCGCCGCGAGCGCAGGGCGGCGCCGCGGATGAGGACCGGTTTGTCAGTGTACTGCTTTGCCTTGTCGGCGCGGCATACCACCAACGCCACGCCGCCCTCTGAGGGCGAACAAAACATGAACTTGGTGAGCGGGTCGTTGACCATCATCGAGTTGAGGATCTCTTCCTCGCCGATTGGCGACTGGCGCCAGGCATTGGGGTTTTTGGCCCCGTTTTCGAAAGCCTTTTCGGCCACCTTGGCCAGCGCGCGGTCGGTGATGCCGTAGTCATGCATGTACTTGGTGATCTTCATGGCGAAGAACTGGGTGGTCAGCATCAGGCCGGTCTCGCCATACCAGGCGCCGATCCCCAGGCTCTTGGGGTCGGCATTGAAGGCACCGCGCTCGTGTTTGTCGAAACCCACCACCAGACCGATATCAAATTCACCGGACTTGATAGCGTTGTAGGCGGACATCAGGGAGCTGCCACCCGTGGCGCAACCATTGGCCACGTTGGTAAACGGCAGGCCGGTCAGGCCCAGCTCGTTGACCAGGGAATCAGCGCTGCCGGCGCTGTGGCTCCCGCCGTAGGCGAACTGCATGTCCGTGAACTCCACACCCGCGTCTTTCATGGCGGCCCGGGCCGCATAGGCGCCCTGCTGCATACCCGTGCACTCAGGCGTGCGACCGAAAGGGTGTATGCCGGCACCAACAATTGCTACATCCATGACTACTGGTCCTCGCTGCTGTCGGTGGCGACGGGACGGAAGGCGAAGCTGATCAGCTCGGTGCCGCCCTCATCCTGGCGGTAGGGGTAGAACACCACCTCCATCTCCATGCCGATCTCCAGCTTGTCCGGGTCATTCTCGGTCAGCCGGCCCTCGACCCGCACCCCGCCCGGCAGCTCGACATAGCCGACGCCGTAGGGCTGGAAAGTCTCCTGGGTCTCGCCGCTGTTGTAGGGCGACTTCGGCATGAAACGCTGGACGGTGTATGTCCACAGGGTGCCGCGTCGAGGCAGTTCCTCCAGCACCATGTCGGTGGAGCAACAGGCGGCACAGCTGTCCTGGGCCGGGAAGGCAGCCCGCCCGCAGTTCTGGCAGCGCGCGCACAGCAGCGCCGGATTGTCTGACGGCCAGGTGAACAGGCCTTCACCGATGGGCTTGGCCGTAGCGGAATCGAAGCCGCCGTCGTACGCGGCGGACGGTGCGTTTGAGGACATGAGCGTTTCCATGGGCGAGCTACCGTGGCAGCTCATCACCTGTTGTTGTTAAGTGTGTGGTGATCATTCATAGTAGCAGCCCAATTTGCTAAAAAACAGTATGGTTTGTTTCTTTTTTTGCTACGCTGCAACCACCCCATCAGACCTGACTGGAGACGCCTATGTCGACCCTGGACGAACTTGCCATCCGCGACCTGAACGCCCGCTACATCGACGCGGTAAACCGCTTTAACGCCGAGGACTGGATTGCCACCTGGTCACCCACCGCCACCTGGGACCTGATGGGCCACGTCGTGGAGGGCGGTGAGGCCATCCTCGCCACCTGGCAGGGCGCCATGGGCGGCTTTGATATGGTGGTGATGATGCTGAACTCGGGCACCATCCAGGTGAGCGGCGAGCAGGCCACCGGTCGCTGGTATATCACCGAGCATCTGGTGCCGGGCGAGGGAGACGCCAATATGACCCTGGGTGTCTACAACGACGAATACGCCCTGGAAGAAGGCCGCTGGGTGTTTACCCGTCGCACTTACCAGGTGATCTACCAGGGTCCGCCGGATCTGTCCGGCAACTACATGCCCTATCGCCCTGGTGCCTGAGAACCAGGCCGTCGTTCAACCGCTCAGGCGCGCACCAGCGCGCCGCCGTCCACCGCCAGGCCGTGACCGCTGATAAAATCGGCGTCGCGGGAGGCCAGGAACAGAATGGCCCGAGCGATATCCTCCGGCTGGCCCCAGCGGCCGGCAGCACTCTTCTCTACCCAGAAATCCCGGAACTCGGCGTCGTTTTCCACCAGTTCCCGGGTGATCCCGGTGACGATGGCCCCGGGCAGGATGTAGTTCACGGTGATGCCCTGCTTGCCCACCTCGATCGCCAGGTTCTTGCTGAATCCCGCCACCCCGTGCTTTGACGCCGTGTAGGCGCCCATACCCTCATTGGCCATCAGCGCCGACACCGAGGCGATATTGACGATGCGCCCCGCCGGCGTGGCGGCCAGCAGTGGCAGGGCCTCACGACTGAGGCGGAACATGGCGCGCAGGTTAACGTTGAGCGCTGCGTCCCACATCGCGTCTTCGGTCTCGGCCAGGCTGGCCACAGGACAGATGCCGGCGTTGTTGACCAGCACATTGAGACCGCCCAGCACGCCCTCCGCTTCGGAAATCATGTTGGCCGGGGCGTCGTCCGCCGCGACATCCTGCACCAGGGTCTTGATGCCGTGGGCGCCGAGGCTCTCGAGGCCATCGGGGTTCAGGTCCACGGCCAGCACCGCAGCGCCGGCTTCGTGAAAGGCCTGGGCGGTGGCGCGGCCGATGCCGTCACTGGCGCCGGTCACCAGCACCCGGTAATCGGAATAGTCATAGTCGATGCGCATGGCGCTTACTCCCGGTAGGCGGTTCTACTCGTCTGCAATCTTGATGATCAGCTTGCCGGTATTGCGGCCGTCAAACAGCATATGGAAAGCGTCCAGCGCGTTCTCCAGGCCCTCCACCACGTGTTCCTTGTACTGCAGCTTGCCCTGCTGCAGCCACGCGGCCATGGCGGCGATCCCCTCGGGGAACTGGGGCACATAGCTCTTCACCACAAAGCCCTCCATGCGGGCACTCTTGGCCAGCAACTGCCAGAGGTTTTTCGGCCCGGGGCGCTTCTCCGCGTCGTTGTAGGTGGCAATCCAGCCGCAGAAAACAATGCGGGCGCGCTCGGCCAGGTTCAGCAGCACCGCGTCGAGCATGTCACCGCCCACGTTCTCCCAGTAGATGTCCACGCCGTCGGGGCACTTCTCGCGGATGGCGGCCGTCAGGTCACCACAGGCCTTGTAGTCGATCACATCGTCAAAGCCGCACTCCTCCGTCAGCCAGCGGCACTTCTCCTCGCCGCCGGCCATACCGATGACGCGGCAGCCCTTGATCTTGCCAATCTGGCCGACAATGGAGCCGACAGCGCCCGCGGCACCGCTCACCAGCAGAGTCTCACCCTGGCTGGGTTCGCCCACGTCCAGCAGGCCGAAGTACGCGGTCAGGCCGGTCGCACCGAGAATGCTGAGGAAGGTGGTCAGCGGCATGCCCATGGGATCGACCTTGCTGGCCGCCTCCGCCGGGCACAGGGTGTAATCCTCCCAGGCGTTCATGCCGAGGGCGATGTCACCGACCTCGAAATCCGGGCTGTTGCTCTGTACTACCCGGCCAATGCCGGTCGCCCAGACCTTGGTGCCCACCGGGATGGGCTCGATATAGTTGGGCTCGTCTGACATCCAGCCGCGGATCGCCGGGTCCAGTGAGATATAGAGATTGCGAATGACAATCTCGCCATCGCCGGCCTGGGGCACCGGTGACTCGATCATTGGGACCTCTTCCGGTGTCGGCAGGGCGGCCGGGCGGGACTTGAGGATGAACTGGCGGTTGACGGCGGGATCCATGGCATTGCTTCCTGGGGAAAGGTAGACGAGCAGGTTAGTCGCCGACAAAAAAGCAGTCAACTTTGTTTGTTTTTACGGCAGGCTCTGCTAGCTTTGCTGTCCTCAAGCGGTACTGACTGACTACACCGGGAGACAAGCATGATCGCTGCCTGACCCCCAAAAACAAAAAAAT